>JBAZUI010000030.1:0-2600 GCA_041661425.1 Patescibacteria group bacterium | reverse complement strand
GGGTTTGTCGATGATAAGTTGTTTTAATTCGGGAGCCGTTATTGTTTTCATACGTTTTTAAAATTATTCATCTATTTTACCACAAAAACTCGTCTTAAAAGGAGCGGGTCCCGCGAAGCGTTGCAGTATACAAAAACCGCCGCGCTTTTTTGTGGCGCGGCGGTTTTTTTGATAACTGTTATTCCCTGCTATTTATTCGGATAACACTGTTTGCACATTGCTTCTCCGGGACCGGTCATTGAACAACTTGGAACTGATGCGAATTGCGAACAATCAACTGACGGTTGACCTCCTGTAGAACCTGACGGTGGAGCGGTCGTTGTTGGAGGGGGTGTTGTTGTTTGTGTTCCTCCACTGCCACTTGGAGCACCGGTCGGAACTGTAGGCATCGTTGGGATCGTTGGCATCGTGAAATTAAGATCGGACGACGAAACGGTCGGCGTTTTAAAATCCAAACTTCCGGTCTTGAGAGAGAAATCGGTGTTCACCGAAGGAGCGGAAAAAATAGTACCCACATTCGATCCACCAACTTCCACGTTCAAAGCCGAAACATTCAGGTCGGGCAAAGGCGACATGCTGAAATCCATATCAGGAACTGCTGCAGCGATATCGCCAACAGCATCACCGACTTTTGTTTCAACTTGCGCGATCTTCTCTTCGGGAGATTTTTTTGTGGCGAAATATATTCCGCCGCCAACAATGAGAACTCCCGCAACGATCATCACTATCTTTATGATTTTATTTTTATTTTCCATGGTATTGATTTTGATTATTTCTCAGATGGCGTTTCGTTGCCGGTTGTTAAATAGAACGAGTCCAGTATCGCCGCGCCCGCGGTCGTCGCTTCTTTGGTGATCTTCATACTGTGTGCACCCGCTTTCAAAGAAACACCGCTGCCAACCTTGTGCCATGCAAACACTCCGATCTTATTTCCCGCAGGAACGGGAGCACTCGTTTCACCGAACGTTCCATAGTTCTTTCCGTCAAAAGTAAAGGTGATCCTTCTCACGCCGCGTGCTTGGAAATTATCAACATAATCGCGAACCCACACGTTATAGGTGCCGTCTTTCAGCGCGCTGAATTTGTATGACAGAGATTCTCCTCCGCGCGAAAGATACCAATAACCCGTTCCAAACATCGCAGGTCTCCAACTCTCGCCGCTTCTTCCTTTTGAAGAATGCCATGATTCGGTCTTTGGAAGAAGACTTGTGGAAACTTCCATTTCAGCTTCGATCGTTACACCCGCACCTTTTCCTGCAAGTGCTTCCAGTTCTTTGATATCGGTAATGTTTTTATAAAGCTCATCCCGATCTTTTTGCAATCCTTCCAAAAGATCGAGAAGTCCTTGATCCAATGAGTCAACAGAAGCGTTCGCGCATTTTCCATTTACTTCTCCGATCTTTCCAAGAATACCCTTTGAAAGATTTGTTACCGTATCGAATTTCGCGCCGTTCTCATTGATGACCTTACATCGCTCGTCGGTCTTTCCCGCACACCCCGATTTGATCCCGTTCATTTCAGAAAGCCCTGCGGAAATTTGTTGCTTGGCAATTTCCATTTGAGGAACAACAGAACGGCATAAGATCTTCTCACTCATTTGTTCCGATTGTTTGACCTGCAGATCCTTTGCCTCAGCGCGAAGATCGGCACCGCTCGACTTCAAACTATTCAAAATATCAGAGAGCGTTTTGAGATCGTCTTCGGTCGCCGCATTCGAACAAAGTATTTTTACTTTTTGAACTTCACCATTGAAAGCGGTGATATGTGTTTTCAATTTTGCCACATCGTTCACGAGTCCATTCACCACTTTGCATTCTTCCGTCGTTTTTCCCTTGCATCGGTTGATATTGTTTTGCAACGAGGTCAGGTCATTTTTTTGAATCTCGGTTTGTGCGGCATCGAGTTGAGGTATCGCTTTCGCGCACACTTCAGCCGCCGTGTTTGCCAACACCTTATCTTTCTCGGCTTCCAACGCTTTTCCGTAGACCTTCACATCTTCAGCATCGGATCTGATCTTGTTCATGAGTGCGATCATATTCTTTCGATCGGCAGTATCGGGATTTTGACACATTTTTGTCGCCAATCCCATCTCGGTCTTGAGATCCGTGAATTTCGAAAGAATCGTTTCAAAACGCGATGAAAACTCGTTGACCTTCAAACACTCATCGGTCGTGCTATTCGCACATTTTGATTGGAGCGCTTTGATCTTTTGAATCCCTGGATCCATTTGTTTGTTGGCATTATCGAATTGCGCAAGTGCTGTCGTACAAACTTTTGAAACGGATTGTTGCATCGCTTTTTCTCCTTCTCGCTGCATCGTTTCCCACTTCACTCGAAAATCATTGAGCGCTTGTTGAAAAGCGTTTTCGTCTCCGGCTTCAAGCGCCGCGTCCAACTTCGCTTCAAGCGCTTTTCGATCTTGTTGGAGTTCCGGTTTCAATTGTCCCGCAGTCGGAACAGACGGATCTTCTTTGTGAGCCGCTTCCATATCGGCAGCCGCAGCGTCGATCTTTGCGATACCTTCGGTCATGTTCTTGTCCAAAATATCCATGACCAATTTCTTGCGCAGCGCAAAAGCCTCGGTCTTGTATTTCTCATAT
>JBAZUI010000029.1:0-2626 GCA_041661425.1 Patescibacteria group bacterium | reverse complement strand
GACACGTTCGCATTCTTCAGCATCTCATCGATCTGTTCCTTCGTAAATATTCTTCTGCTCATATGGTAGTAGTTTAACAGAATCAAAAAGTGGACACTTTCGTGTCCACTTTTTGGGGTACAGATCATTCCGGCGGTTTTTTCTTTGCTACTTCATGAATTCTTCGATCTTTCCAACGACCTCACCCACCGGAACAAAATCCATATCATCTTCTCCGCGCACCTTCCACTCAACCGAATCGTTTGCGAGCGTCTTTTCCGAAATAACAAGACGAAGGGGAATTCCAATCAAATCCGCATCCCCGAATTTCTCTCCGGCCGACACTCCCGTGCGATCATCCCACAGCACGTCAATCTGTCTTTCTTGCAACTCATCGTATAGTTTTTTGGATGCTTCCTCGATCTTCTTTTGCATGGCTTCATCGCGCGAGGAAAGAGAAACCAAATGCAGCGTAAACGGCGAAACACTCTTTGGCCAAATGATCCCGCGATCATCGTGATGCGCTTCAACGATCGCCCCAATCAAACGCGTGGTGCCGATTCCATAGCATCCCATCAAAACACGTTTTCGTTCCCCGTTCTCCGCCGTGAAATCCATCCCAAACGCATCGGAATATTTAGTGCCAAGATCAAACGTATTTCCAACCTCAATCCCCTTTTCTTTTGAAAGGCGTGCCCCACATTTTGGACAGGCATCTCCCTCTTTTAGGGTGGCAACTTCTGCATTCTGTCCGAACTGACATTTTGGACAGGCGATGATCACATCCTCACCAACTGGCGTGAGCGCCTGGAATTCATGCGAAGGATTTTTTGTGAAGATTCCGCCACTTGCCTCAACCACTTTTACCGAAAGCCCGGCACGGGTAAATGCTCTTACATATCCTTCAAGAACCCGTGCGTAATACGCGCTTAAATCTTCTTGATTCGTATGAAAACTATACATGTCTTTCATGCGGAACTCACGGCCTCGAAGAATGCCGGCTTTTGCCCGGAGCTCATCACGAAATTTTGTATTGATTTGATAAACGACAAAAGGCAGATCTTTATATGATCGCGTAAACTTTTGCGCAAGCGGAGTCACGACTTCTTCGTGACTGGCGCCGAGTGCGTAATCTTTGTCGGTTTGCGAATGAAGTTTGAAAAGCACATCCACGCTATCCCAACGATTGGTTGCCACCCAATACTCTTTTGGATGAAGCGAGGGCATGAAAATTTCTTGCGCATCGAGCGCATCCATTTCTTCCCGAATGATTTGCTCCACCCGTCGAAGCACGCGCAGTCCAAGTGGAAGATAAGTATACACTCCCGCCATCTCTTGATCGACAAAACCGCCCTGAACCAGATATTTCGCATTGGCGCTGTCTGCATCGGCCGGTGGAGTCTTTGTGGTTTTTGTAAAAAGTTGAGACTGTTTCATAGAGAGCGTAGCTTATCGTTTTCTGAACATCAATGCAAATGCGGTTGAAAGCGGGATCGTAAGACAGAGGGCAATGGACCCGGCAAGAATACGCACAATTTCCTCGGCCACAACGTCAGCTTCAAAAAAATTCGTTATTCCCTGCTGTTCAAGAAGAAAAAGAAGAAAGAGTGGCATGGCCGCGCCAGCATAAGCAAGAAAAAGTGTATTGATCGTGGAGGCAATACGATGACGCCCAACCGCCATGGTATACATAAAAAGTTTTGCGTGAGAGAGGTGGGGGTTCGCTTCGTGGAGTTCTGCCACAACCTCTGTTTGATTCATGGTGACGTCATCAAGAAATCCAACAGCCCCAAGAATAATTCCAGCGAGCAATAATTTCGCCGGGGCAATCACTTCGGCGCGAGAGAGTAAATCAATCACATCATCAGATCCCATGCCATTGAGCCCAGTGAGCCAAACCGCGAGTTCGGAAAAAATAATCACAAGAATAAGCCCACCTAACGCTCCAAGAAAACCCGCAAGCGTCTCCTGATTCCATCCATGTGAAAGAGGAAAATTGATACAAAGGATGATCATCGACCCGAGAACGGTGACGAATACGGGATCGTAACCGGCAAGGATCGCTGGAAAAATCCCAAAAAAAAGAACCCCTCCTGTGCCACACATTGCCACAAGCGCCAGCAGTCCACGTGTTCGCCCGATAAAAACGGCAAGGACCGCAAAAAAGAGAAATAGAAGACCCAAGATGATCAAACGATCCATACTAGGAAAGCCAACGTAAAATAAAGTACAAAATGAGAATGGCAAATCCCGCAATCATCCACCAGGTTGCCATTTGAATCACTTTTTTGGCAAGTTTATCATCACGCGAAAAGGCAATAAGAATCCAAATCGCAAAGCCCTCAATAAACAAAAACGGTCCAACAATAAAAATAATGGCTGTGGTAAGAAGAAACGTTAACATACGCCTTGAGTATAGCAAAGAAATGCCGAATTCGAAAAGGGCCATACGTCATTGACAAATGACGATTTTTTTTATATGATCTCGGCACGGAAATTGATTCAATGCCCTTGTACTTTTTTCAGCGAGCGCAGAAATTTAGATGCATGGCAAGAAGAATATCGAGCACCGAGGAAACGTACGCCGATGTACGTTGACGAGGCGCGCAGATATTCGACACAGCCAGGCGCTAAATTTCCAGCGAGC
>JBAZUI010000028.1:0-2797 GCA_041661425.1 Patescibacteria group bacterium | reverse complement strand
AAACAAGGCGGCCCCGCAGGCTGTTGTCATTTCGTCGCATGTTGAAATAGTGATTTCCAATCCGGACAACGACTGCGAAAGGCAGCGTAATGCAAGTTGCTGATTGAGAAGAACGAGCAAATATTCTCCAACGCATGTCAGGCCTCCGCTGAGTAGAATTCTTTGGGGGTTCAATAACGTAATCACGCTTGAAAGAGCTGATCCGAAAAACAGAACGGTCTCCATTAAAACACGATGAGCGACCTTTTCGTTGAATTGAATGGCTTGCGCGAAGGCCTTGTAGGAAAATTCGCTCTGAACGAGACCGCCGTATTGATTTTGAAATTCAGCCAGCCTTTTTTGCAGTCCTGCTTTTCCAATCAACGCTTCCAGACATCCTCGATTTCCACAGGAACAATAAGGGCCATCCTCTTGAATAATCAAATGTCCCACCTCCAAAGCGCATCCGTTAAAGCCACCAAAAAGTTCTCCCGCGCGAATGAACCCTGCGCCAATTCCAAAATCGAGTTCCAGGTGCAGTAGACTCTCGGGTTTCTCGCCGTCGCTCAACACGTATTCCGCGAAGGCTCTGGCGTTGTTCGCCGACATGACATGCGATGGAATACCAGTTTGATGGGTCATCCAATCTCTGATTTCAACGAGTTCCCATCCGGTAATGTGAACTGCTTTGAGGGAGAGCCCGCGCGCAGAATCCACAATGCCGGCGTCGGCCAGACCGACGTAATGAATTTTGCGAGATCCTCCATGAGAGTGCTTAGATCGAAAATCACGAACCATCTCCAGGAGGTGAGCGTGGACCTTCGAAACATCTGGCATTCCTTCCCATTTGATCACCATTTGATCCACTCTAGTTCCCTGGGCATCGATCACCACTCCGATAAGACAGTCAGACCGAATTTCAATTCCCAGATACTGGGCATAGTCGGGATTGAGAGCGATGAGTGAAGGTTTTCGTCCCGTCCTGACCGTTGTTCGATTGGGCTCAATCAGCAGATTTTCTGATTTGAGCTGCTGAATGACGCCATAAAGACTGGCGGGCCGCAGGTGGAATTGATGAATTAAACTGTTCCGAGTCACAGAACGCGAGTAAAGAACGGACCTTATCGTTTCAAGTCTTATATCCGGCATGATTGTGAGTGATTTAATACGTTTGCGGACTATATGCAAGAAGTCTTTTTATTTGTACGAGTTTTGTATTGACGTCTCGTCTTATTACAGCAATTTTCATATTTTCGATTCCGACCGCATGAAAACAGAAAAGATGATAAACAAGCATTTGCTCGGGCAACTGACGGTCAACGAGGTCCAGGAATACCTTAAGACCAATCAAACGGTCCTCCTGCCCTATGGGGTTGTTGAGCAACATGGGTTTCATCTTCCCTTGGACACGGACATTCGAAATGCAACATTCATGGGGGAACAGATTGCCAAGGCTCTTGGTGTGGTAATGGCACCTACGGTCAACTATTGCTTCTCCGGAGGGATGCTGGCCGGAACGATCAATATCACGCCGAATACTTTTTCCAATTTGATGGGGGAAATCATCGAATCCCTGCATCTTCAGGGCTTCCGTAACTTCATCATTCTCCCCGGACATGGAGGGAGTGAAAGTCTCCTTCACTTGAAAGAGTCGTTGCGGATTCTCAAATGGATGAATCCCTCGCTCCATGACGCCTTGATTTTGCTCCCCCCGCTTTGGGAGTTTTCACCCACATGGCTTCATTTTTTCCAACACCAAGACTACCACGCGGCAGATGCGGAAACTTCTCTATTGCTGCATTGGTGTCCGGAAGTAGTTCGTTCCAAGGTGGTGATTGACGAGAACCCGATCTTTGAACGGATGAAAGCCGACCCCGATGCTTTTCAACTCAGAACAACGCTTTCTTCGCTCCAGCAGGAAATCCCGAACACCTCCCAACGGGCCGAGGTGAAAGTCGGCGTGATGGGCGACCCTTCAGGTGCCTCCAAAGAAACAGGACAAAAAATCAATGATGAGATCCTGGAAAACATGGTTCCTGCCATTCGCGAAGCGATTCTTCAGGCAACTCAATCCAGGATTTCGCATCAACAAATCGAAATCGCCGACAACAGCCGATTGAAAATATTGGGATCACTTCAGGGAAAAAATACAACCAAATGAAAACGTATCCTCCGTCTCAAACTGAAAGCAGTGGCGATTTCCGATACTCCGCGGGTGAGAGCAAAGTCCCTTGGCATGCGGTCGGGGAATTCTTTCGTGCTGAGGATGTGAGCGAAGTCATCAAGTTCCTGATACCGGAACATCATGAAAACAACGGTTACGCACAGGCGCTTCAAGAGGTCGAAGCGGCAATCAAAAAGCTCGAAATAGTCGGGGGAACCGCCACCAAGCTCACCCTTGGAAAAAAAGTCCAGCAGGCAGAACAACTCATCAATCAGAAGTTCGGGTCCCGGTATAGTTGTTTAACCGCAAACTGGACGGGCGGGATGGAGATTGCCTACAAGCTCTCGGGATTACAACCAGGCGATGAAGTGATCATGCCTGCCATTACGTTTGTAGCAACCATGGCCTACCCCTTGAGCATCGGAGCCAAAATTGTTTTTGCGGATGTCGATCCCGAGACGGCGAACATGGATCCCCGCGATGTCGAAAGAAAAATCACTTCCAAAACAAAGATGATTGTCCCGGTTCACATCGGTGGAACTCCTTGTGAAATGGATCCCTTGATGGAACTGGCCCGCGAACATGATCTTTTTGTCCTGGAGGATGCCGCCCATGCCATGGGAGGAGCCTACAAGGGAAAACAGTTGGGAACCA
>JBAZUI010000027.1:0-3093 GCA_041661425.1 Patescibacteria group bacterium | reverse complement strand
AATGAAAACAGATGATTCAGGATCCAAAGAAAATTAGAAATATCGCCATTATTGCCCACGTCGATCATGGCAAAACAACTCTCGTTGATCACTTGATCAAACAAGCGGGTACTTTCCGTGACAATGAACACGTGGCTGATCGATTGATGGATTCTATGGATCGTGAAAAAGAACGCGGTATCACTATCGCGGCCAAGAACGCGTCTTTCACTTACAAAGATATCAAAGTAAATATCGTCGATACCCCGGGACATAGTGACTTCGGTGGAGAGGTTGAGCGTATCCTCAACATGGTTGATGGCTGCATCCTTCTTTGTGATGCCTCCGAAGGTCCTCTTCCGCAAACGCGTTTCGTATTGAAAAAAGCCCTTGAGCAAAATTTGAAGGTCATCGTCTGTATCAATAAAATCGATCGTTCGGATGCTCGTATTCAAGAGGTTCATAACGAACTATTTGATTTGTTCATCGACCTAGAGGCGAATGAAGAACAGTGTGATTTCCACACTATCTACGCGGTTGCCCGTGAGGGAATGGCGACTTTGGATCCAGCGGTGAACACGGGCTCTCTCGAAGTTCTTTACGACGCGATCGTAAACCTTGTTCCACCTCCAAAAATTGTTGAGAACGCGCCTCTTCAGGTGATGGTTTCTAATATCTCATACAATGACTACGTAGGTCGTTTGGCCATTGGTCGAATGAGATCAGGAACTATCAAAGTGGGTGACGATGTTCTTTGCGTGATGGAACACGGGCAGAAGAAAGTCAAAGTTTCAGCTTTGTTTCAATACAAAGTGAACTCTCAAGTTCCGGCCGAAGAAGTTGGGGCCGGTGATATCGTTGTTATCGCAGGTCTGGAAGAGTTTACGATCGGTGACACTATCACTTCTGTTACTGAGCCCATTCCACTTCCACGAATTCGCGTGGATGAGCCGACCGTTGGCATGATCTTCTCGGTAAATAATGGACCTTTCGCAGGCATGGAGGGGAAGAACGTCACTTCTCGTAAAATCCTTGAGCGTTTGGAAAGAGAGCTTCTTTACAACGTGGCAATCCGTGTGGAAAAAACCGACTTGACGGATTCCTTCAAAGTCGTCGGCCGTGGCGAGTTGCAGTTGGGCGTATTGATCGAACAAATGCGTCGTGAAAACTTCGAGCTTCTGGTTTCTAAACCGACAGTTATCTTCAAGGAAGAAAATGGTCAAAAAACAGAACCAATGGAGATTGCGGTTATCGATATCGAAGATGCTTACGTTGGTGCGGTGACTGAGAAACTTGGTAAACGTAAAGGTATCATGACCAACATGGTACAAAAAGGCACGGGTCGTACGCGTCTTGAGTTCCGTATTCCTTCCCGTGGGTTGATTGGCTATCGATCAACCTTCCTGACGGATACCCGCGGTACTGGCCTTTTGAACACTCAATTTGATGGCTATGAAGCTTTCAAGGGTGAGATTGAGCATCGCATGAACGGCGCAATGGTTTCTGACCGTAAAGGGATGGCTGTTGCGTACGCGATCTGGAATCTTCAAGAGCGCGGCGTGATGTATGTCAACCATGGTGATGAAGTGTTTGAAGGGATGATCGTAGGTGAGCATGCCAAGGAAAATGATTTGGTCGTGAATATCACTCGTGAGAAAAAACTGACCAACGTTCGCGCTTCTGGGACTGACGAAGCGGTTCGTATCACGCCGGTTCGTCCGATGACTTTGGAAAAAGCGATGGAATGGATTAAAGATTCGGAATTGATCGAGGTAACTCCTAAGACAATTCGTATTCGTTGCCGTGACCTGGACTCAAGCCGTCGTGGAAAAGCATCGAGAGACTAAATGAGCCAGAAGATCGCCGTTGAACTCAAAGATCTCAAAAAGAAATATGACGAGACCTTTGTCGTCAACGGCATCAATTTAGAAATTTCCAAAGGGGAATGTTTCGGTTTGCTCGGCCCTAATGGGGCGGGCAAATCCACTACAATGAAAATGATGTATTGTAGTGCACTAGTAACCAGTGGCGAACTCTACGTGCTGGGTCTGAACGTTAAAAAAAATTACCGAGAAATTAAAACTCGTATTGGTGTGATACCGCAAGAAGATGGCCTGGATCCTGATTTCAGCGTTCTTGAAAATCTTTTGGTCTATGCAAGTTATCATAAAATTCCTGCCAGCACTGCGACCGGCAAAGCAAATGCTCTCTTGCGTGAGATGCGTCTTGAAGAGTATTCAGATCGTGCGGTTGACACGCTGAGCGGAGGGATGAAACGCCGTTTGGCGATCGCCCGTGGGCTAATGAATAGCCCGGAGCTTCTTTTTATGGACGAACCGACAACGGGATTAGATCCTCAGGCTCGCTTGTGGATTTGGGACTTCATCAAGCATCTAAAAACAGAAAACTCCACGGTGGTATTAACCACCCATTATATGGAGGAGGCTGAACGCTTGTGTGATCGAGTGGCGATCATGGATCATGGAGGTATCTTGACCATGGGAAAACCTGCTGATTTGATTCTTGAGCACATAGGCATTGAAGTAGTCGAGTTCGAGACCAATCCTGTGGATTTGAATTATTACCTCGGTCGTCTGCGTGAAGGTGGTTATAACTATCAAGTCATTCAGGACACGGTGATGATTCTCGTGAACCCGATTCAGGAGGGGCGGAAGGCAATCGAGTTGATTGCCAGCGATAAGATTCTTATTCGCAAACCGACATTGAACGACGTCTTTCTGAAACTAGCCGGACACGCCTTGAGGGACGAATAGTGAATTTCATGGATATGATTCGTACTCCTAAAATGAACAGTGGTTTTGCGGCAGTTTGGTCTCGTAATTTTCTATATTTCCGTAAAACTTGGACGGTTTCTTTATTTTGGGTTTTGCTTGAACCCTTAATGTACTTAGGCGCGATTGGGTATGGCCTGGGGGCCTTTGTCAGCAATATCAATGGGCATTCTTATGTTGATTTTTTCTTTCCGGGGCTTTTGTGTTCTACGGGAATGATGGTCGCCTTCTTTGAGGGAACCTATGGTGGCTTTACAAAACTCACTCATCAAAGGACCTATTCAACCATCATGCTGACGAGAATCGGCCCAGAGGAGATCGC
>JBAZUI010000026.1:0-3301 GCA_041661425.1 Patescibacteria group bacterium | reverse complement strand
AAGAAATTTATCATTCTCACTGATTGCAGCAGCCCTGTGTCGGCTGTGCCCAATGGTCCGGACTTTCCGGCGATTGCGAATGCATGGCTCGTGGAGATGGAAAGAAAAGGCATGCGACTCATGACCTCTGAAGAATTTTTGCGCTAAGGCATTGAGTGGTTTGGTGAAAAAGTAATAAAAAAATAGGAGGTGGATTTATGCCGCGACTTGATGAGAAGATGGAATATGGGAAGATTGGGGGAGTGAAGGGGTTTAGTTTTTCCGGGATTCGCACAGAACATCTGGGAGCAACTGAATATACCCTGGTCACTATCGCGATCGATGTGACAGGATCAGTGGACGGTTTTGAGCAGGAGCTTCGTCAATGCCTAATCGCAGCGGTTGAAGCATGCCAAAAATCGCCACGGTCGGACAATTTACTGCTGCGGGTTATTCTTTTTTCTGGCCGCTTGAGTGGAGGGATTGAAGAACTCCATGGATTTAAACCCTTGGCTGATATTGATCCGCAAAAAGATTATCCGGCTCTTGTGACCGGTGGAGGCACACCGCTAAGAGATGCCTGCTACAGCGCTGTTGGCGCGATGAATGCCTATGGCAAGAAACTGGCCGATGATGACTTTGGTGTCAATGGAATCACATTCACAATTACTGATGGTGATGACACAATGTCTTCGGCTACGGAAGAGATGATTAGCGATGAGATGAAAAAAGCGATTTCAGGAGAAATTCTTGAATCGCTCGTGAGCGTGCTCATTGGCATCAATGCTGCAAGATATAAAACAACGTTGGAAAATTTTCAGCGGAATGCCGGGATCACCCAATATATTGATGCGGGACAAGCAACGAAGGGGAAGTTGGCGAAGTTGGCACAATTTGTCAGCCAGTCAGTCAGTTCCCAATCGCAAGCGCTCGGAACTGGAGGTCCGAGTCAAAACATTGCTCCTGTGATTTGACGCAATGAGCAAAAAACGACAACACTAAAACTGGGCGCACAATTTCATTTGTAGCGCCCATTATTTTTTTCAAGGAGGAAAAGAGATGATTAATGTTGATGAATATTACAGTATCGGTACGAGGCATCAGGCCGAAGGGAAGTCTTGTCAGGATCATGCCGTGGCATATCTTGATGATGAGCTGGCCTGTGTTGGAATTTCTGACGGTTGTTCAAAGGGAAGACACACGGATGTTGGCGCGCGGATTGTGAACTATGCAACTGTGAAAGCGCTTAGGGAATATGTGTCGTTTACTGATGGCGAAATTCAAATTAATCAGCTAATAGAGTGTGTGAAAAAGTCACGGACAGATTCGATTGAAAAGACGCAAAAAGAGCTGGAGTTGCAAAATGACGATCTGTTTGCTACGAGCCTCTATGCCTGTATTTCCCCAGAACTTGCATTTGCACATATGGTGGGAGATGGCGCCTTGGCGATTGTGGACCGCGAAGGGCGGGTAGACGCACGAAGATTTTATTGGGCCAAGAATATGCCCTATTATCCTTCCTATGAAAAAAGACAAAAGGCACAATATATTTTTGATCAGGGTGGTGATCTTTCGGCCGAATGTTTTTTTGAGGAACGCTGGCGGATTGATCCGTCAGGATTGGCGAGCTGTGTCGATCTGATTGCATATTCTCTGGGTCAGGCAATGGGGGGAGTCACAATTGATCTCTCTGTGCAGAAAAAAAACGCGACGCTAGCCTTTGTCTCAGTTTTTTCAGATGGCATTGAACAAGTGGATGGCATGTCTTTCGCCGAGGCAATTTTCAAATGCGTGGCTTACAAAAATACAAAAGGTGCGTTTGTGAAAAGACGGATGCTGCGATTTGTGAAAGATATTATTAAAGAAAGAAAGAGCCCGTTTGATGATCTCTCATGCGCAGCAATCTATATTTCGAAAGAACGGGAAGAGGGAGGTGCTTGCTATGACGAAAATTGTCAAGAAAACTGACATAATTTTGGAGGGACGGGGAATTATTTCTCTCTATCCCAATGATCATCTGGCAACTGGTGGAGAGGGATCGATCTATCGAAAAAATGATACGGTCATTAAGCTGTATACTGATCCGCAAAAAATAATCAATGAAGGGATGATTGAAAAACTAATGCTACTCAAGAACTGTCAACATGCATTTATCGTGACGCCAGAAAATGTTGTGAAAGATTTGGCACAAAAACCGATCGGGTATTATATGCCCTATGTGGACGGAGAGCCGTTGTCGCGAATATTCACGAATGACTATCGGTTGCGGACGCACTTTGACGATCAGGATGCGAGCATGCTTGTGGGGCATATGCGGACTGTTGTTTCGCATGCGCATAATAAGCAGACAATATTAGTCGACGCAAATGAATTAAACTGGCTTGTTGTGCAAAAAAAGATGCATGCACCAGAACCGCGCGCAATCGATGTGGATGCGTGGGCAATTGGAAAATGGGGCGCTCGGGTAATTATGCCTTCGATTCGCGATTGGCACTCGCAAACTTTCAATGAAATGAGTGATTGGTTTTCCTGGGGGATTGTGACGTTCCAAGTCTACACCGGAATTCATCCCTATAAAGGCAAGCTGGTCGGTTATACGCAGCAGGATTTGGTGAGGCGGATGAAAGACAACGCTTCAGTGTTCAAAAAAGACGTGGGATTGAATCATGCGGTGCGAGATTTTTCTTGTATTCCGGGAGCGCTTCGCGCGTGGTATGAAGATGAATTTGCCAAGGGGAAGAGAACTTTGCCTCCATCACCACTCGACGCGGGAAAGATTGTCCCAACGCTAGGCAGAGTCATGCATGCAAAAAGTATTGCTGGCAAAGGAACGCTTGTTTTTGAAAAACTTTTTGAAAGCAAGTATCATGTCTTGCAGATTTTTTCCGCCGGAGTTGTGCTGCTCGATAATGGAGAACTGGTTGAGCTTTCTCATGGAAAAAAAATTGCTATCGCAAGGGCCACGCAAATCGCAGTTACCTGGCAAAACGATGGCTGGTTGATTACGGAGTGTGCTCTTGGAAAAGTAACTTGTCGCTATATTGACCGCGCAACACTACGAGAGGAAGAATTACCCATGGCCATTTCTGCGCGAGAAATTGTCAGCGTGGAAAATCGCACTTTCATTGTCAACGAGAGAGGGCTTGTCGAAATTGTGCTCATAAAAATGGGCAAAAAATTGGTGCTTTCCGTGGGAAATACTTGGGGAGTGTCTCCGCATGCGACGAAATGGTTTTCCGGCGTTGGAGTGGCAGATGTGATGGGGAAAATGTTTCTCGTTATTCCTTTCGGTGGAAAGGCTTGTGCAACGATCCGTGCAGAG
>JBAZUI010000025.1:0-3944 GCA_041661425.1 Patescibacteria group bacterium | reverse complement strand
TGAAGGGAACGTACTTTCGGTCTTCGTCAAAGTCCTGTTTAATTTCTCTGAGTAAATCGGTGGAGCTGTAGAACATCGTTTTTAGTTTCTTCTCGTGGCAATAGTTTGCTATTGCATATGCCACGTGAGTCTTTCCTGTCCCGCATTTTCCGTAAAGATACAAACCCCGCAAACTTTCTTTGATGCTGAAGAGAATCGTCTGTATCCTCTCCGGTATGTCCTCTGTTTTCACGTAGAGGTATCGTGTTGGAATGATGTTTGTGTTCATACGTTTATTTTTGTGCCGAGCCCTGCATACTTTCCACTCTCCGGTTTTTTTACTGATGGCGCTCCGTTTGCCTTGAGTGGGAATAACCCCTGCCACCCGTTCATGATACTTTGGTTGATAATCTCTTTGTGGACTGCGCGATTCTCTGCAAGGAAGTCAATCTGCTTTTTCATCGTCTTTTCGTTTGTCGTTAGCTTTCGACCTTTCCGATAGGCGACCCACTCCATCCACGAACCCTTATCCAACCAGTCCGGCAAATCAATTTTTTCCGCATCCCTATCTCTCTCTATATTCTTTAATTTATTGTTTGTGCTCAGTTGTTGCTCACTTGTTGCGCGTTTGTTGCTCACTTGTTGCTCAATCTGTTGCTCATACTGCTGATACTTTTCATAATTTATGACGGTAATTAGGCGGTATTTTGTCGTAGTTTGTTGCTCAATCTGTTGCTCACTTTCAAAGCATTTTAGAATTCTATCTACCTTGTGTTCGTTGATGCCAGTTTCTAGGGCTAATTTCTTACGTCCGGTGACAAACTGCCCGCGCTTGATTTTCAGGATCTTCCCATTCCACAAAAACTCAGTTTCTTCGTGGTTCACACTGAGAAGAAGATGGACCCAAAGGTGCACATATTCACTCTGGGTGTAGTAACCCTTTTTCTTGAGTGACCGATTGATTTTGATCCATCCGTTTTCCATGTTAAATTTTATTTTTGATGTTTCGACCTTTTGAAACTTTTCGCTTCAACTCGGACCGATCTCTTTTCAGTTTTCGGACCGTCCCCTCATTCACCTCTTTGAGATATCCCAGCGCCTGCTTATAAATCTCATCAAGATTCACAATGAGCGCCCCGATGGTCATGTCGTCATACTGAGTCCTTTTCGCAAACGCCTCAGACTTAATCTTCAGCCATGACCGGAGCCACTTTTCCGTTTTGATTTTGTTGCTCTTCATGTTTTTAACAATTTTCTGCCATCTCTTTTCTCGACCGAAGTGATTCACCCATCTTCATGTACTCAGCCCAATACTCCGGCCACGCGATCTTCATTCTCTCAATGTTGAACTTATCCGCATGCGCTCCGAGATTCCCGATCATCTTAACGAACCCTCCGCCGAATCTCCGCATCGCCTCAAGAGTCCACCATGTTACCAAGTCTTCCTCATTAATTTTCTGATGCATATTAGAACGGAATATCGTCCGGGTTAATGTCCTCTGTCGGATAATTGATGGTGTCGTAATCATCGGTGGCACTTTGTGCCTTCTTCGGCGCTGTGGCCGTTTTAGCCGATGGTTTTGCTCCCGATGCAGCATTTCCCTCATCGCCCTTCGGCTTCGCTCCGAACTGAACGCGTTCGGCGATGATCTCCGTTCGGTAATGCTTGACTCCGTCTTTCTCCCATGACTGCGTTTGAATTCTTCCCTCCACAAAAACTTCTTGTCCTTTCGTGAGATACTGAGCGCAATTCTCCGCAGATTTTCCGTAAACGGTTACTCTGTGGAATTCGGCGATTTCTTGTTTCGCTCCGTTTTTGTCTTTGTAATTGTGGTTTGATACCACCGTAAAATTCGCGACCGTCGTACCATTCGGCAATGCTTTTTGTTCCGGCGAGTGCGTAATGCGCCCGCAAATGATTGCTTTATTAATGTTCATAGTTAGTGAATTGCGTTATTAATTTCCATCTGCTCCATTCGGACCACTTGAGCGTTCGGAACGTGAATCCAATTTTTGAGCAAGTTGAGATTCAGAAATCGGAAACAGTTCTCATTCCGGCACACCCCGATAAAGTTCAAACTTTTTCTGCCATATTCCGTTTCTCGAGCGAAAATCATTTGCTCTCTTTTGCAATGGAAGCACCTGTTGAGAGGCACAATCCTGCGGTCCAATAAATCAGTTGCTCCAATCTGTCCTTTCTCCATGATTATTTCGCTTCTTCAGCGGGTTTGGTTTTTTCGACCTTTGCAGTGTTTTTGATGCGTTTCTTTTTTCCGTCTGGGCTGATGAGGTCAATCGTGCCGTCAAGATTTTCTTTTGTGTGCGGGCGATTCGGATCTTCTTCAGCGAATGTTCCCTGAAGGGCTTCGACTTCTTCGGCGGAGATCTCTTCTTGTTCGTCTTCTGTCGGAATGCCGTCTTGTCCATCAAACTCAATCTGGTCTTCTTCAAACGAAATCGGTTCAAGCTCTTCCTCTTCAATCGGTGGAACAATTTCCACCGGAGGTTTTACCGGCTCGGTAATCCCCGCCGCTCGGCGTTCCAAGATGAGCGCCTCCAGCCGAAGCATTATTTCATCAAACACTTCCGGGACGAGATCAAGCTGCACAAGTTTTTTCACGGCTACAGTAACCGATTCAATCGTGCTTGTATCGGACCCGAGCATTTTGAGTTGCACAAATATTCTTTTCTTTTTCGCGGCGAGGGGATCAGGTGGTGGTACCGGTTTGACTTCAACTCCAGCGTTATTCCATTTCAATAACTCCTCTCCTGTTTTCTGTGAAAGTACAAAAGGATCGCGCTCAATAAAAAGTCCTGTGCGGTCTTTGGAAGCGATGGCATAGTGCCCTTCGCGATCAATCGTAAAGTTACAGGTGAGTTCATACTCGAATCCCTCGCGCTGAATTTCCTTGAGTCCAACCTTTTTAATTTTTTTATCTTCGGTCTGAATGGTATCAGTTTTGCTCCGCGCGGTTGTGATAATGTGGCAGGAACTCGTCGTGATCGCTTCAATAAATTTCTGATGTCGAGGTGTCGTTTCGGACCACGCGGCCCATGTATTTCCCTTAAACTTTGTTGCTCCGAGGCGATCGTTGATTTCCAAACATCCACCTTTTCCGTCCCATTCGTGCGATGCTGAATCAATGATGATGACTTCCATTCCGGCTTCTTCTCCTACCTTGATTGCTTCAATATATTTTTCCGGTGTGAATGGTGCCTGCAAAGTGATGACGTTATATGCACCGAGGTCCGAATAAAGTTCTCCCGATCCATTCTCTGTATCAATGAGCAATACTTTTTCCCATTCGGCGACAATTCCTCGAGCGAGAAGAAGGGCTGAGTAAGTTTTTCCGGAACCCGAGGGTCCGGATGTACCGATACGCAATTTTGCTTTTTTACGTTCGGCTCTTCGAATGACTACGTTCATGATTTTAATTTTTGCCTTAACCGTCACCGTTGGGGTCGTCTACACCCCCTTGTAAGTGGTGCATTTCCAACGGGTCCGGTTAAGGGAATACAAGGGATTAATAAGTGGTCAGATACGAAAGGTATTGACCGGCGAAATACGAGATGGAGAGAACGTTGAGTGTGATGGTGGCGTATAGCCAGATCTTCTCATTTCTCCTCGCGCGAATTCTTGACTGGCAATAAGAATACAAATTTGATCTTATTGGTTCTCCGAAAGTTGTTCTCATTTTTTTACAAAATTTTTGCTGGTAATTCGACCAGCGAGCAAACAAAGAAAAAGCTCTATGATTTCTCATAGAGCCTTGTCTTTGTTGACTATTTAATCCTTACGCCCCGTGGCAGTGCTTATACTTCTTTCCGCTTCCACAATGACATGGGTCGTTTCTTCCTATTTCTTTTCCTTCTTCGTTTTTGGGGGCGTTTGAAATCATCGTTATTCCTTCTCCTCCTTGGGCGCCACTTTCAACAACCGCACGTTCCATTGCGCGTTTGGCTTC
>JBAZUI010000024.1:0-3985 GCA_041661425.1 Patescibacteria group bacterium | reverse complement strand
TCTACTCTACCCACCATGAACGCAACCGCTTCATTCATGTTTTCCGTCTCTAAACGTATATCCGGAAATTTATTATGAAATACTCTGAATATTTCATCGGCGAATGCTTGACCGACCATCGAGACATTTTCAAAATCAAAAACAACTACTTTGAACTTTTCGAGTCCGGAAAGAACTCGCCTGGCTTGAGACCGGGAAACATGCACACCACCGCGAGTAAAGAGTTGAACTCGAATTTCAGTCTTATCGAACCCATAATCGCTATCTTCGCCGATATTCGTAAACTCGCGAAATATATCACTCAGGTGTAATCCCGAATCAGCCGCGATGGACACAACTACTTTCGTACCATGAATCTTATGTTTTACGGCCTCGAAAACAACCGTGTGGTCAGTATTATTGACTATGAGCCGATGACCGTAACTATCCAGCTCAAATCGCATCCCAACCTTAGACGTGAAGAATATACCTTCTCCGGAATGGGACTGGGGCATTGTAGTTGTCTTGCCCTTCATGAGATCCTGTGCGGCGTACAATTCGGAATCAAGTTCTCTTTTTTTCATCACGTTGCGAAATACGCCTATACCGGAATCCTGGATAACAAATGAAAGCATTTTATTATCAAGCGATACACTCACGTCTATTTTCTTCGCTTGCGAATGTTCGATCGCGTTATTACACATTTCGGAAAACGCGTAATCAAAAATGCTCTTGATGTTCTCGCGTACCCTCACACCGAACGGAATAACTCGCTCGATGTCTTCCTGAACAGCGTGTTCTTCCAAGCCAACATTGTCGTACGTTTTTTTAATGCGATGAACAAGCTCATTTGCGTGATTTTTCACGTATTCATTCGTGCAATACGAAGAGTTACGAGTCGAACCAAATTTAATCAGAACCCCTTCATCCACAAGCCGTTTTAGAAAAAAAGACGCAAATTGACGAGAAACACCTGTACGCGAAACAACATCGACAGTTTTAAAAACGCCCATTTTACGCCCTATTTCCATAATATCTTCCTTGGTTATCATAACTGTAAACTAATTGTAAACCAATTCAATATCAATTGTCAAGTAACCCAATTTAAATTGTAAACCAATCGACAGCCGAGTAATACGCCAACTATATCAACGGTTCTTGCTCTTTTGCCTGCCCTGAGCTCGTCGAAGGGCTGGACTGAGCCGACGAACCACTCGAAGTCGTCGAAGGCGCTTCCGCCTTTTTGCCGAAAACCGCCATTTCTTCTTCCAGAATAAGTCTTTTTGCCTCTTCGAGGGGTATGGCATATTTTCTGCGAGAAGCGTCTATTATTTTTTGCTTGTACGACGGGTGCGTCGGGGCCATCACCTTCAAAGTCTGGGCGGAGAACGGGTCGTAGGATTCCCCGTCAATCATCAGTTTGGTATAAAATTCACCCATTCCCAAGTTAATCATGTCTTTGGCGCGAAAAATCGGGGTCATTTCCGGCTCAAGATGAGCCGCGTCGTCACCACCCACGCGAAATATGATCATACTACCTACGTTCCCAAGCACCGCAGCCTGCACGCGAGGCAACAGTTGTGCAATGTATTGATGGGCCATGTTCAAACAAATACCGTATTTCCTGGCTTCCGAGAGCATGTTCTCGAATGTTTCCGTCACCAAATTTTGGAACTCATCGGCGTAAAGATAGAAATCATGACGCTGATCGTTCGGTAATGCCGCGCGAGCCATTCCTGCCTGTTTGATCTTGGTGATGAACATAGCGCCGAAGAAACTGGAATTTTCCTCGCCAAGTCGTCCCTTCGAGAGATTGATGAAAACTATCTTCTGCTTGTTCATCAATTCTTCAATATTTATTTTATTCTCACGCTGAGCGAAAATATTACGGAGCATCGGGTCGGACAAGAATTGGCCGAGCTTGTTCACGAGCGGAATGATGGCATCAGTATCAAATTTCTCCGACCAATCGGCGAATTCAATGGCCCAGAAACGTTTGACCATATCGTCCTGAATGTACTCAACCACTTTTTGGCGATAATTACGGTCAGTGAGGATCGAGATCATGCCACGCATAGTCGCGTACGGATAATCAAGCAACGCGAGTACTGTGAAGCGGAAAACGTGTTCGAGCCGCGGCGTCCAGTTGGCTCCGAACTGTTTCTCAAGAACCTCAATGAGTCCTTGGGTCAACTGATGCTTCATATTCGGATCGACGTTGGCAAGCGGATTGAAAGACGCGGGAAAATCGAAATCAGACGGGTCTATTATGCAAATATCTTCGATGCGATTTTCCGGCACGAAGTGAATCACGTCTTCGATGAGATCGCCGTGAGGGTCAATGACGCAAAGCCCGTGACCGTTGCTGATATCCTGACGAATAAGCAACTCCATGAGTTTAGACTTACCCACGCCGGACTTCCCCACAATGTACAGATGACGACGTCGATCCACACGCTTGATACCAAAGACGAATTTCTTCTCTTCCAGAGCGGCAACATAATTAGTCCGTCCAATGAAGGAAACATCCGTCGGCTTCACACTGCCAATAACCGGCAAAGACGCCGGCGGCGGAGCATATTTGATTATATGTATTCTACCCTCTTGGGCCATAGACTACATTCTACACTACTTCCAGCTCTTTCAAAAAAGCTTCGTAGTCACCAAGTATACTTCGCGCATCCTGCGGAGCGAGATAAAATCCGGGAGTATGCACGAGATCGTTCCTCACTCGGTGAGCTCGCCATAGCCTATTGAGCGTACTTAAGTCTTCAGTACTGAGACGGTCAACTCGATCAGCCATATGCTCGCCAGGAAGTTTCAGATTATTTTTGAGGATATTGTCTACGAATGTATCGGCCTCAATTATGGCCAAACTCAATGATTGCGGCACCGCGGATTCGGATTTGTTCAGAATTTTCTGCCACTGGTTTTTCAGTCCCTCGTCTCGTAATCTCAAGGCTTCCTTTTCCTTGCCAAGAGCTTTGTAAGGATCCTTATATATCACCGGTTTTAATTTCTTACCCTCGAAATACAGAACGATCACTCCGGCCAACAAAATGAGGTCAAACAAAACGAAAAGAGCACGCGTGATCTCAAACATTGTTCCCCACGGAATGTTGGAGAACATACCCCCGGCCGATTGGAAGAAAAGATTGAGAAATTTGGTGACAAATTGACCCTGTTCTAACATTTTTTATCTACTTCTTATTATTCGTAAAGCGTTCAATAGCCTCCTCATCACCGAATATAGCAAGTCCGGCAGGCGGCCCGGCCTTCTTACTCTCGATTCTGTGTATGTGAGGAGCCGTAAGTACCATGGCCGTCGGCGGATGGAAGAGTGAAGCAACTCCTTCCGTATTCAATTTGAAAGATTTGAATCCAAAAGCCGAATTGAACCAATAGCTCGTTATCCACTTGCCGATCCAACTGTCTGGCGGCGTGATTCGCCCGCGGAACATGTACATCATTCTTTGTTTGCGATAAGTATTTCTGGTACGCGCGAAAATGAAGGGGTAATCGTAGACTTGTGTTCTCGTAGAGATATCGTAATTGATTCGAAATCCGTTCAAATCCAATGAACTGTATTGATTGAATATTCCGAGGAATCCGCGTCTTGCATACGAATCATAAAATATATCTCTGGGAGAAACATACATGAAGCGAATGATCGTATCGAATGGCGGCTTGGACAAATTATTTTCCACCGCTTCCAACACTGCCGTTTCACCCGGAGTTCTGATTGTAAATTTCGAGAAAAGATCGTCAGGAGAGGAAGGTTTGGCACTCGGCTTCTTGATCTTTTCAAGTAACTCCAAAGTTTTTTTATTCGTCACCCATTCGTCCTTATCCGCCGGTCGAAGTATTATGTGTATCCCTACGAATTCCTCCTTTTTTATCTTCGCCATAAGCTCAAGGAAGGCCGACATGGGATCAACCATCTTTTCTTCGTCCGGATGTTCGAATGCCTGATATGTTTTAATGGGGTATACCGGATCTTTAGTTA
>JBAZUI010000023.1:0-4394 GCA_041661425.1 Patescibacteria group bacterium | reverse complement strand
TCACCTGGCCGTCAATGTCTTTATCAAAGAAATCTTTCGATCCGACCATGGCAAGGACTTGGCCGGTCTTTGGATCAAGCGAGATGAGCGAGGCGTTCGTGAATTTGTACGTTGCCCCTTTTGCCTCAACACCTTTTACCACTTCGCGCTCGGCAATTTGTTGCTTATCCCAATCAAGCGTAGTGATGACATTCAGTCCGCCTTGTTCTACCACTTTCTGTCCATATTTTTCGACGAGCATCGAGCGCACGTACATCACAAAATGTGGTGCCGAAATATCGCCGATACGATGAGGAGCGATTTTTTTTAGCGTATCAATGAGCTTTGCCGCGTCAGCCTGCTCTTTTGTGGTATAGCCTTGCTCCACCATGAGCGAGAGGATGAGATGTTGTCGCGTTACGAGACGACCGCGATTATCTCCACGAACACCTGTGCCATACGGAGAGTAAAGATCTGGCGCTTGAGGAATCGCGGCGAGTAATGCGGACTCGTCGAGCGTGAGTTGTTTTGCCGGTTTTCCAAAATACGTTTGACTCGCGCTCTCGATGCCATAAATATTTGATCCATAGGGAACTTCATTCAAATACATCTGGAGAATTTGATCCTTGGAATAGACGCGTTCGATTTGGAGCGCGAGAATAAATTCTTTTGCCTTGCGCAAGATCGAACGCTGATTGTCCAAGATGGCATTTTTGACGAGCTGTTGCGTGAGCGTCGACGTGCCTTGTACGCGCTGTGATTTGAGCACGCTCATAATGAGCGCGCGCACGAGACCACGCCAATACACGCCGTGATGCTGGTAAAACGCGCGATCTTCGATTGCTACCGTGGCGTGTTTCAAGTCACTTGGAATATCCTCGAATTTGAGGAGAGTCCGCTTTTCGTCCCCATGGATTTCGTAGAGCAAATGTTGCCCGGTTCGATCGTATATTTTGGTGGATTGAGGGATTTCTCTGGTCTGAAGGACGTTTGGGCTTGGAAGGTCGCGGCTGACCCAAGCGAGGAGCAGAGTTAACGCAAAACCGCCAATCACAAGGGCGGCAATGCCGAGGGTGAGGATGGTTTTAAGGATCTTCTTCCAACGCCAATGCTTGACGCTTGAAAGCGTCGGCCTGGAGAAGCGTCGGCCGTGCGTTTCTGCGGGAGTCGTGAGGGAGCGTTTAATCCATGGCATAGGAATGGGCAAAATTTGGCTGAAAAGAGACCTTTTTTAGGATACAACCATTGACAAAATCCCGCAAATGTGGTATAAAGTAGGCCTTTAATCGGAGTTCCATGAGGGATTCCGATTTTAGATTCCTATGACATATCTCACCTGGTCCCAATTCATTCAAGCGCTTTTGCCACGCCTCAAACTTTGGTTTTTGACGTTCTTGATCGTCTGTTTGTGTGCGGGTTCCATCCAGCCTGTTTTGGCCGCAGATATGCATGTGGCATCTATGGATTTTGCGACTGGCACGCCTGTTACAACGAAAGCCTTTTTGCATCGTGACATGACCTCTTCGGTCGAGACCGTTGCCGTTGCCACAGAAGTCGCGACTACGACCCAAGCGGTGAAAGTCTTAAAAACCTATTCGATTGATGTGACGGCTTATACCTCCACGATCGAAGAGTGTGACGCAGATCCGTTTATCACCGCCGATGGGTCAACCGTGGCCGATGGCATTATTGCCGCCAACTTTCTTCCCTTTAAAACAAAAGTGCGCTTTCCAGAATTGTTTGGTGATAAAGTGTTTGAAGTTCATGATCGTATGAACAAACGTTATTGGTTGCGCGCAGACGTGTGGATGGTCAAAAAAACAGACATGCGCAAATTCGGTATCCATCGCAAAGTGACAATCGAGGTCGTGGAGTGGGGCGACAATGGAACGCAGTGGGCAGAACGTGTCAAAAATAAGAAAGTAGAAAGCGCCGCCTCCTAAAGAGGGGCGCTTTTGTTAAAAACGAAGAACCCACCGAAGCAGGTTCCTCGCCTGACTGCTTGGTGGGAGTTTTGTGGCCGCGACGGGGCCGAGAGTTCAGAACTTGAAGGTGCCCAGGGAAGCTACCATCGAGCGGATGGCGGCCAGCGCCTGTTCCTCGGGGATGATGCCGCCGTCATGTTGCCCGTGGTTGACCCATCCGCCAGCCTTGGGGAAGTAATCGACGCCCATGACGGTCGCGCCGTCGAGCGCCCGAAGAAGTTTGATGGACATCATGACGAGTGGCTCTCCACGAGATTCTCCGGATGGATTGTTGAACGACGCACACACGGTCCAGGTGAGCGCGTATGAGAATCTCTTCATCTCGTGGTGGACGAAGAACGCAAGACAGGGATCGTCTTCCTCTTCGTCGTCCTCTCCGATCGCGGCCTCTTGAGCCGTCGGGAAGACTCCGAGTTCGTTCATCAACCGGTCGACCAGATCGAGCTTCTGAAGTGCATCGATCAATTCTTTTGCGGCAATGTGCATTTTGCAGCCTCCTTCGAGGAGGATAAGAACAGATTTTTCTCTTTCCGTCAATCCCATCCCCTTCCCGTCCTTCGAGGAGTTTGATACGATCCTTCTCGCGTTCGACGTGGTATCTTCGTCAAGCTTTGCTTGAACTCGACGCCCTGTCTCGCTCGTTCCTCGGCGTGGTAGCCAAGTGGTAAGGCAGGGGTCTGCAAAACCCCTATTCGCGGGTTCGATTCCCGCCCACGCCTTTTGAGCCCAACTCGATATGAGGTGTGCTCGAAAGAAAAAATCAGTCGTTTACACGGCTGGTTTTTTGTTTGAGAGGAGCCGCGTTTTGGAGGTGCCTGGCACGGTGCCAGGCACCTTGCGCATGAGCCACGCTTTTTCTATGATGCGCCTTGGTTGAGAACCCTTTGTCCATTGGAGGTCATCATGGCATCAAAGTGTGCAACGATGTTGCCCGGGCGTCCTCTGCGTTGTGACAAAGAGGCGCATCGGGCGGTTATCCTAATGGTCGCTTCTCTGCCGTCGCCACTATCTCACGTCGTTCTTCCGGCAAAAGCGATGGCGCTTGAGGACGCCGTACTTCTTCCGCAGGACGCGCTCAACTGGCTACCATCGGTGTTCTGGAAGAATGAGCGTCCGTCGACTGCATTTAAGCCGCTTCCAGGATGGCGCCGTCCACAAGACGGTCTCATTCTCTGGCGCCTGGTCGCAGAAGAGATCGTCCAACCCCTCGCACAAGAAGAAAGGGAAGAAACGCTATGAGTCGCAAGGCCATGGTTAGTACGCTCCCTCGACCGAGGTTACCGTTCGGTTTTGGGTTGCTAAATACCAAGAATATCAGGCCAGTGAGCCTGATCTTTTAATACGTATGCGAGGCTACAAGTACCGTTTAGATGTCTGAATTTGCCATCACAATCTGTGAATGACTTTGTCCTCCGACGCAGAACGTACGCGTTCAACCATCGCTCGGCGGCGTGAAACGATTTGAACCCTTTGATAGTTTTAAGTCTTCCATTCAAATGAGAATTAAAAAGCTCGATGAGATTGGTATTGGGTGGGCAGTCAGGAATTTTTTTGTATGCAAACAATTCTTCGCGTCGTTTATCTATGTCTTCCATGATGGCGCACCTCACAAGATGGCCTTCGCCATATTGCGCATGCAGACGATCGAGGATTCGATCTAACGATTCTTCATTTTCGTATTCATCAAAAACATATTTCTTGAGAGCATTAAAAAAATGACGATGTGTTTCTTCTGTCCTCGTGTGAAGTGCTTGTCGAATATTTTCTAGGTAGTGGCATTGGCACCGTTGGATGAGGGCATCTGGAAAATAGTATTTGAGCCCTGGATTCATTGAGCTTCTGTCATCTGCAACAGCAATCTTCAAATCATATCCAACATCTTTGAGTGCTTTAAAAAATATTTCAAAAGCACTAACGCTTTCTGATATTGAGAGTTGAGCAATGACAATATCGTGCGTCAGATAGTCGATCCCGAAGATGAATGGAATCTTCTGCGCATGTCCTCGTACTTTCACGAATTTTCCATCTACAATCAGAATTCTAGAATATCCTTCACAATATTCTTTGGTGATGAACGTGCTGTTTGGAAGTTGATCTAATTCTTTCACCACGTGCGCATATGTCTGCGTGATGGAGAGTCCACGCTGATCAGCGAGTTTGCGCAAAGAGGTTCCATCAATGTGATGAATCCAAAAAGGGTCTTCCTTTTTTCGATGATCAACCGAGAATGAATGATGACACGCGTTACAAAAATATCTTTTTTTTCCACGCCGACTACCCCATTTTTTCGTCTCACCGCTTCGACAGGCAGGACATCTTGGACTGGCTTTTTTTTGTCATGAACGGGCAATTAACTGGTTAAATGTCCGGATTTTAGCTTTATGCAGTACTGAAATCAAGTTTTTAGCAACCCAAAACCGAACGGTATCT
>JBAZUI010000022.1:0-4577 GCA_041661425.1 Patescibacteria group bacterium | reverse complement strand
ATGTGGGTGCAGGATTCATTGATGCAAGTGTGACCATCGGGGTTGCCCTGCTTCTCACAGGCGCCATCTCCTAAACCATTGGCTGTTCCCTTCTCTTCTCGGGAATAGAACAGCCCTTTTCGAGAGACTAGAAGTCTTCATTGATTTCTGGATTCTCGATCAGTTTCTTTCACAATCAAAAAAACTTCGGAGGATTCATGAATTTTCGAAAATCCATTTTGTATCTCGCCATCTTTGCCGCAGGTTTCTGTGGCATGGTCACGGAAAATTCTATTTCCACGGCCATGAGCTATCTTGAAGAAAATACAGCTGCGGCATACGCGGTCGTGATCGGGACATTCATGTTGTCCCTTGGTGTCGGTGGATACGCGAGCCAATTCATGCGAAGTGGGAAGGAACTCGGAATGTTCGTTCTGATCGAACTCGTCCTTTCGATTCTCACAGCTGCTTCCGTCATTCTTATGATGGAAGCTGCGGTTGTGGAACTTGATTGGACTGCTGGACTTATCCTTACCTTCGCGATCGGCGTGCTCGTCGGACTTGAGCTTCCGCTCATCATCCGGATCAATGAAACCCAACAGGTCGCGCTCAAGGACAACATCGCGAAGATGCTCTGGGCCGATTATCTAGGCGGATTTCTCGCTGGAATTAGTTTCTGCTGGCTTCTGCCCAAACTCGATATTGTTCATATTCCCATTCTTGCTGGAGCAATCAATCTCGGCATTGGCGCGGCTGTAGCCATTGGTTTCCGGTCCGAACTTCGCATGCGGACATTTGCACCAGCCCTGGGCGCCGGAGCTCTCGCGCTTGGAATAATCTGGATCCTGGCCGGCCGCACGGTCGCAATCGCGGAGCAGGCCCAATTCGAGGACCCTATCATCTTCCATGAGCAAACCGTGTACCAACGCATCGTAATTACGAAACAGGATGTACGCAATATTTGTTTATATCTGAATGGACAGACCCAGTTCTGTACTGTAGATGAAGCGCGGTACCATGAGTCACTCGTGCATCCGGCATTCGGACTGAACCCGTCTGCCAAACGGATCCTGATCCTTGGCGGCGGAGACGGCATGGCCGCACGAGAAATTCTGAAGTATCCGGACACGACAATCACTCTCGTGGATCTTGATCCGCACATGGTGGAACTGTGTCGAACGTATCCGCGACTCGTTTGGGCAAACAACGGATCCCTGAATGATTTGCGCGTGCAAATAGTTTCTGCGGATGCCTACAAATGGATCCAAAAAAATTTGGATTTGTGGGATATTATTTTCATCGACCTGCCGGATCCAAGCCATCCAGCGCTTGCGAAACTGTATAGCGTTGAGTTCTACCGCATGGTGGCCAGCCGTCTGGCTCCAGATGGTGTCATGGTAACGCAATCCACGTCTCCGATTCACGCACCAGAGGTGTTTGTCGCGATTTGGAAAACCATGAAGACGACCGGACTTTCTGTGATCCCCTACCGAACGAATGTTCCGACGTTCGGCGATTGGGGATTCAATCTCGGTATGCGACCGAAAGACAAAACGGAACGGGAAATTCTGGACGCGCTTGAGACGTTCGTCCCGGATCGTCTGGTTGAGACGAAATACTTGAACCAACCAGCCATGCAAGCCGCACTCCGATTTGAAAAAGGAATTTTTCCGGCTAACCTGGACAAGGTTGAAGCCAGTCGGATCATCAAACCCACGGTTCTCACGGCGTATGAAATGTCGTGGGACAAAATCGAATAACAAAAGGAGGATGACATGGAACTTCTCATATTGTTGGGAATCGGTGGAATCGGTTTAAGTATTGCATTCGTCGTCTCCCGGCTACGGCGCCACACTCCTCGCATCTCCAAATTGGAGAGCAAAAAAGTGGCTGCAAACCCCGCTTCGCTCAAGGTTGGCAGCACTGTGTACCTGGACGATGCGGATGATACATTCGATGTCCAGGCTGTTTCCCGTTACGAAGTCAAAAACGAACCAGACGATTTCTGGTACGAATTCGAGATCTTCGATTCAATCGGAAACCGCACATCCTACCTCGCCTGCGAACGTGACGAAGAAGATCGCTGGCGCTGGAGCACGCACCGAAAGTTGAACACCGGTGATGTCGCGAATCCACTTGACGCAAACGGAAAACCGTTCCGTGAATTCACCATCGAGGGTCGCACATGGCGTGTTGCCCCTGATTGTTTCAACTACCAAACTCACTCAAAGGGTACACGTATCGATCGTCCGGAAGAAGTACAGGAAACAGTCCGCATCACGGATTATGTTCCGACGGACGGATCCGCGCATGAATTGAGTATCGAAGTGTGGAAGGGTGGCATGTGTGTGACTATTGGTCAGGCATGTCAAAGCAAAATCCTCGTTCTTTCCTAAACCAAAGGAGATCGCATGAATCGATTTATCAATCTTGTGAAAGATCTTCTCAGTTCCAAAAAAGAAACACTTGCTAACCCGTTTCGTATCCATGAAAATGATTGGATACGACTCTCGGATCCGAGGATTGATGTTCAGGTGTATGGCATTCTCCGATCCGAAATAACTGATTCAAACGGTATACGGGTTGGAAGTTTACACTATTTCCATTGTTTCGATCATGAGACAACAAGGAATATCGATCTTGTCACTGTTGTAACAGAAGATGAAAACGGAAATACCTGGAAATGGTTTTCTGTCACGACTCTTCCAAGAAACCGGATTTCATTCGAGGGTCATCTTCCTCGAATGTTCCGATATAAGGAACAGGTCTGGATTTCCAAAGACAAAAGAGTAAGTATTCCTGTGTGGCGAGAAGGAGTCAAATTCTCAATGCCACCCATGGAAACATATAGTTGTTTCAATCAAAATTTTCTCATCTGGATTCCGATTGATGAGACAGAAAAACCTGTCTTTGGCCAAGCCTGCATCAGTCAGGTGCTTGTGGTCAAAGGATAAAAACTTGCAGAGCTTCACGGCTCTGTTTTTTTCTGTCGAAATTTCCAAAAAAGAAAACATCCGTATGTAATCATTCCCAGACTCGCATACTGAGCCGGCGTAAGGAACAAATATCGTGTATCAACAATAGGTCCGCTTGTGGCGCGAAGAAAATCTAAAAAGAAACGAGAGATCCCATACCAAAGTAAAAACGTGACAAGATACATTCCTTGCCGGACTCGATATTTTACAAGTAAAAGAAAAATAGCAAATAAAAGAAAGCTATTTAAAAAAAGATACAACCCAAGATCATGCCGAATCATTCCATCCGGATATCGAATGCCGAGAAAAAAATCTGTGGCTGTTCCTGGATGATCATGTATAAAAAAACATCCGATCCGACCAATTCCATATCCGAGAGGCAATCCAAAAATCGCTGCATCTGCATATTTCCAAACATCGACGTGTCGACGGCGCAAGAACCAAATACTTGCAATCACGGCACCCGCGAATCCACCCATACTCGACATACCTCCATTCCAAATCGCCATGATTTCAAATGGATGAGCGAAATAATACGACGGCTCATAAAATAGGATATGAAAAAGCCGCGCTCCAACCATGGAAGCAATCAAAATCCACACAAGAAGATCCCAGAGCATTACCGCATCAAGTCCTTGTTTTTTTATCATGCGGGCGGAGACTGTGGCACCAATCAAAAAACCAAGAGCGACCATAAGACCCCATACCTGAATGGTAAGCGGTCCAACGGAAAAATGCGGAAAATAAATGTACGGAATCATACGTTCTTTTCCGGACGTTTTGTATGCCAATCTGTTTTTGTTTGATAATGCTTCCCAAGACGGAAAAGAGTTTCTTCTCCAAATGGTCGACCTATGAGTTGAAGTCCTACAGGTAATCCATCCACAAAACCGCACGGAAGAGACATAGCTGGAATCGCGGCCAAGTTCGCGGAAATCGTATAAATATCCGAAAGATACATGGTAAGCGGATCATCAAACTTTTCTCCAATATTCCAAGCAACGGAAGGCGAAGTTGGTGTAAGAATCGCATCAACATGCTTAAATACTTCGTCAAAATCACGACGAATGAGCATACGAACCTGAAGCGCTTTTTTGTAATACGCATCATAATATCCTTTTGAAAGTGCATAACTTCCAAGCATGATACGACGTTTTACTTCAGACCCGAATCCTTCTCCGCGACTGCGTTCATACGTTTCCATAAGCGTACGACCTGAGGAAGCCGCATATCCGTAACGCATTCCATCAAATCGCCCCAAGTTTGAACTGGATTCACATGGCATAATGATGTAATACGCTGCAAGCGCATATTCCGCATGCGGAAGCGAAATTTCATGTACGTCCGCTCCACCTTGTTGCAAAACTTCCACAGCTTGAAAAACAGATGTGCGAATACGTTCATCCATTCCTTCAAGAAAATATTCTTTTGGAAGACCTATGCGCAACCCGGCAACATCTTCTGAAATCAATTCTGCCACTGTCGTATCTCCCCCTTCCACAGTTGTTGCATCTTTTGGATCATCTCCTTCCACTACTTGAAGAAGAAGAGCTGCATCTTCAACCGTTCTTGCAAAAGGACCTATTTGATCAAGACTCGATGCCATGGCCATCAAACCATACC
>JBAZUI010000021.1:0-6150 GCA_041661425.1 Patescibacteria group bacterium | reverse complement strand
GTTCAAAGAGCGATAATCTAGCGTATAAGGCAACAGTCATATCTCATATGATACCGTTGCGTTAGAAACTTGAACCTAAGGGAACAAAGAAAGCCGGGACAGGGGGTAAAGGGGGTGGAACCCCCTCATTGCCAAGATAAATCATCCAAGAGATTCTTCGCTGGCGCTCCCTCCTTCGTTCCGCCAGTGGCGGAACTTCGGCGGGCAAGCAGAATGACGGGGAGGGCAGGCAGGATGACGGATGAGACAAAGAAAGCCGGGACAGGGGGGTAAAGGGGGTGGAACCCCCCCTTAAAAACAAAAGAACCACCCTGAGGGTGATTCTTTTTGATGTTCACTTATTTGAGCAAAGCGTCCTTTGCCGCCTTGTTGACCGCGAACTTGAGAACGGTCTTAGCTGGAATATGGATGGAAGCGCCGGTCAATGGGTTACGTCCCTCGCGGGCATTGCGATGCTTTTTGGCCATTTTTCCAAGGCCTGGAAGCATGATTTCGCCAGCGCGTGCAACCTCTTTATAAATGAGATCGACAAGCTTATCGTACATGTCTCCTGCGTCCTTTTTCGACACCCCCCAATTTTCCGCCATGGCGGCCATGAGTTGTGACTTCGTAAGTCTCTTGCTCATAAAAATATGATTAATTGTCTCAACACAGGAAATCGTAGCAAACATTGGGAAATTCTACAAATCGGTGTGAATAACTTCTTCTTGCCTCTTTGCGCTTGTCAAGGTGTTTTGCACATGGATAGAAATGTCAGATTCGATAATTGCCCAAAAAACACAAAAGCCGATACCGCACTCGTTGGCGATACCGGCCAGGTTGAAACAAGAACTACCCTGCGAGGAAGGCCCTCCACTGTGGATGGCCTGCCGCCTTCTCCATGAAGGCGAGACATGAGGGGTGAGCCACCCCTCGATAGTGATTGACGAAAATGAGAGCAAGCGCTTTATTAGCGTCTGTCTCGCTCTTCTGGATGCAGAAGTCACTCATGACTCCTGCATATCCCCACTCTCTGGCGAGCTCACATTCGGCGGAATAGGCATCGAATTCATACCGATACCATTCCGCGACTGAATCGGCATCCGTGCACGGCTCGCCAGGTGGAGAGATAAGACTCATGAAGCGCTTCTTTGCGCTGTAGTCTTCACCGAGAGCGTCCCACTGTCGAAGGTGCTGATACTCATGCCAGAGTACTAGCATCATCTGGAGACGTTGCCGGTTCTCCCCACGAATCAAGCCGCGTAGAGACTTGGGGTTAACAGACAATACCGGCTGAAAGAACCGGATATCCCCCCTCGCCCACTCTATAAAATCAACCTGGGCCGAATATCTGAAGGCAGTCTCCAGTTTAAGCTGAAGCTCCCCGGATTCCAGCCGCTCATTGAGATCCACACGGATCTCACTCCTCGGATGATTCCTCACAAACCACTCGAGGTAGAGAGAGAAGTCGACCTCCACCTGATCGGAAAGAAACTCCACCGGCGGCATCGGAAGCGTCGGCATTCTTCCCTCGGAGAGAATGGGGTCAGGTCTTCCCACAAGAGCGAGATCCGCAAACCACTCCATCCGTAGCCAATCGCGCTCATCGGAAATAGCCTGCTTCATCTTCCTCTGCAGCTCTTTCTCCTCAGCAATCTCGGCCTTCTGGTACTCCATGTACCGGTTGTACCCGATCCCAAGGATCCCGAGAACCGCGAGACCGATGATCCACCAGAACTCACGAATGGTCTTCATGATTGCCTCCTGAGAAGACCGTACTTTTTAGCATATTATTATGGTCTTGTCAATGATTTACCAAAAAAAAATCATCACTTCTTATTCGCGAATATTGACGTTCAAGAAAACTTGAGTTAATATAGCGCTCACTTGGTGATGAAAAAATTTCCTAAAAAAACATTTGGATTTGCCGTTGTAGCTCAGATGGTAGAGCGCATCCATGGTAAGGATGAGGTCTCGGGTTCAATTCCCGACAACGGCTCCAGATGTTTTTTTGGTTATTTAAATGTCCGAAATGTGAGCCGATGGATAGGGCATGGGCCATATTCTTCAATCCGATCGCGGTGCGTGCGCGTGCCATATCCCTTGTGGACCGCAAAACCGTATTCCGGATATTTATCGTGATACTCCATCATCATCCGATCACGCGTTACTTTTGCGATAATCGACGCCGCGGCAATTGATTTTACTTTCCGATCCCCTTTGATGATCCCCCGCTGTGGAACATTGAGATTCGGAATCGACCATGCATCCACCAGAACAAAATCAATGTCCCCTAATTGCGTAACCGCTCGATGCATGGCTTCGAGCGTTGCCGCACGAATCCCCATGGACATAATCTCATTCACGGAAACGATCCCCGCGGACCACAACATCGACCGTTCAACAATCAAAGAATAGATCTGCTCGCGCTGTCGAGCACTCAATAATTTTGAATCATGGAGGCGGCCGATACGAGAATCAATGGGAAGGATCACGGCACCCGCAACCACGGGCCCAGCCAAGGCGCCGCACCCTGCTTCATCGACGCCAACAATCACGCGATACCCGCGATCCATTAAATCACGTTCCTGCTCAAATGTTGGTTTTTGAAACATGTCTTTACAGTAGCAGACACATTTCGCGAAGACAAGCGAAAAAGATGCAACTTATTCCGAAAGACAAGGCAAGACATTCATGACTTCCAAAAATGTTGGTTCTGCCCCGGCAAGAATTTCATTTGCTCGGGTCTCCCCAACCGCCGTCACTGCACAATCAATCTGCGCTTGTGAGAATGATTCAGGAATAGTGGATGGGTCAATCCCAACCGCAGAAAGCGCCGCCTCCTGATCATCGGTGAGCAATGGATGATCGTAGGCAGAGGATGAATCTGGTGATGCAACTTCATTGATGTCGGAAATCCCGTATCGCGAAAAGAAAAGATATAAGCCAATACCCATGACGATTGCGCCAGCAAGAAGCAGTCCAGCAATCGCAACGAGGACAATGATCACGGTCTTTTTTGTTTTTGGTTCCATAAATTATTTTTTTTGAAAAGTTGCTATTATTTCATCAAACAATGCGGTATCACGTGCTTCATCAAACGCAAGATCAATACATTCTTGCTTCGTCTGATCAGCGTCATTCTCACAACCGGCATACACACGCACCGATGTTGGATAATGGATCAGCATCATAATATCAGCGACCGTCTGATCGGCAAGGACGGTTGTGTAGTGATACGTTCGATACGTACTCCCGGCCGCGCCTTCATCGAGAATGGTGAGGCAAACCGGAGTGGAATTGATTTCAAGTTTTTCTTTTGATACTTCCAGTAAAGACAAATTCAAACATCCATCCCCATCCAAATCAACGGTCGTAAACGACGACACATCGATTTTTAACTGTCGTTCTTTTTCCCCAATTGCCGCCGGGAGATCAACAAGCGTTGTTTCAAGATCAACCGATGCATCTTCTGGATATTGAATGGAGAATCCACGAGTTACATCCGTATACGTTTGCCAATCCGAATGATCGATGGACGTCGGTGAATCGCAACCGACCCCAAGAAAAGTGATTGCGGAAAAAAGAGAAAATATTTTTAGAAGATTTCTCATAACCTACTTTAATTTCATCGGATCTGTGATCTGATAAAGATCAGGATCAATGGTGCGCTCATAGCAAACGCGCCCAATGCCATGCGCCCAATTTTGCTGATACGGATCTTGATAATACATGGGGCCTGACATCATCAAATCCTCAACGGTTGATTCCGTGAGAAATGAGGCACAGAGCTGAAAACTTGTTTCTGATGACACGAGATATTCATACGATTCCCCTGTTTCCGGATCGACTGGCACCGAGAAACCGGAAATAGAGTTATTGAGATCCGTCAGCGTCGTGGGAAGAATTTGCTTATACGTATAATAATTGACAATTTCATTTTGGATGGTTGAAAGATCGGTGAGACGACGTTCATCGAATCGCACAAGACGTTGTTCGGCTGGCGTGCCCACAAAAACAAATCCAAGAAGAATACTCACAAACGCAATTACAGACGTACTAATGGCCACGATTCGCGAAACACGATTCTTCTCGTGAACATCGCGTCGCAAATCCCAAAGGTAATAGGAAAAGACAACCGAGGCAGTGAGCAATACCACAAGAACTTTGAGGATGAATCGAGTAGTGATTTCGCCATTCAAGAAATAGTTCACCAAAGTGATTAAATCAACAATGATGACAATCGAGGTCACAAACAGCGTAAAATAGAGCAACGACTTTCGAATCGCAATCATCATTTTTTGTGGGTCAATTTTTATCTCACGGTAGATCAGCCACGAGACGAGAATAAACACCGGCCACACCACAATGAGTGCAGCCATTGATCCACGAATAATATCGAGCGAGCCCGTGTAGTACATCTGCAAGGTATCGGGAAACTTCACGTTAATATATTGAAAATAGAGGGTAATAAAACTCACCACGCTCACTGTGAGCGTGACGATATTTAATAAATAAAAAAAGACGTCTTTGGCCGTACTTCGAGTTGAGGTTTCCATATAGGAAAAGTATAGCAGAAATCAGAAAAAGCGTCTGAATTTTTAAACTGCGCATCCCTCAAACAAAAAATCCCCAAGGTCAACTCAAGGATTTTTTGGCAGGGACGCAGGGATTCGAACCCTGAATAAAGGTTTTGGAGACCTTTGTGATAGCCATTTCACTACGTCCCTATGGAAATTTTCGCTGGAATCATAAGCTATTTTTACGATTTTTGCAAGTAAATGATGAACATATGCTAAAATAAGCTTTGAATATCTTTTTATATGCGAGATTCTCTAAGAGAAAAACTTCAAACAATTCATGAGAGCAGAGGAGATGCCAAAGAACAAGACGGCATTCAAGAAATTCAAGCAAAAAAACAAGACATCATGCGTCTTCTTAAAGAACGATGTCACGCGACTGAACAAAATCAAGAATGGAATCCAGAACTTCGTTATACATGGCGAGTCAAGATAACCGAGGACGGAACGCTTATCGCTTTTGATGATCAAGGCAATGAGACGCCAATTACGCTTGGAGATATTATTACAGATGCAACATGGGGTATTGGCTACATTCTCCCAGGAGTTCTCCCCTCAATTACTCGAAAGCTCTACGCGCTAGAACTTGCCAAACAACAACTCCTTGAACTTACAAATGAACAAATTTTTCTTGAAGAACTTCATCAAAAAGAGGCGATCCACCCCTCTCTTGAAGCCGTGGCAAAACGACGAGCAGATTCAAAAGATATCCTTTCTTGGGATATCGGACACATTGCCGAACAATTTATCCGTAATTATTTAAAAAAAATCTCCATTAACCGTTTATTGCCAATTGAAATAATCGATGTTGATATTTTTGAGGATGTTTTCGATAAAATCGATTTCATCATGCGTCTTCGAACACAGGCCTTTACGGTAGATATCGAATCAGCTGAGCGACCCTCTCAAGACATTGCTGTCCAATTCACATTAAAAGATGAAAAGCAACAAGTCTTAAAAAAACGACAAATCATGGAAGAAGCCCTTTTTGAATCTGGTCCAATTGGTGATATACGCATTGACGGAGCTATCCTCATTTACCTAAATGAACGGTATATCCGACGAGCGATTGGTCGATGGAAATCAGAACGGCTCTCCCCCTCCTCCCGATCGCCCATCCCCGGAGGACCTGAACGACATTTCGAAGGCCGCGGACAGCGTGAATTACTCCATCGACTATTAGACAATGCATTTGGGGATGCAAAAGTTGAAGACATTCTCAAAAATATCGGTGTTGAGCCTATGCATTATAAAATGACAAAATATTGATCTTTACGAGATAGGTTACCAGTGTATCGGAAAAAATGGGGTCATGCCGTAAAAAGGGGTAAAAAGGGGTCAGGTCGGACTATGAACTTTTTCCTGAAAAAGTCGATAACCAGACCTGGCACCTTCTCAATCATAAACCCCGCGACAACCCATGGCCCGAGTGGGCATGAGTTGTCCCCCAGCTTTCTTTGTTCCCTTGGATTCAGACTTCTAGCGCAACAATGAATTAAATATTTCTTTTGGCGTGTACCAGTTCAGTATTTTCCTTGGCCGCTCGTTTAGGAGATGTTCAACTCTTCGTATTTCTGCACCGCCTACGTCT
>JBAZUI010000020.1:0-6435 GCA_041661425.1 Patescibacteria group bacterium | reverse complement strand
CGATAGCTGGAGTGAATTTCTTAGTCCTCCTACGCTCCTCGGCATTGCCTCGGAGCTTCGGAGGACAGCCTTCGCTTCAGCTGACAGGGTGGCCTGCCAGCCGTAGCTTCAGCGATAGCTGAAGCGAAGGCTGGTGGGCCGGGTTGGATTCGAACCAACGAAGGCGAATGCCAGCAGATTTACAGTCTGCCCCGTTTGACCACTTCGGTACCGACCCTTTTTGAAGAACTCGACTCCGTATGAACTGGAGCCGGAAATGGGACTCGAACCCATGACCTACGGTTTACAAAACCGTTGCTCTACCAGCTGAGCTACTCCGGCATTTTCGAATGAAGCAAAAGAAACAATCTTGAAAAGCGTAGGCAATGTAACATAATTTTTTTCGACTGTAAACACCCGGTTTACACAAAGGGCCGGCATCGCAGTGCGAGCCGACCCAAAACGTCTCCTTGATTTTCTACGTCCTCTTGCGCTTGTCGCGCACGGTGAACGAGAGCTGTTCCTCGAGGTCGAGGATTTCCTCCTCGTCTCCGCTTTCGAGGAGGCAGAGGTAGTCCTCGAGCTCCCGGCGGAGCTCGGGCTCGATCATTAGGTGCCAGATCACGAGCTGTGCACGCAGACGCTCTTCCCGGTGCGCCTCCTTCGTAATTCGAATAGGGTCGAACCCGGCGAGCGTGTGGATCTCCTGGCACAACTCCTCGGCCCTGGCCACGGCGTCTTGGTAGCGAACGCGTGCCAAGCGGTGCCTGGGGTAGCGGATCCGGATCTCAAACGTGAGTTTTTCGGCGAATGAGTCGAACATCTGTCCTCCAGAATTGCAGGGGTTTTGTATCAGAAAAATCGTTTTTTGGCAATAGTTTCAGCGAAAAATGGGCTTATTTGTTCTATAAACAGGAAAAGTTAAAAAAAGCTGGACAAAATCATGAGTTTTTGCTAGTCTTCCAGTAAATTGCTTAGAAATTTATTGATTATGATTACTTCAGAAAAACGTCCGACCATGCGAAAGAAGCCACAGGCTTCAATAAAGAAAGGTCCAAAGACGATGTCTTTGCGATCACGAATCTTCAATATTACCGTTGCTGTCCTCACCTTGGTCTCTGTTTCATCGGCAGATCATTTTGTGGCATATGCAGATGCTGGTTATCCCCTTGAAGCTTTTACTTTGACCGGGGATTTTTCAATGGTGGCTGATACGCAGACAGGCATTGGAACTATAAAAAATGGAATGATTGGAGACTATCCAGAAGGCTCCTGTATTCCGGCGGTTGTAAAAGTAACGAATGATGACACAGCTCCGATGACGGAAACGATTTCCATCGGATATGATTATTCGCAGGACGGAATAATCGGTATACAAAGTTTTGAAGAATTATCAACTGCCATTGAATTGTCCTCGATTACAAATCTTAATCAATTTAATTATTCTGAAGCTCAACTTGAGACGGTCACGTCTTTTCCAACAACAAGTGGCGCTTCAGTCGTAGCTGCAGTTACAGGGCTCACTGATACAGGAATTTCGGGTGGGGTTCAGCAAAAACAATACGACATTACTCTCACAGATATTCCTGGTGGCGAGACAGTGCTTGTCTGGTTTTGCGTACGTTTAGGAGATGATGCGAGTTCATGGAATGGTGCAAAAATGAGTTTAGGAATGACATCTGGTGGAACGCAAAATATTGGCATCTCAACGAATGCAATTCGCACATTACCAGAATTGACTCTTACAAAAACAGTCGTTGGCGGAACAGCGGTTGAATTGAATATCCCAACCACGTTTGATCCAGGAACCTATTCAATTACAGAAAGCGGTCCTTCCAACTATACGCCAACGTATTCAACAGAATGCGAAGGCGGAATTATTACTTTAGCTTACGACGATGCTCCTATTACTTGCGCAATCACGAATACCTATACGGATGTGACGCCAACGACAGGGACCATTGAACTCACAGCTGAAATAATTAATGATGATGCAGGAACGATTACCGATCCAAGCGTTTTTACGTACCAAGTTGGGACAGGATTGATGTTGTTAAATGATCCAGAAATGTTTACAATCGGAGATTATTCAACCACGATTTCAGGCGCAGACGGGTATACCTATACCTTCTCAGGGAACTGTGATTCTGTTGGGAACATGACGCTTGCGGGTGGTCAAAATTTAGTTTGTCATATTACCTTCAATGATGAACCAGCCATTATTCTTCCTGGTGCTTTGACAGTCATTAAGGTTGTTGACAATGTATTAAGCGGTCAAGCAGTTGCTGAAGAAGATTTTGAATTATATATCACCAATACATCAACCGGTTCGAAAGATCACGTTGAGACAAATAACAAAAATTCAAGCATTATTCCAGGAACATACGCTGTTTCCGAAGAGGCGGCTGATGGGTTAGATCCTCTTTTTGACCAATACACAGCCTCATTCAGCGGTGATTGCGACGCAAGTGGTCTTGTGACAGTTGGTTCAGAGGAAAATAAAGTTTGCACCATTACCAATACATACAAACAGCCAACACTCACAACACTGGTGAGTTTCGAAGATCTTGACGGTGTCATTACCTCAGCTGATCCTTACGATGTCGTTATCGATAAAGTGAGTTATAAGAGCGGTGTTGCGATTCCGGTTTTGTCGGATGTGACGGGTTATCTTGTTGCTGTTGCTGATCCGGGAAAAGAATACGACACCACCTTTAGCGGTGATTGCGACGCGACCGGAGTTGTAAGCAGCCTTTCCGCTGGCGATGCCGCAACCTGCAACATTTTATTTGCTCCAGCTTCTGGTACCATCACCGTCACAAAGATTGTTGAAGGAAGTGAGGCTTCCATTGGAAGTTTCGTGCTCTATCTTGACGATGTGAGTGTTGTTTCTGGCTCTATTACTGAAGTCGAACCAGGACTCCATGAAATTTCCGAAGGCCCACACGATGGATATACTTCGTCAATTTCGGGCGATGAAGCATGTGAGGTAGATGGAACCGTCACAGTTGGTCCTGGAGAAGACATTGCTTGCACCATCACAAATACTTTTATCGATCCAGAAGATGCCGTTCTCACGGTTGATCTTGAAGTTGTCGGCGGTTCTGCAACCGTTGAACAATTAGCTGATCTTGTTTCATTTACAGATGGGAACAAAGATTGGATTGTTGAATATGATTTAGAGGAATTCGTTCTGACACCCGGAGAGTTTACACTCACCCCAGGAACTTTTGCTGGATATACGTGGGAAATTAGTGGCGAAGCATGTACAACCGGAACAGTTGATTTGGATGCCGGTGAAAGCCAAACCTGCACCGTGACGTATACCTCAACAAATGGAACGCTCTTGGTGCATATTTACTTCCAGGATTCCCTGGGTGTGAACACGATTGCCGACCCATTCTATTATACGGTCGATAAGCTCATGCCAATCTATTCCGGTACGGCTTATGAAATCGCTCCAGGTGCGCATGTTATTTCTCAAGAGCCACAAGCCGGTTATTCCATCTCCTACGGGGATGATTGCGCCGGTGAAGAAGCCGGAGCCATGGTGACCGTCCCAGAGCAGGGTGCGGCCGTCTGCTCCATCTACAATATTCCAGATCAAGAACCAGCCACGGGTTCCGTTACGGTGACAAAGGTTGTTGTCGGTGGAACGGCAACGGTTGAAGATTTCACCTTGTATGCCGGTGATAACGCGGTTGTCTCGGGCACCACAAATACTTTCCCGGTTGGGACATATTCCATCCATGAATCTGCCGACGATGGTATTTCATTGAGTGATTATTCCGTTACGTTCACCGGTGATTGTGATTCAGACGGCGATTTAACCTTAACAGAAGATGCGTCTCTCACTTGCACCATTACGAATACCTATATCACTTATAGCTCCGGTGGAAATAGCGGTGGAGGCGGAGGTGGAGGAACTCCAACCACAACGCTTACGGCTCATTTGGTTATCGTAAACGATGATGGTCATGCCTTTACTTCAGGTGATTTCGATGTCATGGTTGGCACGGATTATATCAATCTGGACTCAACCTATACCTGGACCCCGGGAACCTACATCGTGAAAGAAATTTACGACGGTGTTGAGGGAAATAATGGTGATTTGGCCGCCGCGGCCGTTGCCGATGGATACACCATGACGTGCAGTGGTGATTGCTCAGCTGATGGAACCGTAAATGTTTTCCAGGGCGATGATGCGGTGATTACGATTACCATCAATGACATTGCCGCAGCGAGCACAACCGATACAACCACCGATACCGGAACCGGATCAGACACAGGAACTCCAGCCGGACAAGTTCTCGGCGAGAGCGATGAAGATACGAGCGGAACAGATACCGCAACCGATGAACCAGCGGGCGAAGTGCTTGGCGCAACCGATGAAGAATTGCCACGCACAGGCGTGCCAATGGAATTGCTCGGGCTTCTTGGAATGTTCACCATGTTCGGACTTCTCAAATGCCAAAAGAAATCCTAAAACCCATTCGCAAAAAACAATCACGCCAGAGGGGGAGCTGGCGTGGTTTTATTTGCCGTCAGATTGTCTGGGTGAAGGCGCATTTTACGTTTCGTGTTCGCGCAATCCTTCTTTTGGGCTTTCTCTTTCTTTTTGTTCTGTTTCTTCCGTATTTTTTCGCCGAGGTCGTCTATTTTGCAAAGCAAGGCTCTGCTGAAATTTTCGGTGAGGAAGAGATAGTGGCGCATGTTACGATGGAATCGAATTGGGTGCTGGTGCCAAGCCTTGATATTGCGGCACCAGTTATCTACGTCACAGAAAAAAGTGAAGATGTCTATCAAGAGGCATTGCAAAACGGAGTTGTCCACTATCCAACGTCCGCAAGTCCCGGGGAGCCTGGAAATGTGTACATCTTTGGACATTCAAGTGACTTTTTGATGTTCCCGGGAAATTATAAAACGATTTTTGCCACGCTTCCGCACATTGAAATCGGGGCAGATATCATCATCTCCGATGGGACGGGGATTGTCTACACGTATCGCGTGATTGAAACGAAGATTGTAAATCCAAAAGATTTATCTGTGCTCGATCAGGGCGATGGCACCACGAGTCTTCTCACATTACAAACATCCTATCCGCTTGGCACAGCGCTCAAGCGATTTGTGGTGATTGCCGAATTAGTTGATTAAAGAATCGCGAGGATTCCCGCGAGGAAGATCACGAATAAACTATGAGCCAGGACGCCACGATGAGGCGTCCCTTGTTTTTTGAGAATGAAAATCAAGAAGAGTGAGGTGAGAAGAAGCATGGCCGCGACGTAAAACCAACTTAACCAATCATTCATATCGCCAAGCTCAAAAAGTCCAAGGATTTGATAGTGATTATTAAAAGCGTAGACATCACTTGCTTCACCAAGGGTTGAGACAATGGCGGCGGGTTGAGCATCAATGCTTCCATCTTCCGTAGAGACAACAAGATTTAGCGTTTCACCGCTTTTTGCAAGAACCATGGTTGAGGCATCGATACTCCCTTCCCAAATGCCGGCAACGGTTTCCTGGAGGGGGGCGGTGGTCTCGGAGAGATGAGCTGCAAGCGATGTTGCCGTTGGGGCCGCGACACTCACATCGTATCCGGTGGTTGTTGGTGTTACCTTCACATTTTCGATGAGAGATCCATTATCTTCCGCGCCGGCAACTTCGCCACTGGCAATGGTTTTTGGTTTGCCAAACATCTGGACAATAAAAGTGGTTTGATATCCCTCGTAGGTTCCCTGTGCGATTCCCACGCCGATTTCCGTATATTTTTCACTCAAGATATTTTCGCGATGCGTCGCACTTGTCATCCATCCATCCAACACATCCTCGGCTGATTGATAATGAACCGCCAGGTTTTCGCCGGCGTATCGATAGGTATAGCCGCTCCCATGAATCCAGTCCCATGGGGTGATTCCCACAGGGCTTGTATGAGCGAAATAGCTATTGGCCGCCATGTCATTGGCTTTTGCCTGGGCCGCGGAATTGAGCGTTGTGTTTTCCGTGAGCGCTGGGAGATCGTCATTTGCGCGCGTGGTATTGGTGAGTGAAATGATATTTGCACGCGTCGTGGCTGATGAAAGAATAGAGGCGGCCGGAAGTCCTAAGGCAAGAACGATTAAGGCAACTTTAAGACATAAGAATGTTGCGCTATAGGAAAAAAGTGCGTGGTGACGCAAACCATGGGGAAGATGTTTATTTCCCTGATGTGGAATGAGATGATCAAAAAGAAATTGTCCGAATCCCTTTGATTTTTTTCGGCCTTGCTTCTTTTTTGCGGACATGAGGGTATTATACGAAATTTTTGTTTGGGTGTCATGTATTTTTTTATTAAGGGGGCTTCCAGCTCCCTTTTACCCCTGGCCTGCTTTTCTTTGCTGGGCTCAAAGAAAAGCAGGGAAAAGAAAGAGCCTTTTTTTCTGCATTGCCCGCCCGCCGTAGCTCTGTTTCCACAGAGCG
>JBAZUI010000019.1:0-8210 GCA_041661425.1 Patescibacteria group bacterium | reverse complement strand
ATGGGACTTAAAAAAGATGACTCCTGTGGGATACAGAAATCATCTCTTAACAACTGCGTAGTTTTTCTCCTCGTGTCTACTTTACGGGGTACGGATCAACCGTATGGCCGGGTGTTTTTGTTTTTGTCCGTTTCGAGGTGATGACAAGAAAGGTCCGATCGGACACTTTCTGTCATCACCGTTGACGGATCGCCTTATTTTTACTATGCTATTCGGTCGTTTGAAACGACAGGAGGTGTTCATTGAGGACAAAGAATCAGTTGGGACTTTTTGAAGGGGAAGCCGACGCAGGTGTTTCGCCGGTTGTGCCCGTCGTGGCACCGGCTGAAGTGACTTCAGAGCCCGAACCCTCGACCACGAGGTCGTTCAATCGTGTGGCCACGATCAGCGCGGCCATGGATGCGGAAACGTTCTTCAAGCTCCTTCGTGCTGGGGACGTCTCCTGCCTGGTCGACATCCGGGAAAGTCGGCAGTACAAGGGAGCAAGATTCACGGATGAGCGCGATTTGCGCTACGTCTGTGGGCTTCACGGGGTTCGTTACCTTGTAATGGAGGAACTCGCCCCGGAGAAGAGATGGCGCGTGATGCTCTGGGATGAGTTTCTTGGGGAGAAGAGCGCAAGTCGTCGCAATCCTCGCGCCTGGACCATCTACCTCCACGAGTACTACAAGACTCTTCTTGCGAGAGATGTTCTTCGCGAGGGGAGTCCACTGCGAGAGCTTGTGGACGGCCCGTCGAGGAGTGCCGCATTCCTGTGTGCGTGCGCTCACCCGGATGACTGTCATCGGCGGGTGCTCGCGCACTTCATTGCCGCCAACGTCTCTGGGGTCACAATCGATCATCTCACCCCCGATCGGGTGGGTGGGAAGGCGCCAATGCTCCGGTCGCCCCGGTGCTACCTTCTCGAGCCCATCACCGCGATCGGTGTTCCTGCCAATCTGCCACGGAGGTCGTCGTGAAGGGCATCGTCCTTGTGAGAACGGATATGAAAGGTAGTGAGTACTGCTCTCTTCTTGCCGTCAAACAACCCGGAGGATGGACGCTTGTTCGTCCTCTTCTTGGCCAGGGGGAGCATCTCAACTATCAACGTGTGGGGAAGAGCGAGCAAGATGTGCGAGAGCGGTGGATCCCCGGACGTCTCATCGACTTCACATTCGCCGCATGGTGGGATGTAAAACACCGGCCTCGTTTGACACACCCGGAGGATCGGCTCGTCGATATCAACAGGCTGTCGATCCTCCGAGACATCGCGAGCCCAACGGTCCTCCAGGAGGCACGGAATGCGTTCATGCTCCCGAGCCTCCGTGCGGCTCTTCCGAATATCGGAAGATTTGGGAACGACAATGGGTTTATGGAGGTTCCGGAAGGAGGTGAGAAGTTCGCTCGTTCGAACGCCTTCTTCCGCGCCTACAACGTCATCATCAAGAGAGACGATTTTGGTGTCTGGAGGGTGAAATTCACCCTCACCCCTCCGAATGAAAAGCAAGAGGAGTGGTGGATTATGCCACTCAAGGATTGCTATGCGCTCGAGACTCTCAATGTTCCGGGCGAGTGGATCCGCAAGATCGGCGAGACGACCATCTGCGTGGGTCTCGCGCATCCGTGGAACCCCGACAAGTGGCCTCATGCACGGTGCGCATGCATGGTGAACTACATCGATCTTCGCTAGCGTCTCTCCGTCTCTCTGGTCCGTTTCCTAACAGGAAATCGGGCCTTTTTGTTTCTGTGGGTAAAAGCTTTGCGCGAAAGAGAATGGATTGTAGAATAATGGTGCTTATGCAATTTTTACACGAAAATGATGCGGGAAAGGAGCTTACATACGAGGACGTCTTTTTAATACCTCGCTATTCCGAGGTTATCTCTCGCATGGAGGTCGATTTAAGACCAAATGGTGTTGAGGGCCTGCAAATTCCGATTATTGTTTCAAATATGACGGCCGTTGCGGGTCGGCGTATGGCCGAAACCGTTGCTCGGCGTGGGGGATTGGTTGTTTTACCTCAGGATATGCCACAAGAGCGGATTGAACAGGTGATTCATACCGTCCGAGAGTGTCATCATGTTTATGAAACTCCAGTGATTTTAAAAAAAGACGAAACCGTTCAAACGGCTCTGAATTTGATCTATAAACGGGCACATGGGGGCGTGGTTGTTGTGGACGATGAGAATCATCCGGTTGGGATTTTTACTGAAGCCGATGGCGCGCTTCGCGATCGTTTTATGAGCCTCGAGGATACCATGACAAAAAATGTCGTCGTCATTCCCGAACACCTAACTCCAAGGGAAATATTCGAGTTTTTGCATGAAAAACGGCTTTCTTTCGCTCCGGTAGTGAATCGCGACGGAGTCCTCTTGGGGGCCATGACGAAAAAAGGTGTTCTTCGATCTTTTATCTACAAGCCGGCTGTGAATGTTCACGGAAAACTCATGACCGCGGTTGCGATTGGCATTAATCGTGATATTTCCGATCGCGTGAAGCGTTTCATAGAGCTTGGGGTTGATGTGATTGTGCTTGATACGGCGCATGGCCATCAAAAGCGCATGCTCGAGAGTATTAAGGCGGCTCGTGAGATTCTTGGGCCTCACCGTCCGCTTGTTGCGGGAAATATCGCCAGTGAACAGGCGGCCATTGATTTTTTGGATGCCGGAGCCTCAATCCTCAAGGTTGGCATCGGCCCTGGAGCCATGTGCACCACACGGATGATGACCGGTGTTGGGCGACCTCAATTCTCAAATATCCTCGCTCTTTCAACGATCGCGCATCGTCGTGGCAAGGAAATCTGGGCAGACGGCGGAATTAAGCATCCTCGTGATGTTTCCTTAGCATTGGCGGCCGGAGCCGCGAGTGTGATGATCGGCTCATGGTTTGCCGGGACCTATGAAAGCCCGGCCGATGTGCAAATCGACGAACAAGGGAGACTTTATAAAGAAAATTTCGGCATGGCCTCCCATCGAGCTGTGGTGAACCGTAATGAAAAACTCGACCCTTACGAAGTGGCAAAACGTGAGTTTTTTGAAGAGGGGATTAGCCGATCACGCTTGTATCTTCATGACCGCGAAAAGAGCGTCGAGGATATTCTCGATCATATTACGGCGGGGATTCGAAGTACCTGTACCTATCTTGGTGCACGATCGATCCGTGAGCTTCAGGAGAAGGCGATTGTTGGCATTCAAACAAATGCAGGGTATCGTGAAGGCATGGCTTATTCACAGGGTTGGCAATCTCTATGATCACTTATTTTTGGCACTCTTTGCTCAATATGCCCAAGAACGATTTGGCTTGGCACCGGAAGGATATCGATGATGAGATGAAGGAATTGGAAGAATCAAGAGGATTTTTTCATCGTTGGAGTGAACTTTCAGATGTCTGTTACACCTATTCTCGCGCCCGATGGTCCGAATATCGTGATTTTTCTTGGCCCCTTTCCCCACACGAGTATTATTGGGGTCTTCTTTATATGTATCCAAAGTATTCTCTTCGCTATCTCTTTTATTTGGTTGCCGGAAAGATAGCGAACCGCTCAGTACGCTTACACGAAGTCCGAAATCCGAGAAAAGTTGAGAAGCTTCATGGAATTGCAGAGAAAAATGGGCTTGATCCGGAGAGATTCGAAGCAGTTGCAAAGAAGATGCTTCGATTTTGGCCGCTTTTAAAGTAGTACTTTTCCACATTAGCCCTTGATTCTTGTTTGTTCATGGGTTGCGCTTTTGTTCGTTATCTGGGAGAATAACTTTGTTCATAATTAACCAAAACACTATGACATGTACATGCGCAGCATGCGGTCCCGTGGACGCGACAAAACAGGACGATGGTTCCTGTGTTTGCCCGGATTGCGGTCAGCCTTGCACTTGTGACGAAACTCCAGTTGAAGAAGTCGCTCCAGTCGCTGATGACGGAACGGCAACGGTCTAGCTCCTCAATCAAAAAACAGAGCTTGGCTCTGTTTTTTGATTTATTGAATAAGATGTGTTGCTTGGAAAGAATACATAGCTGTTGCGGTTGAAAAGAGGATGACTTTATCCGTTTCCCGCACAGAGAAGGCAATGGCCTCTGCCAGTTCCGGAGCAGAATACTGAGTGACAAGCGTTCCATCCTTTTTAAAGACAATGACGCGTGATTCCCCAGCATCGAGAATATAAAAGTAATCTGTTCCAACGGTTGTCCATATTTCTCGAGGATTTTTTAGCGCTGGTTCGAGCGTTTGAAGGTTGAATTCCGTTTCCTGACCTGATGAGAATTTAATGACATCAGAGTCTGTAAGAACATAGACATCACCATCAATAGAAAGATCGCGGGCATTTGTGAGGCTTGAATTCTTGGTAATGATCCAATTTGTGCCACCGTCGTAGCCATCACCCTGAGGACGCATTTTTACAATTTGCTCACCCGATGAATCGAGGGCATAGAGATTGTCGTTATAAAGGGTGAGTGCATCAACGGATTGGAGGTTGCCGGTGCCGCTTGTTATCGGATTGGCAGTGTTGGTCATGGTATCGATTTTTCCAAGGTTACGGAGGGGATCGACGAACAGGATATTTGAACCAATGCCCGTTGCAATGACCGGTACGCCAATACTGCCATTGGTGGTTACGATTTCTTCAAATTGGAGAGTGAGCTCATTTAATCGGTAAAGATTTCCTTGCGCCGTGATCCCATACATCACATTTTGTGCTTCGGTTGCGACCGAGAACTGTTTGGTGGCATCAATGGCGGTGATTTCACCGAGAATCGTTGGAGAAACCGTCATGGTTTGTCGAATGGAATCAAGAACACTTTGAATACTCGATTCTAATTCGGATTTAGTATTTTGTTGTTCAGTCGTTTTTTGAGAAAGGGTGGAAAGTAGAGTTGTTGCCTCTGCTAAGAGGGTACTGGCTTGCTCTTTATCGTCATAGATAAGCCGCGCTTCCGCTTCGTCGATTTTTTCCTCTACTCGCATTGCAACGATATCGAATGTTTCTTGAGCTTTTTTCTGCTGAGTGCGACTATGAAGAACACTCGATCCGCCAATAAGAAGACAAAGTGTCATGAATGCGCCGATTACAATATACTTTGTGCGTTTTGGCATGAATAAGATTTTTGTTCGCACATTTTTAATCCCATCTCGCATTGCCGCTTTTCTCTCTTTATCACGAAGGATGTTCCAAACGGATTTCAAAAGAAAGAGAACGCCTTTGAAGATTTTTTTGAGAAACGTAAAAACGAGGACAAGAAGAATGATTAGAAACTTGAGGAGTGTCTGAATAATGGAAAGAAGAGTGCTTTTTGTTGTGCCGGCACGTGACGAAGGGAATATCTTAAGAATCGGAGCCGCCATTTTTTTGACTGATTCCCTAATATTTAACGATTCTTCGCCAAGAATCGTTGTGGTTTGTTCTTCTGTTTCTCCGAGGTGTTCAAGAGAAGCAATTGGATTTTCCTTTTTTGGTGGCCCGACAATCGCCGTGTCGGTAACGTTAAATGTCACACCCCCAAAGTTTTCTCCAAAACTCACATGCTGTTGAATGCGTTTGAGTGCTCCGGCCGGGGGAAGAGTGACAAGGATGTCTTGAAGATCACGCAAAGGAATCTCGCGAGCCGGAATGCGTGTTGCCGCATAGAAAAGGTCGCCTTCGTTCATTTCCCCATCAAGAACCGTTAAAAAAACCTTTTTCCACGATCGATCCTCCGCAGGTTCAAATTGCTGATCAAGCTCATAAATGACATACCGTTTTTTTCCGGTCATGTGCATGAAAAGCGTCATGAGCTTTCCAGACCCGGAGAGATACATCTGATGTCCGCTCACGATCCCGATAATCGAATGGAATTCTGTGAGAGACATAGGAATATTACCTTCCATGAAGCGCCCAATGTCTTCATTGATTTCTTGAAGCGTTTGTTCAAAACGACGAGCCGGATTCCCGGTTTCCACCATGTTTTCTTTGAGTTTCTGCAGTCCCTCGTGAATAATGCCTGCAATACGCTCTCGACGTTCATCGGGTTTTCCGAGAATTCGTGTGATACCAAAAATCCAGCCATTCCCGGAGGAAAGGGGGAGAAGTGTTGTCTTCAGGACAGAGGAGGGCTGTTCGCTCTGTGAAGTGAGTTCGGCGGCTTTAATTGTGAGGTCCGACATAGGGTTTGCCCTTTACGGATTCGCGTTTCCATTTTACACTAAATGCATAGAGCGCAATAGAGGGGAGATATGCGCTTGAACACTATTTGTACTCTTCTATGTCTAAGCAAGTCAAAGACGCCTTGGAACTACCTGTTGAGGTCGTACAAAATTCAGCTGATTTTCGGCTCGAGCAACTCTTTGGATCGACGACTCGTGTGCGATTACTTCGGCTTCTTCTCGAGCATCCGGAGCGGTCATTTTACGTGCGAGAACTCACACGTCGAATCGACGCTCAGCTTAATTCCGTCCGTCGAGAATTGCAGAATTTAATAGACATTGGGATATTTTTAGAGGTTGAAGGAAGTATTCTTCCCAATGAAAAAAAACAGGTCCAAGAGAAGTCGGCAGATAAGAAAAAATACTATAAAGCCGATACCTCCTTTGCCTTTTATGAGGAGCTTCGCGGCATCATGAAAAAATCTTCTGTGCTCATGCACAAGCAACTTGTTCATGACCTAAAAGAGCATGGGAGACTTGATCTTCTTTTACTCACAGGTCAATTCATCGACGAAACATCGGTTCCCACGGATGTCCTCGTAGTTGGGACAATTGATGTGAAGAAACTTCAAAAAGCAGTTGAAGACTTTGAAAAACAAATCGGGCATGAGGTCAACTATACCTATATGCCTCGCGAGGAGTTTGTCTATCGAAAAGAAGTGAAGGATCGCTTCCTCTCGTCTATTCTTCAAGCAGAGCATGTGCTTTTGGTTAATGATATCGATCAAGCGCTATGAGGTTATTCCTTGATGGCAGTGACATCGCTCATCTTACCTTAGCCTCGCAAGAGTCTTCCGAACCTTGGGATATTCAGGAATATCAATGCGCCCCAGAAGAATACCTAAAAAAAATTGATGAATACATAAAATCCAAAGGGAAGAGTACAAAAGATATTTTCGCGATTTCCATTGTGACAGGCCCTGGGTCTGCGACAGCTTTGCGTATGAGTTTAGCTATTGTCGATACCTGGCATTTTGTATTGGGAACTCCAATGATTCCGCATGAAAAAGTTGCCGGTGAATTGATTGTTGACTACTTGAATACCTGGAGTCGTCAGGGTGATGAGAACGGTGAATACAAAAAGTTCCTCTATCCCATTTATTCGCGGGATCCGCAAATAACAACTTCAACAAAAGACTCACTTAAACGCCCGATCAATTAAAAAATAATTATTTTCTATGCCAGAATACGTTGACGTCCTTCGTTCCACTTTTGTAGACCTATGGGCCTCGGCCATGGAATTATTGCCTCGCATTATTCTTGCTCTTGTTATTTTTCTTCTTGGTCTTCTTATTGCCAGCGTCCTCGAATCCGCGATTATTCGCCTTGCCAAGATCCTCAAACTCGATGAATTGCTCGATAAACTCGAAATTCGTCCACTCATTACACGTATGGGAATCGGTTTCGAGACCGGAAGTGTCCTCGGTCGGATTGGAAAGTGGTTTGTGATCATCTTGTCTTTAATTATTGCTTCCGATGCGCTTGGATGGGATCAAATCACGCAATTCCTCTCTGATGTTGTTTCATATATTCCACGTGTTCTCATTGCTGTTGTTATTCTTCTTGTTGGTTTGGTACTCGGGAACTTCGTACAAAAAATTGTCTCAACCTCACTTGAGGCCGCAAAGATGGCGAGTGCCGGTTTTATTTCGGGGGTGTCCAAATGGTCGATTGTTATTTTCAGCATCATGGCTGCTCTCGTTCAACTCGGTATCGCACAGTCACTCATTGAAACGCTTTTCACGGGATTTGTTGCCATGGTTGCCATTGCCGGTGGTTTGGCCTTTGGTCTTGGTGGAAAAGAACATGCCACACGCGTGCTTGATTACATCAAGCGCGATTTAACCTCGAAACAACAGTAGAAAATGATGAAGTGATGACAGGAAAGGTCCGATCGGACACTTTTTGACATTAAAAAAAGACCGCCTCTTTTGATCTGTACCCCAAAAAGTGGACACGAAAGTGTCCACTTTTTGATTCTGTTAAACTACTACCATATGAGCAGAAGAATATTTACGAAGGAACAGATCGATGAGATGCTGAAGAATGCGAACGTGT
>JBAZUI010000018.1:0-13949 GCA_041661425.1 Patescibacteria group bacterium | reverse complement strand
TGTTTTGATGTCGCTTATTTGGCTCATGTTTTTAATCGTTTAACGTTTCTTTTGAAATTTCTAAATTGACCATATCCGTTGCTTCTTTGAAAAGTTTCACCACGTCATCTTTTGAGTTATCAATTATCGCTTGCATGAATGGTCGTGGTCGCATTCCCTTGATGTACCGTGCGAATACTCTTCCGCCCCCTCCGCCTTGTTTGTAATATTTCCGTCCTGATGTTTTTGCCGTGACGTATTTTCCTTCTCCACCCGATGGAACCCAAGAAAGAACTGAAGCATTTTTCGGATAAATCGGCGTACCGTTTGGACCGTATATTCCAGTACCGAACTCAAGGGCTGGCGCATAATTCGCTGTCGGAAACCACCTCGCTTGCAATTCGCCGGTCTTGAATCTGAATGACTGAAGGAGGTTACCTGTACGCCACGGAACGGGATTATCTTTGAGGGTATGCTTTGCAAAAACTGCCTCTGTCGCGATGAATGCTTTCTGAAGGATCGGGTGCGATATTTTCGGATACTGTCGGAGTGCCCGTTGCAACCCCTTGATCCCTTGTATTTCAAGAACAAATTCTGATGACATGGTTTTATATAAAAACTATTCGGCGATATCCATCGAGAATGCCTTTGTCGCTGTCCTCGAGCAGGTCTTGCCATGCAATACTTCCACCACCAAAACTCTCATTCATTTTTCCTTCCGCTTCTCTCCTCTTGAATCTCTTCACAATGAGGCGCTCGCAAAGTTCAGTAATGTCTGTCGGCAATGTATGAAGAGCGACATTGCCATAGTTCGTGAAATCAATCTTGTACCCGGCAACATACGAAGCACGAACCGTGTTGATTCCTTTCGGAAGTTCACCATCGTAGGCGATGATTCCAGTCGCACCATTTTCTCGAAGCTGATAACTGTCAATTTGGAAATCAGTCCACGATGGGTTTGAAGGGAGACCGGCGCGATACTGAAATTTCGTTAAACTTGAAACCGGAAATTGCTTCAGTACGAGCTGGCGCATTCCGTATTCGTCCACGCTGTAAACCTCATCGGCATATGTCGCTTCTTTAAATCGGCGATCACAGGAACTCTCAATGAAATCTGTCGTCGCATTGAGATACGAAATGAGCACCGTATCAAATCCGGTGTTATCAATTGCCATTCGCGCTTTAATTCGCGCAACGGTACTTAATGCGTATGCAAGTGCTTGATCTGCCATAAATTTTTTATTAAAAGGGTTTCAGTCCCCGCTTCTCCCTCCGAGTTTTCGGGGGGAGTAGTGGGTTCTCAAACAATCAACGTTAGTTGACTGGTTCGTTGAACGCACGGCCGAGAAGGATCTCAACACCGAACGCGAAGCTCGGAGTCGTTCCTGCAATCGTGCCGACAGCACGGAGGTATCGGCGACGAGTACTGGTATTAAGACCAGAAACACGGAGTACCTGCGAGTTATTGCTCGCGGTGACCTGTGTAAAGGTCAAACCAGAAACATCGGCGAACGTCGAGTTGTCTGCCGAATCTTGGATTTTTACATCCAATGTCGGAGACGTTCCCGAAACTACTCCTACTTCAAGCGCTACCATCGCATCGTTGTAACCCATCGTGTCAACGCCGGTACCTGTTGCGGTTGCCGTTGCGGTAACAGGACGAATGGTGAACAAAGCTTTGATTGCATCGTATACTGAACGCATAGTTTTTATTTTTTCGCTATAAGGTCCGGTCGGACCGCTCGTTTCATCGACTCTTGAAGAACGCGGACGCGCTCATCGTTTGAACGAACCAGTGGGAAGCTGTTATAGCATCGGTTAATTCCCTATCCTTTCGCCTCGGCGGCTTTCACCTCGTCGGTTTTGGATGCATCGGTGTTCTCATCGGTTTCTACGGTGTCCGCAACGTCAATCTCATCTCCGACTTTCACGCCATTTTCAGCGAGTTCCGGATTCTTTTGCAAATCCTCTTCGGTGACAATATGCTTGGTCGTTTTGGATTGATCTTTATCCGATGTCTCTTGGCCCGTCTCGGTGTCATTTTTCACTTCCTCGGCGGCTTTCACCTCGTCGGTAGTTACTTCCTGATCCGTTTTTTCCGCGCCTTGAGCGTCGACAGGCTGGAGGTATTCCCCCACACCGATATTGTTCGCCTCTTCATCGGTGGCGTGGATAACGCTTCCCGCTTCAATCCGATCAAGTCGGAAACTGATTGCCTTGAGGACTTTGTACGGCTTTAATGTATCGCTCATGGTTTTTATTTTTACGGCTAAAGGGTTTTACTCGATTCGTCCCTTACTTAACCTCGCCTTGCGGTGTCGAGAGGTCGTTTTGAGTTTTGATTCGCGGTCATGGGAATGTGCCCGCTTATTCTCTACTCGCCTAAACTAGCGTTTAGGAAGCGGCTGTCTTAACGACAACAAAGGCTGCAGGCAATGCAACGACGAGAGCCAAACGTTTCTTGTAAACAAGAGCGCGTTGGTCTGCGAGTGCAATTTCCTTACCGCCGAATGAGCCGGACTCGTGCTGAGATACGGTCATACCGCCTCTCTCTCCGTAAGCAAGTGCTTTGAGGTTTCCGAAAATCATGTATTTCGTTGAAACCGCAGTAGCGCTGTTAGCGGGGAGATGACGGGTTGTGAAGACCGGGTATCCGAGCAATTCTCCGACAGGTTTCGGACCGCCGACATTTCCCGCGTAGTTCGCGAGAACGCCATTGGAAACCGCACCTGCTTGCGGAAGGATAAACGCGTTGGCGCCATCTTTCTGCGAGCGAATCTTTGCCCAAACGGTGCGATGCATATAAAATGCTGCACCATCAAGAACAGATTCATCGAGGTTGGCGATTACATCGGATGCGTCTACTACTGCCGAGAATGAAGCGAAAGTCGTTTCACCTGTTGGCATAGTGTAAGCCGTAGCGCCAGTGTGATTCAGGACTCCGACGAACGGAGCACCTGAGCCAGCGAGACCCTGCTTATCGGTCATGTTCGCAAGCGATTCGCCTGCGAGCGCAAGGAGCCAGTCAGCGAGAGCCGGTGAGGCATCTGCGAGCAAGTCGTTTCCGACTACGAACGCCAACTGCCACTTCTTTGCAATGAGATTAGCTTCGCCGAAAGTGATTCCGGTTACTGATCCCGCTGCATCTACGCCGAGGAATTCACCCTCGAGGAAGGATCCCGTATAATTCGGGATGGCTTTCTCGTCGGTGTTCATCGTCCATTGCTGGGCTTGCGCCATAACAAGGCCGACGCTCGCGGCGATTCTCAAGATGGCAGATTCAACTTCCTTTGAAACGAGGAAACCTCCACGGTTATCCTGTTCGCTGATCAGAGCTTCGTTTGCTTTGGTCTTGAAACCGGCGGCGGCTTTCACCGTCTCCACAAACAAAGATTTCTGCTCTTCTCCAAGACCGGTGCGGTCTTTTCCAAAGAGAGTTTTTTCCATCCGGAGTTCGTCAACGATCCGGCGCACTTCTCCGGCAACGAGCGGCGTTACCGCCTCTCCAAGTCGCTTCTCAATCACTGCATCTACTGAAGTGACGATCTGGTCTTTGATTGCCTCTAATGCTTTTTGATCCATAGTTACTTTTTTCGTGAGGTACGTTCCTTGGCGTTAATTTTTCCAAGGGCATCACCCACGATAGTTGCTATTTCACGCAAGACCGCTTTTTCCTCATTGTACTTTTTGAGCGCATTGAGCACTTCCGATCCTGCGTCATTCGACCTTTGTTTTGCCGACTGATCATCATCAGTTTTCCCCGGCTCGTTACCCCCAGAGGAGGCACCGTTATCGTTGGCGTTTTCGCCGTTGATGACTTCTTCTTTTGGTTTCTCTTCGCCTTCGACAGCCTTTCTGTTTATAAATTCTTTCGCGGTTTTCATTTTGGACTTCACACTTCCCTCATCTGTAGGAACCGCACCGTCTGCAATCTGCACGAGAATTCCCGCGAGTTCTTTGAGGAGATCTCCGAATTGTTCCGGTTTCGTTTCTTCTGAAAGATAAACGTCAAAGAACGCGTTGATCGCTTCGCATACTCCGTCAAGGTTTTCCCATTTGTTCTCGTATGCCTCTTCAGCATCAAGTTCGTCTTGGACCGCGCCTTTTGATTTTTCTCCTTCATCGGTTTGTTTCGGTTTACAGACCATCTGATCTCCGTCCACAACAAGCGTTCCTTCCGTTCCATCTTCCAATGTGCAGATGTCGCCCTCTTTCGGATCCGCTTTGATGTCAACGTTGATTCCTTTTGCGGCGAAAATTGATTGCTCGATTCCGAGTTCTTTCATTTGTCGCAAAGAGAGAGCGAGGGGGTTTGCAGGAACCGGAACGAATGAGAATTCAAGCAGTTCCGCTTTCGTGATAGTGTCGCCGTCCGCTTCGTGAACGATAAATCCGACCGAGGTGGTGCGGAGCATTCCCGCGTCATAGAGCGCGCGGACTTGCTGTGCGAATGGATTCGCTTCAGCTGGAGCGAAGCGACCCTTTGCGACGAGTTTCCCGTTTTGGAGTCCGATTTCATCGCATACTCCAATCGGCATGCTGTAATAATCGTGAGCCCACAAAACAACCGGGTTCATTTTGTAAAAAGTGAGATCCCATCCGTTTTGGTCAACGACTTCACCTTGGCGGTCTACCGCATTAGTGGAAACAATGACCTCAAAAGTTCCCGTATCCGTGGCGTTCGCCGCGCGGGTCTTTGAAATGGTTTCTTGCATTCCGGCAGCACCGACCGCTTTTTCGATCTTGCTCCGGACTTCCTCGCTCAATTTTTTTAATGCTTCAGAATGCATAATATTTTTGCTGTTAAATTTCTAAAAAGTTTATTGAATACTTATCGCTTCAGGTCTGATGTAGCACCGGCACATCACGTGTAATGCTCCGCCTTGAACGTCATCGTAGGTAATTTCCATCGTTGATCCGTCATCCCCTTGGACCGTGTCACCTTTCTTGAAAAATGGATCATTGATGCTAACGATTTTTCCGTGCATCGGAGCGCAAAGCGGGCATACTCTCTCGTCGGCCGCTGTGTACCACTTCAGTGATTCCACAACTCCGCTTTGTTTGAATGCCGTTCGCGTTGATTCGTTTGCGATTCGGAACACTTCAGTGCGTGCGACTTGTTCGGATCGGACCGCATCGCTGAATTCGTAGATGTTGCTGATGTTTGTCGCCATCTCTTCAAGCCCTATTCCGTCTTTCAAACCTTGCGCGAGAGTTTCTTCGAGAAGCATCAGGGTTGTTTGCGTGTAGCTGTCGGTCATCAGAGTGATGGCTCTCTTCAGCGCAGCGCGAACCTCTTCCGTCATCGCGAATGTTGTGCCAATTAAAGCGGCCGCCTCATTTCCCTCTTTTTCGTAAAGCGATGCGAGAGATGGGTCGGCGAGTTGTGCGAGAATTTGTGGCCAGTCAGTACCTCCGAGCAATTCATCGGCGAGGTCGGTTGCATTTGTTTTTTTCTTTCCGACAAAACCTTTTGTCGGCCATTTGTTCTGCAATTTTTCCATCACGCTCGTTTTTTGTTGTTCGTTGAATTTACAGACCGCTTGCGATACCAGTTTTTCGTAAGGAGTTACCCTAGTGAAAAAAGATTTGTAGAGCATTTCAAAATCGTCATCGCTCATCGTTGCGAGTGAACCGACATCCTGAATGGCTTTCTCGCGAATCTCTTCCGTCTTTTTTGCGGCTTCTTCAAGCGCTTTTGCTACGACATTGGCAATTTCAGAGCCGATACTTTTTCGGATTTTTGCATTCTTTGAATAGCGGGTTACTGCAGGTTGGCGTTTTCCTTTTCGTCCAAGTTCTTTACTTCGTCCCTCGTTCACTTGCTTTGCTGCCGGCTTTCCAACAGGGACGAGCGAAAAGTTTCCCATCACTGTGTCGCCTCCTTCAACCGGTCCAAGCCCGAAGAAAATCTCGCGGGCTTCGTTGATGCTCATAGACGCCTGTCCGGGAAGAGCAGCCGCGAGTGCAAGCATCTTTGCGGTCATGTCTTCAGGTGTCGGACTGTGAAAATCAAGATAGAGATTATCTCCGAAGCGAGGTACGAGGAATTCATTGAGTTGCTGAACGATCATCTCCACTTTCGGCTTGATGGTTCTCTCACTGAAGACATAATCGGCTGTTTCGGCAGTCGCTCTGTTCGTTTCGCTTTCGGCGGTACCGAGTACGGTTTTTGAGACGCGGAATCCGGCAAGGATTTTGTCTCGGCTCACATTCTGCAAAGTTGCGAACTCCATATCTTTCGGAGTCGTTCCTTTCTCTTCGTATTTGATTCCGGCGGGGAGAATTGCCACCTTATGAGCGTTGCTCGTGCCTTTGTAGAGACTTTCAAACGATGTTTTGAGCATCTTTTGCTGATCCACACTCATTGCTTTATCGCTCTCGAGAGTTCCGCCGATCCTTGCTCCATTTTTGAAATATGCCGCGTTGAATTGAGTCGCCGCATTGTCGGCATCAATCCATTCGGCGATGTTCTGCACGGTGCCGATTCCCTCGTAAGGATCATTCGGGTCAATGCATTTGAAGTGAATTATTTGGAAAGGTGAGAAAGTTTGCTCGCTTCCATCAATGCGGTATTTATACCCCTTGATAAATTCAGGGAGCGGGGCTTTGATTGGCTTCACGTAGAGAGGACTGAGCGGAAAAATTGCGGCAGGCTTTTCGGTTTCCGATTTTACTGGCTCGCCTTTTGAATTCACGAGAAGCCAGTATGAATTTCCGGCGAGTTCAAGATGTGCTGCTGTGTTATACAAAAGTTCAAATCGTGTTTGGTAATGGTTGACGCTGTTGAGCAGGTCAAGAATTTCGTGATTGAATGTTTCAACTTCATTCTCACCTTTCACTGTAAAGAGGCGGAACTCTGTTTTTGCGATTGCCTCGGATATTGCGCGAGTACAAGCGTAAACCCACCCCGTGTTGGCATTCATCGCAGCTTGAACTGAAACTTTTTTTGAACCGGTAGACCAAATTGCAAAAGGATCGGACCCGCTGATACCGGATGCGATCGGCACCTCTTTGATGCGAGCGAGACCAACTGATTTGAGAATGTTGTCTACAAAGTTCATATGGATACAAAAAAAGGACTGGTTCTCAGCCCTTGTGTGGGTCGAAAACCAGTCCTGCAGGTTATGCTCAGACTACAATATTAAAAAATGGTGGAAACGGTCGGAGTTGGCTGTGCTCTGGATATAATTTCAGTATACACCCTTTCGCAAAAGTCAATAATTATTCACCTGTGGATAACTTAGATGTCTTCAATCGCTCGGACCGTAAAATCTCCCACGTCTGATGTCTTGCGCTTCACCGTGTACTCAGTCAGTACAGGCTTTCTATCCTGCACCTTGATGACGATCTCCCCGTGCTCAAGTTGCCCCGCAACCCGCGCGAGTTCGCGGATTGCTTTTTGCCACTCAAGACTAAGGTTTTGTGGGTTCATTTTTTAATCGTCTTTGATAGCGAATAAATCTATCACGGTTGGCGCTTCAATTCCCTGTTGCACCAATCCGAGAACGAGGTAAACGAAAGCGTCTACAAGGTCGTCGTGCTCTTCTACACCGAACCCGAGAAGCTGAATGATCAAATCCTCGCAACCTGTCCTTGGAAACTTAACCGTGCCATTTTGGAGGTAAGGAGCGATGCTTTGAAGACGAGCACGCTTATCAGTTGTCGGTCGCATCGCTTGGACCGGAAGCATGTTGCGCTCCATCTCTTCAATCGCGGCCGCTTGATACTGAACTGATTCAACGAACAAAATTCCGAATGGGTTTGCGATGGATACCGCCTTCGCCGTTTCTATCGTTTCGTGAAAACTGAGGCGTGCATTGATCGGGTCGGGCTTCACATAAATCTGCGGGATGTTATCAATGTTGAAAGATGTCCCGGACACCATCGCGGTGCAGTCCGCCGTTTCTTTCTTGCTGATGGCAAGGTCTATACCAGTGCCCTGCAATCCGTTCTTCGCTTGCTCGGGTTCTTTGTCGTAGTATCTGATCCATTCCGGCTTTACGACCGCACCCTCGTCGGGAATAACTTTGAGCAAGTACTCGCGCATGTAAGCATTCACACCCACGAGATCTCTTTGTCGGTCCAGTGCCGCTTGATTCGGATACTTCGCTTTCCACGTAATCGTTCCGTTGTCGCGCACGAGCGGGTATGCAAGGTACTTGAACGCTTTGTTTTTCTTCAGGCGAGCCATGAGCGCATCGTTACTGAGTCGGTTGCCGATTACTATTGCGCGACCGTCCACTTCATCTATCGCCGGTATCACTTCGCCAGTGAGCCATCGCTCTGTCTTGTCACGATTCTCTTTGGTCCGAACCCAATCCAAATCTTCAGGGTCGTCCACCACCACAAGTTTCGGGCGATGCTGTCGGTGTCTGAGTCCGCGAATCTTTTGCCCGCGTGACCGTGCGAGGATACGCACACCGTTGGAGAGCAACATATTTTTCGCTTGCCATTCCTCTTCGCTCTCAAGCGTTGGCTCCGGTGTCGGATCGTCCACGCGTTTATAAGTAAATTTTCCATAGTCCTGAAGAATGAGCGCGTTGTTTTCAAGTTCTTGTTTGATGTTCGCCACGTTGAGCGCGGACTGCATTGAGGTGTCAGCACACGGAATGATGAACGGGTATCGGTCAGGTTCTTCAAGTGCTGCAAAAAGAGGAAGAGCAAGCGAACCGAACGTACTCTTTGCCGATCCGCGGAATCCCTCGATTGCGAGGAAACGTTCAAGCGGATTGCCGAGCGTGTCCACAAGTCCCGGATGAAAATCTGCGGGTTGGAGCTGGAGGTAATGGGGAAGGTAAATCAAACAAAAACCCTTGAGTGTTTTCCGAATTTCTTTCCGAAAATTGAAGTCGTGAATAAACCCAGTGTCTTTCCACCACGAGAGGTCTTGGGGTATTTGAGGTGTTTGGGTTGGTTCATTCATTTTTGTTTATTATTTCGTCTGCACATGCTTCGCAGACTTGTGAACTTTCCCCGGCGAAACAGGATTGTTTTATGTCGGAAAAAGTAAGGTGATCTCCGCAAAAATACTGAGTGCAACGATAGCACAAGTATCCCATTCCTCGGTCAATTCTTTCCTGACATCCTCTTTTGTGACATTTGCATTGAACACTATATCCTCGTTTCATACCTCCAATTTCATAAAAGGAATATCCCATGGTTTTATTTCAAATATAATTCCCAAACGCTTTATAAACAAGAACGTGTGCGATGCTCTCAATGAGGGAGACTTTAGGCTCCTCTGGTGTCTTCATTCGCTTCGCACGGCGAATCACAACACCTTTCTCATTCAGGATTCCCCACTCGGGATATTCGCTGTCAGAGATTGCCACGCCATCAGCGAGAATGAAATAATAAAAATCTATACCCACGTCGTATTTTGAGTTCTGAATGTCGCGACAAGACAAGCAGTCTTCTGGTTTGCACAACGGTTCGTACCCGATATGCTTATCCGCGTATTTGTGTACGTAGCATTTTTCCATAAGATCGCCGATGGAACGTTGGTACACAGCTTTTTGCTTCAGACAAATCAGATCACTTCGTGATACTTTCGCCTCAATGTAATAAACCGTTTTCTTTTCCCCTCGCGTGATGATCCCGAGAGCATCAGAAATACCGTTCTTTGTCGGCACCTCTTTAGCAAAAATACTGCACCCGGTTTTGTAGAGCCAACCGATTGCAATGTCTTGAAGCTTATCGTGTTTTGAATTGATGACGCTCATTTTTTCAAATTAAAAACTTTGATAACTCTCGCCTCCGCATCTCTCGCCGGCTTCAGCATTGCCGGTGTCGCCCCGGGTCCGATTCCCCACGCCTTGAATGCCCCCATTATCATATCCACTTGCTCAGGTGGAAGCGGAACGAAGCGCCTCTGCTCTTCCACGAGTCCAATGTGGCGGGTGAATATGCCGGCATCCATCTCAGCCGAGAGCAATGCGATGTCGAGTTGGGCGAGTGCCTTCAGCGCGGCGATCTGGTCTTTGTAAGTTGGAGGCATCGTCTTTTCTTCGGCATCTCTCGGCCAGAATGCGATCTGGTTTAACTTTCCAAAAATGAGCCGGTACCGTTCCTGTGTCTTTGCGATGCGAGGGCTAATCTGCGACCGGTCAACACTCATGAGTGCATCCGCTTCCACTTTTTTACGGAGCTTGCTGATGTAATTCAGATCGCCAATCTGAAAGTTCCGGCGCTGAAGTATGTCCTGTAATGAGCGCAACGAAATCAGCGGGTCCACTGCGATGGAGTCCCGAATGATTCGGCGGATTCTTTCTTCAGCTTCGTGTGTTCGTTTCATTTTATTTTTCGCTTGTTTTTATCGCTCTCATTATCATCTCCGCGACCTGTGGGACTATGGCATTCCCATACGCTTTGAGTTGCTCGCGCCGATGTGCTGGCTTGGTGAGTTTAAGTCCGTCCAATTCTGCGGATAGCCCATCATCCACGCGACAAAGTTGGAATGCAACTTCAACCCAGTTTCTTTCCCAGTCACTGCGTGAAGCTGACCTTTCTTCAACGCTCTCTCGTTCGTATCGTCGAACCCTCCCTTTGTCGGTGTCGGAAGCATCTTGCTCGCCAAGACATCTTTTACCTTTACCCCGAATCTCACACCCTTGCGATTCACTCGGCTCCAACTTCCGTTTTTGAATTCCGCATTTTTCACCGGCGACCCCTCGGTTTCGCTCACCCTCGCGGTGGGCAATAAACCAGATACGATCTCGTCGGTGCGGCGCGTTGACGGAGACAGCTGGAATAATAAACGGTTGGACTTCGTAACCTTGAGATTCCATGTCAGTGCACACTTGCTCGAGTACCATTCCATCGTTCCAAGTAGCGAGACCACGCACATTCTCAGCGATGACCCATGTCGGACGGAATTCTCTTGTGACACGAAGCATTTCAGGCCAGAGATAACGGTCGTCATCCGTTCCTTTTCTTCGTCCGGCTTGGCTGAAGGGTTGGCAAGGGAACCCTCCCGTAAGGAGGTCAATGCTGTCGCCAAACCGTTCCCGCTCTTTTTGCTCGCTCCCTTCCGATTGTAATTTCCGTTTTGTGTCGGTGTTGGAAAAAGTTCCATTTCTTTTCTCAACCTCCTTGGTAGATCGGTTGGTCTTTTCATTTTTGAGGGGTCGGTGATTTTCCGATTCTCGTTTATCGGATTGCTCGCTTGAGGCGTTGGTAAGAGTTCTAATGTCTTCATAAATTTTTGATTGTGGCCAATGCTTTTTTAATACGGCTTGGCAAAATTTATCGTTATCACAAAAGGTGTGCTCGGCGTTCGGATACACACGGTCAACCGCGAGAGCGAAGCCACCTATGCCACTGAATAAATCTAAATGTTTCATTGTGTGTCTATGTGTGAAAATTTTTACTTCACTTTTTCTTTACGCGATTTTTTGTCTTTCGATTCTTTCCCAGCGATCCCGAATCACATCGCAAAACTTCGGGTCCAACTCAATCATGTATGCTCGCCTTCCTGTCTTTTCTGCGGCCGCCATCGTACTGCCAGAACCCCCGAATGGATCAAGAACGATGTCCCCGCGCTTCGTACTATTGCGGAGCGCCCGCATCGCGAGCCAGTCGGGTTTCTCTGTCGGGTGAAGATAATTCGCGACTGCTTTGCGTGGCATCTCCCAGACATCAAATTCATTCTCGCCGTGGAAGTGATGTGTGCCATTTTTCCAACCGTATATAATTCCCTCGGCAGTTTTTACATCAACCTTTTTTGCCTTGGCAATCCATTCGTGTTTGTATCGGTAATCGTTCCACCCCATGCTCGGCGTATTCTTGACCCAGATGATAACGCCCGAGTGTTGAAATCCGTGTTTGACCATGCTCTCCAAAAATTGAGGATATGACGACCAACCTGAGCAGATGTAAAAGCTTGCGCCGGTCTTTGCTCGGCTGAGCATTGAGGAGAATGCGCCATCAATGAATTCCCGAAATTTTTCAGCGCTCATGTCGTCGTTCTTGATACTCCCGACACCTTTCTCGTTCAGTTTTCCACCTCGGCTTTTGTATGCAACATTGTAGGGTGGATCAGTGAATACCATGTCTGCTTCTTCAACCCCGAATAATTTTTCATAAGTTGCCGGATCAGTTGAATCTCCACAAATGAGGCGATGCGTTCCGAGCTGATAAACTTCCCCGAATTGAGAACGCGCTTCCTTCGTTTCGTCCGGGTCATTTTTTCCATTCTCTCCGCTTTCTCCGGGAAGAGTGGCATCAAGTATCCGGCTGATCTCATCGTCTCGGAATCCGGTCGCAGGAATAATGGTGCTTTCTTTGAGTTCAACAATGAGCATCGCTAACTTTTCATCGTCCCATCTTCCCCTGATTTTATTCAGCGCGAGATTGAGGGCTTTTTCTTGTTCAAGGTTGAGGTCAACGAACATCACCGGCACAAAATATCCGCCCGCAGGATCTACTTCGATGTTTGTCGGAATTCGTCCGTTTGAAATCAAACGCTCAAGCGCCACGGTTCTTTGGTGTCCGCCGATGAGCATTCCGTAGCGCTCGGGATTTGAATTTGCAACAGGGAATTCCACAAAACCGAACTGATCTATACTGCGAACGAGCGCGGACATTTCTTCATCCGGCATAAAGCGCGGGTTGTATTCCGCACGCTTCAGTTTCGCTATATTTATTTTTCCCTGTTTTACTTCCATCTTATTGCTGCGCTTCTTGCGCGGATGATTCTTCTGTTAGTAAGTCATCAATCTCATCATGAACGGCAATCTGGTTAAAAGATTTTTCTTCAGACGTACTTTCCGAGACAACAATATCTTTCGCCTCTTCAGTGGGTTTGACCTCTTCGACCTTTGTTTCTTCCCACACGTATGTTTCAAGGAATTTCGCTCGGTCAAGGAAATGTCCGGCTTTCTGTTTTGCATCCTGAATCCCTTTGTTGATGGTTTGAATTGCGTCATCACAGTCAACCACAAAACTTTCTGCTCTCGCGACCTCTATCTCGGCATTCTTGATATTTTTTTCAAGCTCGCGCATTTCGGCAATAAGAGGTTTTCTCTTCTCGTATCCGTCCTTTCCGCCCGGCATCTCTTCCATCTTCTTTTTTGCCTCCGTGTGATTTGCTTGCAGAGCCGCGAGTTTATCTTTGAGTCCGTCCTTTCCGTTCAGTTCTATGAGCTTTACATCTTGAAGTTTTTTGATTGCGGGGATTTTTGTTTCGTCAAAGGCGGCGTTTGCAATGTGGCGATATGCATCCGATTTGAGGTCTTTGATAAATTTCGTTGAAAACTCTTTTTGCAATTCTTTTTCCATGGTTCTAAATTATTATTTTTATAAAATTTTTAATTCCACTTTTGTCGTACCTCCATCGGTCGGTGAGAGTTCGCTTGTCGCGTGAATCTCATTTACACATTTGTCGTTCTTGATGATGGCATCCAATATCCCTTTAACAATGTTGTCTAGGTCGCCGTGTGAGTTGTTGACCCATTTCACGTGTATCGTAATCGCCACCTGATTTTTCTTTGGAACCGATATCTGCCCGGTTCGGAAATCAATCATCTCTTGCGCTTCAGGAAAGTCGTGCGCCGCAGTCCAAAATGTTGAAAGGACGTATGTTTTCCATCGCGCGTATCGTTCACCAAGCGGTGAGAATCTCATGTTATTCGGAAGCCGAGTGTACGGCATCGGGTTTCCGTGTAAATTCTCGGGATTGCCTCGAATGATAAAATTAATTTGCATAAATTTTTCAAAGATATTTTCCACTCCCGCAGCACTCTCGGTGCACTCGCTCCGCCTTGAGAACTTTTACCGAAAGCGGAATCCATTTCCAGAATTTCCACCCGGGTATTTCTCTGAGAAGAGAGTAAAGCGCTTCAAGTTCTCTGTCGGTTTCAAAGTCCTGATGGCTTTTTCTTCCCGCGAGGTCTTTGAGACGTTTGAGATGATATTTTTCCATTGTTTAATAATTAGGCGAATAATTTTGCTTGACCGGTATCCGGTGC
>JBAZUI010000017.1:0-14466 GCA_041661425.1 Patescibacteria group bacterium | reverse complement strand
GATCTGTTCCTTCGTAAATATTCTTCTGCTCATATGGTAGTAGTTTAACAGAATCAAAAAGTGGACACTTTCGTGTCCACTTTTTGGGGTACAGATCACGGTCGGATGTTTTCTTGTTTGAAGTTTACTTGACGGCCACGGTTGCACCAGCTTCCTCGAGCTTTTTCTTCATTTCATCAGCTTCTGCCTTTGAAACGCCTTCTTTGACGTTCTTTGGAGCGCTGTCAACGATTTCCTTTGCTTCTTTAAGACCAAGACCGGTGATTTCGCGGACCACTTTGATCACATTGATTTTTGCCCCACCGACAGCAGTCAATTCCACATTAAATGCGGTTTGTTCTGCTTCCTCGGCAGCACCTCCGGCGGCTGGAGCGGCCATCATCATGGCTGGAGCTGCAGCACTCACGCCGAACTTGTCCTCGAGAATGCTCACAAGTTCTGCCAAGTCGAGTACAGACATCTTTTCAATGGTCTCAACCAAGGCTTTAAACTTTTCTGGAACAATCACGTCCTTTTTTTCTTCGTCTGTCATAAAATAATATTAAGATGTTTTTTTGTCTTTAATAGCTCCAAGCACGCTCACCAAGCCACGAAGATTTCCTGCAAGAACATTGACGAAGCCGGAAATCGGGGCATTGAGACTGCCAACCATTTTGGCAAGCAATTCCTTCTTTGAAGGAAGCATCGCTAATTGATTGACCATCTCTTTGGAAATCGCTTTCCCTTCAAGGATGCCTCCGACCAATTTGAAGTTCTCATTCACTTTCATGAATTCCTTCAACATCTTGGCAGCGGAAACCTCGTCGTCATAAGCGACAGCCGTTAAAATGGAACCTTCGAACGATTGAGGATCAACCTCGAAACCAGCTTCTTTTGCGGCATGAGAAAGAAGGGTCTTTTTTGCAATGAAGATGTCCACATTCTTCTCTGCAGCTTTCTCACGCAACGCATTGGCTTGTTCCATGGTATACCCAGAAATCGAAGAGAAAGCAGCGGCTTTCATGCGGCTCATTTTCTCCGCAAGGCGCGCGACAATCTCTTTTTTTTGCTCTCGGGTCTTTGCCATAAAAATAAATAAATGCGGCCTATTGGGCCGCAGAATACAGGCAAAAATTGCCTTTTGAGCCTCGATAGGACTTATGATTGCCTATGTTCTGCGGCGTCAATGGATGAAGAGATACTACAAGAAGGTAAAAAATATGTCAAGAAATCGAAAGGGACAATCCAAGGACTGTCCCTCAACAATTCTTTCTTGATTAATAGCCTTGATACTCCATGATTCCCAGAGCATTTCCGATCTCAAATCGTGCAAAAAGCGTCACTGGAATATCAATGATATATTCGGCCCACTGTTCACCATAGAGATCAATTGCCAGAGATTCGGAGGAAAGCCAACGGAGGATTGGACGATATTCATTATCCGGATTTCTCGTGACGACATACACTTTTGGATCACTCTGGATTTTCACAAGAACCGTGGATGGCTTTGGAAGCATGGGACCGGCAAGATTCAAGAGCGGAAGCGTGGCATCGGTCACGACCTTCACCATGTCAAAAGAATTTTCATAGGTAAAGTAGGTTTGAGCATCCATGAACGGTCGACGTTCCAAATCGTCTGTCACATAGTACACGGTTGGGAAGCTTGGACTCTTGATGTATTCACCAGGGAAAACCTCTGAAATATCTTCTTGCTCGCCCGTAACCGGAGATGGACCATTCGGATCAGTATACGTGATCATTGGTGATGACTCAGAACCGTCTTCAAGTGGAGTCTGTACCACGGTTGTTGTTTCCGTAGGCGTTGGCATGAGCGTTGTCGGCAAACGATATCCAAGAACAGGCTGAGTCGGATACACCGGTTCTACCGGTTTATAAGTCATTGGTGGAGCCTCAACCACAGGAGTTTCCGTCACGGCCAATGTCCCGATGGTTGCAAGCGAGCTGACCGATGAATCAAGAATCAAAGCGAGATCGGTTCCATCCACTTTGATCATGAAGGTATCACCAATATCAACCGGCATGGTGAAAGCAATATTATCGCGGTTAGCAATAGGGCCAACAATCGTCTGCCAAGTGGAACCGTTGTCCGTGGAGTAAGAAACGTAAACGTACGGAACTGCTCCCAAAGTCAACCACGTTACCGTTGTCCATTTATTTTCATAGAGGGTATCAACAGTTCTTCCATCATCTTGCGCCACAAAAAGATTGGTGATCTCCGGAGTGACTTTTGGACGAGAAGTTGTAGAACTTGTTTTGGATGATGGAGTCATGGCCGTTGCCGCGGCAAGAGTGGTTTCATTTGTATATGTGTCGATGGCCCAAGTCTTCGCATAATACGTTTTTGAAGCAAGAAGCGAAGTAATGGTCGTTGTCGCCGTTGTTGCGGTCGCTAATGTTGCATCGTCTGAATTATCCCATTCCGTTGCTGTTCCTGTTCGATTATCGACATCAGAAGCGTTTTCCCCATACCAAATTTCATAGTGATCAAAATGAGAATCCGTGGCCGCTGTCCAGGTGAAGGTAATGGCGGTTGGCAAACGAATGCTGTCGTCGAAACCAGCAAGGCTCGCCGGAGCCGCATTGTCCAATGTGAAATTTGCAGATGCGACTGCTGTGCCATTTTCGATTTGATCATTTGAGGTAATCCGGATTTTTGCATTTGAAACATCAGCCGTTGGGGCATCTGTCATGGAGTTCCAAATGAATGTGACCGTATTTGCGCCAGAAACAGTGGTGACGTACCCACTCGCATTTCCAACTTGATAGGAATTGATATTGGCAACATCTGGATCATTGTACGTCGCCGTGGTATCGAGATCGGTTTCGGAAAGAATCGCCTTTGCCCAAGCGCCTCCGCCATTCACACTGTATTCCACAAGAAAACGTGAGGCTTCGTCATCGGTATCATCGATGGTTGTTGCAACAGTAGCTCTTCCGGTTCCATCAGTCGCAACGGTCGCGGTTGGAGTGGTTGCGGTTGGTTTGGCGTTAGTTTTTTGTGAAGTCGCAGCAAGTGTTGACTCATTCCCAAAATCATCCGCTGCCCAAACGTGTGTGTAATAAGTTGTATTTTCTGTCAGTCCAGTGATCGTTGTACTTGCTGTTGTTGCGGTCGTAAGAGCTGCATCGTCGGAATTATCCCACTCGGCGGCCGTTCCTGTCCGATTATCGACATCAGAAGAATTCGTGCCATACCACAGTTCATAATGATCAAAATTCGTGTCAGTGGCCGCGGTCCAGTCAAGAACAAGAGAAGCAGATGAATATGAATCAACCGCGAAACCAGCAAGACCAACAGGGTCAACATTATCCATGGTGAAGTTTGAAGAACTTGGTACTGCTCCCGCTTCAGATCCATCATAAGGGGTCACGCGAATCTGGGCATTGGCAATATCCGCAGTCGGGACATCTGCCGCCGAGTCCCAGACAAAAGAAACAGTGTTTGCTCCAGAAGCCGTTGTGACCGCATCAATTTGATACAGCGAGGCATTATTCACGGTTGGTGCCCCATAGGTCGCTGAAAGATCTGCTGGAGCTGTGGAAAGCGTTGGATCCGCCCAAGCTCCACCCCCATTAATCGAATATTCAACCTTGAATGAACTGGTATTATCGTCAGCATCATCGATGATGACGGTTACCGTCGCCTCTCCATCACCTGAAGTTGAAAATGTTGGTGTAATGGAAGCTGCTGTTGGAAGCCCATTTGTTTTCTGGGAGGTTGAAGCGATTGTTGTGTCATTACTATAATCGTCAATTGCCCAAATTTTTACATAATAGGTGGTATCTGGCGTAAGTCCGGTGATGGTCGTTGTCGAGGTCGTTGCGGTTGCAAGAGCCGCATCGTCGGAATTATCCCACTCGGCGGCCGTTCCTGTCCGATTATCGACATCAGAAGAATTCGTGCCATACCACAGTTCATAATGATCAAAATTCGTGTCAGTGGCCGCGGTCCAAGTGAGTGTCATCGAGGAGGAAGGATACGCGGTAACAGCGAGGCTTGCAAGACTGGCTGGATGAACATTATCAATTTTAAAATTACTACTTACATCTGGTGGCCCTGATGCTGAACCATCATAGGCTGTCACACGAATCTGTGCATTTGAGACATTTCCAGATGGTTCATCTGTTTGCGAATCCCAAATAATCGTCACGGTATTCGCTCCAGAGACCGTTGTGACACTCGATACTTGATACACATCATCATTTTCGACCACCGGGGTTCCATAGGTTGACGTAATATCAGAAGGAGACTCTGAAAGTGTTGGGTCTTCCCAATTGCTACCTCCATCCATCGAATATTCAACCTTAAATTGCGAAACAGCATCTTCCGCATCATCAATGATTGTAGAAATTGTTACTTTTCCAGTCCCATCAGTTGCAAACGTTCCGGTTGTTCCTGCCGCAGTCGGTGCAACATTGACTAATACGGTTCCAGCTTCTCCTGCACGTCCAAGAGCTCCTGTCGAAACAGAAGTGGAACCAGACCAAGTGCTTGAACCGGAAATAATTGCAATACGACCGCCGCCTCCAGCCCCCGAATTCCCATTTTGACCACTCGATCCATTTGCAGACACATTTGCACTTCCAGAAACAACTCCCGTAATAGCTAACCAAATCGATCCGCCAGACCCGCCGCCATAATCTGCCCAATAACCAACATAATCTGAACCTCCATTAGAAGAAATCGCTCCGCCAATGCTAAAATCTCCACCACATGTTATTTTCACTGCTCCTCCACCGGATGAACCACGATTCGATGCTTCCTGACCCATTCCGCCTGAACCGATATTCGAAGGTTCCGTAGACGAACCATAGGTTGCTCCTCCGGTGTCACCCCCATCGGCGGTATTTCCACCGCGGCCGCCATATCCCCCTCCAGACCCATAGGTTCCTACTTCATGGCCATGTCCATCACCATAGCCGCCACTAAAGCCCAATCCATCAATATTGATACTTCCGGAAGCCCCAATCACCACATTTCCGCTTGTTGTATAGTTTATTTTATATGTTTCTATTGTGAGATTCTTTGAATGAGCGATGCTTCCGTTAATAGTAAGCGTGGTAACGCTTCTTGTTGTATTTGCTAATAATTTTGCACTTGTAGGAATCACAACATTTCCACTCGTGACCGTTGCAAGTGTTCCACCATTATCTGAAATATTCCCACCCGTCCACGTCAGAGTCGTGGTCGTGAGCGTGACACCGGATTCCAAAGGAAGATGACCATCATCGGAAATCGTTATCGAGTTGAATGTCCCTGATGCAATCGGAGTTTTTCCAAAATAATAGTCATTAATGGAATCACTGCTATTATTATCGATCAGGAGATCTCCATAGGTTACCGCATTATCCTTAAGATAAATCGTTCCTGCACCTCCTAAATAAGCGCTCCCGGCATCATATCCACCGTAGGCTGTCGGGGTTGCGGAATATGAATCTGTATCGTAATAAATCGCAATACGCCCACCGCCACCAGCTGCATAATTCGCGTTATAAGCCGAACCACCATCTGCTGAAATCGCCCCTGCCCCACTAATTGTTGCTGCATCAAGATAGACAGCTCCTCCTGACCCACCACCATTATAATCTATCGTTGACACAGAACCACCATTCGCAGAAATAGTTCCTGTCATCGTGAGTGTTGTTCCGACAGTTAATTTCACCGCGCCACCACCCGCCCCTTGGCCTTGATCCGTAAAGAGACCGCCTCCACTTCCAATGTTCACTGGGGCTGTCAAAGAGCCGTAGGTTGCACCTCTTGCATAATTATTCCCATTACTCCCCTGACCACCGTATGAGCCTCCCCCACACCACCCCGCTCCACCGCCGGCTCCAACGCCAGTGCCATGCCCTATTTCAAATCCTCTTTCATTGACATCAATTTTTCCTCCGCTTGCAATCTCAGCTGTCCCCGAAGTTGTAAAATCAATTTTATATGTTTCAGCGTCATGATTATCCGAATGCGCCATGGTGCCGTTTATGGTTAAACTTGTGACGCTTCGAGCGGTATTTGCATAAAAATATGAACCCGCAGGAATCACAACATCCCCACTTGAGACGGTATCAAGAATCCCTCCATTGTCCGTAATATTTCCACCGGCCCAGGTGAGTGTTGTGACGGTGAGCGTTCCGCCGGTCACAAGATCAACATGGCCATCATTTGAAATCGTCAGTGTATCGTACGTTGCGGTTGTTAGAGGAGTTTTTCCAAGAAATCGATCATTTGTTGTAAAGTCCTGACTATTATTATCGATAAGGAGATCGCCATTTAACTCCGCATTATCCTTAAGATAAATCGTTCCTGCACCTCCTAAATAAGCGCTTCCAGCATCATATCCTCCATAGGCTGTTGGAGTTGAAGAATATGAATCTGTATCAAAATAAATCGCAATACGCCCACCGCCGCCACCTGCATAATTTGCATTATAAGCCGAACCACCATCTGCCGAAATCGCCCCTGCCCCACTAATTGTTCCTATATCAAGATAAACAGATCCTCCCGACCCACCACCATTATGGTCGATCGACGTCACAGAACCTCCGTTCGCAGAAATAGTTCCCGTCATCGTGAGTGTTGTTCCGACAGTTAATTTCACCGCACCACCACCCGCCCCCTGGCCTTGATCCGTATAGAGACCGCCTCCACTTCCAATGTTCACTGGGGCTGTCAAAGAGCCGTAGGTTGCACCTGCTGCGTAATTTGCTCCATTACCTCCCTTGCCTCCGTACGAACCTCCCCCACACCACCCCGCTCCACCGCCGGCTCCACCACCAGTGCCGTGCCCTATTTCATATCCCCTTTCATTGACATCAATTTTTCCACCACTTGCGATTTCCGCTGCTCCTGAAGTTGTAAAATCCATTTTATATGTTTCGGCATCATGATTATTCGAATGCGTCATGGTGCCATTTACGGTCAGGCTCGTCACACTGCGAGCCGTATTTGCATAAAAATATGAACCCGCAGGAATCACAACATCCCCACTTGAGACCGTATCAAGAATCCCTCCATTGTCCGTAATATTTCCACCGGCCCAGGTGAGTGTTGTGACGGTGAGCGTTCCGCCGGTCACAAGATCAACATGGCCATCATTTGAAATCGTTAATGTTTTATAGGTTGCGGTTGAAAGGGGTGTTTTACCAATTTTTCGATCATATGTCGCGTAATCACGACTATTATTATCTATTTTGAGATCGCCATTTAACTCCGCATTATCCTTAAGATAAATTGTTCCTGCGCCGCCAATATATTTATCAGCACTTGCTGAATATCCAGCATAGGCCGTCTTCGTGATCGTTGATGAGTCCGTATCAAAATAGATGGCAATACGACCACCACCACCTGTCGCACGATTATCACCTCGATTAATTGCTCCTCCATCAGCAGAAATTGATCCACTCCCAGAAAGCGTTCCAACATCAAGATACACTGATCCGCCTGAACCAGCTCCGGTACAATAGTTCGTTGCTGTCCCATCGGCGCTCAATGTTGCACTTGCATCCAACGCGAATGTTCCGGCAACAAGAAATTTCATTGCCCCGCCACCCGCACTTCCAGTAAAACCCCAACAGACACCCCCAGCACTTCCAATATCTACCGGCGCAGTAATGGAACCATACGTTGATCCCCCAGCGGCACCTGTGCCATCTCCACCTTCTCCACCATATCCAGCTGCACCAGGACTATCGCCATCAGCCCCTTGCCCAGTTCCATATCCGGAAGCATAGCCCATTCCATCGGCATTGATGGTTCCGTCAATGTCCGCATCTCCCGTTTGAACGTCAAAATAAATTGATCCAAGCACCGATGATGTTGATCCGCTCGTATGCGTAACCGTTCCATTTGCGGCAACCGTAAGATTTCCTGAATCGATGATAAGCGCCCCACCCGTCAGTGCATCGTAATCAAAATTCAGCGTCGTCGCATTTGTTCCACCGATCGTAAGAGAATTGACAGTAGTGGTTGCATTAATGGCAATCGTCTCCGCATAATCAATCGTCACGTCATCGGCACCGGTTGGCACGGCATCGCCCGACCAGTTTTCTTGTGTTTCCCAATCATTGTTCGCGCCACCGCTATCCCAGGAAATTGCCGCAGCTTCCGCATGCGAGACAAACAAAAAACTAGCTCCCGCGCTAAGAATTAATAAACCCGCAACGTGGAGTACATTCGTTGCAAAACGAGCCATGGTCATAATGAGTTTATTATAGCAGAAAACCGCGAGATTTCTCGCGGCTTATCCACATGTATTTCATCTAAAAATTGGCCAAATTCTGCAATTTTTCTTATTCAGCCACATTCGTCTCCTGAGAGGTTTCATCTGTCGTCTCTTCCGTTGTTATTGAGACGTCTTCTTCGCTTGGAACATCATCGGGATTCAAGCTGAAAAATCGAACCTTCCACTCCCCATCTTCTTCAACGAGTTGAAATGTGATCGGGGATGTATCCGCACCGGCACTCATGACTCCGCTCACGACCATCACCTCATTCGACATGCCACGATACGTCAATTCCACGGACGTCATATTATCGAGCACCGGATAGCTCTCGGTGAATAGTTCCAATCCTTCAACGGTCGCGACACTTTGAAAATCCGCTGATGTCATTCCATACGCCGCTTCATAATCACCGGCGGCCGTGAGCGTCAAAAATTCTTCCGCTGCATTTGCCGGTTCTGCCGTTGCACTAAAAAGAATGTAAATAAAAATTGCCGTTGGAATCGCAAGTAAAAGAACAATGGCGCCAATCACAATGGCGATAATTTTTCCGAGTTTCTTTTTCTTCGGTGCTGGCGAGATTCCGTTCTCTTGTGAAACTGGCGAAGGCGTGGATGTTTCGAGCGTGGGTTCCGTCATGGGAGCGGACGTATGTTCGGTTGTTTCCATACAAATAGTTATGAATCTTTTTTTACGATATCTAGGATCTTTTGTAAAGAGTCCTTGCGCAGATCTTGCAGGGCTCCGGTCTCTTTTTTTAGGATTTCAAAGAGTGTTGTTTGTTGCTCTTCGGTCATACGAGGGAGCATTTTGATCCATGCTTCTTTCTCGCTTTGATGCATATTTGCCTCACGGAATATTTTTAAAATTTCTTCGTTCCTCATATTATTGATTGTCATTCCGGGCAATAAGCACCTGTTGGGTATGATGGGTAAAGACATTTTTGATCTCCGCCCAAATGCCGGCAAGACCTTTTTCTCTGAGCGCATTTTTGATTCCCACTAATAGATGTCCGGAGATCAAACATTCTCCGGCCAAATAAATGCCACGATCAGTCCAACTTATTTTTTCAATATGCGGAATCGGAAGACCGGTTGATTCGTGCCGATCGAATGTAATCTTTCTTCCTGTCACCGCATACATTGATCCAATATACGGAATGAGCTCAATAGCTGCTTCAAGAAATTTCTCACGCGATTCCAAATCGAGAATCTCAACAGATGTTGCCAATAAATCACGAAGGATGCGGAGCTTTCCCTCGGCTGCAGAAAATTCAATCGCATCGCGTGCCGATTCAAACGTCCGTTCAATGCGTTCAATAGCCGCGCGCGCGGTGTTGCTCAGTTGATCGACCTGAATTTCGAGCGGTGATTTTGGAATCGGAAGAAGCTCTCTCTTCTCGAGGAGCATCTTCATCAAATCTGCTCGTCTTGCAACGGGAATTTCCTCGAGCGTTTCTTCAAACGACGGCTTTGGTGTTTCTTCTCCCATATCATTTACGCGATAAGGGTTCCCTTGAATTTTTTTCCACTCAATGCCCGTTTAAGATTTCGCATTTTCTTTCCATTGAGAATCACCACGCTCATTTTTTTCTCTTCACAGAATTTTGATGCGATGGGATCGAATGGCGCGGAAAGTCCCGGGTCCCATGTTTCCCCCACCATTTTTCGATACGCCTCCCAAGACAATTCTGTAAAAGGTTCCGCCCCTTTCACTGTACGAGGATCAGCATCGTAGACGTAATCGATATTTGAGAGATTGATAATGGTCGTTGCTCCCACGACTTCTCCCAATCGCGCCGCCACATAATCCGTGGACCACCCCGGCTTCCATCCGCCGGCAATCAACACTTGAGATTCCCACGTTTCCGGAAGATGCGTGGGATCCTTCACAACAACCGGATGCGCGACCGAGCGAAAAATTGTTCGTAAAAGATGTGCATTCAAGCGCGTCGCGTGGATGCCTAGCCAATCCAAATCCTCACGAGAAATTTCCGTAATTTTTTTTGCCGCTTCAATATAGTGTCGCGCGGTCTTTCCTCCGCCGGAAACAAGAACGCACCGTTTCCCATGGCGTGCCAATTCAAGAATAGTGGCGTGAAATTTTTTCAAAAATCGCCAGTCCGGCCCTCCATCGGGCACGATCAGTGAGCCGCCGACCGAAAGAACAATCGGCGTCTCTTTCCGCATATCAATCATCGGCATATCACGAGACGCCTTCTTTTGCGACGGTCAATAATTTATTCGTGAGGAAACTCACGGCCCACAGAACGATTGCGGCCGCAAGCGCGGTCCAAAAATCCGCAATGCGAAATCCCTCGAGCACCGAACTTGCGAACCAGAGAATTCCCGCATTGATGACAAACGTAAATAATCCAAGCGTCAAAACCGTTACCGGAAGGGTGAGCAAAATCAAGACCGGACGAATGATGGCATTTAAAAGTCCAATCACGAGAGCGGCAATGAGCGCCCAGTAAAATGAATCAATGTGAAACCCCTTAAGAAGTTGCGTGAGAGCGAGGAGTGCCAGAGCGTTAATGAGCCATCGAAAAATCATGCGCATATTATTCAGGGATTATCTCTTTATATTTCTTTTTAAGCTCAACGACTTTGTTCTCCACCTCCTCAAGCTTTTTTTTACAGCAAGCCGCGAGCTCAAGCCCGCGTACAAATTTTTTTATTCCTTCCTCAACATCAACTTCCTGGGTTTCAAACCATTCGGTCAGGGCTTCAAGCTCGGAAAACGCTTCGCTAAATGATTGTGGTTTTTTCGTCATAAGAGTTTGGTCTGTTTTTCATTTACAATTTCTGCAGCCACATTCCCTTGAGCGAATTGTATCGCGATTCGACCGCCCGGGGCAAGCGACTCTGAAGAGCGAATGATCTTCCCCTTGGAACGAACCAGACTGAATCCTCGCTTTAATACGCGCGAAACATCAAAACTCTCAAGCAATCTCTTTGACGCATTCACTAACTCATTTTTTTGACGTTTTTCCTCGATAAGACGATGCAAAAGCAAACGGACAGCGTTTTCGATTCGCTCACGAATTTGCGCGCGTTGATAGGCCAAACGCTCATCCGTTGCATGTAATCGTGCCATCACCAAACGTGAACGGTGAAGTTGCCCATCAATAAAACTTCGAAAAAGATGACTCGCCTGCTCAAGAATATGGCGGTGCGCTTCCACAGCTCCCATGACGCCAAATTGGAAACGTTCCATATGATGTTCCAGTTCACGCAAGACGTCACGCCGATCTGGAACAACGCTTTCAGCCGCATGGCTCGGGGTGGACGCGCGCACATCTGCCGCATAATCGCAGAGTGATTCATCGCGTTCATGCCCCACGCCCACGACGACGGGAATGGAACTTCCAAACACCGCGCGTACGACCCGTTCATCGTTGAAGGCGTGCAAATCTTCCAAACTGCCTCCACCTCGCGTGAGCACAAGCACGTCTGGTTTTTCCTCGGCCGACAGGTTGTTAAATTGCAAAAATGCAGAGACGATATCCTCAACCGCCGTGCTTCCCTGCACGGCCACGGGCGCATGAAGAATCGTAAGACCGCCAAACCGATTTCCAAGAATACGTAAAAAATCTCCGTAAGCCGCCGCGCCGGCAGATGTAATAAGCCCGATGGTTTGAGGAAATCGAGGGAGCGCACGCTTGCGCGAAACATCAAATAATCCTTCTTGCTCTAATTTTTGCTTGAGCATTTGATAGGCACGCAAGAGGGCTCCCTCACCGACTAAATTGTACGCGGAAATAGAGAGCGAAAATTTTCCAAATTTTTCATAGACGTTCGATCGCCCACGCACTTCGATTTTCATCCCATCCTCAAGGGGAATTCCCAATTGATAAATAGTCATGAAACAAGGAATTTTTGCATCCGCTTGTTCATCTTTCAGCGAAAAATTCACCCACTTTTGCTGACTCACTCCAAACCCCGATACTTCGCCCACAATAAAAAAATCATCACTTGGGATACGCGCGAGCGTTTGATTGACAAGCGCCAAATATTGCGACACCGTGAGCTTTTCCGCTTCCATGAGAGGCTACTATACCATGAGCATTTTCAGACGAGAAGCATGGCGTCGCCAAAGGAAAAAAATCGATAGTTCTCTTTTTTTGCCTCCTCATAAGCCGCAAGAATTCGCTCGCGACCGGCAAAGGCAGAGACGAGCATGAGGAGCGTTGATTTTGGAAGATGAAAATTCGTGAGCATGCCATCGGTCACCTCAAATTGAAATCCCGGAGTGATAAATGAATTCAAATCACCGGAAAATCCTTTTGAAAAATTCTCCCAACTCCCCACCATCTTTTTCACTCCTTCAAGTGTCCGAACCGAAGTGGTTCCAACTGCAATAATCCGTCGGCCTTCTTGCTTTGCATCAGCAATACGCGATGCAACATCAGGAGAGATGTTTGCCCATTCGCTATGCATCACATGATTTTCAACCATTTCGGTTTGCACAGGTCGAAATGTCCCAAGCCCAACATGAAGCGTAATAAATTCGATTTGCACGCCTTTCTCGCGCAATTGTTTAAGCAAGGATTCTGTCAGATGAAATCCGGCCGTTGGAGCGGCAACAGAGCCCACTTGTTTCGCGTAAACGGTTTGATAATCTTTCACATTGGACGTATTCGATTTGATGTAGGGCGGAAGCGGCACCTCGCCGTATTGCTCACAAAATTTGAGAACGTTGTCACGAGAAACTTCAAAACGAAGATGGGTGACGCCATCGGCATCGAGACGTTCGACCAATGCTGAAAGAGAACCAATCTCAATATGCATTCCCATTTCCAATCCATGACGACCACCAATCAACGCTTCCCAAATACCGTCCTGCTCGCGCAATAAAAATACCTCGACGTCTTTTTCTTTCTCAATAATTTTTCCAGCAAGTCGTGCGCGAAATACTTTTGTCTCATTGAGAACTAAAACATCACCGGCATGAAAAAAATCCGGCAAGTTAAAAATATGCCGATGCTCCACTACTCCTGTCTCGCGACCCAGTACAAGCATCTTTGCTTGCTCGCGAGGATTCATTGGGGCTTGAGCGATCAATGATGATGGGAGATCGTAATCAAATTTGGAAATTGGAGTCTTCATAAAAGGCGAAAGCGCGCACTCGAGAGAGGCGCGCCGAGAAAAAAACGATATGGACAAAGAAGAGGTATAGAGCCCCGTGCAATTGAGCGCATCTTACACGGAACACAGGGCTCCACGAGCGTTTTACAACCGTCGTTGCTGAGCATCCGTCAAGAGCGATTTGCAATCGCACTCTATGCTCCTGCTCAGTTGTACGCGTCTGCACGAGGCGCGTGCTGAAATCTAGGTTTCCCGTTTTAGGCTCCTGCGAGCCTCGCTTTCACGCGGAACCCGCGTGAGGCGACGAGCGTCAAAGTGTCCTTCGACTACTCGACTCCAATGACATTTAAAATGATAAATAATTTTCTGTCAAGGTTATCTATAAAAAGCAAGAAGCGCGCTCCAAAGGAAGCGCGCCGAGAGAAGAGAGGGGGGCGAGAAAAAGACGATAGAGGGTGGTCGAAACACGGTGAACATTGAGCAGGCATGTTCCGACCTCGAACCGACACGCGTTTCCCCTGCAACTACCCTAACTGGATGGCGAAGCTCGATCCGCGGCGGCGTCCTACGTTGTTCACGGAACTCCCGGTCCCCAGGCCCAAAACGGGCCTTCTCCCCAAGCGCAGTCCCCCCGGATTGCGCCTGTGGTTATTTTTATTTAACCCTAAATTTGCTCGGATGTCAAGAAGGGGTAACCCTGCCTACCGGCAGGCAGGCGGCCGGTCACCCTTACGAAAATTCAATTCTGTATGGGCATGTCCGCGAATCACCTCTCATCAATGGACGTAGCGGGCTACGTCCCTACGGCGATTCAATTCCGTATGGGGCGGGTCGCAGACCCGCCCGTACGTTCATAAATCGAACACGGCCCGCCGGAAAAACAGTGATGGCGAAGCGCCGGTCTTTCCGGCGCTGCAGCCTTGTAAGGTCAATACTGTTTTTCCGGTCCCGCCTTCGCTCTGTGGAAACAGAGCTACGGCGGGCGGGCAATGCAGAAAAAAAGGCTCTTTCTTTTCCCTGCTTTTCTTTGAGCCCTTAGGTTCAAGTTTCTAACGCAACGGTATCATATGAGATATGACTGTTGCCTTATACGCTAGATTATCGCTCTTTGAACGAGAAGAAATTAGTCGAGGCATTGCCTCGAGAGAATCTTGTAGAG
>JBAZUI010000016.1:0-14476 GCA_041661425.1 Patescibacteria group bacterium | reverse complement strand
ACACGTTCGCATTCTTCAGCATCTCATCGATCTGTTCCTTCGTAAATATTCTTCTGCTCATATGGTAGTAGTTTAACAGAATCAAAAAGTGGACACTTTCGTGTCCACTTTTTGGGGTACAGATCAAGGAAGGGCGGTCTTTTCTTTTCGATCATGCGTACACGTTCACGCAATGAATCGATGGAAGCATCCTAGACTAGAAGCCCATGACGCCACCGGTGAGTGGAAGACCATCTACGAGGTAAGCACCCCAGTAATCATCCATTGAGGAGGCTGCAGTGACTGTTGAATCACCGTCATCCTGCCAGAGGAAGCTTGATGGTTGCCAGTTAATTGGATGAGCAGCTGTGATTGCTTCAATTGAATGTCCAGCATAACCACGTGCAAGATAAGCGATTGGTGTCGCTACGGCAGTAACGAGAGAAACTTCTTCGTCGCTGTCACAGTCAGATGCACCTCCGTCATCTTCATCGAAGCAGACAAGATCGCCTACTCCAAAGTCCAAAGCACCACTTGCAGTTACGTAAGTATCAGTTGCGGTCATAACATTAGCTGTACGTGCCGAAATCGTCCAAGCTGAAAGATTTGGATCGCCAGCAATACCAAACTGCACTGAATCATCAGCCGATGAGGAAGCACCAGTGGAGTCAAAGTACAACGCATAGGTGTACGTCGATCCGGCTGGAACTGTCTGAGCTGTTGTCAATTCAAGGTGAATGGCTGTTGTCTTATCTGTGCTATCAGTACACTCCGTTCCGTCGGATGTAAGGAGTGTCCAATCTGTTGTATCAACGCCTTCTATAACAGTACCCGTTCCGGTCGTTGAGAGGTTATAGAGGTCAAGATCAGTCTCTGCAATTTCGCCGACGCCGGCTCCGCCCTGGTCACAATAGTTCCAGGTTGTTGGAACCGAGGCGTTATCTGTCGAAGATATTGTGAATAACATTTCAGACCATACAACATCCTCGTTAGAATTTGCTGCGATATTGAAGCGGAACACTTCCTGGTCACCAGGAACGAATCCCGTGCCCGATGGACTCGAGGCAGAGAGACTTAGTGTTGGCTTTGTCTCGCGAACAATGAACGTTGCGGCAGTCCCTAAAGCAGACTGATCATCGTCATCATAAGTGAAACCGGATCCAACACCAACGGCCTTAAAGTTATCGTCGTTGCCTGTGTCAACGAAAAGTCCCATGAGGACTTTCTCGTTTGATGTGGCGCTACCGCCAGCATGACGACTGGTAACTGGAAGATCAACATAGACTTTAACGAGGGCTGGATCGTCAATGTCGACAAACATGTCGAGACCGGTGAACTTCGCCTCATTACCACTCATTGTGGTGCTTGAAGTTCCGGTTGTTCCATCTTCCTTTGGATAGGTGATGGTCACCTTTGAGATGTTATTTGCATAGGTCGTTGCATCCGTACCCAATGCATCATCTTCTGCAGCTTCTTCAGAGAAGGTCAATGTATTGATATCAAAGCTTTCTGTCGTAGCTGTTGCGCGGTAGACAGCAACTAAGTTATTCGTTGAGCTCGTAAGAAGGAAATCTGCAGACGGGCTGCTCGAATCTTTCGTGATTGCAACTGTACCGGCATTATTAACAGTTAAGCTATTTGTTGGGTTAACGCCTCCATTTGGAGCATCGGTTGTTGGGTCAACATCAACACCATCTTCATCCTGCGCTACGATATCCTCTGAAAGATCAGCGATATCAAGAGCGAAGTAGTAAACAGTTGTAGCAGATGGGTTTCCAATATTACATTTTACCGTCAAGTTTTCTGATTCACTTGCGGCAATATCCCAATCAACATTGTCGAAGACGATATTGGTACCATCGGCTTCTGGTGACTCTGGGCCACCCAAAAGCGTATCGGTATTATCGTAAATCGAACAGGTCGAGATGTAGTCATTAACATCTGGAGCTGATGCGTGGTCACCAAGCGTGAATCCAGTCGTATTGGTGGTGTCAGCATACACAGAAAGTGTAATGTTCGAGACACTCACTGTACCGGCAAGACCGCCGATGACATTGAATTTTTGAACTACGACATCGTCAGCACCTTGGTACGTGGAAACATCACCTGGGGTGCTTGCTAATGAAACGGTCAAACCAGCTGCACGAACTGTCTGGTTATACCCATTAATATCAGCGGTTGGAACAACGTCTGTTGCATTAGTAAGGTTATCACCGTTCGTGTCCTCAACAACGAGCCCGGAAATATCAAGCGCTGCACCAAATACAGCGTTTGCTCCAACGGCATCATCGATGTCAGCTGTGATTTGAAGTGTGATTGTTTCACCAGCTTCAAGGCTGAAGTCATCAGAGAAATCAATAATCTGGAGTGCATCTTCTGCTGTACCAGTTACTGATGTCTCGTTGACACCACTGTCTACAATGCTATCGAGTTCGAGAGGGCCCATAAGAACAGTTCCGGTTGCCTTATTGACAACTTTGATGTCCTTAATGTTTGCCTCATCGCCCGCGGCCTGATCATTGATAAGACCTTCATCGTCGTTTGAGGCATCTCCATCCTCAACACCGAGGAAGAGGTCTCCATCAGCGTCATCATCACCAGCGACAATGATATCCATATCCTTGACGGTCACATCCTGGACAGCGGTTAGATTATATTCCAAAAGCACCTGATCCTGGCTATTGGAACGAATGTCACCAACCGTTGGACCAACAAGAGCGAATGTCAACTCACCACCTTTAATTGTGGAAGCTGAACGATTGCTTGATGTTCCATCAAATCCTGTGAATGTTACACCCATGCCGAATCCATAATCGCCACCTGTGGCAACCAAGTCAACGGCCTTATCGAGGTAAACATACAAGGTCTCTGCATTTTCGCCACCAACGTCGGCAGTGACTGTGAAGATTTTTGATTGACCATCTGTAATCTTGTAGGTGCTTGTCAAATCAAAGACAACACGTTTGTCACCGGTGTCAATTCCCGTGGCAAGAAGATTATTGCTGCTGTCATAGAGTTTGAAATCACTATGATCGGCGGAATTATCAATCTTGAGGGTAATGATATCGATGTAAGCATCTTCTGAAGCGGCTGTAATCTTGAATTCACCAATCTTTGCATCATTGGCACCAACCGATGGGTTGGAAATCGTTCCATTGTCAACAATGGTAACGGTGCCAGAAGATACATTGGCGATCTGGAAGGTATTGGCTGTAAGAGGGAATGAACCGCTCACGGAGCCATCACCTGAAAGCACAACATCGGCTGATTCCTTGATTTGCATCGCAAATTGGTCAGCGGCAACAGCTGTGCCTGTAGCGGCAACTTCACCGACAACCGAGAGGGTTTCGGTGCTGTTTGCGGCTACTTCATAATCCAAGCTTCCGAAGGTTACTTCGCGGCTTGAAGCATTGACGGATCGTGCCTCAGTCAAACGAGTCGTTCCATCATAAAGGTAGACGTTTGCAAGGTTAACGGTCGATCCAACACCTGCCATCGTAAGAGTCAATTGACTCAATGTGGAGGCATCGGAACCGGCAGTAACGTTGAACTTTGCAATTTCAACAGCAGTGGCACTCTTTGGAAGAGTTGCGCCGGCTGGAGTTGAAGATGAAAGGGAAACTGTCAAATCGCCTTCCGAAACCGTGGTGCAACCCGTTTGAGCGGCATCGGTCAAATCGCAGATTTCTGAAGTGATTTCAGTGCCAGAGGAAAGCGCTGAAGCGTCAATGCCGGTTCCATCGAGGAAGTACACATCGCGCATATTATTAGCGGTGCGTCCAGCGGATGAAACAAGGCGCTTCGCGCCATCAACATCAACGTAATAATTTGAGCCATCCTTCCACATCATGCCATCGTAAGCATCAGCATCCATGAGGGATGTGCCAACGGTGTAATCAACGAAGAATGTATCTGGAACGTCATGAATCTGTGTGTTCCAATTTGAACCGGCAAAATTTGTTGCAACGGTTTCTGATTCAATCCAGTGGATTGTTCCATCGGTTGAAACAGCATAGGTCTTAGGATCGCTCTGGATTTTAACCCAGTACGAACCTGGTCGGTAAACAACGTTTCCTGCGAGCGGAATGGCTGCAAGAGCGCTGTCTGAAATAGAGGAGACTCCCGAGAAATCAAAGTACCATGTCTCGTAAGTCTTTAAGTTCGGGAACGTGTAGCGGGAACCGTCATAACCGTAGTAATAGACGGTCGAGAGCGAGCTGCCCTTGATCAAGTCGCCAGCTGAAGCAGCTTGGGCGGCCTGAGGAACGGCGAACGCGGCAATCCCTACAGCCCAGAGAATCGTTGCACCAGCTAAAAGAGCTGAGGCGACACGCTTCCCAATTGTTAAGGTTTTATCCATAAATCGGATAGGTCCTTTCTATTTAATTCGAGATGAACATTGCGGCCCTGCGGCCCCGACCTTTTGACAATGTCCATTTTTAATGAAGTGAGAGAAGCACGAATGTGCTCCTATCAGGAAATATCGGGCGATCCGACATCCCCTGATAGATTCACATTATTCCGTCACTTCTGTTGTGCAATTTTCGAGACATGGCTCTTCGAGAATTGGATCCTGTGTTGGCGCTTGAGACTCAACCACTGGCGCATTCGCTTTTTCTTGCATGGCCTGCATCACCTGTTCCTCGACAGCGGCAAGATTGGATTCAAGCGTCAGGAGCGTTGCATCTGCTGTGCGAAGAATATCAAAGGCTGAACGATACCCACCGGCCGCGGCAAGACTCATGGCGTCTGCCACTTTTGCTGTTGCTTGTGTAATCTGGAATGAAGTGATATTCACGTCAAAAATGATTTCAAGCTCATTTGTTGCGATCACCCCCGCAATGACTTCTACTCGACCAAGATCAAAAGCCTCGCGGCCCTTCATATCGGTATATTCTTCGCGGAACATCTTGTTGAGGTCACTCTTCGATTGCTCTTTCACTTCAATTTCATGTTCTTCCACAACAACATCGACCACGGTATTGGCGGTTTCTTTTGTGGCAATTGTTACTTCCTCTTGGGAGGCTGTTGCCTGGGAATCAATGGTTGAATTCATTTCATTGATTTTATCGTTCACCTGGCTCGCAATGGCTAACGTTTCAGTGCTTCCATAATCCTGCAGTTGACGAAGTTCATCGCTTGCGAGGGCCATCTCACTCTTAAAAGCCGTGATTGCCGGTTCCGATGATTCACCGCGTGACACAAGAACCGTTGCTTCGGCCAATCGCTTCTCTGCAAATTCTGTATGAAGCACTGCTTTTTCTTCTGAGGATGAAAAGCGAAGCTGTGCCATCTCCGTAATCATCTTTACGCTATAAAGCGTATCGCCTGGAACGCTATTGGACGCCGCGCCAACCGTCCCAACCCACCCACCGATCGCCATTACAAAAACCGATGCCGCAATCGTTGCTGGCATGGAAATAAAATTGCGCATCCACCAAAAAGAATAGGTGGAAGTTTTCTCTGAAACAGTGATATTCGAGTTTTCAATCGCGGTCATGAGTCGTGCGCGATTTGCCTGTTTTTCAGCAAAAGAAACCCAACCCGCTTTGCGATTGGATTTGAGACTCTTCAATTCTCCCAGGAAATCTCGAGCCATATTATTTTTCTTTTTCAAGCGCCTTCTTGGCGCGATACAGGAGGACACGGACATTTGCCGAGCTCTTTTCAAGTGCTTGCCCAATCTCGTGTATGCTCATCTCATCGAGGTAACGCATCATGAGGACGTCACGATACTCTTCGCGCATTTTCGCAAGACGTCGCAATAGATCCTTTTGTTCTTCGCGATCAGACGCCTCTTTTTCGATATCCGTCCTTGCCGTCAGCTCTTCCGCGGCCTCAAGCGAATCTTCTTGCTTTCGATGACGGTAGAAATCCGCAATGACGTTTCGAGCAACCCGGTAGAAAAAGGCATTGACCTGCTCCACGCGACTCGATGTCGCATACTCCCATCCTCGTAGAAAAACCTCATTCGTTGCTTCATCTACGTCTTCTCGTGTCGGGAGTTTGAAGTAAAGGAACCGTCGAATGCGTTCGAAAAAAATATCGTACAATTCTCCGTACGCTTCACTATCTTGGAATCGATAGACACGAAATAGAAGGAATTTGTGACGATGCATCGACATGATAGTAGTCGCAAAATTTTGGAAAACGTTACAGTTCAAAGGAACAGAGGGTAATCCTTGCAGATCTGCAGGTTTTTGCAATAGCAAATTGACATTTTTACGATATTTGGCTACGCTAGAGTAGACATTTATCAAAACCCTATGGAACCAGAAGAAGTCATTCGACTTTCCGTCTCCGAAGCCGCAAAAATCTTCGGCGTGAGCCCCAGAACAATCCGTCGAGCCATCGCAACCAAGGAGATCAGTTATATTGTGGTTCAGGGTCGATATAAGATCAATTTTGAATCGCTCCTCAAGTGGTCACAATCAAGTTCTACGGTCCGCCACAAGCGCGATCGTGTCGGTATTGGACAGTTTGTGGACAAATGGCGTATCAAGAATACACTTTTTTCACCCAATCCAACGATTCTCAAAAATGAAGAGGATGAAAACAAGAGCTAATATGACGCACTATCTTGATGCGGAATGCCTGGCGATTCTTGAGGCCATTCCTCCCTTTCCTTTTAGCCAAATCGTAAGACCAAAAATGACAGAGGCGAACCAAGAGAAAAAGAAATTTCTCGCAACAGGTCAGCCTCCTCATTTTTCTTATCCGCGCGCCGAATGTTTTGACGTTGTGGGTTATCTTTTAGCGCTCGATAAAGCAAAAAAACAACTTCAAGCTATCCAAATTCACCCAATCATCAAAGATTGGTATTTCGAAAAGATCTCCGAGCTTCAACTGCGAGCAAAGCTCATCGCCTGCATCCAAAAAAAAGATGATGATCACGTGACAGCGCTTTCTATAAAACTATACGGTGAGCCTCTTTGCTCACTTCACGCCCTCTCGAAAGAATTCACTCAATCTCGGGCGACATCGAAGCGAGCGCATATTCATCGAAAAAAAGTTGACGCTTCTGCCCTTAAACATCTCATTGAAAAACGTCTTGCCGATCATCATCTTACTGATTGGACGGTTGCACTTACAAATGGTCTTACTTTGAAATTGAAACACGGAAAATCCAAAACAAAACCGCGGATTCTCATTCCAAAAAAAATCCTCGTGAGTCACAAACGCGCCCAACGTTTACTTGTCCATGAAATCGATATTCACGCGAAGCGAACAGAGAATGGAAGAAAAAGTGCGATCGCGCTTTTTGGCCGTGGACTCCCCCATTACCTCAAAACCGAAGAAGGCCTTGCGGTTTATGCACAACATCAGGCATTTCCTCATTCAAAAAATCGCATTCCGGGTTTTTTTGATGCCTGGGCCGTCTGTCTTGCAAGAAGTGAGGATTTTCAACAAACCTTTGAAACGTTAAAAAAGGCAAAACAAAAAATGTTCGAAGATCACCACCTTAAAGACTCTGAAAAACGCGCGGAGGATGCTGCCTGGCGAATCTGTCTTCGAACCTATCGAGGGATTTCTCATCCAAATAAAAAAGGCCTTGCTTTTGTGCAAGGACATATTTATCGAGATGGATATCTCGAAATCGCAAAGGCCGTTCAAAAAGAGGGACCGGAAATTTTGGAAAAATTGATGGTAGGAAATGTGGGATTGGGAAATCTCGAGGACATCTCACATATGGGCTTGGCGTGCCAGGCCCAGGCTTATTCAATCGCCAAAACACCATTGCGAAGAGCAAAGCGCTCTTCATAGAGCGACAGAACCTCACGAGAAATTTCATCCCAATGAAATTCATTTTCCACTCGAATGCGTGCGGCATGTCCAAGGGAGGCGGTAAATAGACGATCCTCAAGAAGGGAAAGAATCTGAATCGCAAGATCATCAACATCACCTTCGCGAAACGTAATGCCGCAGTCCCCAATCACCTCACAATGCGACGGAATATCTGAAACAATCACCGCCTTACCGTATCCCATCGTCTCCAAAACCGAAATGGAAAAACCCTCATAGTTCGATGGGTGCACGGCAAAAAGACAACCGCCCTGGAGGGCTTCGAGAACTTCCCCGGATTGATATCCGGTAAAGACGATTGAATCGTCATGTTTTGCATTTCGTTTCAGCATGCGGACATACGAAGATGTAAACGCTCCATCACCCACGATCGCTAATTTGATGCCGCAAAAAAGATCCGGACGAATCGTACGTGCCTTTTGCCAAGCATCAATAAGAAGATGCGCATTTTTATGTGGAATAAGTCGCGACACCATGGCAACATACTCAAATGAGGAAAGCCCGAGCGGACGGAGCACGGCGTTATCCACACAGGCATGCTTTGGCGTCATGCCATTTGGAATATAAAGCGTTCGTTTCCCGTACGTTTGCAAAAAATACGAGGCAAGATTCTTACTCACAACCACCGTGGTATCTGCAAATACGATGGCCGCTTTTTCGCCAAGACGAAGCATGAAGCGTGAAAACGGTCCCCATTTTTTTTGGAGTCGATCAAGACCGTGAACCGTAATGATGACCGTCATGTGCGGACGGAGAAATTTTGGAATCCAGGCAAGCAAAGCAGGCCCAACTCCATGGATGTGCAAGACGTCTGGTCGGATCACCAAGAGTGCATGCGCCAAAGAAATCGCGGTATGGGAAATCGCATCAAGATGTTTCGTTGCTATAGAGGGAAGACGGATAATGTGGATGCCATTATAAGTCTTCACGGTTTTTGGGGTATACCAAGGCCGAGCATAGACAACAACATCGTGACCAACAGACACAAAACGAGTCGCGAGCTCAGCGACATGTGTTTCGATGCCTCCAAATCGATTTGGAATCCCTTTTTGACCAATCATGGCGATTTTCATAGAACCGGAGAGGTTAACAAAAAAAGCTCTCCCCGTCAATCGATACCGGAAAAGTTATCCACAAGCCGAAAGATATTCTCAACAACCACCCCTTGCCCCTCCTTAGTTAAGGAGGGGGTCAAAATTGCCATCGCCGTAGGGACGGAGCGCTTGTCCTGCCGAAGCTCCGATTTATCCGTCGTAGCTTTAACGAAGACGGAAGGAGCGAAGGAGGATGCAACGTCCTTGAATGATCATTGAATCATTTCTTTTCAATCACCTCTCGGTAAATCTTCATCACCTTTTCCAAATGCGCTTTTTGAGATGACAATTCTTTTGCTCGATAATGCGCGCCTTTTCCAAGCTCACGCGCAAACGCTTCGTCCTCAAGAATCGAAGAGATCGCTTTGCGAAGGCTCTCAACATTTCCGGCTTTAAAAATTCGACCACTCACCCCATCCTCCACAATCTCCGGAAGTCCTCCACGATCACTCACGACCGCCGGCGTTCCCAAAGCCATGGCCTCGATGGCCACCAATCCGAACGGTTCATTCCAAATGGATGGGATAACGGCCATCCGTGCACCGGAAACCAAATCCTCGAGCGCTTGCCCGCTCACAAATCCTAAAAATTTCACATGCTTCATGCCTCGTGCGCGCTCGCGCAATGCCTTCTCCTCAACCCCGGTCCCGGCGATATTGAGTGTGACATCCTTAAACGGCCGCATGGCTTCGATGAGTGTTGCAACGCCTTTATACGTCTCGAGCCGCCCAACAAAAACAACGGACTTTCCGATTTTTTTTCGTGGGAGGTGAAACGCCGTATCAGAAAAATTATAGAGCGTCTCGATTTTTTCTTTCGGATAGCCACGCGCAATCATGGATTTTCGTACGAACTTCGAAACCGCAAGATAACGATCAATACAGCGATCGTACCAGCGAAGACGGCGGTGAAGTTCGAAAATGACCGCAAGAACAAAGGTGGCAAGATAAGAATTTTTAACAGATCGCGTTCTCGCTGTATCAAAAATCGAAAGATGATTTGGATCCATGGGACGTTGGCCATCCCAGAGCGCATAATTTGCCGAAAGCAATGCATAATCATGAACCGTCATCACCACCGGGATCCCTCGTTTTTTACACGCAAAAAGAATCGAAGGCGAAATCTGCGTATAAATATTGTGGATGTGGACGATATCCGGTTTGACGGTATCAAGAAAATCTCCAAATTTTTTCTTTGCCTCACGTGACCAAAATGCGCGCAACATCTGTTGCACTGCCCCCCAACCTTTGCCAACGCTCTCCGTCTTTAATTCAGAGACGAAAAAGGAAGACCACGGGCTCTTGAGATTTTTTTCATACTGCATGGAAAAAGGAAAAACTTCGTGCCCGGCCTCTTCTTGCAAACGCATGAGGCCAAGCATATAGCGTTCCGCACCCGCACGAAGATAAAAATATTTGTGAACATGAACGATTTTCATACCAAGGATAATTCACGACGTTTCACAAGCGAAAAAATCATGCCAAGCATCGGGAGAATCAGGAAGAGAAGAGCTCCCCCAAGAGCGATCGATGAAAAACAGATGGCAAAAATAATCACGAATAATTGAGCACCGGCACCGAGCAACAATGCGCGGATGAGCGGGTCGGGAGAAAACGCGCGCGTCCGTTTCCACCGACTCATCACCGCAAGAAAAAGAAACCCCGCAACGAATCCAGACCACAAGAACCACGCGTTGGAAAACGCGAAGATGGGAAGCGCAAGAAAAAAAAGAGGAACAAACCATCGCAGAGACGATTTTCGAACCTCGGGTTGCGCGAGCACGGCAACAAGAAGGAGAAGGACGCAGGCGAGGAATCCACCGAAAATTTCCGAAGAACCAAAACTGCCAAAAAGTCGCATGCCAAAATCATCCATCCCCTGACTGGTGGCAAGGCTCAAAAATGGATCAAGGGAAGCTGACGACATCGGCAAGAACATGGTTTGAAAAACCGAACCGAAAAACCATTGGCAATATCCAAGAACCGTTTCAAAGGCAAGAATCACGAAATATCCCAGGAACATTTTTTTTACCCATTGTTTTGATGGAGCGAGAATCCAAAATATTATCAAAAGAAGAATCAATGCGATAGCAAAATGCGCCCATGGAAGATGAACGAAGGCCACGCTCCAGACAAATAAAATTAACGCGGTAAGAAAAACAAGAATCAACACATCTTTCCGCAAAGAATGAAGAGCGATCTCATGAGAAAAAATACGCCAGAGAACCACCAAGGCGAGCGCGAGTATCAATCCGTCTGAGATAAACGCGACAAATGGCAAGAGATTTGAGGGAACCCAATTTAAGATAATCGATTGAAACGGCAGAAAAAGAAAAATCCCTCCCAAGGACCAAAGAGGTCGAACAAAAGTAAGAAAAATCAAACTCACGACACCCAGAAAAAAAAGAGAGAGCCAAGGATCAACGGAAGTCGACACAAAAAGGGCAGCCGAGAGAACACAAAAAATGCCAAGAATGGAAATGCCGGCGTATCGAGAGCTCTTCCGAGAGATCGTGTGCAAATTTGCAAACACAGTTCTCCTCTATTCTATCAAATAAATACAAAAGCCGCTCAAGAACCGAAGTCCAAGAGCGGCCAAGGAGAAGGACGAGCTAGAAGCTCGCGGGTCCGACCCAGACGTGGGTCACGTCAACTCGGTCGGGATTGAGGAGACCATGGCAGAACACGAGCACCTCGCTCGAAGCGTCCGCGACAAAGCCTCCAACGAAATCCTCCCCATACACGCTGGGCTCGACGTACTCGATCGGGGAGGCGTCGGTTTCAACCCAGAGAGCGCCACTCCCCGAGCTCCGCACCACGAAGGTGATGCCGTATTGCGCCCCACTCATCAGTCCGTTGACCGTGAGCGATTCGCACTCGGAATCGCTGGTGCTTCCGCTTCCTCCGGGGAGCCGGAGCGTTGCGAACTCGCCCACGAGCCCGCCGCTCGTCCACGCACTCGAGGCGACCGAGAGGTCGCTCACGGTGTGAGAGTCGTATGTCGACACGTACACATCCCACGCCGTTGACGCGCTATCCCAGCCCACGAACGTCGAATCGCTCGTGGACACGAGATTGGGACCCGTGAAGACGATCGCGATCGAACTCCGCGTCGTGTAAATGGTCCCATCGTCGTGGGCGAAGCCGTCACAGCCATCATCCCAGACGGTCCACGGGTTTTCGCCAGCACCGGTGAAGATGTTGATATTCCCGTCGTCGCAATCGCCACCTAAGGCAATATAGCCAAAGGGGGCTTCGCAGGCCACAACTTCCGTTGCGGGGTTGCCGTAGCCATCGCCATCAGCGTCGTAGTACCAGGTCAGCGCTTCCTCATCGACGTCGCCGTCGCAGTTGTTGTCGAGGGAGTCGCAGAGCTCGGGAGCACCAGGGTTGATGTCCGGGTTGCTATCATCGCAATCCGATGCGTCGCTCACATACCCGGAAGGAGCTTCGCAAACGGATTCGGCGACTTCAACGTCACCGTAGCCGTCGGAATCGGCGTCGCGGTACCAGGTCGGCGCCTCCTCATCCGTTCTGCCATCGCAATCATTGTCGAGGGAGTCGCAGAGCTCGGGAGCGCCGGGAAACGCCGCTGACTCAGTGTCGTCGCAATCAGTGAAGTCATTGACGTAACCCGAGGGCGCCTCGCAGGCTTCGATTGAAGTCGCGAGATCACCGTGACCATCGCCATCAGCGTCGAAGTAGTAGGTCGCGGTCACGCCCTCATCGACATCACCGTCGCAGTTGTTGTCGAGGGAGTCGCAGAGTTCAATGGCATCGGGATTGATCGCGGCGTCTGCATCGTTGCAGTCACCGTTGACGTCCACGAAGCCGTCGGCCGGACAAGCCGTGAACGAACCCGAGGCATCGTCACCGTAGCCGTCGGAATCGTCGTCGTCCCAAAGATCAACAGCATCGATAGCACTCGGCTCGTCGACACTGCCATCGCAGTCGTTGTCGAACCCGTCACAGAGCTCGTTCTCACCAGGATTCACATCGGAGCGTGCATCATCGCAGTCCGCGGAATCCTCAATCCACTGACTCGTTGGCGAACGACAGTAGGCGCCCGACGTATCGGGATCGCCATAGCCGTCGCTGTCAGAATCAAAGTAGAGGGTGGAACGGCCGGACAGATCCATGGAAGGATCGTCGTCGTCCGCGAGCCCATCGCAATCCTCATCGGTTGCGAGCCCGTCGCAGAGCTCGGGAGCCTCGGGATTCACGTCAGCCCTCGAGTCGTCGCAGTCGTCGCTATTTGTCACGAAGTTCGAAGGCGCTTCGCAGGCTTCGATCGAGCTCGTGGCATTGCCATAGCCGTCGTCATCGTTGTCGACATACCACGTTGGAGCATCGACCGCCTCCTCGTCGATGTCCACGTCGCAGTCATTGTCGAGCGAGTCGCAGAGCTCGTTGGCATCGGGATTGATGTCCACGTCGCCGTCGTTGCAGTCATCGCTATTGTCCACGAAGTCAGAAAGCGCTTCGCAGGCCTCGGTCGAGTTCGAGACATCGCCATAACCGTCGCCATCGATATCGGCGTACCAGGTAGGAGCGTTCACGACTGCCTCGTCTTCATCGTCCTCGAGCCCATCGCAATCGTTGTCGAGCGAGTCGCAGAGCTCGGGAGCCTCGGGATTCACGTCAGCCCTCGAGTCGTCGCAGTCGAGATCATTCTCGACATGACCGTCCGGAGCTTCGCAACGGAGAGTCGACTTCGCCATTGAGCCAAAGCCGTCGCTATCCGAATCCACAAACCACCGTGTGGCCGCAAAGGCCAAGTCGAAAACCCCATCAACTCCATCGTAGAGGTTGAGGGGATCATCATCGTCCACGAGCCCATCGCAGTCGTTGTCGATCCCGTCACAGAACTCAGGGCGATCAGGCGCAACGAGCGTATTCCCGTCATTGCAGTCCCCTTCATCGGAACTGAATCCATCGCGGTCATGGTCATCTGAAACAACCCAACCGGTCTCCTGCGGAACAGCTGTCTCACTCGGGGGACCATCCATCAGGTTGATGAACTGCCCGCAACCCATGAGGGTAAGGAAACCAAGAACAAGAATGAAGAGCGAGGTGATTGAACGCATGACTTTTCCCTCCCAGGGAAAACAGTGTGAAATGAGCATGTCAGGTTATGAAACCGACAGTTCTTTTTATCAAATTTTTTCGCTTTTGTCAAAGGAAATTTCTTTCTTTTTTCTTCGTGAATTTAAATCACACGAGCCGTACAGAAGCATCACACATATCATGAGTTCAAAAGCTTGACAAAACGTCATTTTTGCGATACAAATATGCGTTCTTTAGTCTGAATCCTTGCCTTCTTTGAGTCTTTTCTGAAGATTGAAAGAAGGCTGGGAATGAATCTTGATCTATAGTGTAAACCCCTAGCTCAAGCCAAGATATACCAAGGAGCAGACATGTCGCTGATTATCTCGGTTGATTCCGAATACTTCGCCCCCATCTTCGACGCCGATGTCCCCGAGCGGTACAAGGCGATCGTCGCCAAGTACCGCTGGCTGGCCACCGAACATGGTGTTTTGCTCACGACCCCGGTCTGCTACCGGGTTCGTGCCGGCTTCACCCTGAAGAAGCACGCCCCAA
>JBAZUI010000015.1:0-16527 GCA_041661425.1 Patescibacteria group bacterium | reverse complement strand
TTGCCCGCCCGAATTTCGCCAAAAGAAATCAGCGGAGCAAATGGAAAATTCCTCCCCAAACCCCTCCTTTTCCATTTGCGACATCCGAATTCAAAAACAAATCAGTCGAAGTTTTGGCAAATCCTTTCCCCAAAAAATAGTTTTGCCAAAACTTCGTCCGTATTGAAGCCCCACGCACTGCCCGAATACTTGGAGGGCAGAACCCCGAAAGAAAAACACCCTTTCCTTTTTCAAGAAAAAATTCACCCCCGCCAAATCAGAAATGCAAGGAGTGTTTTTTCTTTCGGGGTTGCTGGCGTACTCGCCAGTGCGTGGGGCTTTCTCCGAGCGTACGCTTCAGTTTTGCTTCACCACGCACGCGGAGCGTGCGAAGTCATTACCTCACTTTGTTTTGGAAATAGGTGCGAGTTTGGTACAATAGAGACACAACTAAAACAGTCTGCCATGTGGCAGACTGTTTTGTGCGGTGTTATTTGGACCGAAAATTATTTCACGATATCTTTCAACGCCTTTCCTGGTTTGAAGCGAGGGACTTTTGTCGCGGGCACATTGACCATCTCGCCGGTGCGAGGATTGCGTGCGGTGCGAGCTTTGCGAGCTTTTACCACAAATGCTCCGAATCCTGCAATCGCGACATCATCTCCTTTCTTGAGTGAGGCGGCGATTGTGTCGAAGACAAAATCTACCACTTCCTCCGCGTGCTTCTTTGATACGTCCATGCCCTTCTTTGAGTGCATGTCTTGCATCTTTTCTACTAGCTGTGCTTTGTTCATAATGACGACAGTATTAACTAATAATATGATTACACCTTATATAGTATAGGTATCAATGATTTTCCGCAAATGTCGTATATCCACAGTGCGTCCTGTAGGATCCAGGGATACGGCGATCGCGTGTACTTCAATGGGACCGGACTCAACTACATCCATCGGGCGCATGATTTGATCGCGAAACCGTATGATGGACGGTTCCACTGTCACGCCAATAATAGAATGATGCGGACCAGTCATACCAATATCAGAAATATATCCGGTGCCTTTAGGAAGAATGCGTGCGTCAGCGGTGGGGACGTGCGCGTGAGTACCGTAGACGAGAGAGACTTTTCCATCGGCATACCACCCCATGATATTTTTTTCTGACGTGACATCTGCGTGCCAATCGATAATTTTGAATGGGGAAGTCTCCTGGTATGTTTCAAGAATGTCATCGAGTTTGTGAAACGGTGAGTCGTACGCCTGGCGCATGTTGACCTGACCGATAAGATTTATTACCACAAGGGGAGCGACGCCATTTTTTTCAAAAACAATTACTCCCCTGCCGGGAAGGGCGGATGACATGTTTGCCGGTCTGGTGATGGGGAGTGTTTCGTCGTTTAATAACAGCCCGGCGTTTTTCCCCTCGACACTGTGATTGCCTCCTGTGAAAACATCTACTCCAGCATTTCGAAGTTCTGCAAGTTGTTTCTCGCCAATTCCTTTTCCGTGTGCGACATTTTCAGCATTTGCTATGACAATGTCAGTGTTTGTTTCTTTTCTCCATTCATCAATGGCCAGACGTACACCAGCACGACCGAGTTTCCCGACAACATCCCCATAGATTAAAAGTTTCATTCCTTCTTTCATAATGACCACACAGTATCAGTTTTCTTGTTCATTGGCAATTGTTGTGTGTTGTGCTACAACAATTCCAAGTAGTTCTTTGTGAAACGAGGAGGAGTCATGGCTCAAGAAAACAAGTGGAAAGAATTCGAGGACCCGGAGTTTTATGATCTAGAAAATCTAGGGCGCCCAGCGATTTTTCTCATTCCACACAACAAACTCAAAACAAACATATACCCGCCGGCGTATTTCAGCGATGGCAAGATGCCCTTGGTAAGTTGCGAATCGTTTCTCCAAAGTTTTCTTGCTGAAACATTTGGAGCATTTACCGTGACGCAGGTTCCTGTCTTCGGGTTTTGGCATAATGAAAAAATGGTTGTCTATGACGAGTGTCAGCAGTACGAAGTTTCGTTTGTTGGAAAGGAAAAAATGAAACCGCTTCTTCGCGTGCTTGCGCATGTTTCGAGATCTATCAAAGAAGAATGCATTTACGTGAAAGCCGGGCAGTATGCCTGTCTAGTGAAACCAGTTGTGTAGTAATGCCAACAGACAAGACATTGACGACGATGAGGCCTTGCGCTATAAGTATGCAAGATTATCTAACAGGATGACAGATGGCACAACAAGATCGAACAACGATTAGACGAGCGCTTATTTTGAAAGCGGTACAGCACCTAGCATATGCAGAACGATGCCTTTCTCCAGTAAGACAAGAAGAGGCAACTATCGCAAACGTCAAGTTGCTTTTAGCTCAATCATTGGATGGATTGCAAGATGAAGATCTAAATTATTTGTTTGAAACAAATGTAATCTAAAACCAAAAAGAGCTCCGCAGTTGCGGAGCTCTTTTGTATTGTCAGTATGTTGCTAGTAACTATCTGGCATACTCAATTGTTCTCGTTTCACGGATCACGTTGACTTTGATTTCGCCTGGGTATTTCAGTTCACTTTCTACGCGGTCAGCGACATCACGCGCAATTTTTTTCGCTTCAATATCAGAGACTTCATCTGGAGTGACGAAGATGCGGATCTCACGTCCTGCTTGAATTGCATATGCTTTTTCAACTCCTTTGAATGATGTAGCAATTCGCTCAAGGTCTTCAAGTCGCTTGATATAATTTTCGACACTATCACGTCGTGCTCCCGGACGTGATGCGGAAATTGCGTCAGCAGTTTGTACGATGATCGATTCAAGCGTTTCATACGGATATTCTTCGTGATGCGATTGCATTGCTTGGATTACTCGCTGATCAACGTTGAATTTTTGCAAAATGCGTCGGCCGATTTCCACGTGTGTTCCCTGAATTTCATGGTCAACTGCTTTGCCGATGTCATGCAAAAGCGCACCTTTTTTTGCGATCGTCACATCTGCGCCAAGCTCTGAAGCAAGCATGCCCGCAACGTGTGTCATTTCAATCGAGTGTTGCAAAACATTTTGTCCGTATGATGTGCGAAACTTCAGACGACCAACCAGCATCAAGAGGCGTGGATCAATATCAAAGATGCCGACTTCGTATGCCGCTTTCTCTCCCGCATCTTTTATCATCTTCTCTACCTCCACTTTTGCTTTTTCTACCAACTCTTCGATACGCGCCGGTTGGATGCGTCCATCAAGAATAAGATTCTCAAGGGCAACGCGAGCAATCTGACGGCGCACTGGATCAAAGCTTGAGATCAAAATAAATCCGGGGGAGTCATCAACAATAATCTCAACACCGGTTGCGCGTTCAAGTGTTCGAATGTTACGACCTTCTTTGCCGATAATTTTCCCTTTGATGTCGTCTGACGGAATTGGTACTGATGTCACAGTAACTTCAGACGCAGTCGAAGAGGCGATGCGTTGGATAGTTGACGCAAGAATATCGCGAGCTTTTTGTTCAAGTCGTTCCATGCCAAAACGCTCGAGCTTTTGCATGCGAGCCAAAAGATCGTTTTCGTGTTTTTTCTCGATTGACTCTACTAATTTTGTTTTCGCTTCTTCTTCGGACAGGCGCGCAACCTTGAGAAGTTCTTCGTGTTTCTGCGCATCCATCTGATCAAGTTTTTCGCGCATGCCCTTCAAACGCTCAACTTGTTCTTTTAATTTTGTTTCTTCTTTTTCTAAATCTCCCTGACGTTTTTCTAACACTTCATCTTTATGCGCGACGCGTTCTTCGAGCTTGCGGAGAGCATGCTCGCGCTCTTTTTGTTCTTCTTTAGATTCTGAAAGCACTCGCTCTGCACGAGTCTTTGCTTCGTCTACTACCTTTTGAGACGCTTCTTTGGCATCGAGCAAGATTTGCTTTGCTTCGAGCTCAAAGTCCTCTTTGCGCTGACGCGCGACCAACTGACGCAAGAAATAGCCAACAACGCCCCCAAGAAGCAGGGCTACGCCGGCTTTGATCAATGTAATTGAAATCATAAATAAAATTGATACGTGCCATAGGCATAATTAACAAATAAACGTGTTTCTATTGTATAGAAAATCGGTCTCTAAGTCAATGTTGATTGTAGGGGTCCAGTTTGGTAGGGTTTTACTAGATGTAGGGGACATTTATGCTACGAATCTTGTCTGATGAAGAAGTGAGAGCGCATGATCAAAAGGCGTTTAAATCGCTTCGGCGTGGGTCGCTTTTTTCTTATTCTGTAAAGCCAGGCGATACTAGATACTGCGTTGTGTTTGAGAGTAAGGATATTTTTAATAGGATTCATGCCGTGGAGTTAAACGAAAAAAATATAGAAAACATGTTGCGCGGAGTTGCGCCAGAGGTACACTGGATTGCGCTTCAATCACTTCGTTGCATTAATGTACTTATCCCATAATACGGCCATCGTGCCGTATTTATTTTTTCTGCTACAATATACGTATCGATGGACGTACCCGAACAAAAAAAATACAAACCAGTAGTTCTCGTCATACTTGATGGGTTTGGCGTCAATATTGATGCGCCGGAATCTACATGGCGCTTTGCGCAGATGCCAACTCTACGATCACTAGAACAATACTATCCACTTGTCACGCTGCAAGCATCAGGTATCGCGGTGGGTCTTCCATGGGGGCAGGAAGGAAACAGTGAAGTTGGCCATTTAACTCTTGGCGCGGGACGCGCGCTCTATCACCACCTTCCTCGGATTATTTCTTCGATTGACGATAAAACATTTTTTCAAAATCCTGCATTTGTAGATGCGGCGCATCATGCGGAAAAAAACAACGGCGCATTTCATATCATGGGACTTTTTTCGAGTGGGTCTGTGCATGCGTATGCGGATCATCTGTATGCGTTGCTTGATTTTGCTGCGACCGCTCACATTTCGCGCGTGTATTTGCATTTGTTTACTGATGGAAAGGACGCACCGTCAAAAGAAGGAGGATTATTTTTTCAGCATCTCGAAGAGCGGCTTGCTGAAAAATATCCTTCCATACGCATTGCATCCGTCATGGGTAGATTTTTTTCACTCGATCGCGATGCAAACTGGGATCGTGTCGAACGCGCGTATCGATGTCTGACAGAAGGAAAGGGAAATACATTTGAGGTCGCGTCACAGTATATCAACGCGTCTTATGAAAAAGGACTAGTTGACGGAGCTATCGAACCGGCGGGGATAAGTGATCCGCACAGCAGAATAAAAAGCGGCGACGCAGTGGTATTTTTTAACTATCGAGAAGATTCGGAGCGCGAGATTACCGCAGCATTTGTTGATGACGCTTTCACGGGATTTTCACGGACAAAAATTGAAAATCTTTTTTTTGTTACCATGACCGAGTACGAAACACGATTTCCAGTGCGCGTGGCATTTCCGCCGCTTGGTATCGAGTGGCCGCTTGCACGCACTATTTCCGGCGCGGGACTTAAACAACTGCATATAGCCGAAACAGAAAAATACGCGCACGTCACTTATTTTTTCAATGGCGGGAAAGAAACCGCATTTTCTGGAGAAGACCGCGTGCTGGTCCCATCTCCTCATGTCGCGCATTTCGATGAGGTGCCTGAAATGTCCGCATCAAAAATTACCGATGCAGTTGTGGAAAATTTGCCACATTATGATTTTATTTTAATCAATCTTGCCAACGGTGATATGGTGGGGCACACCGGCAACTTTTCCGCGACCGTCAAAGCCATGGAGGTGCTCGATTTTTCTTTGGGCCGAATCATTCCAAAGGTTCTTGAGCTCGGCGGAGCGATGGTTATTACTTCTGACCACGGCAACGCGGAAGAGAAAGTGTATGCCACGAGTGGAGAAAAACGAACCAAGCACACTTCAAATCCGGTGCCATGTTTTATTGTGGCCAATGAGTACCGACGAGCCGTGCCGCGTTCAGCGCAAGAAATTATAAACCAATACAATAGCACGAAGGGTGTGATTGCGGATGTTGCTCCTACTGTTTTGACGCTTCTCGGTATACGGCAGTCAGCAGAAATGACGGGAGTGAGTTTGCTTAAAAAAGTGGATTAGTTTCGCTGCATAACCTACCGGTTTCAATTTCTAATTTAAAAATTGATATATTGTAAATTGATTGAAAATTTAAAATTGCGACTTGAGTGTTTTACTTAAGGCATCATAAATCTTTTAAAGAGCAGCTGCTCTTGACGTTAACAGCTTGCCATGCTAGCATTTTTCAGTGTTCGTTGTAGCCAATAGCTGCAGCGGAGAAGCAGAAGAAGGAGGAAGTATGGGACAGCTCTGTAAGTATACACAAGATGTTTTGTCATACGCATGGAAGGCGGTAATGAGCCGCGGCGCGGAAGTTTGTACCGGAGCAGATGCGGCGCGCTGTGATGCTGGAGAAAATTCTGGTCACGAAGCGCCTCGCAGGCGCGGTGTGTGTCGATGCGTTCAGGTGGATGGAGATGATGGCAATTATATGGACGCCATGCCCAGAGGCGTCGAGCGAGATGATTGGTGCCCACTTGTTGCACACCGCAAAGAAACACGTGATCGCCGCAGAATGACAAAGGCGGCAAAGGCGCGGTTCGCTCACCAACAGCCAAAACCCTTCATTGATGAATGAGCAACCAAAAAGGACTTCCACAACGGAAGTCCTTTTGTTTTTTGGTCGGAGGAGTATTTTTACTTTTTTCCTTTTGGGCTAATGACGTTTTTTGATTTTACAATCTCATCGACGATTCCATATTTTTTTGCCTCCTCCGCCTCCATATAGTGGTTGCGGTCAGTATCATGTTCTACATCGCTCAATGATTTGCCGGTGTGATGTGCCACAATTTTATTGAGACGCTCTTTGACGCGGACAATGTGTTTTGCGTCAATCTCGATGTCACTTGCTTGTCCTTCAGTACCACCGATTACTTGGTGGATCATTACTTCGGCATTTGGGAGAGCAAATCGCTTACCCTTCGCACCACCTGCCAATAGTACCGCAGCACCAGACGCTGCAAATCCGACGCACAACGTCGCTACATCAGGTTTGATATTATTCATCGTGTCGTAGATCGCAAGCATTGCAGATACTGAACCGCCCGGAGAGTTTATATATAGGTAAATATCTTTTTTAGGATCTTGCAATTCAAGAAACAAGAGCTGTGCAATAATAGAATTTGCCGTTGCGTCCATGATAGGGCCGCCCAAAAAAATGATACGATCCTTCAAAAGACGTGAGTATATATCGTATGCACGCTCACCAAACTGCTCTTTTTCGATGACTGTTGGGATTAAAACGCTGTATCCTTCTTCCATAAGTATAGTAAATACTAAATAATAAATACGAAATACTAAACAAATTCTAAGTCACAAATACTAAAAATGCAATGCCTCGACTATTATTGGATTTGCTTATTAGGAGAAGGCGTTTTTGATTTCTCCAATATTGCCCCAAGTATTTTCATAATTTCTGTCGATTCATCAATCAACATTGTTTTTTCTTGTTCATGAGTTTGTAGCGGCTCTGTCAGATTAAGCCAAAACCTACTTTCTTTGCATTCTTTTTTGGCAATTTTTATGCGCATCGCAAAATCTTTTTTACTAAGCGACTCATTTGCTTCGATGTAATTTGCGCCAACAGATCCAGCAGAACGAGCAAGTTGTTTTCCATTTTCTATATTTGGAATATTTTTTGGCAACGCTAGAATGTAACTATTGGTTCGTTTTGCAAACAAAAAAGTTCTGTCCTCTAAATTGTATGGTTTAAGGTTTGTTGTTAAATTCATTATTAGAATTTGTTTAGAGTTTAGATTTTCGTATTTCGATATTACTGCTTTTCCAGCAAATCAAATACCATCTCGTGCTGGACCTTGCCATACATATAATCAATCAATCGCTCGCGTGATGTTTGTTTGCGCTCCTCTTCGGTAAACGACCGCAAGATTTCATCTGCACGCTTCTCGAGCATTTCAGGTGATGGGGCGAGTTTCTCGCTTCGCGCAATCTCACGCAACAACAACCCATATCGTGCGCGTTCTTCTGCTTGCGGCTTCCAATCTTTTTTGAGATCTTCCTCGGTCTTTTTGATGTGTCCCAAATAATGTTCCCAATCCAGCCCCATATCAGTAAGACTTGCTTTTAGCTCCTGCTCCATTTTTTCTAGCTCACTGGTTACCAGTACATCGGGGAGAGCAATGGTAGTTTCTTTTCCTATTTCCTGAAGTACTTCGACGCGCTTTTTGTCGGCAGCCTTTTTTTCTTTTTCTTGGCGAATATTATCCGTGATAATTTTTTTCAATTCGTCATCTGCAGGCAACGGTTTGAGGTTCGGATTATTTTCTTGTGCCTTGTATTGTTCTTTGAGTGTTGCGAGGGCTTTTTCTGTTTCCTCATCAGAAACAACAATCTCATCTTTTTTGGAAAATATTTTTTTGGCGATTGCTTTGTAGTCAGGGAGGGTGATTGACTCAAGTACAGAAATAACGATTTTAAATCCCAATGGGTTTCCCAATGCTACTTTGGTTACCTGTACTGCTGGATATCCAATTGGTTCGACTCCTGCTTCATCGATAACATGCGGCCAATGATGACGAATGGCAAGCTCGGCGGCCTCCTCAAGTAAATGATCTTGTCCGACTTTCTCGATGACCATTTTTTCAGGCACCATTCCCTTGCGAAATCCCGGCAATTCAAGATCTTTTTTGGCCTCGATGACCGCTTGTTGAAAAAATAGATTAAAATCTTCCGCGCCGATTTCGGCATCTATCTCCACCTTTGATCCTTCAAGTTTTTTAGTAGTAAGCATAATGGTTAGAGGATAGAGTATTTTTGTTGATTTTTCAAGTTGTTTTAACGGGAGCCAAAATAGGAGTTCCAACGCTGCTTGTACAAAGAAACCTACAGTGGTAAATTAATGGCAGATTACAGGATGAAGTTATGCTTTGGTTACTGCTAGGGATTGTTGTTTCTGCGCTTTATACAGTTTACAGCTTAAAGAGAACGGGAGAGATTATCGGCGATATTGAGGATTATCACCTTGATCACAGCAGCCTATCTGTTTTTGGGAGGATATTTGTTACATTTGCCGCCGCGCTTATTTGCTGGCGTTCGGAACTCTTCTTTAGAAGTTTATAGGTTTAAAGGCAAAGCTTGCCAGCAAGGGCTTTGCCTTTTTCTTTTTGTTTGAAATCCCCAAGCGAAGCTCAATAATTTGCTTTGCATCGGGGTGGATGCAAAGTGAGTTGACGAAGTTTGCATCCGAGCATGGTGAGGTGGCTTTTGTGTTTCGCAAAAGTGGGATCTGTGGTGTTGTTTTACCCTCTTTTCTCTTTCAAGGGTACAAAAAGATTCATCATATCCGGCTGGCTGTGCGAGCCATAAAGTCGTCGGTACGACATTTTTTATATAGGGGGATGATGAATCTTTTTCGTGCCCGCAGACTTATGCACAGGTGACCCTTGCCACCCTGTCCGATATTGCTATAATTAAAGCAGGTTCGTTAAATGGTTTTCTTTAACCTTTCATAAGCGGTTCGCTCATCACTCTCTATCTTGTTTCTTTCCTCACGGAAAACACCCGACCTTCACGGTCAACCACAGATGAGCACTCACTCATGAAGACATTAGTTCTTTCCACTAACCATATAATCTCAATCTAACCTCCGTCATCGTACGGAGGTAAACTTTTTCCAAAAAAAAACCAGCAACGCTGGTTTTTTTAATTTAAATTGCAAAACGGGACGCCGTAGCGTCCCGTTGTTTTTTACTTAGCTTATCCTCTCACTTTGCCGGAGGCGGTGCAGTAATATACCCCATCGGCTCGATGATGAGTTCCAATGAGATACCGTCACAAGAAGTGACGCCAATCGGCCGCAATCCTCCAATCTCCTTCACCACCAAGATACATTTCCCGGCGGCGGCATCGCGTACATATTTGCGCTGATCTAGGAGTTTTCGCGCCAATTCAGCCTCCCGGACCCCACCATCAAGCTTAGGGGCTGGCGAGGAGAGTGCCATCAAGAAAAGAATAAATGCAAGAAATGCCGTGGAGGCCAAAAGAATCCTTCCTCCCACCCCCATTCCATTTATTCTTTGAATCATCTTATCTATGCTCATTTCTTTTCCTTTCTACCTCTCCGCTCCATGAGCGGCAGGCGTTGTTTTCTGACCAATATCCAGCGCAGAGTTAGCTGCATGTAGCATTTCAAACTGCTGTGCCAGAAAGTGTGTCGCGATAAAGAAAAACGCTACAGCGAAGTACCTCATCGTGATTCCTCATTTCTCGGCCAAAACAGCCTCTTGCCATCCTCTTTCGAGAGCGGCCGTGCGTTTGGATTGTGGTACCAAATCTTTTTCAGAATTTTCCGAATCAACTTGATCATTTCACTCCTCCTTTTGATTTCCGGGTTTCTTCGAAGCCCTCTTTCATTGTGGCCCAAACATCTTTTCGTTCGCGCCACAAGGATTTCAATTCGTTGATCGGTGGGTTGCTAATCTGATCCCATGAAACGTAAATACTTGTACTCACCAGTGTGGCAAGCAAGGAAAGAGGGATTAGTACCCATCCTCCATGTTTGAGATAGAGGACTGTTATCCCATGACGGCTCGTAAAGTAATGATACCAGCGCCATTCGTTAAGTCCTGCAGAGAGCCATGACTGGTTCAACGCCAAGTCAATCCCTAATGCGCATACTGCGAAAATAAGCATTGCGCAGAAAATCTTTGCAAAAAGAAACCAATCAACGCCTTTCAAGATTTCTTTTACGAGATCTTTCATCATCGTTCTCCCTTCCTTCGGTTTCGCAGAAAACTGCCAGAAATATTCTTTGGCCGACGACTGATCGCACGACCAGAATACTTTTTGTCAGCGATGAACTTTGCATGAGTCCACCGCGGCCTTTGGCTGTTCGGTTTCGCTACATGAACAAGCGCTGGCTCAACAGTCGCAAGACTTGCACTGTTATCAGTTATCACTATAACTGTCCCCCCACCAAGTGAGGAAATGTTTTCCACCCCAGCTGCAATTGCAGCAAACAGGGAGTTTCTCATCATCGTTCTCCTTTTCTTTCAGACCCGACTTTCTGTCGAGTCTTCCGCTGTGAGTTGCTTCCACGTGTCCCCAAGAGTTGGGGTGATTCCCATTTCGTCGCCAAGTCTGAAATAGATAATGATACTCCAGACAAATGCGACGAGAAAAATTGGTACCAACACCAACAATCCATAGTTGATGTATATCGCTGTGTAGGTATGGACGCTCAACAGATATCCATACCACGGCCACGTCTCCACATCTTTTATGAGCCACGGATTCATGGCGATGTCGCCTAGAATACAGATAGTCATCACGTAGGAGTAGGCGGTGTACACAGACATGAAAAGCCGCGCAAAGCTTTCTTTTGCAAACAACAGACCCGCTAGCTTTGTGAGCATTTTCCGCCCCTTTCTTTTGTTTTTTTATAAAAATTTCAAATGACTTTTACTGGGCAAATATAGCATTTTTATGGCTGTGTGTCAAGGTCAAAAATAAATTGGGGCTATAATGAATTACTGGGGTTTGGTAGCATGAACCCGCTCGTTTCGTAATCGTTTATTTTTTATGATACGATCAAGATATTATGGAAACACAAAAACATCAAATAGGGTATGAGGATTACAAGGATCGGCAAAGATGGGCGGAAAAGAAGGCCAAAGAGCTTGGCGTTGTCTACACCAAGGGAACTGACTACTTTGAGGTAGTTTCTCAAGGTGAAAATAAAGAAGAAATACGCACACGATTGCCATTGTGGGACTCTATTCCAACAACCGATGCCAATGGCAAACCCACCGGCTCTGTTCCAATCGAAAAAGCAATTGAAGCTACCAAACGATTCCCCAAAATGTCACTCCCTCAAGCGGTTCAGGCTCTTCAGGAGTAAGGGTTTTGGATTTCTCAAATATAAAATAACTCGCTCGGCAAGGGCGTTATTTGACAATAGGCAAATTATATATTATAATGAAAACTAAATAGTTTAGCTCTCTTGAAAGGAGAATGACGATGAAAAATCTCGGGTTGGTAGCTGTTGGGTTTGTGCTCGGCTCGTTGATCGGGTTGAGCTGGATGAGCGCAGCACTTTTCTTGGGTGCGGCGGTTGTCGTTCTTAAGCGTCGCGAACTTGTTCGTGCACTTGCGGCAATGACGCCACCCACCGTGTGGGTCAAGGAGTTTTTGCCTGACGCGCCGCACCCGGAGCAGTTTTCGGTGGAAACGGCGGACAGCAGCGATGCAACGATTGGTGCCGAGATAGCGGCAATTCCTGTGTGCGAAATGGCGCGCTCACTAAGGCCAGTCGTAGAGTTGGTGGGGACCGCAGATAAGCGCCGTCGTCCGAGACGAGCGGTGCTTGTAGGTCTCGATGAAGGTAAGGGCCAAGTCAGAGTTTCCGAGCTCATTAGGGACGCCAGTAGGCCTCCTCGGGAGATGACTCTTGGTCTGTCATACGTCAGAGCAGCTGGCGTAGTGCCAATTCGCTAGTCAACCAGTACACAAGGATCAGCATGCAAAAAAAGAAAAAGAGTTCCGATATCGTCGGAACTCTTTTTTGTTGTGTAAAATTGTTAAGCTGTTGTCGAAGCTCTTTTCCGCTACGACGTTTCATTCGCCAATTCGCGCGAATTGGCGAATGAAAGATCTTTTATAGTTTCTTCACAGCTCAAGCGAGGAGAGATCATCGAGTAATCACGAGCTTCGGACGCAGTGATGGATTTTCCATGTAGTCCGAGCTGTAAAAGACATTGAAGTTGTTAAACACTTTCGTGGGTCGCAACTGAATGCCGTAGTTTGGACATTCACCAGATTGCCAACAGTTGTACGTGTCAGTGATATCAATCGCATACCATTCATTGCGCATAGGTGTCGGTAGTGAGTTGAGCAAGACAGCAGAGGGCGCTTCATTCCACCCAACACTTTCATCCCACCAACTCGTCACGCGATCTACATACATTCCTATGGGTGACGAAGTATCGCCACGCGGGATTGCGTAAAGATATACAACCGCAGATGTTGTATGTAGTGGCGCTTGCGAAGTATTAAACCGAATCAATGAATAGTACTGATCACCAAATCCGCCGACCTGTAATACAGTGTTATCAACTCCATAGTTGTCGTCGTAGGAATACATTGAAGTAATCCACACGTCCACACCTTTTCGATGGCTGGGCTGTATGACGAGCGGAGGCGGTGTGCAGGAGTTTGGGTCTTCTGGTGTACAGACCGATGAGCAACAATCACCATTGGCGAGATTGCCATCTTCACACGGTTCGTTTTCTTGTTGAGCACCATCGCCACAAACCATCGGCCCACATCGCGGATCACTCTCGTCAATTACGTTGTCACAATTGTCATCAATATCGTTGCTGCACATTTCCAGCGTTTCGTACTCGCAGCCATTTGCTGTAAGTATAGAAGACGCGTTGCCGCGGTTGGTCGAAAGGGTAAGCGTACCGACACTGCCTCCTTGCAAAGCACAATACTCAACCAAGATTGATCGTGTTTCCGATTTTTTTAAATTGAGTTCCGGGCTTGCCATCAATCGAAATGGGGGAGTGATTGTGATGTTTCCCGTCAGCGTGTCGCATGTTGATTGGTTTTGCACAACTACTGTTTGATACGTGCACGACTCCATGGGTATTGCGCCAAAGTTTACTTGCCGTTGGATTGCGATGATTGAGCACTCCGGGGGAGGAGGTGGTATATGTGGTTTGCATGCGCGCTCGACGGATGCCGGACTTGCAGAATCAAACCAGATATTACAGGGGTCTCCGCCGAGTTCTTCCATGAACACTGCGATATTGGGGCTCCAACACCGGCATCCCGGGTCACATCCATCGGAGGCTATGCATGGATTTAAACAGGTGCCGAGTTTTGCGTTGCACTGATCGGCTACTTCTTCGGTAATTACGTTGCTCGACATACGGCATATCGAATCGTCCACTTCCATGCAATCTTCACAATCAACAGTGCAGTACCTTCGTCCGCGGTTCAGTACGAAATCGTAGGCGTTGAAGGTTGTGGAGATTTTATCCAATTTCTTAATCCACCTTCTCAATCCAATAGCTACATCGTTTGCCCCCGCTGTGTAGCTATCATATCTAGAGTCTTTACATCTTGCGCTTGTCGGATTCCAAAACCAATTAAACATATTGTTGTTTCCATGACGTACCGCGCACCCATCAGTGTAGAGGGCAGTTTCCTGCGTGGACATAGCGACCAAAAATCGCGGATCAAGATTGTTTTTCTCGCCTGCGTCATAAAAGGCATCTTGCAGATCAACTCTCGCAAGTGGAGATGATGGATAGTGTCGGGAGACAAATTGCGAAACTTCCTCTCGAAAAGTTTCTCGAGAAATACGCGGAGTTCCTGCGTAAGCAGTATGAGCGATAGTGATGAGTGAGACGATTGAAAGAAAAGTTCCTTTCCGAATCATTGAGCACCCCCAATGGGCGTGTCAAGTGTGAGATTAGAGAGAAATGATTCAAAGCCAGCTAGCATTTCTGATCGGTTGGGAGAGCTCGCGAGGAAAAGAAGACCTACCTCAACAATAGACGCGTTATCGTTTTCAACAAAAATTGAAGTATTTTCATCTGGTGCAGGGCCATCCGATGTGGAAGTAATTTGCAAGGCGTTTTTCCCATTTAGAATCCTAGTTGTTTCGTTAAGGATTCGCGCAGGAGAAGTTTCCTTCATCGCAAAATCTTTCAACGTTATGCTCGCATCTTTTGTGAGCCAGTTGACTGACACATACGCCAGCCCACTCTTCAATGGACCATCGCTCGGTGTTTGATCCGCAGAGAAATTTACAACTCCCAATCCTTCATTAAATCCTTGGTGGTACCATCCTTGCGGTATGATTGCCGATCCTGAACGAGTAACCACGCGCACTGGCGAAATTACAGTTTTGCGATCTGTGTTTTTTGCAATCAAACGAAATGAAATGCTCTCGCCATCTTGCGCCAATTTTACTTTCTTCATAAGAGAAAACGCGCGATCTCCCGCTTTTGGATCGCCGCCCTTGCCATTGTCTTGCAGTTTGCCGATGTTTTTCCACCGTCCCGATGTGCCGAGAATTTGTACCAGCGGTTTAAAATCCGCACTCATTGTAGGAAACGATGCAGAGATGAAAAATTCGGTATTAAACCCGGATGATATCACTGTGGGCGACACGCTTGGTGCCGGAAGTGACACACCTGCAGGCAACAACGCCTCCGCAGGCCGCGACAATAAAGAAAGACAGAGCAAAATAAGTGCTGCGCCTATCAATGGAAGTGTGATGTTTTTCATTACTTTCGATTCTAGCGTATTCTTGTCTTTCCGACAATAAAACATGTCTCGTTGCATAGTCCATTCCCTTCTTTCTTGTCCTTGCATATCAAGGAGCATTTGCAAAAAATACTAAACGACCAGTGACAAAACGTCAACTTGCAACTTTGAGTTGCGAAGCTCGCTAGAAAATCATTCGAAAGCACCTTAGTAATTCAACGTTAAAAACAAAAGACATCCGGTTGGTTTTCCGGATGCCTTGCTTCGGTGTATTTTCTTACTAACAGATTACATGAACAACAAAAACAAAATGAGCGCCACTCCGGCACACGACGAAACGATCTCGCACGCGTTGGCCGTTTTTTCTGGCAGGACTCCACGCAAGATCGCATGCATCGTGCGGCCGCCATCAAGCGGCATGAGCGGGAGCATGTTGAGAATCCCAACCCCAAGCGATATACTCGCGCCGAGGCGCAATACATCAAGTACGCTTGTCGCTTGGGCAAATGTTTTCATGATGCCAACTGGACCCATTACGCCACTGTCGGCGGGTGAGAAGAGCAGTGACCCTACGCTCCATGCCACCCAAACGCCGATCGCAGGGACGCCATAGTTACAAAACAACCCCTTCCACCTATAGAGCAAAACAGCAAGCCCGATGCATGCTACTGAACGAATCATGCCATCCTCGAGCGTGAGTCCGGACTTGAAAAATATCAGCCCAGCTGCCATCACGAGAAATAGCAAAATATTCGTCCATACGCCGGAGCCGTAGATTTCCGCCTGGGCTTCATACGGCAATTCTTCGCATGCACGGGCGCCTTCTTCAGAGGGCTTCACGTACGCCCCTATCAGTAATGGACTCAAGGTTATCTCAAGCCCATCGGGACAGTTTGTGCTAATCCATAGACCCAACGCTTCGACAATTCGAGCGAGGGGCCTTGGCAAATGCAATTCGTGTTTGCCACCATCATAGGTAAGGCGGCTAGGGACGTTTTTTGCGGTCCCTATTTTTGCGTTTACCTTGACGACACGTCGCCATGTCATCCCAGGTATTGGAATACCGATACCCATGGCCTTGATCGCCACACCGTGACGTGCCATAGCGTACGCATGTCCCAATTCATGAATGATCACGACGACAAGTAAAGTAATTACTCCAAGCGCTAGATACATTCGAGCCTCCTTTTCCTCTGCGTTTTTGGTTATGTTGTTGTGAGGGGAACTTTGCTGGTGTCAGTGTAACAGAAATTTTCCGAACTGTCAAGACAACGCGGTT
>JBAZUI010000014.1:0-18514 GCA_041661425.1 Patescibacteria group bacterium | reverse complement strand
CGGACCATTTCTGTCATTACGGACAAAATAAACTAGATCAAAAAAATCGCTCGAAACACCGGAATACTCACCATGGCAAAAAAGAAAGCAAAAATCACGGCGGCGGTGGCCGTGAGGAGAAAGAAGAAAAGCAAATCAGCGTAATGGGTGGATTTTTTCATATTATTCCACAAGCGGAGTCCCGGTCATTTCCGGCGGTTGTGGGAGCCCGAGAATTTTTAAAATCGTTGGAGCAATGTCCGCGAGCATCCCAACCGGAGGCAAGAGGGCCAGATCGCCATTTGGCGCATCGCCCGAGAGCCCGGGCTTTCCTTCAAATTGTGCACCAACCAAAATCAACGGTACCGGATTGGTGCTATGTTCCTTATCGATGTCACCGGTTTTCAAATTCAGAAGCTCTTCGGAATTTCCATGATCCGCGACCACAAGCAAAACTCCACCTTGTGCCAAAACCTCATCACGAAGAAGCCCAAGATAATAATCAACGGATTCATGCGCCACAATCGTTGCCGCAAGATTTCCGGTATGGGCCACCATATCAGGGTTGGCATAGTTCATAAGAATCACATCATAGTTTCCCAAACGGACTTCCTTAAGAATACGTTCTGATAATTCCTTGATGCTCATTTGTGGTTGCTCATCATATGAAGCGACCTTTGGCGATGGAATGATCACACGATCCTCATGCGGGAATGGATCTTCCTTTGAGCCGTTCATGAAGAACGTTACGTGCGCATATTTTTCCGTTTCCGCAATATGAAGCTGGACCAATCCGGCCGCAGAGAGCACTTCCGCAAGTGAATTTTTGATATCGATTTGTGGAAATGCAACATCAACGGGCAATCCTTTTTCGTATTCCATCATGGTCACAAAACAGAGATTCTCGATGGCGGTCCGAGGAAATTTATCAAAAGATGGCAAAACAAATGCCTTAGTGATTTCGCGCGCACGATCAGCACGATAATTCCAAAAGATGATGGCATCCCCAGGCGAAACCGTTGCCACGGGCTTTCCTCGACGCGTAAAAACCGTTGGCAAAAATTCTTCATCGTAGACTTCACGACTGTAAGACGTCTTGAGCGCATCAATGGGATCGTCCGACATCTGTTGCGATTCCCCAAGCGCAATGGCTTCATACGCCTTTTGCACCCGATCCCAACGATTATCACGATCCATCGCATAATATCGGCCGCAGAGTGAAGCAAGGGTTCCAACCCCAATCTCTTTCATCTCATGGATAAGCTCATTCACAAAGTCCAACCCGGAATTATAAAGCGTATCGCGACCGTCCAAAAATCCATGCACCGCCACATTCTTGAGCTTCATTTTCTTTGCGAGCTTAAGAAGGGCAAAAGCATGCATGGAATATCCATGCACCTTTCCCGATGAAAGAATCCCCATGAGGTGCAGGGTGCCGCCGGTTTCTTTTACATGGCCGATGGCTTTAAGAAGCGCTTCATTTTTAAAAAATGTTTCATCCTTAATCTCCTTTTCAAGCCGTGGCAAGGCCATGTAATTGACCCGCCCGGTTCCAATGGTTAAATGCCCAACCTCAGAATTTCCCATTTCTCCCCAAAGCAAACCAACAGCTTCTCCCGATGCTTTTAAGGTGACGGTGGGATAACGTTTGATCAGTTCCCCGTAAACCGGCATCTTCGCACGAGTGACGGCATTCCCTTCGGAATCCGGAGCAATTCCAAACCCATCAAGGATTGCCAAAACCACAGGACGCGGTCGAGATCGACCGCTTCCTTCATAGGAATCGCTTGGATTTGGCACTGTCCCCATGGCCATACGGAAAGAGTATAGCAAAAAAACAAAAAACACGGGATAGACCCTTGTTTTTTCTCTTTGTTCAAACGTTTTTATTTCATGGCAACCTCAGAACCTCGTGAAGAAAGATAGACAACATTCGAGACTTTTGTGAGCCCCAACATCTGGATACGCGTGCTCACAGAATCAATGGATTCGAGTTTTGCCACTTCGATATTCAATCGCGAAAGTTCCGCAAGCGAATCTTCATTCTGCTCCTCAAGCTCGCGCAAGGTATACCCTGCTGTCTGTGCCGCATTCACATGCCAAATATAGAAGCCTCCCAAAAGAAGATTTGCCAACAGCAATCCCATGGTGAGTAATCCAAATGATCGGAAGGCGGAAAGAATCGTGGAAATTTTGAATTGAATTGGCATACCTCCTTAGGGACAGGGACATTATTTTTTTAGAGCGATCCGGAGCTTGGCACTGCGCGAACGTGGATTAGCTTCTATCTCTTCTTGACTTGGTTTGACCAGTTCATTGTTCACGAAGATGGGATTCTTGAAGTAATTTTTGACCAGACGATCTTCGAGGGAATGGAATGTGATGATTGCCGCTCTTCCACCTGATGTAAGAATCTCCGTTCCTGCGCCAAGTCCTTTTTCAATCTCGCCAAGCTCGTTATTCACGGCCATGCGAAGAGCTTGGAAGACTTGCGTTGCCGGGTGAATGCGACCGCGACGTGGTTTTATACTTGTGATGAGATCGGCAAGTTGTAATGTGCTCTTGATTGGCGTTTTCGCTCGAGTTTTGCAAATCGCTTGAGCGATGGGACGAGCGAGCTTCTCTTCCCCATAGAGGCGAAAGATTTCAGCAAGCTGATCTTCGGAATACGTGGCGATAATCGTTTCAGCGCTCACTTCATCGTGGATGTTGTAGCGCATATCGAGCGGACCATCGGTCTGGAAAGAGAATCCGCGACTCGGATCGTCCACATGGACCGAGGAAAAGCCGAGGTCAAAGAGCAAAGCATCCATTGCCGGCAAATCATGATGTGCGATATTGCCGAATGAATCGTGAATGAACGTGATCTGACCATCAAATCGTGTAAGACGCTTTTTTGCTTCGAGCAAGTTTTGCTCATCACGATCAAATGCCGTGAGATGTCCATTTGGACCAATCGCCTCGAGAATTTTTTCCGCATGACCTCCAAGGCCCACGGTGGCATCCAAGACCTTCGCTCCCTCATGTAAGGAGAGAGCGTCCAAAACCTCCTTGCACATGACGGGAATATGATCCATAAACATTTAGATACCAATTTCTCCAAGCTTTTCCGCAATGGCGGAGGCATCCTCCTCTGTGCGAGAGCGATACGCTTCCCACACAGCCTCATCCCAAAGTTCAAGACGAGTATTGATGCCCACAATCACCACCTTTTTCCCAAGCCCTGCATAGGTTCGCAGATACTCGGGAATGACGAACCGTCCCTGCTTATCCAATTCCACATCCATGGCGCCCGCAAGCATGAGCCGAGCGAATGCACGTGAATTGGCCTGCCCCAGGGGCAAACCCGCAAGTTTTTCTGCAAGCTTACCCCACTCCTCCAAGGGGAGCAGGAACAACGAAGCGTCAAGACCTCGCGTCACAACCGCTCCATGCGCGAGGTCACCTCGAAACTTCGTCGGGATCGCGATGCGACCCTTTTCGTCGATTTGATGATGATATTCGCCTATGAACATATCAAAAGATCAAGCGGTTGGTTGAGACTGCTGTAAAACTCGCGATCTGTCAGCTTACGGGAGCCCTGCCATCTCCTCATCGTACCTATCCGGTACGTCTCGGAGACTGGCTGTCCCGTGCACTGACATCTCATCGAGTTTTCCAACAGTCTCTGGGAAACTGCCACGAACATATTTTCCTGCTCATGGCAGGGGGAAGTTCCCAGAAACGCTTGATTCATAAATAAACCAACGAGGCGTGTAACCCACTTTGTGCCTCACTGCATCCACTTTACTCCACTTCACATTAGCGGTCAAATACAATTCTCCAATGTAGAACACGAATAATACCGCTAATCAAAAACAAAAATCGTGTTCGGATTTTGTTCCTGAGGATAAATATTTCTTTTCTTGATTCCCCACCGGGACTATTCAAGGACGTTGCACGCAACGTCCCTACGGTGATTCAATTCTGTACGGGCAGGTCACTGACCTGCCCGTACGTTCATAAATCGAACACGGCCCGCCGGAAAAACCGTAGGGGTGACCCTGCCTACCGGCAGGCAGGCGGCCGGTCGCCCCTACACAAGAAAAGCAGGCCGGGGGTAATAGGGGGCTGGAAGCCCCCCAATTCCTTGACGTCAAAGGCAATCCCTGCTCAAATAAGGTCGAAGCCATGGAGGGATAATGGCTGAACGACCGATAATCGTTGTTTTGGCATTTGTGCGTTATGTGGACGATGATGAGTCCGGGGATCTCGAGATCTACCTCGCCGAGCACGAGGGAGTGTGTCTCATCGACAAGGCCTTGGCAGAGGGGCGGGATGATCGGAGCGTCAAGGAGGCGCTCCAGCAGGTCAAGAATGCTCGTGAACGACCCTTCCAAAATCCCGACGGAGTCACGTTCCTCGACTACATCGTGCTCGATGGAACGACCTTCAAGGTCTACTACGCACGAGTCTCCTACATGGATGATAGCGGCTTTGTTCCAATCGATCGCGCCATCAAGATCGCGGACGGAGCTGACAAAAAAATCATCCAAAAAATAGACGTGCGACTATGATCGCTCTTCCCGTGGGGGCCTTAACCGGCCCCTTATCGTTTTATAAAAAAATTGACTTTTCATGGAATTCCTGCCAGGGTCAACACGGTTTTAAGGTCGTCCATTTGCATTCGAGGTGTCCGTTGATGGCAGTAACTTTCATGATGCCTTGCGTAACAGTCGTGCTCGTGATCTTCAAGAGGGTTGACCGAACTGTCTCTTCGAAAAGCCCCGTCCACATCTACATGAAGAAGTGCGGAGAAGGCCACTCCTGCCCCAGAGCATGGCGTCTGCCCGAGACAACGTTTCAGGTCGGCGACGACGAGGAGGGTGCACTCGAACGTCTCACTCATGGTCTTGGTGACTTCGACATCGGCGACGTCAAAAAGCATCAGCTCCTCACCCACTTTTGCCAAAGCCACGAAGGAGCAACCGTCGCATGCACGGTCTACCTCGGCAAGCCGAGAGGCGATGTGACGATCGGGGACGGCGGGTTCTCCCCCATCGATTACCTCCCGGACAATACACTCCCGCACCACCGCGAGATCATCACGAGGGTCATCGCCCGCATGCGTGGGTAGAAGCATGTCCTTCATCGTCCGCTCTTCTCGAAGAGGCCAGATGGCCTCTTCTACTGTTATTGACGGCTTTCTGTTTTTTCATCATACTCATCGCAGACCTGAAGGAGAAACCGATGAGCAGACAAACTGGAAGCTTAGAGGAGATAAGGGAGCAACTCGGTGACGAAGCAAGAAAACTCGAGATCGCATGCGATGTAATCGATCGAGCAGAGCGTGAGCGGCGGGCCGGGATGCCGCCGCTCACCCACGAGCAGAGGTTGGAGGAGCTGCAGCGCTATGCGGCCGAGATCATCACTGAGCTCAAGGCCTGTCTCGATGAAACGGGGATGATCCCTGAATGGTATTGGCGGAATCTCGCCGGAGTCGTTCCGCAGGCGGCCTTGAGCCTCGCGGTCGTGAACCTCGAGGCTGTGTATCCTCGCGTTCTCCTCGTTCCTGACGAGCAGGAACGCCTGCACGTTCCCACGACCACGATGCGCTTAGGCGACAAGTGCCTCAACGATCTCTGGAAGCGAATCCTCGAGGAAGATCTCGAGAGTATGTTTGTCACTGGTATTCGCCAAGCGGACCAGGACGTCGTCCCCGCAGAGGAACGTCCGCGCGGAGCCGCGCTCTACGTCTACTACGTCGGGTTTACCACAGTGGAGCAACCGCCCAGTGGTGCGTTCTTCAAGCTTCAGAGCCTACCCGCGGAACGCATCACCGTCTACCACCTGCGTATGCTCCACGAGCTCACGGAACAGCTCAACGGGCGACCGTGGTCGCGGCACTAGTTATTTGGAGGAACCTACTTCGTGGAAGCCAATCGTGGCTTCCTTTGTCGTTTAAAGCCGGATGATTTATTTCGGAGTGCTCGATGATAGGAAATGGCAAACCGATGCGCTTCGTTACGCGCACGTTGAAAAATCTCTTTTCCTCGCTCGGCAATCTCTACGATCTCTCGATTCGATTGATCAAAAACCAAACGATCTTGCTTGCGATCAAAACCTTTTGCCAATCCAATCGTGGGAATCATCAGTCCAAATTCTTTGAGAATCATCTCAACCCGATTGACTTGCCCCTCTCCCCCATCAATCACAAAAAGCTCTGGTAATTTCCATGCCTCATGCGCATGAATCGCCCGAGTAAGCCGACGTCGCATCATCTCCTCGAGCATCCCAACATCATCGGGAGTTTTTTTACTGATAATTTTAAAACGACGGTAGTCACTCTTTTTTGGTTTCCCATCCTCAAAAACGACCATTGACCCAACCGCCGAAGTTCCCGAGATATTGCTAATATCATAGGCCTCAATGCGCCCCAGAATATCAATAGCTGTTTTTTTGAGTTGTGTGAATGGCAGCTCGATATCCTCTTTTGTGATGAGCGCGACATCATGCACATGTTCAAATGATTGAATCATATTTCGATAGGTCGCGGCAGTTTCAAAATCATGACGGTCTGAAGCCGTCTGCATCGCTTTTTTTAAATCTTGATTCAACTTTTTTGTATGTCCGGAGAAAAACCACGCAAGACGTTTGATGTTTTTTTGATAATCCCTCTTGGAAATCTCCCCGGTGCAAACGCCTGGACAAAGCCCAATCTGACGATAGAAACACGGGCGCGAGGCATTGGGCGCGCACGTACTCCATGGAATCACGCGGCGCAAAAACTCGAGCGCACGTTTGAGCGCCACTCCGCTCGTATACGGACCAAAAACAAAACAATACAATTTCTTTGTCTTTGGCGAGAGCACACGATCAAACAGCTTCACACCCTGTCGCTCCAAATCAATCGCACGCATGAGTACGGGTTTTGGATACGCTTCGTTCGTGATCACAAGATAGAGAAAACTCTTGTCGTCTTTTTCGAGAATATTGAATGGCGGCAAGTGTTTTTTTATTTGATTCGCCTCGAGAACCAACGCTTCAATCACCGTCGGGGTTTCGAAATAATCGATCCGACGAATTTCCGCGACCAATGCCGCCAGTCGACCATTTTGCGTTTTTTGAAAATACGAATTGACTCGACGAAGCAGCGACGTTGCTTTTCCGATATACAAAATATTCCCGCGTTCATCTTTGAAAAAATACACACCCGGATGATCGGGAAGCAGATGATTCTTAATTTTGATCGTTGAGGGGATCATACGGGTGACGAGCGATGATGACAAGAATGGTCCGATCGGACCTTTTTTGTCATCACCCGTTCTTCTGCGATAAACACTCGAATAAAATCTTGCATCTTCATTTTTTTTGCAAAATCCATTATGACATTGCCTGCATCGAATGGAGAAATCCAAACGCTTTTTTGTAATGGGATAAATCCGGCTCGCTCCAACAATCGTCGCAGCCAACGACGTTTGGATCGTTGTGTCTCTGGGATGTCAAAAACCACAATACACGTTTTTCCTTGTGGCAATAATTCCGTTTTAAGTACTTTTAGTCGCAAAAACTCAACGAATCCATCATGTGTGAGAGAGCAGATGAATCCATTCTTCCATTTTTTTACATGAATAAGCTTTCGTTCCTTCAGACGCTTCATGGCGTGAAAATTCGATTGATACTCATGCCGTCGTTCTCGTGATCGTGCGTTTCCAACTCCACCTGAATGCATAATAAATCCGGGACGCTCAACAATAAAAAATACATCATCGACTAACTCGCCAATGGAGTAGAGGAGCCGAGAAGCCTTCGAGAGGACTTGTGAACTTCTTGAAGTTGATGCCATAAATGGTCCGATCGGACACTTTGTGAATTATTGTTTGCTCTTGTTTAACACGCGTCGCAAATATTCTCCTGTGGCGCTTCCTTTCTTCCGCGCAATCTCCTCAGGCGTCCCGACCGCAATAATTTCTCCCCCTTCCACTCCACCTCCAGGACCCAAATCAATCACCCAATCGGCCGTCTTGATAACATCAAGATTATGCTCAATCACGATCACGGAATTTCCTTTCTCCACCAATCGATGAAGCACCTGCAAAAGGCGACCAATATCCTCAAAGTGCAGACCCGTGGTTGGTTCGTCCAGAATAAAAAGCGTGCGGCCGGTTTGACGCTTGGCGAGTTCGCTCGCGAGTTTGATGCGTTGCGCTTCCCCACCGGAAAGCGTCGTTGCGGGCTGACCCAATTTGAGATAACCGAGCCCCACCTCGTTCAGCGTATACAATTTTTCATACACCGTCGGAATATCTTTAAAAAATGTTGTGGCTTCTTCAATGGTCATTTCGAGAACATCAAAAACATTTTTCTCGTTCCAGGTCACTTCGAGTGTTTCACGATTGAATCTTTTCCCGCCGCAGACATCGCACGGGACATAGACCGTCGGAAGAAAATGCATTTCAATCGCCAACTCCCCATGCCCTTCGCAATGTTCGCAACGCCCACCCGGACGATTAAAACTGAACCGTCCGGAAGCATACCCGCGAAAACGCGCTTCTTCCGTTGCCGCAAAAAGCTCGCGAATCGGCCCCCACGCTCCGGTATAGGTTGCCGGATTACTGCGTGACGATCGCCCAATGGCAGATTGATCCATCAAGATCACCTTATCGAGATATTCAACACCAAGAATCAAATCATGTGCGCCGGGAATGCGTTTTGATCCGTATAATTTTTTCGTAAGAGCGGTTTCAAGAACATCAAGCACCAAGGTTGATTTTCCAGATCCGGAAACGCCAGTCACACAAACAAAACGACGGAGTGGGATTTCCACGTCAATATTTTTTAGATTGTGCGCGTGCGCGTTTTTAATCTTTAAAACATCGTGGCCGATCTTTCGACGCTCTTTTGGAATTTCAATCTGCAAATCTCCACGAAGGTACGCGGCGGTTTTTGAATCTTTATTCTTGAAAATTTCCGGCACCGGGCCAATAGCTACAACTTCTCCTCCATGCACGCCAGCCCCGGGACCAATTTCAAGCATAAAATCCGAACGACGAATCGTCTCTTCATCGTGCTCCACAACGATCACGGTATTTCCTAAATCACGCAATCGCTCAAGCGTTCGAATGAGTTGTTCATTGTCTTTTTGATGCAGTCCAATGGTTGGTTCATCGAGAACATAGAGAGCTCCAACCAATCGCGATCCAATCTGCGAAGCAAGACGAATGCGCTGTGCTTCCCCGCCTGAGAGTGAACCTGCCTTGCGATCAAGCGTCAAATAATGCAATCCAACATCCAATAAAAACGTCAAACGGTTTTCGATTTCTTTAAGGACCGTGCTCGCGATTTCTTTTTCCCGCTCCGTCACTGGCAAATTCAAAAAGTAATCCGTCGCTTGCGTAATGGTACACTGAGCAACTTCAACGATATTTTTCCCGTGGATTTTGACCGCAAGCGATTCTTTTCGAAGACGCGCTCCGCCACAAACCGGGCAATCCGCATCGGAAAAAAGACTCTCAGTGCCCAATCCATCACAAGCCGGACAGGCTCCATACGGAGAATTGAACGAAAAAAGACGCGGTTCGATTTCCGGGAAAGAAAAACCGCAGGCCGTACAGCTATATTTCGTCGAAAAAATCTGTTCCTCTTGCGTGGGGTAAACAAACATCACGGTCTCCTCCCCAACGTGTACCGCCTGCTCCACCGCCTCGGTGAGACGCTGACGATTTTCACGCGTGAGATTCTTCAACATGGAGACGGGGAGTGTGTCGATGACGATTTCAATCGAATGGATTTTGTATCGCGCAAGGGTTACGCGCTCGGAAAGATTCCAAATTTTTCCATCAATACGCACGCGATTAAATCCACGATTATAAAAATCATACAGGAGTTGATAATAGTCCCCCTTGCGCCCGCGCACGACCGGGGCAAGAATCGTCAATTCTTTTTTTGCGGTCGATGGCTCGCTCTCGATTTTTTTTAACACGAAATCGACCATTTCATCGGTGGTGAGCTTTTCGATTTTTTCTCCACACGTCGGACAATACGGCACACCAATACGTGCAAAAAGCACACGAAGATAATCGTAAATTTCTGTAACGGTCGCAACCGTTGATCGTGGATTTCGGCTATGTGCTTTTTGATCAATCGAAATCGCCGGGGATAATCCCTCGATTTCATCGACATCGGGTTTTTGCATCTGCCCCAAGAATTGTCGGGCATAGGCGGAAAGCGATTCCACGTATCGACGTTGCCCTTCGGCAAAAATCGTATCAAAAGCTAAGGAAGATTTTCCTGATCCCGAAAGACCCGTGATGCAAATCAAACGATTTCTCGGCAAGGTCACCGAGATATTTTTGAGATTATGCTCACGCGCGCCTTTGATAATGATTGAATCTTGCATACCTATGATTTTTTCAATGCCTTAATTTCATCGCGCAACCGTGCGGCCGTCTCAAAGCGCAATTCTTCCGCGGCTTTTTGCATTTCAGTTTCTTTCTCGATGATGAGAAGAGCAATATCCTTTGGATCAATGGCTTCGTCAATTTCGAGAACATCTCTTCCGTCAACGGAACGGGTTCCCACTTGCGCATTCACCGGATGATGGCGGATCTCCTTTTGGATTCCCACGGGCGTAATATGGTGCAAAAGATTGTATTCCACTTGTTTTTTTCGACGACGATCTGTTTCATCCAATGCACGTTTAAGAGAACCGGTCATCACATCCGCGTAGAGAGTTACCTCTCCGTCCAAATGTCGTGCCGCACGACCGATGGTTTGAATCAATGCCGTTTCTGAACGCAAAAATCCTTCCTTATCCGCATCAAGAATCGCAACGAGCGAGACTTCCGGGATGTCGAGCCCCTCACGCAAAAGATTCACTCCCACAATCACATCGTAGATGCCCTTTCGAAGATCCGCGAGAATCTCCACGCGCTTCATGGTCACCACATCGGAATGAAGATATTGAACTTTGATTCCTTTTTCATGCAAATGATGACATAAATCCTCGGCCATTTGTTTTGTGAGTGTTGTCACCAGTGTGCGCTCATTTTTTGCCGCACGTTCACGAATCCGCACCATCACATCTTCAATTTGACCGGGATGCGTTGCCGTTTCCGTAACCGGCAAGACCGTTGTTTTTGGATCGAGAAGCCCGGTTGGACGCACGATTTGCTCGGCAATAACACTCGAAGCTGTGCGTTCATCGATGCCAGGCGTTGCAGAAACATAAATCGTTTGATGGGTTCGGGCTTCAAATTCTTCGGCCATGAGTGGACGATTATCCTTTGCAGATGGTAATCGAAATCCATGTTCAATGAGCGTTCCTTTTCGTGCCTTATCCCCAAAATACATCCCACGAATCTGTGGCACGGAAACATGTGATTCATCGATGACGGTTAAAAAATCATCCGGAAAATAGGAAAGCAACGTAAACGGCGCCTCCCCGGGCATACGGCCGTCAAAATGGCGTGCATAATTTTCAATGCCCGTGCAATACCCAAGATTTCGAATCATTTGTAAATCATAACGTGTGCGGCGATTCAACCGTTCATAGGCGAGCATCTTTCCTTCTTTTTCGAGAATGGCGAGCCGTCCCCCTAGTTCACATTCAATGCTTTGCAAGGCGTGATCAATTTCTTTTTGATTCACCACGTAGTGCTTTGCCGGAAAAATCCAACAGTCCTGCAAACGCGATTGAATAGCGCGCGTGACTGGATGGAGCGCCAGGATTTCACGCACCACGCCAGCCTCAAGGATAAAACGATAGAGCACGGTATCGCCCTCACTTTCATTGGTGGCTTTGCCGGCTTTTGGAATCATCTCAATGATATCGCCCATGGCGCGGAACGTTCCGCGCGTTACATCGGCATTTGTCCGTTCATACTGGAGCGCAACCAAACGTCGAAGCATGGCCTGGCGATCCAGTGGATCGCCAACGGCAACACGGAAAACGGTTTTCTCGTATTCTTCCGGCCGACCCAAGCTATACAAACAAGAAACCGAGGCAACAATGATGACATCTTTTCGCGTGAGAAGCGCTTGGGTCGCCGCATGGCGTAAGCGATCGATTTCTTCGTTGATCTGCGCTTCTTTTTCGATGTAGGTGTCTGTGATAGGCAGATAGGCCTCTGGTTGATAATAGTCGTAATAGGAAACAAAATATTCAACCGCATTTTCCGGAAAGAACGCTTTGAACTCCTGATAAAGTTGAGCCGCGAGCGTTTTATTCGGCGCAATCACGAGTGTTGGCTTTCGCGTTTTCTCAATCACATTTGCGATTGTGAATGTCTTTCCAGAACCCGTAACACCAAGCAATGTTTGTTTTTGTGTACCCGAAAGAACACCATCCGTCAATTTTTGGATAGCTTCTGGTTGATCCCCTGCGGGTTTCCACGGAGCGACTAATTTGAATGCCATATCATAACTTCCCGGATTCCGCCTCTTACTAGGGGGTGGGATCCAGGTTGTGTCACTAGGATACCCGAACAAGCGCCGAACGGTCAAACTGATTGTTGACAAACTAATCACTTGCTCCCTACAATAGCCACGCGTGGATGAAGAAGAGATCGATTTATGGTGGGGGTGACAGGTTCACCCTTTCTTTCCCGAAAAGCATTTACCGCCTCGGCGGTTCCCTCTGGCTGCTTTGTGCGGCCGGTCTGGGAGTATCCATGAATCGATCCTTTGGGGCCGGTGGACTTGCTCCGCTCCCCTCAACTTCGAAGGTTTCCTGCCCCGGTGCTTTTCCGGGCTGGGGCTGGCCAAAGCGAAAGAAGTCCTTGCGCATTCCGCGCCGGATCCACACGCCAAACCTGTCCTTTCGTCAGGCCAGGTCTCGCCCGTATGAGAGCTAGGGCTGGAGACCAAAACGTCCACGCACTCCTTGCCACTCTGTCTTCGGGAACAGGGTGGCACTTTTTTATTCACTGTTTTGTCACAGTTTTCTTTGCCCGACTTTTGACCCCATGTTACATTTATAATCTTCCCTTTTTTCCCTGTGGAGGTTCCATGCCCCCCGTTGTCACCGTCATCCAGCTCACGCGCCTTGGTGCGATGTTCATTCGTCCGTGCTTCGAGGATCCGTCCTACGTCTCCTGCTTCTACACGAGCCTTCCGAAGGGCTGGGAGGAGTGGTCAGATCGCGACATCATCGATGAGATCGCAATCCGAGTCCAACCCTTCCTGCCTTCGAGATTCTCAGGAGTCCGTCTCTCACCAACAGATGCACCGATCACGGTGCAGACAACATTTGACCCCAAGATCCAGGAGGCGATAGCTTCCCGTGTTATTCGTTGCAAGTTCGAGTTCCTCGAGCGCGATCAAAGATTGCACCTCGAGCTCGTCCCCAACAAGGCGGAAGAAGCCGACGAGGGGGCTCTTCAGCTCCGGCAAAAGGCGACCGCTTTCTAACCCTCTCTCCCCCGCTACCGGCGATCCGGCAGCGGGGAATGCGTTTATAAAAGGGCAGACACACAGGTCTGCCCCTACCGATTTAATTATGATGAAAATCGCCTTCGAATGATTTGCGCCACATCATCGGGCACTTTTTCGCGCCATTCAGAACTCCCCGTTTCAATCCATCGGCGAATCTCATGACTGTCAATTCCGGGAACCGGGACAATTTTTTTTGTTTGAGCGTGATGCGTTTCGCATAAATCCCGCACGGCTTGATTGCCACTCCACACGACCGCATCCGCGGGTCGTCCGGCCGCCTCCAAAATCCGATCAACCCATTCTCCATCATCGGGTGCATCTTCAACGGTCACTAATTCTGCATCTAAAATATCTTCAGCTAATAACGCCGAGCTAATCATCTCGCGCACTTCCTCCTCGGAAAAAAGATGTTTGACCTTAGGATCCCGACAAATCGGAATCACAATTCGATTTCCGGTTTGAGCCATTCCTTTCACGACTAAAAGATGCCCGTTATGAAACGGTTCAAACTTTCCTGGAAAAATTGCAACTGACATATGCGTCTATTATACACGATTATGAATGAGCTTCACGGAGGCGCTCCTCAAATCCAACCGGTCGAGCAAAGTGACGTTTTTGCTCAAGAAGCGCAAGTGGCGGAATATTGATTTGTGAAAAATTTGCGATTCCCAATCGCTCTTCACCACATCGTTGAAGATAATGAATTTCCTCTGGTTCGATATCCATCAGCGATGCGCCCACCACATCAACCGCGACCGGATCCATACCGGCTAAAATGATATCAAATGGCACATGGCTTCCCTCAAACGGGCCATCGCCCTCCATGGCATCAATTCCATCAATGATGCCAATATCACAGGGCGCCTGACGCCAGAGCTCAACCAAGGATTCATGCGCGGCACGAAGCCCGTGCGAAAGCCAAGGCGAACGTGCATACACCAGTCCGCGCGGACTCACCCGCGAAGGCACGATCCAGGTACCCAGTACCCAATTGAGCACCGAAAGAGCCACCCCGTACTCGCGGTGAATCTTGAGCGGGGTGAGAGAAATCCTGAGGTCTGCCTCAGCGACCATCCGCGATCGACGAATCGGAATTCGCCCCCCAAGCTCATCGAGAATAAACCCCTCTTGGCAAGGCGCGGTATTGAGATCAACAAGCATTGCATGCGGATATTCCGAAAGCAAACGATCAAAACCAAAATTATGAAAAGCACTCACCGTTCCTGTAAATCCCCCATCCCCAATCGTCACTTCGGGTCGTGCCTCTGAAAAAATGATATCCAAAAGTCCACGAACCGCATCGACGTGCGTTGAAGTAAGCTGACGTTCGTGATGCGAAAGATCGACTTTTACAAAAATCGACCTTGCCGCCTTTACACGCTCAAAAAATGGATCGCCCAAGGCTTCCACGGCTTGCCGCATCAATCGACGACGCTCGCTCCCGTTCTGCATCACAACAGAAATCATGGAGCTATTCTACCTGTGGTGTTTCACTTTGAAAAGAGGACTTTTTTTCATAGCTTCCGGCCTGGATTTCCCAGTATTGCCGGTACAATGGATTGCTCTCGAGTAATTTCTCGTGCGTTCCCTTTGCAACAATGCGTCCCTTGTCCATTACGAGAATTTTATCAGCTTCCATGATCGTTGAAAGACGATGGGCGATCACCAGCGATGTTCGGCCTTTCATCACCTCCTTGAGTGCCCCTTGCAAAAGATGTTCTGTTTTTGAATCCAGTGCACTCGTTGCTTCATCGAGCACCAGAATTGGTGGATTTGCCAAAAGCACCCGTGCCAGTGCGATCCGTTGCTTTTCTCCACCTGATAATTTTACCCCTCGTTCACCCACCACGGTGTGATAACCTTTTTTGAGCTTTGAAATAAACTCATGAGCCTGCGCGCGTTTTGCCGCCTCAATCACCTCCTCTTCCTTTGCGTTTGGTTTTGCCAAACGAATATTTTGAAGAATGGAATCATGGAAGAGAAGATTTTCTTGCATCACGAGTCCAACATTTTTTCGCAAATGATCGACGGATAAATCACGGAGATCCACCCCATCGATTTTGATTCCCCCGTCCCAAGGATCGTAAAACCGAAGAAGCAATTGCGTCAAAGTCGATTTTCCAGAACCCGAAGCGCCAACAATCGCATAGGTCTGCCCATCCGGAATCGTAAACGAGACATTGCAAAGAATCGGGGCACCCTTCAGATATCCAAATGAAAGATTGGAAAACTCAACCTGTCCACGTACGTTCTTTAATCGAATTGGATCTTTCGGATCCTGGATAAGCGGAATTTTTTCCCAATCATCCAGCACGCGATTCAAATTTGAAAATGCTCGAGAAATTTCCGGAAAAGAGTTCACGAGCTGTGAGACGGATGAGAAGAGGAAAGACGCAAATCCCAAAAACATGACCAGTGTTCCAACGGTTGTTTGACCTTGGAGGACAAGATAGGAACCCATGATAAAAATAACAAGCCGTCCGAGAATAAAAGTGCTTCCATAACCGGTTTCAACCAATGACCATCGACGGCTGACGCCCATTTGATTGTGAAGTGCTTGACGATAGAGCTGAGCGAATTTCTGAATCTCTTTTCGTTCAAGTACGAAATTTTTAATGCTGGCGATATTTGCAAAGACGTCTCCCACTCGCCCATAGATTTTCTCCCAAAACTTTGAGACTTTATCCTGTTGCTCGGCATTGGCGCGCAAATTCAAAATCCCAAGACCAATCACAATTGGCATTGGGATGAGCGAGATAACCGCCAGTTGCCAATTCACATAAAACCCAACCATGAACGAAAGCACAAGTTGCATACCCGCGCTCAAAAACGTGCTTGTGATGTTGTACTGGATGTGCCAAAGCCCATCCCAGGCATTGTCCATGCGACGAAACATCGAGCCGGATCGTTGAGATCGAAAGCGTGCAATGTCGAGTTCAAGCAACTTGGCGTAAAGCGCCTGAATGAACCCACCCGATACTCTGTGCGAGACATACCAAGAATAGTAGGCATAAATGGCCGCAAGACTCGTTTGGCCAATCACGACTCCGCCCCAAATGATCAAGAATGGAAGAACTTGTGAGAAACCTTCCTGGAGCGCCAATCCCTGCCCAACCGCACCGAGCACGGTGTCGATAATCGAACCATAAAGATACGGTTCAGAGACGGTGAAGGCGCCGGAAATGAATGCACCAATAAAGAACAACGGCAAAAACTTCCATGAGGGTTTCATGGACGGCCAAACCATCGCAAGAATTCTGCGATACGGTATTTTCTTCCTCCGTTTTTGCATCGAGGATATTATAACACAAGAATTGTTTGAAAAATACTCCTTAATTCGATTCAAATCTTCATCGTTGCGGACAATATGCTCATAGAAACGGGATCGCTAATGAAAGTTGGTCTTTGGGAATGATCGTCGTAGGGACGTTGCCTGCAACGTCCAATAATTTGAAATTATTTCGTATTTCGATAATTCCATAATCGAGAAAATTTTTCCGGATATCGGGTCGTATATCACGGACGTTGCAGGCAACGTCCCTACGGCAAGATGTAAAACAAAAATCCCTGAGCGAATGCTCACGGATTTTTGTGGTTCCCGGGCAGGGATTCGAACCCCGATTACCAGGGCCAGAACCTGGCGTCCTGCCTTTAGACGACCCGGGAATAATGTGGCGGCATCATATCGCAAAAAGTTGCCTCTGTCAAAGGATAATATCCATCATCGAATTTTTCCTTACCGCCTGTTAATAACTTCTTGCACTCCGGCGGAAAGCCGATAAACTGGCAGTACTTAGTCACTCTACCCTTTTTATGCGCATGAAACATTATATTTCGCTGGTTATCCTTTCGGTGGTGGTGATTTTCGGGGGGCTCTATTTGTCCCTCACAAATCCCGCCAACAATACCGAAGACACTGATGATCAATCAACAGAGGAATTGCAAAGCGCTTCGGCTCAGCTTCTTTTAAGCCTCTCGACCGCTGTCCCTGCGGGATTTAGCGCACCAGAAGAGGCGACCATGCGCTGGAATATCAATCGCGGTGGCGCGTTCTCTGAGACGAGCCTTTCCGGATCCATGATCAAAGCCCAGGCCGCGACCAATGAGCAGGCGCAAGCTGTGGAAACATTTTTTGCTCAACAAGGGTTTACCAAGAATATTTTGAATGTCGCGGCAGGAACCGTGGTAAGTGTTTCTGGTCTTGAGAAGGATTTCATGGTTTGTAGCGTTGCTTTAGAAACGTCAATGGATGTTGGAAGCGGGATCTACCTCAAAATTATTTGTGCAGAGCTTGATGGCACAGAATCCTACATTTCCCTGTCGGATTTTCTCGCCGCCCCAGTTCAGAACACGGATGTCGACGTTACTGGCACCGTTGACGACATCACCGGAGCCAGCTGTGAAGGATTTTGTTTTGCCCTTATGGATAGTCGAGCAACTGACGGCGAGAGCATGATTACGGTCCGATATGCAGATTTTGAGGCCGAAGGCGAAACATGGAAAAATTTGACTATCTCAAATTTAACCGACGGAGATTCTGTGGTGATTTCCGGAGAACTTCGTATTAACGTTGATTCTCAAGAATTGTGGGCAAAAAACATCACGGTTCTTTCCACGGCACAAGAAAATGCAGGGATGGCAAATCCAGCCTCCACAAATTGTGTGACGCTTGGCGGTTCAACCATGATCATGAAAACAAAAGACGGTGAGGTCGGCTATTGCGTCCTCCCTGATGAACGTATTTGTGAAGAATGGGATCTTTTCTATGGTCAAAATTGCACGGAACCGGTGATTGATTATACCGATGCCGACGCATGCAATGCGGATTGCGAGACAACGAATGCAACCGAAGGTGAATGCCTTTGGTCCAACGAAGCCATTCAAGGCGATACAATAATAGGCTCGTGCCTCATCGAGAACTCACGTCATTGCGGTGGGATTGGATCATGCAATTGCTACTGCCATGGGACGCTCGCGCCGTAAAAGTTTAACGAGATAAGTCCTCACTTAAAAGACCGCCCAAAGTGATCCGTACCCCGTAAAGTAGACACGAGGAGAAAAACTACGCAGTTGTTAAGAGATGATTTCTGTATCCCACAGGAGTCATCTTTTTTAAGTCCCA
>JBAZUI010000013.1:0-22646 GCA_041661425.1 Patescibacteria group bacterium | reverse complement strand
CTTGGCTCCCGAACAGGTTCATCTGTTCGGGGGTCGTTTGTTTAAAATGAGGGTCAGGTCGTTACTTGTAGCGTTTGCGATCATAAAATTCCCGATTCCCGACCTGACCCCAAAATCAATTGCTTCATGAAAGGTCCGATCAGGCCTTTTTGTTTTAATCATACGTTCAAGAGTTTGACAAAACGTCGATTTTGTGGTACAAATATGCGTTCTTTTGTCTAAATCCTCGCCTTCTTTGAGTCTTTTCTGAAGATTGAAAGAAGGCTGGGAATGAATCTTAGCCTGTAGTGGTAAGTCCCTGGTTCAAGCCCGGGATATGCCAAGGAGCAGAAATGTCGAAAATGATGTCGATTAACCAGTTCGCGGAGTTCACCTCGGCTGTGGTGCGCGCCCTGCCACGCGACATGAGCGTTAAGGATGCGCAGGCCTGGATCATGGATCAGGACAAGCTCAAGTCTGTCCTGGCCACGGCACTCCTGCCGACCAGCGTTGAGGGGGCAGACGCGCTTGTCGACGCCGCGCTGGATAGGGTCAGTACTCGGGTTGAACCCGAGTACTTCGCCCCCATCCTCGATGCCGACGTCCCCGAGCGGTACAAGGCGATCGTCGCCAAGTACCGCTGGCTGGCCACCGAACATGGTGTTTTGCTCACGACCCCGGTCTGCTACCGGGTTCGTGCCGGCTTCACCCTGAAGAAGCACGCCCCAAAGGCCGGCCCGTGCTACGAGAACTTCCAGTACCTTCAGGACTGGAACTTCCCGGACGAGGCCACCTCAAACTGCCTCGTCTTCTGGGTGCCACGCGTTCTCTCCGGCAGCACGTCGAAGACGAAGGATGAGCAGCTGGAGCTGCTCTCGAGCCTCCGTGCCCAGCTCGAATTGCCTGCTCACCACATGAGCAGCTTCGGGAAGGTCGGCCTCCTCGCGGGCCTTATCCTGGCCTACTTCAGGGCCACGGGCGAGCGCACCCCGCTCGATCGGTACTGGGTGCGGACCGATACCTGCAACGTGGTCGGCGACCGCCTCAGCCTCGGCTGCTTCGGTGGCATTGGTCTCGGCTGCGGCCGCTGGAGCTTCGGTGGCATTGCCTATGACAATCTCGGCGTCTTTGCCCTGGGGGTGGAGAAACTCGGATCCTAGGATCCTTAGTCCTCAGGGTATTGGTCTCTTGGCTCCCGAACAGGTTCATCTGTTCGGGGGTCGTTTGTTTAAAATGAGGGTCAGGTCGTTACTTGTAGCGTTTGCGATCATAAAATTCCCGATTCCCGACCTGACCCCAAAATCAATTGCTTCACAAAAGGTCGATTGGACCTTGCGTGTTACCCCAAAAATTGACAGTTTTCCTGCTCCGTGTTAGCATTTTCGCACTTATTGACGGTTATGAAAGCCGACATTCATCCAAAATATTTCGAAGCAACCATTACCTGCGCCTGCGGAACCGTTATCAAAACGGGTTCAACCACAGAGAATCTTTCGATTGAACTTTGCTCGCATTGCCATCCATTCTATACCGGCAAACAAAAAATCGTTGACACCGCTCGACGCGTTGAAAAATTCCAAGCTCGTGCGGAAAAGAAAACCGTAGCACTCGATCACAAGGCAAAAGTCGAGAAAAAAGCCGAACGCGCAAAACGCAAGGCAGAAAAGAAAGCCAAGAGCGAATCTTAAATTTCAAAATCATCAAACGCCCGCACGGGCGTTTTATGTTTGACTTTGATAAAATAGCTTTATGCAACTTGAACACGGAATCCTCGATGTGAAACATCGCATCCAATCTCTTGAAGCAGAACTCATGAGTCCTGTGGTTCTTGGAAATCCAAAAAAACTCCGAGAATGCAATCGCGAATATCAACGTCTCAAACAAACGCTCAATCTCATTGATTCCTACGAACAGGCCGTAAAAACCATTGCGAACGCAAAAACGCTCATCCAAGAAGACGATACGGAACTTCGTGCCCTCGCCCAAGCCGAAATCGATGAATGGGAAAAAAAATTGCCCGATCTCGAAAAAGCGGTTCGCATTGCGCTCATTCCACCCGATCCGCTCGATACGCATGACGCCATTGTTGAAATTCGCGCCGGCACTGGTGGAGACGAAGCAGCCCTCTTTGCCTCCGAACTGTTTAAGATGTATCTCCATCACGCCGAAACGCATGGACGAAAAGTCGAAATCGCTTCAAAGAGCGAAAATGATTTAGGCGGATTCAAAGAAGTGATTGCCGAGATTTCCGGGAGTGACGCGTACGGCGATATGAAATACGAGTCAGGCGTGCACCGTGTTCAGCGTGTGCCAGAAACCGAAAAGCAGGGGCGCATTCATACCTCCACCGCAACCGTTGCGGTGATGCCAAAAATCGAAGAAGAGGAATTCAAAATCGATCCCAAAGATTTGAAAATCGAGGCAACAACCTCAACCGGAGCTGGCGGACAATCCGTAAACACCACCTACTCTGCCGTGCGTATCGTTCACATTCCAACCAGCATCACCGTCTATTGCCAAGAGGAACGCAGCCAAAAGCAAAATAAAGAACGAGCGCTTGAAGTGATTCGCGCGCGCGTCTTTGCCTACGAGCAGGAGAAAAAAATGGCCGCGCTCAAAGAGCAACGCCGTGGCATGATTGGCAGTGGCGATCGATCGGAAAAAATTCGCACCTATAATTATCCACAGGATCGTATTACAGATCATCGCGTACAAGAAAGTTGGCACAACCTTCCAAATATTCTCGCGGGAAATATCGATCCGATCCTTTCGGCGCTGAAACTCGCAGATGAAGATGCGCGCGCCCTATGATTTCTATCCTTGAAGCATTGGCCTGGGGAGAACAAGCCCTGAAAAAAACCGCTCACGAAAAAGTGAGCGGTGGACATCATGCAAAGATGGATGCGCAAGCGCTCCTATGCGCGTGTCTCAAACATCCGACAAGTTATCTTTTCTCCCACGGAAATGATCTCGTGAATGCCGAAGATTTTGTACGCTACGAGCGATGGATTGAACGACGCGGCCGTCATGAACCTGTCGCCTATCTTCTTGGCTCACGACCATTTCTTGGTCGTACATTTTTCGTCAACCCCGACGTCCTCATCCCACGACCGGAAACCGAACTCTTGGCGCAACTCGCCATCGATCACGCCAAACCACATTCCATTCTCATGGATATCGGGACAGGTTCTGGAGCGATTGCCGTAAGCGTTGCCGCGGAAACAGGAATTCCAACACTTGCCACTGATTGTTCCGCTCCGGCTCTTGCCGTGGCAAAAGAAAATGTTGAGCGACATCAACTCAAACATCTTATTACGTGTGTGGTGGGCGATCTCCTCGATCCGCTTCTCTCTCGTCTTCCGGAAAAGCGTCATCACCTTCTCATCACCGCCAATCTTCCCTACCTTCCTTTTCAACGTCGGCAGGAAATGGATCCGGATGTTTATCATTACGAACCTGAGCTTGCTCTCTTTGCCGGGATCGATGGATTGGAACTTTACGATCAATTGCTTCGCGATCTTTCGCGACATCGTGAGCGCTTACCCGATGTCGTCGAGCTCCTTATTGAAATTGATCCATCTCAATCTCGCGCCATCGAACGTCTGATTCATGATTATTTTCCAGGATCTCCTTTCGAAATCTTCAAAGATTATTCCGGTCAAGAACGAATCGTCATAACGACAATCTAAAGAATGGGGTCAGGTCGGGTTATGGGCTTTTTACCAAAAACGCTACAAGTAACGACCTGACCCCATTTTCAATTTTACTCAATTTCGACTTGTTCAATACCGCTCACGACTTCAATCCAGGTCACTCCGGCATTGAATTCAACATCCGTTCCTCCGTAATACGTAAATTTCAAACGATCACTGGCGCTTTCTTTTTCCCATTGAATGAGAGAAAAAACACCATCTTGAATAAGGAAGGCATCGCCACTCCCAACCGTAATAATACTTTTGCGTCCAATGCTATCGATGGTGCGGATACCGGTTGCCATCACCACGACATTATTCGCTTCAATGGTCGCTCCATCTTCCATTTCCATCACAAACCCACTCTGATACCGTTCATAGATATTGGTCTCGGGGAGATATTTCCAAATGACGTCATAGATCGTGCCTTCCGCAAAATCAACCGAGAGTGAAGCGCCATCACCTTGAACAGGTTCATCGTCTTTAAACGTCCAGCTCTCATAGGACGGCACCTCGGGCGCCAATTCCTCAAGCGCCAAAACAAGACGGTCAATCGAAGTATAAAGATTATGCGGTGCATAACGAGAACCGTTTTCACGATAATAATATTCTCCCTGTGAGAACTCATTGAGGTCGAGAATGCCCATCGAATCAATCGCAAGGAGCGCTTCGGGAGATCCACCGGAGTGACCGTAGAGTGCATCAAGCTCAAGCGCCCAATCGAGGTAATAGGGTCGAGCACTGCGCACCGGACCGATCTTTTCCGCATCAGACTCCTCGGAGAAAAAAGCAATGAACCGTGGAATCGTCCCTTCGACCGGCGCCTCTATCACTAAGAATGCCTTGTCCAAACCAACAAGTGGCCACGCATCCGCGGAATTTTCCACCATCACAGAAAAAACCTGCGGCAATTCCGCAAGAGGCTCGAGTAAACGCAAACCCGTAAGCGGATGACGATACACCTCGGTCGTGATCGTGACATCATCGGTGGTCTCATCTTCATTGGGGCTCGCGAGAAGGAAAAGCATCCCGAGGGAGGTGCCACCCACCACGATCAAAATAAGAAGAGCGATCCAAAGTTCCCGGAAGTCAACGAACAATTCTTTCGATCGAGTGACCATGCGATGGATAAAAGAAACGAACCGCTTTCGGAGCGGCTCGTCTTTTTTTATTCGCTTTGCAAGGTCACGCAAAAATGCGCGCATAGGCAAAGATACTAATTAGGATTTCTTTTCTTCGGCAGCGGCCGCTTCGGCTTCAGCTTTTGCTTTTTCCGTTTCGCTAATAATCTCAGGAAGAACTGCTTCGCCTTCCGCTGGAGTCGTTGGCGCAAATTCTTCTTCCGCTCGCGGCTCTTGAACGAGAGCGATGGCGTTTTCAGCTTGTGTGAGAATTTCGATGCCTTCAACCGGCGCAAGATCCTTCACACGAATAACATCATCATACGTCTTGAGGCCGGAAACGTCTACCACGAATTCACGGATAAGAGCGCTCGGCAAAGCAAGAACCTCAACCTCTTCCAAACTCTGAACCAAGGTTCCTCCAAGTTCCTTGACGGCCGGAGCTTCGCCCGTGAGACGAATGGAAATATTCGCCTCGATTTTCTTTGTGAGATCCAAGCAACGGAAATCAACGTGCGACATGAAATTTGTAAGTGGATCGTATTGCAAATCATGCAAAAGAACCGGAAGCACTTTTCCATTGACGTTAAGATCGATTACGGTGCTTTCCCCGGCTTGTGTATAAAGTTTTTTGAGATCATTTTCCGCAACGGTAATGGAAAGAGGCTCTGTGCCAAAACCATAAACCACAGCTGGAATGAGATGTTCTGCTCGTAAGGCATCGGTTTTTCGACCCTTTTCTTCACGAAGTTGCGCTTGAATTGAAAATTCTGCCATAATTTTTTTTGTTTCGGCGCTATTTCACTAGAATTCGCGGCTTTTGTCAAGCACGAATGACGCTAGAGATCGCGCGCCACAGTATACCACGACTTTTGCCACTTATCTTCTGGACGGATTTGGGCGGCAACACTCTGAAGAATCCCGACCATGATAAAGGAAATCAAGAGCGAGGATCCACCAGCACTCATAAAAGGAAGAGCGACCCCTGTTGCAGGAAGAATCGCAAGATTCACACTCACATTAACCAAAAATTGGATAAACAGGGACCCAAAGATTCCGGCACAAAGAAATTGTGTAAAATGATCACTTGATTGATAGGCGAGAACGAGAATTCGCCAAAACAACACTCCGGCCGCAAGAAAAACAAGACAAACCCCAAAGAAACCCAATTCCTCCGCTATCACGGCAAAAACGAAATCCGTTTGACTCTCCGGAAGAAAACGCAGCTGACTTTGCGATCCAAACCCGAGCCCTCGACCAAACCATTGGCCGGAACCGATGGCGATTTTCGCTTGCGTCACATTATACCCCGTGGATAACGGATCGGCGCTTGGATAGAGAAACGTTAGAATGCGATCTTTTTGATACTCTTTAAAAAGAAAAAACCAGGCAAATATCCCGAGCGCAGAACCTCCTCCCGTAAGAATTGCCACATGCGAACTTCGAATACCAGCGAATAATAGGACAACCGCCCACATCCCAATCAGAAGCGCGGCACTCCCAAAATCCGGTTGTCGCATCGCGAGTATGACTGGAATTGCGGTGAGCAATCCGCTCCCTAAAATTTCACGCCAACCAAATTTTCGTCGCGCGTGTTCGCTGAAATACCGTGCTAATTCGACAGCCAATGCCAACTTCATGAGTTCAATCGGCTGAAACGAGAGACCGAAAATAATGAACCATCCCGTGGTCCCACGGATGGTGGTTCCAAAAAATAAGACAAGAACAAGAAGAAGAACCGCTCCAATATAAAAGAGGCGACCAAAATTCCGAAGTTCCAAATGATTCACAAAAGAAACAAGAAACATGATCACCACCCCGAGAAGGAAAATGAAAGAATGTTTTCGAAGAACGAGAAATTCCGCCCCTTCACGGGAAAGATCAACGGAATAAATCGCTGCCAAACCAAAGGCAAACAAAAAAAGAACCGCGAGAAGAATAAACGGGTCAAACCGCTGAAGACGTCGCAAAACATGGGCGACCCACATAGGCCTCTATCTTGTCACAAGATGATGTCGGTGGTCTAGAGTCTCTCAAGAATATCCTGTGCGTCGCCCGTTGGAAGCGACATATAAATATCATCGTCGAAATAGTTGATTTGCGGGTAAATCGAAATCGTTCCAGAGCTTGGAGCTCCATCAAACCAGCGAACAGTGACTTCCCGTGATTCATTTGATTCAAATCCGGGAAGCGTCACCGTATTTACCCCCACCACCGCACTCCCCTGTTTTAAAACCAACAAATATTCAACATCCCAATAACTATAAGGGGAATTATTCGTGACCTTAAATGATGAAGTTGGGAGGATTTCCGTTCCAGGTCCAGCCTCTCCCCCATAGGAAATGTCAGTGATTTTGAAATCCCCATGTTCCGTAAGCCAGCTCGAAACATCCGGAATATCCAAATGATCAACACGGTGCCATTCAAAATCGGTGAATGTGATTTCAACATCAGTCGGACGAATCTCGAAGTATTGCGAAAACGCAATCAATGGGCGCGTTTCTTGTGGCAAAATAAAACCCTCAAATGATTCGGAGCTTCCCTTCGACGTTGAAAACGCATAAGAGAATGTGGCGTACCAATCCATATTAGGATTTTCCACTTCCACGGAAAAATCGTACAGATCCGCTCCTGAGGAAAGGATCTTGGCAGTATCGACCAAGAGTTCGTTCGCGGTCGAGGATGTCAAAAGATCATGTTGAATGGATGTATTATTTTCAATGCGAGCGACGAGGGAAGCGTCCTTGCCCGATCCGTACACCAAGAAAAGAATCATGTATCCAAAAACAAACGTGCACAACAAAACATCAACAACGATAAAAAGAATCCATGCTGCCTTCCGAATAAACGGAACGGATTCTGTGATCGTCACTTCACGCTTAAACTCCTGCTCCGCCTGTTTCAATTCCGTTGTCAACGGAGAAACCAGCGCCTGAGGTGCCTCCTCTTTTTTAAACATAAGAGATAGTGATAGTATAACACGACTCAAGACCTTCAAGAAAACGGAAAGAAAACCAGAGGAAAAATCCTTGTCGGACTCCATGTTTCGTGATACAATTATGTCGAATTTAATGACTATGGACGGAAAAAAAGTTCTCAAAAAAGACAATTCTTACAGCGCGAAGAGCATCACCGTCCTCGAAGGACTCGAGCCGGTTCGCAAGCGCCCAGGCATGTATATCGGCTCAACCGGTCTGCAAGGTCTTCACCATTTGGTTTGGGAAGTTGCGGACAACTCATTCGACGAAGTCATGGGTGGCTATGCCGATACCATCACGGTTCGACTGCTTCCAGACAACTGGGTGGAAGTCATCGATAACGGACGTGGGATTCCGGTTGACATGCATCCGCAACATCACGTTTCCGCGCTTGAACTTGTACTTACCAAGCTTCATGCGGGTGGAAAATTCGGTGGTGAGGAAAGCGGTTATAAAGTTTCCGGCGGTCTTCATGGTGTTGGAGTTTCTGTGGTAAACGCCCTCTCCACAGATCTCGAGGCCGAGGTTCATCGTGATGGAAAAATTTGGACCCAGCATTATCAGCGCGGGATTCCAACATCCAAAGTCAAGGCGACCAGCACTACACGCCTGCGCGGAACAACAATTCGTTTTCACCCGGATGAAACGATTTTTGAAAGTATTGTTTTTGATTTCAAAACGATTATTGAGCACATGCGCCAACAGGCCTATCTCACGGCCGGAGTGCGCGTGGAGCTTACCGATGAGCGCGAAGCAACTCCTATTTATTATGGATTTTATTTTGAAGGCGGGGTTTCCTCCTATGTCCGCCATCTCAATGCCAATAAAGAGCCGAAACATCAAACAATCTTTTACGCGCATAAAAAAATCGATAATCTCGATGTCGAAATCGGGCTTCAATATACCGAAGAGTATTACGATAATGTCCACGCCTTCGCCAATAACATCGTCAACCCTGATGGCGGAACACATGTGGCAGGTTTTCGCGCGGCCCTTACGCGAAGTTTGAATGCGTATGCACGCGAAAAAGGATATATCAAAGAAAAAGACACCAATCTTACAGGCGATGATGCACGTGAGGGATTGACTGCCGTGATTTCCATTAAACTTCCTGATCCGCAATTCGAAGGCCAAACCAAAGGCAAGCTCGGAAATCCTGAAGCGCGAACTGCGGTCGAGACGATCTTCAACGAACTCTTCTCAATTTATCTCGAGGAACATCCAAAAGATGCCGAGGAGATCATTGGAAAGTGTTTACTCTCTGCACGCGCCCGTGCCGCCGCTCGCGCGGCCCGCGAAACCGTGCTTCGCAAAGGAGCCCTCGAGGGATTAATGCTCCCAGGAAAACTCGCGGATTGTTCGAGCAAGGATCCAAAACGTTCAGAACTCTATATTGTGGAGGGTGACTCCGCTGGTGGATCTGCAAAGCAAGGTCGCAATCGGGAATATCAGGCCATTCTGCCATTGCGTGGAAAAATTCTTAATGTGGAACGGGCTCGACTCGATAAATTGCTTGCCAATCAAGAAATCAAAAATCTGATTATTGCGCTTGGGACAAATATCGGCGAGGGATTTGCGATGGAAGGACTTCGCTACGAACGTATTATTATCATGACCGATGCCGACGTTGATGGCGCGCACATCGGGACATTGCTTCTGACGCTTTTCTACCGATACTTCCCTGATTTGATTCGCGAGGGACATATTTTTCTTGCGATGCCACCGCTCTATCGCATGCAAGTTGGAAAGGATGTGCGCTACGTTTTCTCTGATGTCGAAAAAGAAAAAACCATCAATGAAATGACAGCCGGAGCAAAAGTGAACCCCAAAAAAGTCAAAGAGGAGGCGACGCCAGAAACCGGAGATGCCATGGAGGCGCAAGTGGTGGAAACCGGTGGAGTCAAAGTAAATATTCAACGCTACAAGGGTCTTGGTGAAATGAACCCGGAGCAACTCTGGGAAACAACCATGAATCCGGAAACGCGTAAGATGAAACAGATCAACATCGAGGATGCCGCATTGGCAGATGAGACGTTTGATATTCTCATGGGCTCTGATGTTGCTCCACGAAAAAAATTCATCCAGACGCATGCAAAGGATGTGTCAAATTTGGACATCTAGTCTCTTGACAAACCGATTAGCTGTGCTACCCTGTGCTTAACGGCCCGGGAAGGGGCCTTTTAAAGACCAAAAAATATGGCAATAAAATTCATGGAAAATCGCCTGGCGAAGTACCTTCTCGAGGCAAAGGAGGAATTGAAAAAAGTCACCTGGCCCACCAAAAAAGATACAACAAAGTACTCGCTTGCGATTCTTGTTTTCTGCTTGGCGCTTGCCGCTTACTTCAGCGTTCTTGATTGGCTTTTAAACATGGGGGTTCAGTATCTCTTGAGCCTCGTTGCATAATTATATGGCAAAGCAAACCGCGAATTATGGCCGACGTTGGTACGCCATTCATACGTACTCCGGGTATGAAGAAAACGTTGTCGAGAGCTTAAAACAGCGCATCGAGACCATGGACATGGAAGAAAAAATCTTCAGTGTGATGGTGCCAAAGGAGAAAAAAATTAAAATCAAAAACGGCAAGCGCCGCATTGTCGAAGAAAAAATCTTCCCGGGCTATGTGCTTGTGGAAATGATCGTGACCGATGATTCTTGGTACGTGGTGCGAAATACCCCAAGTGTCACGGGATTCATTGGAGCTTCCACCACTCCAACGCCAATCGACCAAAAAGAAATTGACGCCCTTATGAAACGCGTGGGCGTGCAGGAACCGGAATTCAAGTTCGATGTCGTAAAAGACGATCCGATTTCTATTACCGACGGGCCATTCAAAGGCCAGCAAGGGAAAGTCGCGGAAATCGATGAACAACGCGGAAAAATCAAAGTCTTGGTTTCCCTCTTCGGTCGCGAGACCCCAGTTGAATTGGACTTTTTGCAGGTAAAAAAGATCTAGCCTTGACAAAAACCCTGATTTTTGAAAAAATCACGGCACTAATTTACGAGGTGGTTGCCAATCCCATGGGAGCGGAATCCACTATAAATACTCTCGTATGGTACGAAAACCGATTCTTACGACCGTTAAAGTCCAAGCACAAGGCGGCGCGGCAACGCCAGCACCTCCTCTTGGACCGATTTTGGGTCAACATGGCGTCAACATCCAAAAGTTCGTTCAGGAATTCAATGCCGCGACTCAAGATCGTCGTGGAGAAGTTGTTCCAGCGGTCATCACGATTTTTGAAGATCGAAGCTTCACCTTCATTCTCAAAACCGCTCCGGCATCTGACATGATCAAAAAAGCAGCGGGAATTCCAAAGGGCTCTGGGAAGCCTCTCACAGAAAAAGTGGGAAGCATCACCAAGGCACAACTCAAAGAAATCGCCGAGCGAAAAATGATTGATCTCAATACCAAAAATATTGAGAGCGCCATGAAAATTATTGCCGGCACCTGCCGACAAATGGGCGTTGACGTTAAATAACTAATTGTGGGAGCCCTTCGGGGCGTTAAAACCACTCCAACATATGCACAGCAAAAAATTTCAAGAGAAAAAAAAGACCGCAAAAGCGCTTGGCGCAACAACGGTTGAACTTGCCATCCAGACATTGAAGACAATGGCAAAATCAAAATTCGATGAATCCATTGAATTGCACGCACGCATTGGGATTGATCCAAAAAAGAGTGATCAGCAAATTCGTCAAAATGTGGTTTTGCCACATGGCACCGGAAAAACGAATCGCGTGATTGCGTTCGTGGAGCCGGCACTTGAAGCAACGGCAAAAGCCGCCGGAGCTGATATTGTGGGAACCGAGGAAACAATCGATGAAATCGTAAAAACCGGAAAAATCGATTTTGATGTTGCAATTGCAACGCCTGCGATGATGCCAAAGCTCGCAAAGGCTGCGCGCGTTCTTGGTCCAAAGGGATTAATGCCAAACCCAAAAACCGATACGGTTGGCCCTCATGTTGAAAAAATGATTGTCGATCAAAAAGGTGGCAAAATTTCCTTCAAGAATGACAGCACCTGCAACATTCACATGATCATTGGAAAAGCTTCCTTCGATGAAGCGAAACTCATTGAAAACGCCAAGGTTGCGGTTGAAGCTCTTAAAAAATCAAAACCATCGTCTTCAAAGGGCATCTTCATCAAATCGCTCTATCTCACGAGCACGATGAGTCCATCCATCGAACTCGACACATCATTACTTTAATTCAAGGGAGGACCTAAAAAACCAGCTGTTCGAGCTGGTTTTTGGTTTGACCTTTTGATAAGATAGCCACGTATGATTCTCACACGAAAAGAAATTATTGAACGGATTCACTCAAATGATCTTGGTTTCAACCCGGCGATCGACGAATTTCAACTTCAGCCACATGCGCTCGATCTCAGGCTTGGCTATCGATTCTTGATTCCCAAGAACTGGGTGATGACCGACCATGGCCGTCGCGCGCTGAAAATTTCAATCGAGGACGTGGATATCCATGCCGAACAATTTGAGGAAGTGATTCTCAAACCAGGGCAATACTTCGATCTCCTTCCAAATGAATTTGTGATCGGCACAAGCCTTGAACGCATTGAGATGAATGCACCGGATTTGATGGCGATTCTTTTTCCGCGCACTTCTACCAATCGCCGCGGCATTAATTTATCTCTCTCGGGAATCATCGACACCGGCTATCAAGGCAATCTCATCTTCCCCATGAAAAATGAAGCGGGCGATCAGGTGCTCCGGCTTTTTCCCGGCGAGCGCATCTGCCAAGTGATTTTTGAGACCCTCTCTTCTCCGCTCTCGATGGAGGAAGCAAATATTCACGGACTCTCAGAAGCAAAATATACAAACTCGGGCGAACCCAAATATAAAGTCGACACAAAAGAAGAACGCCAGCTTCTGACCAGCGGGCGTTTAGATGAATTGAAGTCGCGTTTTACGCTTCACTAAATTGATAGTGCAAAAGCACGGACTCCGGGCCGATTTGCTCGCTCGAGACAAGATGCAATTTTCGCTCCTCTGCGCCGTCGACGAATGGAATCCCTGCGCCAAATAAAAGAGACTCAACCGTGATGTAGAGATCGGTCACGAGTCTCTCTTTTAAAAACTGTGAGTAGACACTTGATCCTCCCCCAATGACCACATCCTTGAAACCGCGTGCGTCGAGTTCTGCGAGAACATCCCGTGGTGACTTTGATGAATATTCTAAAAGTCCGGGCTGATTTTCATATCCAGTGGTATCGCGTGTGAGCACCACATTCAATCGATTTGGGAGCGGTCGCCCAATCGTCTCGTACGTGGTGCGGCCCATAATCACAACCCCCGCGGCTTTTGACTTTGCCACGAAAAATTTCTTGTCCTCACGGCTGGTCCAATCCGCGAGCTGACTTGCTTCACGCGCAATGCGCCCATCAACACTGGTTGCTACGAGTAGTGATACTTGCATAGGAAATTCCTCCTGGTTCTGAGCTCCCGCACCAAGCATGGGAGTCAGGAGCTCGGAACCAAGAGGAAGAAAAAAATTAAACCGCAATGTCAAAAGAAATTTTCGGATGGCTTTGATAATTGAGAATTTCTGTATCCTGATACTGCCAGTTGAAAATGGATGTAAAACAATCCGTTTGAATCGTTGGAAGTGGATATTTTTCCGAATCGCGCGAGAGCTGTTCCCGCGCACCCTCGAGATGATTTTCGTAGATGTGAACGTCAGCTAAAAATCCAACCAATTTTCCTTCCTGCAATCCCGTCTCCTCTGCTAAAAGATGGAGAAGTAATCCATAGCTTGCAATGTTAAATGGCAATCCAAGCATGGTATCGACCGATCGCTGATTCCATAAGAGGTTCAATCGGCCATTAAGAACCGTTACTTGAAACCCATAATGGCAATACGGGGGCATGGCCTTGCCAATATCCATGGGATTCCATGCCATCACAATCATCCGGCGATCACCCGGATCTTCTTTGATTTTTTTCACCACATTCGCTAACTGATCAATCCCCTGCCCGGAATAATCGGTCTTGTGATCCTGATACGCCGCGCCAAAATGTCGCCATTCCCATCCGTAAATCGTTCCAAGATCACGTTCTTCGAGCATCCTCTTTTTTGTCTCTTCATCATTGGCGTACGAAATCTTGAGTGGCGTACACCATTCATCCCAAATATGATTATCACGATTCTGAAGCCATTTTTTATCGGTAATGCCACGAATAAAAAACTCAAGTTCAGAGGCAACTAAACGAAACGGAACTTTTTTCGTTGTGAGCAATGGAAATCCTTGACTCATATCGTGCTGAAACATCGCTCCCGCAATCGCGAGCGTGTCAATGCCGGTCCGATTTGGTTTTCGCTCTCCCTCCTCGACAATTTTTTTCACAATATCAAGATAGGCACGCATATTATTGTTGGCTATAGTGTTCCAAATCCTCCGAAAGATACTCCAGGGTCACACCCGCTTGTCGGAACATGGCTTCCGAATCAGCGCCGGCGTGATATTTACGTTCACACATCACGCGTATGATTCCCGAATTGATGATGAGCTTTGCGCACGAAGAGCAAGGCGTAAATTTTGTATAGAGCGTTCCGCCATTGATGGCAATGCCGAATTTCGCGGCTTGAGCAATCGCATTCTGCTCCGCATGAGCCGTGCGCACGCAATGTTGACTCTGGTGACCATCCTCGTGAATCATCGTTTTGATTTGATGTCCCACGTCATCGCAATGCGGTAATCCCTTTGGGGCCCCAACGTAACCGGTCACAAGAATCTGACGATCACGCACAATCACACATCCGCTTCGCCCGCGATCGCAAGTCGCTCGACGTGCCACCGCACGCATGATCTCGAAGAAATATTCATCCCAACTTGGTCGCTGATCACTCATACGGACACATGAAAAATCAAACCGTGAAGTTATGTCCACCCTAACGAGAGCACGAGACCTCGGCAATGCTCATTGTGGACATCTTTTTTCGATCATCTCAAAACTCGCGATCTGTTGGCTTGCGGGTCCCTGCCACCTCCTCAACGTACACTCCGGTACGTCTCGGAGGATGGCGTTCCCGCGCACCAACATCTCATCGAGTTTTGAAATGATCTTCGAAATCGAGTCGACCGAACGCCTCGCATCTGCTATAATTTTTTCATGAAAAAAGGCATCTTTATTGTGATCGATGGCGTGGACGGTTCGGGAAAAGCCACCCAGACAAAGTTATTGATCGATGCATTGCGAGCCGAAGGCCACATCGTGGAAACGATTTCCTTCCCACAATACGGAAAAAAGAGCGCCGGGCCTGTGGAAGAATACCTCTCGGGCGCTTATGGCAATGCCAATGACGTTGGGCCCTATGCCACGTCCATTTTATTTGCGGTCGATCGATTCGATGCGGCAAAAAAGATTCAATCGTGGATTGAAGCCGGGTCCATGGTGATTGCGGATCGCTACGTCGGATCGAATATGGGACATCAAGGCGCAAAAATTTCCGATCCCGATGAACAAAAAAAATTCTTTACTTGGGATCTTCATTTGGAACATGAAATTTTCAAAATCCCGAAGCCGGATTTAAATCTTGTCCTTCACGTCTCTTCCACCACATCAAAACAGCTTCTCGAGAATCGTGAGGCGCACGAGGGATCAAAACACCACCTCAAAAAGGACGTTCACGAAGCGGATGCAGAGCACCTCGCTCATGCCGAAGCCGCCTACCTCACCCTTTGCGAGCAAAATCCGGATCTCTTTCGCCTTATTGAATGCGAAGAAAACGGCATTCTCCTCTCCCCGGAAGAAATTCATCAATTGATTCGTACATCCCTTCGTTCACTTATTTCCTAATCTATGTCACCACTCATTTCCATTGGGCAAATCATTGATCACTCCCTCGATGCTTATGTGAAGCATTTCTCTGCTTATCTAAAAGTTACGGTTTGGTATTTTGCCGTTTTTATTCTCTCCGCCATTGGAACGCTTCTTGGACCCGCCGGGAATGCGGAATTCCTTACGGAACAGGGATTGCTTTCCGGATTACAAATCACCGGCATGGTGATTTCGCAAGCAACGTCAACGATCGGTATTTTTGTGATCTCAATATGGATTTACATCACACTTCTCCAAATCGTCAAAAAGACTATCAAGGGTGAACCCGTCAACGAAAAAATGGTTGGAGCGAACACATGGAAACTCTTTCTCCCTTACGCGCTCGTGGCCATTCTCCTCGGGCTGATCATGGGCTCGCCGCTTCTTTTGTTGATCCCGGGAATCGGTATGCTTGTCTTTAACAGCATTCTCGCAACGAGTGCCTGGCTCGGAGCAACGGGAATTCTAATGACGCTCCTCGGAATTCTTGGAGGAATCGTCCTTTTGATTATCTTCACGGTTTGGTTTGCATTCCCAGGATTTTTGCTGATTCTCGACGGGGTTCCTGCTATGAAAACATTCCGAGCTTCAAAAGAATTGGTGAAGAATCGGTTTTGGCCGGTCTTCATGCGATTAATGATTCCGAAAATGCTTTTTGCAATCATTGTCGTGGCGGTCCAAATCGGATTCTATCTCCTTGAGGTTTTCTTTATGGTGAATCTCGCCTCACTTGGAGAATCTTTCCTCTATCATCTGTCTACGATTGTCACGGCCGGATTGAATTTCGGCATTATGGCTTTGAGTCTTCCTCTGTTTGTGGTCGCGGATTATTTGATCTATGACAGCCTCAAAACCAACCGCTAACATTCCCGGAACGTTTCAACTCATCGCAGAGACTCTCACGCTCTATCGCATTCATTTCCGTTGGTATCTTGGCTATGCGGCTTGGGCACTCATTCCCTTGATTTTTGTCCTGCTCTTCTCTCTTACTCTTCCGGAGGAAATTTTTGAGATACTTGAATTATTTATTTTTTCTTTTCTGGAGCCTGCGCTTCTTCTTCTCATTGCCATCCTTTGTTTTCTTCTCACCGGACTGTTCCTTGAAAAAAGAAAACCGCATTCGGGGGTTCTTGGCAAACAAGCCATGGCGCTTCTCATCCCCTATCTCATGCTTTCGCTCATCCTCTGCGTTCTCGAGCTCCTTGGATCTCTGCTTCTCATTATTCCGGGGATGATCATCGCGACTTGGTTCGCTTTTGCAAAACCAATCCTCATTTTTGAACAGGCTCCGATTCTCACGGCCCTCAAAAAAAGTAAGGATTTAATTTGCATCCGTTTCTTCCCTGTCTTTTTTCGACTCATTGCCGCGTCTTTGCTTTTTCTGCTTTTTTTTCTCCTTGGATACCTGGGAATCGCCTTCGCGAGTTTCGGACTATCAGGCATGGACATGGAAACATTCCTTCAATCCTCTCCCTCACTTGCGGAACAGATTCTTTCACAAGTCTTTCTTGTCTTCCTCCTCCCATTGCCAGCGATTTATCTCACCACGTTCTATCATCACTTGAAAAAAATATCCCTCTAGTCCTCACCTAAAAGTTGTGCTAAACTCGCGCCGTATGAATCTTTCCCCAGTGATTGGCCTTGAAATTCACGTCCAGCTCAAAACAAAAACAAAAATGTTTTGCGGTTGCGCGGCCAATACCCTCCGTGAGCTCGAGCCGAATGTCAATGTCTGCCCGATTTGTTTGGGCCATCCAGGCACCCTTCCAGTTCCCAATGAACAAGCGATTCGCTGGGCGATTCTTCTTGGACTCTCCTTGGGCGGAACCATTGCATCTGTTTCTAAATTTGACCGGAAAAATTATTTTTATCCAGATCTTCCAAAGGCCTATCAAATCTCTCAATTTGATTTGCCTATTATGTCCGATGGACGATTAAGCGTTCTTGTTCCCGGCGAAGGAGAAGTCACCATCGGAATCGAACGCATGCACCTCGAAGAGGATGCGGCGAAAAACATTCACGGCGATGATGGAAAAACCTATGTGGATTTCAATCGTGGTGGGACGCCTCTGTGTGAAATCGTCACCAAACCACATTTCATCTCCCCCGCACAAGCAAAAATATTCTTACAAGAATTACGTACCCTTGTGCGTGCGCTTGATATTTCCGATGGCGACATGGAAAAAGGGCAAATGCGATGCGACGTGAATATCTCTCTCCGAGAAATGGATGAAGATGGCAACCCCACGACCCCCCATCTTAATCCAAAAACCGAAATAAAAAACATCAATTCCTTCCGAGCAGTCGAGCGCGCGATTCAATTCGAAATCCGTCGACAAAAACAACTGTGGGAAATGCACACGCCTCCGGCGATCACCACAACGCGTGGATGGAACGATGAAAAACAGTGTACTGATGAGCAACGATCCAAAGAAGATTCGGCGGATTACCGCTATTTCCCGGAACCGGATATTCCTCCCATGCATCTCACGGCCATGGCAGAAGAAATGAAAGAGACCATGCCCGAACTCCCGTGGAATAAACGCAAGCGTTTGATGGAAGAGTATGGTTTTAAATTGGAAGACGCTTCGCTCATGGTGGAGGATCCGGTGCTGGCTGATTTTTCCGAACAGGCCTTGAGTGAACTCGGAGCCTGGATTCTTGCCCTCCCCGACGTCTCTCCCGAGGATATGCCGGAAAAACGAAAAAAAATGACGCAGATTTTTACGAGTTGGTTGCTCAATAAACTTCCTGGAATTCTCACAGAGCGGAAGATCAGCCATCGCACCATGAAAATCACGCCGGAAAATTTTGCAGAATTTATTATTCTCATGGCCGAAGGGCGTCTCACGGGTCAGAGCGGTCTTAAGGTTCTTGAACGGATGCTTGATGATGGATCAGACCCCAGCCATGCCATGGAGGATTTGGGAGCAAGCCGTATGGACGATGTAACCGCGCTCGCACAAATTATTGATGTCGTGATAACAGCCAATCCAAAAGAAGTTGCTCGATTGAAGGCTGGTGAGGAAAAACTCATGCAATTCTTAGTGGGACAAGTGATGCGCGAAACGCGTGGCAATGCCGATCCAGCACTCACGGCAAAGTTGATTTCGGAGAAATTAAAATAATTGAATAAGCGTTCTTGCTTCCTCAACTGTCTTTACCCAATGAATGCGTTTGTCACGCTGAAACCACGTGCGCTGACGCTTGGCATAATTGCGTGTATCGCGTTTGATACGTTCGATTGCTTCTTCACGCGTTGATTTCCCTTCAAGAGAATCACAAATCTGCCGATAGCCAATCCCGGTCATCGCACGCGCCTGACATCCGTATTTTTCTTTGAGATTTTTTACCTCATCGATGAGTCCTTCTTCAGCCATCCGTTCAACTCGAGTATTGATACGGGTTTTGAGTTCTTCGCGATCAACATCAATTCCAATTTGCAGAACATCATATTTCGGTTCGCCTTTTTCTTGTTGAGACTGAAGCGTTTCCCCACTTTCGATAATAATTTCGACCGCGCGAAGCAGACGGACACGATTTTGTAAATCAAGATGTCCGAGGGCATCCGGATCTGTGGCGCGAATCTTTTCGATTAGCTCTTCGTTCGTGAGTCTTTCGAGATCTTCACGCAAATGCTTATTCGCGGGAATGGATGTAAGCGACAAATTATCAATCACCGCTGAAAAATAAAGCCCAGTGCCACCAACGAGCATTGGGAGATGACCACGCGATAAAATTTCCTCGATCTTCTTCTCTGCAAACACTTTAAAATCAGCAACAGAAAAATCATCCGTAGGATCAACAAGATCGATTCCCCAGTGAGGAATGCCCTCAACGAGCAACGATCCGTCGGCAAGGAGGTCTCCTTTGGGCTTGGCAGTACCAATGTCCATTCCTCGATAAATTGTCCGAGAATCAGTGGCAATTATCTCCCCGCTGAATTCACGCGCCAATGTCAAAGCCAAATCGGTCTTTCCCGAAGCGGTTGGACCAAGGATAGCGATGATTTTTGCTAAATTCGACATAATCTACGAAAACGTTAGAACTTTTGCTTTTTGATGCAGAACGAGGAAAAACCAAATTTTCCGTGAGACGTATCATAACATACGTTGAACGAAAAATGCAGGTTTTGACAAAGTTATGCGCAAAAAGCGGAAGTTCTAAATAACATAAGCCCGCCGTCCAGAGCTGGATACGGCGGGTAGCTGAGGCGACCGCGTTCGCCTTGGGGAGAGCTAGAGCTCGATCCCCGGAAGGCGCGCCATGTCGCCCGGGTCCGTGGCGCTACGCCTGGGCCGGAGGACCATATAGGCGACGAGCAGGCATAGGCCCGTCATGGCCTCCTGGGCCTCGTCCGGAACATGGGGAACGGACTCAAGCTCTTCGGAGAGCCGGTACCGCACCCACGAGACGACCTTGGCGTTGTCACTACGCCGCAGTCCGGACCCGAACCGCTCAAAGGCGAAGTTCGGGGTTCCTTGAACGTGGTCAAACCACATATCAAGGAACAGATACCCGCGACCGCTCGACGCCGACTTCTCGTCGTTCGTGACAATGCGCCAGGAGCTTGCGGCCTTGATCTCGTCGATCACGGCCCCGTAAGCCCGGGCATTGGCCTTCACGAGCTCGGCGATACGACCGCCGTAACGCTCGCGGATCTCCTCCCCAGCCTTCTCGAGGTACCTTGTTACCCCCTCATCGAAGGGGTGTCGAACCGGCGGGGGCGGAGCCGGAAGGGCCTCGTACAAAATCCCCCCGAAGTTCACCCGGAGGGGAGACTCCGGGCAACCTTCGCTAACCTCAGGCCGATCCGCGTCATCGGGCGAAATGACCAGACGGAGATGCGTCGCGTGTCGAGCCATCATGGGTCCTCCAATGGACCTGAAATATAACCACATTTTTGAGGTTTTGTCAACCGCAAGGATTGACGATCCACGAGCAAAACACGTAAAATTAAGGAAATAATTAATCTATGCTTGGATATTTGAATCCCGAACCCAAGAGCATGACAAATAGAATCCTCGAAGGAGATCCTTCAGGAGTTCGCCCTAAGTTTGATGCTCGTACCGCAAACGCAGAAAAAGCTAGAACTTCCGAAGGAAGCCACGACACACCAGATGGAACTCCTATCGAGAGTGAAACAGAACAGTTAATTAAAAACTTAAAAATACAGAAAAAAAATCTTCAAGAAACCAAAAGAATGATTGAGTCTCTTGTGGGGGCGGGAATTGATAATTCTATTACTGTCACTCCAGAGGATGCGTTTAAATACGTGGATTCAAGTGCTCTCACTGGAAATAAAAGTACTGAACAACTCGATGCCGTTGCTCGACAAGCCATCATGGAAGCAACGCGATTCAGACAAAGCCAAGAGACAGCAATACGCGAGGCCGCTTAATAATAAGATATCGAGAGCTTTTCTATTTTGGATGCAGAACAAGGAAAAAACCGAGCAACGAGGAGCCGTATACAGATATACGGTGACGATGTGCGCAGGTTTTTGACAAAGTTATGCGCCAAAATAAAAAGCTCTATAAAAAACACGAACCCCGCCGTCCAGAGCTGGATACGGCGGGTGAGATTTATTCCCGGTCAATTGGGATGTCGAGAAAGTTCATGACATCCCCGTGATCACCGGGGATCTTTGGATTTCGCGTCTTGATGAGGATCAAGGCCGCGAGCAGGGTGATTCGGTAGAGGCCTTCGAAGGTCTCCTCCGGGTCGTTGACCTTCATAATTCGGCCCGCATTTGCCCGCCAGGCCCTGTAAAGGTGTGCGCGGACGCACTCCTTTACGGCCTTGGCTTCGGCTGGGCCGAAGTAGTTGCTGAGGAGGTCAGGTAGATCCTCACCGGTTTGCCACCGGCATTCCACCCGTTCTACGGCTTCCATAAGCCGCTTTTTCTGTTGTGGAAGCATGTGACGCCTTCTGCTTACGAAGCAGAGGACACTCACCACCTCCATAACAATGGGCCATAGGTCCTGCGAGAACGGTGTTTCGGGCACGTATTCGAACTTGGCCCGGAAGAACCGCTCCAGCCAGAGCTCCACGGTTGGGCGGAGCGGGTGACCGCGGCAGCGAAGGGAGTAATCGACCACCCCCTCGCCCGGCAGAGCCACCCCCTTTTTCCCGCCACTTGGACGGGAGTATTCGCAAATAATTCCTCGGGGCCCTTGCGACCCCGTTCTTGCAGGGTTCACATGACCTCCAATGGACTAGAAATATAACCATATTTTTAGGGTTTTGTCAACCACGAGCATTGACGATGAAGAATAAAAATTCGTATAATAAAGCCAAATTAAAAGACAAATATGAACAAAAGTTTTACAGAAAGCGGGGTGGGAAATGTGGATAAAAATATTCCTGGATATGGCATTGGAGCCATGGACGAACGCACGGCACGTAAAGCGGGAGTTGAAGTTCTTGAAGCACGTAAAACACGCCTTGAACCACTCATTGATCTTGTACAAAGCGCGTCGGATAAAAAAATTCCTGCGGCAGAAATTTTAAAATTCGCAAATGACACGGAAATAAATAAACTCGACACTCAAGCAGATTTTGATAATTATGCAAGACTCCTTGTTACGCGCTTTCTAGAAAATCAAGACAAACGTATTGAAAGTGAAGCTCCTGTTGAGTTAGTACAAGAGATTGGAAGTGAGACGCGCATTGAGTCAATGCGAGAGATGGCCATGGCTTCACTTCTCCCCTTTATCAAAGCCGCATCACAAGGGACTCGACAACCCATTCCTCCAGCTGAAATCTTTGCTTTCGCCGAGGACGAAGAGCTCAAGCTTCTCAAAGATGAAGGTAGAGAGGCTTATGCAAAAACTCTATTTACAAGATATCTAAGAAATCAGGTCGCCAAAAAACGCGCGGCTCAAGCTGCCTAAAATCAAAAACCGCCAGGCTGATCTGTACCCCAAAAAGTGGACACGAAAGTGTCCACTTTTTGATTCTGTTAAACTACTACCATATGAGCAGAAGAATATTTACGAAGGAACAGATCGATGAGATGCTGAAGAATGCGAACGTGT
>JBAZUI010000012.1:0-31774 GCA_041661425.1 Patescibacteria group bacterium | reverse complement strand
GATCTGTTCCTTCGTAAATATTCTTCTGCTCATATGGTAGTAGTTTAACAGAATCAAAAAGTGGACACTTTCGTGTCCACTTTTTGGGGTACAGATCACACCTGACGTTGAGTGCGCTCGTCGCGAACAGGAGATAAATGAACACGAAGTTGCCGAGGAACCCTCCTGCCAGGAGAAACACAGCAGTGATGACTTCCCCGTTCATCACTGCGAGTGCCCCTGCGCTCGCTCCCATAAACGTCACACAAAGTGCTAACACCATAGTCGCAGCTACGAACCTCATGGGATGCTCCTTGCTTTTGAGACTTGATCAGGATATCACAAAAATGCGCTCCTGTCAATAGTATTTGGCTTAAAATAGCTAAAAAATACTCTGAATTTCGGCTTTTAATAATTTTCAACGCCAAAACATGAGAAACTAGAAAATATAGATATAGAGCTTTCGGCCAAGCTGATTTTTTGTGCGATGAAGATCAATCACGAAATCGGCTGATCTTTTTGAAAAAGGATAGTCGCACGAAACAAGACGGGTTCCAGTTTTCAGCTCTTTTTCTAATTTTGGGAGAATTGAGTCCATGAGTCCAGGAAAAAGATAGAGAAAAACATGGGTCACATCGCGGACATCTGTTTTGAAAATATTTTGTCTTCTCAGGGTCACTCCCTTTGAATTTCCAAGTCGCAATAGACGCCACCTTGCGAGAATTATTGGAAAAATTGCATGATCAATACCAAGAAATCGTGCACGCGGTTCTTTTTTCCACCCAGCTTCAATAACTCGAGCATCCCCACAGCCTAAATCAACGAGATAGCTACCCTCCTTAAGCTCTAGGGCATCGATGATTGCTGTTAAAACCTCATTTGGCATTGGAATAAACGGCGCGCGCGTCATCGCAAGGCTCCATGACCAAAAAAATAGCACCAAAATAGTCGCCAAAATGAAAAAGAGTGCAAGAAGACAAATACTAACGATAATAAATTGCATAAACGAATCATAACGCTTTGCAAACAAAAATGCACCCATACTGGATGCACCATTATCGAAAATTTTACAGATTTGAGTGATGCAAGGCGTGGGTGGCAGTCGAGGAGGCGTACCCAAATGTACGACGACGAAGACTGACAGGACCCACAACGCAGCAGCACACAAATCTGAAAATTTTTAATGGTCGGGCTGACTGGACTCGAACCAGCGACCTCTACGTCCCGAACGTAGCGCTCTAGCCATCTGAGCTACAGCCCGATATTTTGCTCCTTTGGTCTTCCCGGGCGACCCAAGATATTGACCTCTTCTCTCAGTTTTCGACAACCTCGGGCTGGTCAGACTTGAACTGGCGACCTCTTGCACCCCATGCAAGCGCTCTAGCCATCTGAGCTACAGCCCGAGGTTGTCGAAAACTTCGAGCCGGGGTTTGCTGATGTTAAAAAACATATAGCCAACTGCCTGCCCACCGTAGTCCAGAGGACGAAGGTGGGCGCTACAGCCCGATAACCGAAAGGAACCGGCTTATTTTAACAGAATTGGAGTTTCTGACAAGAGAACAGGCTGATCGTCATCAAGCTCCTCCCACGAATAATCGCCGTCGTTATCCGGAACAACCGATGTGCACGAAGACAACCCTTTCGCCGGCTCCCAGCTCCCACTTCCCCAAGCGACATATCGAACCTCGCCATCTTCACGAGTAACCTTGTAAATATACTGTGATTCACTTAGATTTTGTTTTGTAACCTTCTCGAAAGGCAATAACTCATCAATAAGTAATTTGAAGGAATAATAGGATAGATTTGGCGTTAAATCATTCTCCATGATTCCATACATGCGCCAATCATTATTTTGAGCATCTGGGGAGCTGATAAATGTATGCCAAATCACCTTCTCGTCGCCAGCGCCATAAGCTCCAATTATCCGTCGAAAAATATCTGCGGCTTGCGATTCCTCGCTATTTGGATAATTCGTTCGCACTGTCAAAGTCTGACTAGCCGTGGAACCGGTTTCCGTCAGCCAGACTGGTTTATCGCCAAGTCCCATTTGCTTTAATTCGCTCGTAAAATCTTCGCGTTGCCTTATAAGCGATTGCCAATTGCCATAATAATGGTAAGTAACGACATCAAACCAATCAGTTCCGGAACTCTCAACAACCCCACCGATCCAGTTTTTTACTGCGTAATCATCCAATCCGCCAATTCCCGAAAGGAGAATAACCGCATCCGGATCATATTGACGAATTAGCTCAGCGGCCTGCGCGAGAAAGATCCCCTGCTCCTGTGGCGAAAAACCATTCTCAGACAAACAAGCCGGGAATTTTCCAGTATCCGGTGCCGTTCCAAGCTCATCGAGCGCGCGCCAATGATTCATCTCATTTCCGATATCCCAATACGTAACATAATCCGCATATCGAGTAACAACCGTGCGGATGTATTCTTCGGCCTCCGGCCCAATCGTTTTTTCAAATGTACAATTCTTTGTAAGCCATGGAGGGTTTGGGGACGCATATTGATAAATAAACAAATCAACAATGGGCTCAACCTCGGTTTTCATAATGACACTATCAGCCGAGGCAAAATTCCATTCATCATCACTAGGCTCTATTCGCCCCCATGTGAGGTCCGTCAACACTAACTGACGCTGAAAACCGATTCCAAGCTCAGAAAATATGCCTAGAATGGCTTCAGGACGTAATTCATCGGCGCTCACCAATGCATCAGTAAAATTATATCGAATAAAGTTTAGTCCGATTTGATCATGGAGATGCGGCGTTCGAAAATCAAAAACCTCCCCATTCCAACGCAATCCAAACCAGGTAATAACCAATAAAAAAGCCACGAATACGGGAATAGAAAGAAGGAGGCTCTTTTTCATAGGTTTCTAGACAGATAACTTAGATTTTGATATGATACTCCCGTTTTGCGGGTGTCGTATAGTGGTTATTATGTCAGCCTTCCAAGCTGAAGATGACGGTTCGATTCCGTTCACCCGCTCCAGCCTTCGCTAAAGCTACGGCTGGCAGGCCATCAAGTCTTGCCATCTTGTTAGCCGAAACAAAGATATCCAAGGCGAACGTATGAATTTTATTGGATAGCAAGGAAAAAACCGAGCAACGAGGAGACGTATACAGATATACGGCGACGAAGTGCGGAGGTTTTTGACAAAGCTAGCCAACAAATTCATAGTGAGCAAAAATGCCATCGTAGCTCAGCTGGTAGAGCAATGCTTTCGTAAAGCAGAGGTCGGCGGTTCGAATCCGCCCGATGGCTCCATCCTTCGCTCTGTAGAAACAGAGCTACGGATGGCAGGCCAGCCTGTCTCAGATGAAGCTTCCGCCTTCACTAACGTTACGGAGGACAAGTCGGCTGACAAGCCATCTATTGAAAATGAAAAACCCCATTGAAGGGGTTTATTTTAATGCCGTGGCATTGCGCTGATATCGCCACCACCAACAGTTTTTTGATGTTACCCATGGATACCAACTATCACGCTCGTACAAAAAAACACCCATGTCGATATTTGTGAACGGATCGTACTTTCGAAGTCCTTGCGAGTACATGGGAGTCGTTGCCTCGGTGCCGTCGAGAATCTGAAAATAGCCGAAAGCGGTTGATTGAGAATTCTTAACCATCCGCCAGTTGCTTTCGCAATAAACAATCGAGTCAAGAAGAACAAAATCAAGATCATGTTCCTCGCATTGATCTTTCAAGTATTCACGAGGTGAGGGCAGATAAATCCCGCGAGCATAATAGAGTTCATAATATGCCAATCCGAGAGTTGGATAAAAGACAAGCAGAAAAACAACGACGAGAACGAATTTTTTATAGTCCCGTTTTGGACGGAGTAGCTTTAAAAAACCGCGAAAAGAAAAACGGCGTGATCGTTTCAATATTTTTTTCAACCGAAAACGTCCCATAACACAAGAATGATACCACATTCATAGCGACTTGGGGACCTAAGAAAACTTACATTTTGTCGCGCCCGTCCAAGCAATAGCCAAAGCATCGGCCGCATCGTCGGGCTTTGGTTTTTTTGAAAAATGAAAAATGGACTTCACCATCTCCTGAACCTGTCGTTTATCGGCTTTTCCGTATCCGGTGACAGCCATTTTGACTTCATTTGGTTTTACTTCTCGAATGGTCAGATGTTTTTTCTCGGCAAGCGAGAGGATAACTCCTCGAACCTCGGCAACCTTGAGCGCTGTTGTAGTGCTTTTAGCGAAAAATAGCTCTTCAATGACGAGTATTTGCGGTTGAAACTTCGTCATAAGGCTCTCGATATCGTCCGCGATCTCGGCAAGACGTTTGGAGTGTGAAAATTCTTTTGAGGTTGTAATCACACCAAATTTCAGACATCGATAATCATTTCCGCTTTCTTGAATAAGCCCAAAACCACATCTGCCATAGCCGGGATCAATCCCCAAAACAATGGTCGGCTTCCCTTTCATGGTTAAGCGGCATTTGTATGAACCCCGGTCACATCATCGTCGGTTTCCAAAAGTTCAATGAAATCTCCGAGTTTTTCTTCATCCTCGGAAGAAAGTTCAATGGGATTCTTTGGAAGATAGGTCATGATCGCTTCTTCGATTGCAAAACCTGCTTTCTTAATAATCTCCGAAATTGGCAAAAGTGCGGGAATCGGACAAATAATTTCCTGAATCTCATCATCAATGCGCACATCTTCCGCACCAGCATCAATCACGGAAAGCTCAACTTCATCATGGTTTGGCGCCCCAATCATATCGGAAACACGAATCAAGCCCTTGTGATCAAACATCCAAAGCACGCGCGCTTCCATGTTTGCGCCGAATTTTGTAAAAATGTTACGTACATTCCCGTAGGTACGACTTTTATTATCTGTCACAGCCTCAACAAGGATCGCCGCCCCTCCAGGCCCCATCCCCTCATAAACGACAGGTTCTAACACTGTTTCAGAACCCGTGCCGGTCCCACGGGCGATTGCGCGTTCAATATTTTCCTTTGGCATATTCACCTCTTTCGCCTTTTCGACTGCCAAACGAAGCGAAAAATTGGTCGCCTGATCGCCACCGCCTTCTTTCGCCGCAATGGAAATCATCTTGGCGATTTTGCTAAATGCCTGACCTTTTTTGGCATCTACCGCGCCTTTACGCTTTTGGATATTATGCCATTTGCTGTGACCTGACATAGATGGTTAAACCCTATCACGAGAAAAAACTTTTGCCAATTCAAAAACGCCCTTGTGAGGCGTTTTTGAATGATTATTCCTTTTCTACTTTTTCCGCAACTTCTTCTTCGGGCACCGTACCCATTCCTGGCCCTTCTTCTACAATCTCTTTATCGAGCTCTGTTGGTTTTTCGTCCGGTACTATTTCTTCTTCATCATCGTCTTCTTCCTCGAGAACTGCGTTAAAACCGGTTCCCGCCGGAATCAAACGACCAATAATGACATTTTCCTTAAGACCCTGGAGTCGATCGATCTTTCCCGTAACAGCCGCATTGATAAGTACACGAGCGGTCTCTTGGAAGGATGCGGCGGAAAGCCACGATTCCGTCGAAAGAGAAACTTTTGTAATACCGAGGAAGAGCTCTTCGTATTCCGGTTCTTTTTCGCCTTTCTTAAGATGATCGATCGTTTCGTAAAGAGATGTTTTTTCAATAATCTCACCTGGTAGGAAATCGGTACTTCCAGGATTCCCAATACGGACTCGACTAAACATCTGACGGATAATGATTTCAATATGCTTATTATTAAGTTTTTGCCCCTGAGAAGCATAGATTGCAAGGATTTCCTTTGAGAGATAGCACTGAACCGCGTTCTTTCCTTGGTATTTATATAACGACTGCAAATCAAGATGGCCCTCTGTGAGGACATCCCCTGCGAGCACCTCATCGCCCGTTTTTACGAATAACGAATACCCTTGAGGAATCACGTATTCACGAATCTTTTGAGCGTCATAGACAACAACCACCTTTGTTTTTCCAACAGACGATACATTTCCCTTATTTTCACTGAGAATTTTCTCGCCACTGGAATTTTCTCCAATGACTTCGCCTTTGGAAACCACATCACCTTCTTTGACGTTCACTTGACCACCACGACCAATAAGATACGTATGCTCATCGGTTGCGTTATAGCGCACGCGTACAATCTTTTGTCCGGGACGGGTGTCAGTAATCTGTTTTCCAGTGCCAATTTGCTCAACCGATCGTTGCGCTTCCTCAACCTCAACTTTTCCGGAGACCTCTGTCATGATCGCTTTGCGCTTTGGCATGCGAGCCTCAAAAAGCTCTTCCACACGCGGCAAACCTTGTGTGATGTCTTTTCCGGCAACACCACCTGTGTGGAAGGTACGCATGGTGAGCTGTGTTCCCGGTTCACCAATGGATTGAGCAGCAATGATTCCAACAGACGTACCGGTTTTCACGAGTTTATTGTAGGCCAAATCATATCCATAACACTTCTGACAGATTCCGCGACGACTCTTACAAGTCATCACAGAACGGACATGAACGGCCTCTAATTCTTTTTTCGCGGTTTTTAATTCACGAATATGCTCTTCATTGATAAGTTCCCCTGCCTTCACAACGACTTTTCGACCGCCAGGCATCACAACATCAGATAGTGCATAACGCCCCAGAATTCGCACAAGCAAAGGTTCACCAATTTCTTCAGATTCCTTATGCGTCATGTGTACACCTTCATGGTCGCCGCAGTCTTCTTCCTGAACCGTAACATCTTGGGAAACATCAACAAGACGACGGGTAAGATATCCGGCATTTGCGGTTCGAAGAGCCGTATCTGTAAGACCTTTTCGAATACCATGGCTTGAAATGAAGAATTCAAGCACATCAACGCCATCTTTAAATGATGATTTGACCGGAAGTTCGATAATTTCACCAGATGGGGAGGCCTTCATTCCAATCATTCCCACCATCTGTGTGAGCTGACCCCAGGCTCCACGAGCACCAGATTCAATCATGGTTTGCGCGGCACTGCCCAATGGGAGAGATTTCTTGGAAAGTTCCTCGATTTTATCTTTTACATCTGTCCAAATCTTTATGATTTGCGAATGACGCTCCCCCTGTGTGAGTAGTCCTTGTGTATAGAAATTCTCAACTTCTTCCACTTTATTATCACCTTCAGCAACAATCCCCTGTTTTTCCTTAATGACCGGCAATTCACTCATGCCCCAGGAATATCCAGAAAGCATGGCATAATGAAAACCAAGATCCTTAATCTCATCAAGGATGCGAGCTGTTTTTTCTTGTCCGTAATACTCCAAAATATCGCGCACGACGTTTGCGAGCTGTTTTTTTCCAATAACGTCATTGATGTAACCGATCTTTTCCGGGAACATCGCGTTTACAATCAATCGACCAACCGTTGTTTTAAGAATTTCTCCGTTACGACGCACACGAATCCAATCCTGAAGCTTCAATTTACCCATTTCATAGGCATAACGAGCTTCTTCAAAAGATCCGAATGATTTCATGAGCTTCTCATCAGCCTCTCCGAAGACCATGGTGAGATAGTAGGAAGCCCAGGCAATATCTTTTCCAGGAGTGGCAACCGGTCCACCATGGGATGGCTTCAAAAGATTGCGAATGGAAAGCATGATCTCTCGAGCTTCGCGGCGTGCTTCTTCGGTAAGAGGAACGTGAACGGCCATCTGGTCACCGTCAAAGTCAGCGTTATACGCGTCACAAACGAGCGGGTGAACCTGAATGGCCTTTCCTTCAATAAGAAGCGGTCGGAAGGCCTGAATACCAAGTCGATGAAGGGTTGGAGCACGGTTTAACAAGACGTAAGAATCAAGTGTGACTTCTTCGAGGATATCCCACACTTCCGGACGATCGGAATCAATAAATCGATTGGCAGAACGAATATTGTGGACATATTCACGTGCAATCAATTTTGAAATCACGAATGGCTTAAATAATTCCAAAGCCATTTTCTTTGGCAAACCACATTCATCAATATGGAGATGAGGTCCAACCACAATCACGGATCGGCCGGAATAATCAATACGCTTTCCAAGAAGATTCTGACGGAATCGACCCTGTTTGCCTTTGAGAATATCTGCGAGAGATTTGAGCTGACGCTTCTTTCCGGTGGCGGCAATCACGGTCTTTGAAGCGCGAGCGGAGTTATCAATAAGAGCATCAACCGCTTCCTGAAGCATGCGCTTTTCATTGCGGGTAATGACTTCTGGCGCGTTCAACGCATAGAGTCGCTTTAGACGATTGTTTCGATTGATAACACGTCGATAGAGATCGTTAAGATCGCTTGTCGCGAATCGTCCGCCATCAAGCGGGACCATTGGACGCAAATCCGCTGGAATCACCGGCAAAACCCGGAGAACCATCCAATCCGGCTTGATTTCCGTGCGCTGTAGGCTGTGGAGAAGCTTCAAACGTCGCACAATGCGATCGTGTTTTGTCTTGGATTTTGTATTTTCAATCTCTTTTTCAAGCAATTCGATGGTCTTATCAACATCAATTCGCTCTAAAAGTTTAAGAACCGCTTCCGCTCCAATACCGGCGTTAAAAATGTGACCAAATTTAATGGACCAATCATGATACGTGGTTTCCGGAATGATCTTCATGATCTTCATTTCCTTCAAATCATGGTCAACAGAAAGGAAATCCGCTTCCAATTCCTCGAGTTTCTTTTCGGTAATTTCTGCAATGCGTTCTTTTTCTTCAGCGAGTTTCTTTGGTTCCGTCTTAAATTTATCTTCAACACGAGAAAGATCACGTTTCTCTTCTCCGTGGATCATCTTCTTTTTTGACTTGTATTCTGCTTCGACTTGTTCAATCGTGAGAGCTAATGCCTGTTCATCGACATCGGTAATGATAAAACTTGAAAAATAAATCACTTTTTCAAGAGATTGCACGCTCATGTCAAGAATGGTGCCGATTTTTGATGGAACACCTCGCAAAAACCAAATGTGAGAGACTGGCGAGGCGAGTTCAATGTGCCCCATGCGCTCACGTCGAACAACCGCTTGCGTCACTTCAACGCCACACTTATCGCAGATGATCCCCTTGTAACGAATCTTCTTATATTTTCCGCAATAACATTCCCAATCTTTGGTTGGGCCGAATATCTCTTCCGCAAACAATCCGTGCTTTTCTGGTTTTTGCGTTCGATAATTGATCGTTTCCGGCTTTGTCACCTCCCCATAAGACCAGGATCGCATCACGTCGGGTGAGGCTAATCGCAAACGAATGGAGTCGAAATCCGTGCTCTTGAGCGTATTTAATTTATATGCCATATTTCGTTTGGTTTAGCGAGAAAATGGAATTTTGCTTGAATCGATCTCCACTTTTGCATTGTTTTTGAGAAGCTCCACGTCCATACACAATCCTTTGAGCTCGCGAATGAGCACATTAAACGATTCCGGAATATTTACCTTTCGGATAATCTCACCTTTGATAATAGCCTCATAAGCCTTTGATCGGCCTGGAACGTCATCGGATTTGATGGTGAGAATCTCCTGGAGCATATGGGACGCGCCATAGGCTTCGAGGGCCCAGACTTCCATCTCTCCAAAACGCTGACCACCAAATTGCGCCTTTCCTCCCAATGGCTGCTGGGTAATCAAGGAATAAGGACCAATGGAACGTTGATGCATCTTATCTTCAACCATGTGGTTGAGTTTTAACATGTACATGACTCCGACGGTCACTTGATGCATAAACGCTACCCCTGTACGGCCATCGTGCAAGGTGATTTGACCTGATTTTGGATGTCCAGCCTTTTCGAGCTCGCCTTGAATGGCCTGCTCGTTGACCCCAGCAAAAACCGGAGTCGCGACATTATAACCAAGCTTCAATGCCGCAAGACCAAGGTGAACTTCAAGAATCTGTCCGAGGTTCATACGCGAGACAACCCCGAGTGGCGTGAGAATCACATCCACGGATCGGCCTTCCGCCGTATATGGCATATCTTCAATTGGCACCACTTTTGAAACGACTCCTTTATTTCCATGGCGTCCGGCAACTTTATCACCCACCTGCAATTTTCGAAGGTCGGCGATAGTGACTTGAATGGATTTTATGACTCCCGGAGGCAAGTTATCGCCTTCTTCTCGAGAGAAAATCTTAATATCAACAACTTTTCCTTTGTTTCCATGTTGGAGATAAAGAGAGGAGTCGCGAACATCACGCGCTTTTTCACCGAAAATCGCACGCAAGAGTTTTTCCTCAGCGGAAAGCTCTGTTTCACCTTTTGGTGTAATTTTTCCGACCAAAATATCGCCGGACTTCACTTCCGCGCCAATACGAATAATCCCTTCCGTATCAAGATGCTTCAATTTTTCTTCACTGACGTTTGGAATGTCCGAGGTCACGACTTCAGGGCCGAGTTTGGTGTCGCGAACATCAATCGTATGATTTTCAAGGTGAATCGTTGTAAAACGATCATCCTCAACCACACGTTCGTTCACAATCACGGCGTCGTCGTAGTTATACCCGTCCCAGCTCATGAAAGCGACGAGCATATTTTGACCTAAAGCCAATTCCCCATGATCAACCGAAGGGCCGTCAGCCAAAACATCACCTTTCTTCACCTTAATCCCCGGAACAACCACCGGACGCTGGTTTAAACACGAACTCGCATTCGAACGAGCGAATTTATTGAGGTGATAGGTAACCTCACCCAATTTTTTGTATAAAACCTTCACGGTATTCCCATTGACGAGAACGACTTCCCCATCTTCTTCCGCCTGGAGAACGTGCCCGGAATCAAGCGCGGCGCGGCGTTCCATACCCGTTCCCACAATTGGAGCTCGTGGACGAATACATGGAACGGCCTGACGTTGCATGTTCGAGCCCATAAGTGCACGGGTGGCATCATCGTGTTCCAAGAATGGAATCAATGCTGTAGCAATGGAAACAATCTGAGTCGTTGAAACATCCATGAAATTCACTTCTGTCGCGGCAACGGTTTTTGCTTCTCCGAATTTTCGAGCCTCAACGATCTTTGCAATAATGTATCCCTCTTCATCGATTGGAATGGAGGCCGGAGCGGTTACCGATTTCTCTTCTTTAAAAGCATTCACGTATTCAATCTCATTTGTGACGCGCGGACGACCATTTTCAATAACGACTTTTCGATAAGGCGTCTCGATAAAACCATATTTGTTGATGCGTGCGTAACTTGCGAGGTGTCCCACAAGTCCAATGTTTGGACCTTCTGGAGTCTGGACCGGGCAAATACGGCCATAGTGCGTGGTGTGAACATCGCGAACTTCGAATCCAGCACGTTCACGAGAAAGTCCACCTTGACCCATGGCGGAAAGTCGACGCTTATGTTCAAGCTCAGAAAGAGGATTTGTCTGATCCATGAACTGCGAGAGCTGTGAAGACATGAAAAATTCACGAGAAGCTCCAATCACCGGTCGAGCATTGATAAGCTTGCCAGGTGTGAGACTCTCGATGTCGTGCGTTGACATGCGATCGCGCACAATGCGTTCCATGCGAGCAAGCCCAATGCGGAAACGAGACTGAATAAGCTCCCCTACTGCACGAATACGGCGATTTCCCAAGTGATCAACATCATCGGGTTCTCCCTGGCGATTGTTAAGATCAATAATTTCGCGAACGATTTTCACCAAATCTTCCTTTCCAAGAATTCGATTCGCTTCATCGCGCACTCCTTCTTCGGGATGATCCACTCCGAAACGCAAATTAAACTTATAGCGCCCGACTGGGCCCAAATCATAGCGATCGAAATTGAAGAACATTGAATGAATAAGTTGGCGCGCATTATCGGCAGTTGCCAAATCACCCGGGCGGATACGCTTATAAACCTCTTTCAACCCCTCTTCCTCGTTCTTTGAGGCATCCTTCGCGAGCGTTGCTTCGATATACTTATTTAAAGGATGATTGTCGATGTCCTTGAAAAAGGCCAAAATCTCTTCATCGGTCCCGTGACCAAAGCACGCATGAGCGCCGTAATAGCTACTTTTCGCTTACGATCGATCTTTACCCAAATCACGTTTTTTACGTCTGTTTCAAATTCGAGCCATGCTCCGCGGTTTGGAATGATCTTTGCTCCATAATAACGACGTCCACGTACAACTTCAGCGGTAAAAAATGCCCCGGCTGATCGAACAAGCTGAGAAACAATCACGCGCTCAATACCGTTCACAATAAACGTTCCACGCGGGGTCATGATCGGTAAATCGCCAAGGAAAATTTCCTGTTCTTTTCGTTCACCTGTTCGGACATTCACAAGGCTTGCTTTCACACGAAGAGGGGCTTCGTAGGTGATATTTTTCGCCTTTGATGTGGTTTCATCGAATTTCGGTTCGTCCAAATAATAATCTTCAAATGAAAGTTCTAAATCACGACCAATGAAATCCTTAATTGGGGAGACTTCATCAAAAAGATCACGAATCCCCTCTTTCAGGAACCAATCATAGGAAGCCTTCTGAACTTCAATGAGATCTGGGAGATCCATGGCGTCTCGGATGGGGGTGAAGTACTTTCGTTCTTGGCGTGCAAGCGTTTTCGTCATAGATAAGCGGATTTATATACAAAAACTACTCGAATCTGAATTCGAGCTTCATTTATTTGTTGATTTCGTTTGCACCGGCTTCAAAAATATTGAATCCGATGAATATGAGAGCGACGTGGTGTTGGGGGATCACACCTAAAACGAGGCTAATATTCGAAAAATTTTGATAAGTTGACAAGCGGGTTTCTTTTTGTTCTTCAAACAAAAAAAACTTTTTTCAACTTAGCGAGCAGAGTATAACAGAATGTCGGTTGAATCGTCAAGGCGTATGCTAAAAAACGCGCGACCGCATAGATAACCGCATTTTTTGTAAAGAAACAGCTGAAAAAAGCATACCTAAATCTGATGATTTCACCGAAAATACTGCAAGACGAGGAGACGATAGAGAACGATTGAGACCACTACTACGGACATTTTGAGAGAGTAATCCACCAAAAGGTGGCGTCCAGGCATTGGTCTTAAAAGATCGCCCCGCATCTCGCTGTATCTTCGGTCAATGCATGAGCAAATCTAAGAATAAAATGAATTCTAAAAGACGTCAACCCACCCTGAGCTATTTATGTGCTTGATTGCTAATTTCAATGGCTTGTTTCGTTGCCTCGCGGATTTTTTTAAGGAAATCCTGGTTATCATGCAGATACTGTCGTGCATTTTCGCGTCCTACCGCAAATCGTTCGCCTTCAAAAACATAACTATTTCCTTTTTTCTCAAGGCTTCCAACTTGTGCACCCAAATCAAGAAGATCGCCCGTGACGGAAATTCCCTCATTGTACATAATATCGAATTCGCACGTTTGAAATGGCGGAGCAACCTTATTTTTCACGATTTTGGCCTTCACGCGGTTGCCAATAATACGTTCAGCCTGTTTGATTTGAGCGGCACGACGGACTTCAATACGAATGGAAGCATAGAATTTCAATGCATTTCCGCCAGGAGTGGTTTCTGGATTTCCAAACATCACCCCGATCTTCATGCGGATTTGATTGATAAAAATCACCGTGGTATTGCTCTTTGAAATAATCCCTGCGAGTTTTCGAAGCGCCTGACTCATAAGTCGAGCCTGAAGGCCCATGTGAGAATCACCCATTTCTCCCTCAATTTCCGCTTTTGGCGTCAAAGCCGCGACAGAATCGATAACAATGACATCAACCGCGTTTGAACGAACGAGTGTTTCAACAATTTCAAGCGCCTGTTCTCCGGTATCTGGTTGAGAGATATAGAGTTCATCGACATTCACTCCGATTTTTCTTGCATATTCCGGGTCGAGCGCATGCTCGGCATCCACAAAGGCCGCCACCCCACCCATTTTTTGCAATTCAGCCACGACATGTTGAGCAAGCGTTGTTTTCCCCGATGACTCCGGACCATAAATTTCAATAATACGTCCGCGCGGCACTCCTCCAACTCCTAGCGCGAGATCAAGCGAGAGACAGCCGGTTGGAATCACCTCGATCTGCATGGCCTTTGCCTCGCCAAGACGCATGATTGATCCTTCGCCAAATCGTTGCTTAATTTGAGAAATAGCAGCACTTGCCGCTTCGAGTCTGTCTTCACGATTTTGTTTTACTGTCATAGAGATTAATAAAAAAGGACGATCACGTCCTCCCTATACACATTAACTTATTTTTACGGAGAAATAAAGGTCACTTGTGGAACACTTTCCGGATAAAAGACAACGGTCCGTTCCAGAACAGCACGACGCGAATAGCGACGCTCAGCCTCCACAAGAATCACATTCATTCCTTTTTGCAAATCAATGGAAGTTTCAAACGTTTGATCTTCCGATACCGGTACCTGAACGCCATTGACATAAACTGTTGTCTCTTCATCGACAATGCCCTCAACCGGGACAATGGCTTTTGAGGTCATAGAATCATTCACCGGCGAAAGAAGAACAACTTCCGGTGGCGCAATAATCGCCTGAATTTGCCAGCCTAAGTAGCCGAAAACACCAAAAGCGACAATCGCTAAAACCCCCAATTTAACAAATCGATTCAACACAAACAGTTTCACGGCACGTAATCGCTGAACCGGAGTACAAAGATGACTCACACAATCGCAAGAGCCACGTTCCTCCTCGTACCGCTCCAAAAAATACGCTTCATCCGCGTGAAGAGCACGCGCATAAGCCCTGATGATATTTCGCGTATAAAGCGGCTCTGGCAAAACTTCATACATGCCGCGTTCAAGAGCCGAAAAATAACGCTCTTGAATATGAGTCTCTGTCTCGAGCATCTCAAGACTCACGGCCTGGCCACGACGCAGAGAACGCAGACGATCGCCCAATCGCTCATGCCCGAATGACAATTTTCGCATCACAAATCCCATACTAAACTTTTTCCTGTGATTCTTCGTCCCAATCTTCATCCACTTCTTCATTGTCAGGTTCTTGCGAAGGCTCATCTTCCTCGGTGTGTCCACCTTCAAGCGGCCAATGATCCACTAAAATATCACGCGGTTTTGCCCCCTGACCTTCTCCCACGACTCCGACCTGCTCCATTAAGTCGATAATGCGTGCCGCTCGCGAATATCCAATACGCATTCGACGCTGTAAAAATGAAGTTGAAGCCTTCCCAGACTCTAAAACAATTTGGATTGCTTCTTCAAGCAAAGGATCAGAATCCTCTGACGAAAAAACAGATCCGCCCGTACGCACATCTTCTGTAACTTGGTAGTTATAATCGGGTTCGCCCTCTGCCTTGAGGAATTTAACCACGCGCTCGATCTCTTCATCTGAAACATACGCTCCTTGCAAACGCTTTGGCTTTGATAGTTCCGGAGTGGAAAGGAGCATATCTCCGCGACCGAGCAGCTTTTCTGCACCCGAGATATCAAGAATCGTCTTTGAGTCAACTTGGGAAGCAACGGCAAAGGCAAGTCGCGTTGGAACATTTGCTTTAATAAGCCCGGTAATCACATCAACAGATGGACGCTGGGTCGCGAGGACCAAATGAATACCCGCGGCACGTGCCATTTGAGCAATACGGACAATCACGGCTTCAACATCGCGCTTATTTTGACTCATGAGATCGGCCAGCTCATCAATAACAATGAAAATCTTTGGCAAACGATCTTCACTCTTCTTATTGTAAGCGTCGATATCGCGGGCTCCGAACTTTGCCAAATGATCCAAACGACGTTCCATTTCACGCACGGCCCATTTAAGTGCATTGATTGCTTCTTCAACTTTTGTAATCGGTGGCACCAAAAGATGAGGAACGCCGGCGTAGACGCCCAATTCCACACGCTTTGGATCGATCATGATAAATTTAAGATCATCGGGACCGTTTTGATACAAAAGCGAAAGAATGATGATATTTAAACAAACCGACTTCCCGGAACCGGTCGCTCCGGCAACAAGCACATGCGGCGCTTTATCGACCACCAATGACGTAACAATCCCACCAACGTCTTTCCCGAGCGGAGAGGTGAATTCATTTTTTCGATGTTTAAACTCTTTTGACTCGAGCATTTCACGGAGGCAGACCATCCCAACCGATTGATTTGGAACTTCAATGCCTACCAATGATTTTCCGGGAATTGGCGCCTCGATACGAATAGGATGAGCGGCGAGCGCGAGCGCCAAATCATTTTGAAGCCCAATAATACGAGAGAGCTTAATCCCCTGCGCCGGTCGAAGCGCGTATTGCGTAACCGAAGGACCAACCCGCACATCTGCCATTTCAACATCAATCCCAAAATTCAGGAATGTTTTTTTGATGATTTCTTGGTTGCGGTCAACATCTCCGGATTTTCCATCCGAGCTTTTATCATCAAGTAAATCAAACGGAATTTCCATTTTGCGGCGACGCGTCGATGTCATAACCGACTCTTCTTCGATCTCTTCTTCATGATCTTCCACGTAAACCGGTCCTGACTCTTCAGCCTTTTCGTGGTCACGTACATGCTCCTCACCAACCATGACTCGTTCAATCTCTTCGTCCTCATCATCATCGTTCTCTGCACGTTTAACCAATGAGTTGACCGAACCCAAATATTTTGGAAAACCAAAAATCGAAGAAAGTGAAACATTTGAAACAAGAATGGCGCCAATAATCAACACTCCCACGGCAATTGATCCAGAACCCCAAATCCCAAGCGCCTGATAGAGTAGATATGAAACCGGCAGACCAATCGCCCCGCCACTTCCACCAAAAAATAAAGGATCGGAAATTCCAGGAGCGGAGATGAGATTTATAAGTCCATTGAGCGAAAGAAAAATAAGGACAACCCCGAGACCGGTCCAAAAAGAAATTTGTTTTTCTGTGGGAAGAATCAAGCGAATCCCCATGGCACATAAAATAAATCCAAAAAACCATCGATCCCATCCAAAAGCAATTTTCAGAGCCTCATCGATGGAAGAACCCGCGCTTCCTGCCAATTGAAAGAAGGATAAAAGGATAAGAACGCCCGCAATAGCAAAAATGATGGCGAGAATGCTTTGCTTCACTCCATCTCCCACTGAAATTTCTTTTCGAGCTTTTGTTCCACCGCGACGATACTTTCGCTTGCGTGCCATAGCACATCATAGTATACCATATTTTCTTATGCCAAAAACAAGAGCACACCCGGGCGAGACGCGAAGCCGTAGTGGCTCTTGTCCGCACAGGTGTGCAAGCTACTTGGTAAGTTCCGGGCACGTGATGAGAATGTCACGCATGAACGCGAGACTTCCCTCTTCGTTGAGCGAGTAACCCTGGCCCGCCATGAAGTTCTGGAAGTCGAAACCGCAACCAGGAAAGATACGAACGCTCAGGCTCTGCCCAGCTTTCTCGATCTCGACGCATCCATCGGGTTCGTTGGAGCAGGCCTTAATATGGATTGATGAGACTTCAACCAGCCAGAGTCGGCACGTTCCTCCCGTCGATGGCCAGTTCCCGAGGATCTCGCTGGTGAGATGACTAACAGCCATTGAACTCGACCGTGGTCCGTGAACCGCGGGAACGACGCACGGGTATTGCACTTCGGGAATGTCACGAATCACGACATTGGTCGAATCGACCCCCTTTTCGAGTGGGAGTGGCGTCCAGGAAGGACGTTCGCGCGGAACGAGCTGAAGACTCGGGCCGAACTCAACACTCCCCTCGAATACAACAGCGTCTTCGACAACCGGAATCGCATCGGGCATCTTCTGTAGAGGTGCCATTTCCGGTTCGGTCACGATCGGCTCTGCCGTATCGAGAATCTCCTCCGTCACAGCACTCGGCATCTTGGTCTTCGGACAAGCCAGCAGAATGAGCACAAAAAAGAATGATCTCACATGAACCTCCGGGCACGTTAAGTGAGTGAGCTAAGATAACTCCAAAAAACCGCTTTCGTCAAGCATTATAGCTAAATTATCAACAAGTGTCGGCACCAAAGGTGCACTGTACAGACTCTGGACAAAAACCAAATTTTCTGCTAGAATCACAACGCAATTTGCCACCGGAGGTCGAGATGATTACGAGTCTTTTCCTGTCTCTGTTCGCCTGTTCCGATGCCACGATCCTCGAGATGCCCGAGGGCTCTCAGATGGCTTTTCTCGAGGAGTATTTAAGGAATGGCCCCTGCGGGCAGAGCGAGGAAGCACCCTGTGAGGCTATGCTCCAGGAGGTGCTACACGACTTCCCGAACAACCCGAGGCGTGAAAACTTCATGTTCCTCCGGGTCTTCCCGAAGGGCTACCCGCAAAGAGGTGTCTCAGAACCTCAGCCCAAGGACCGGCAAGGCATCATCTATAGCCTGTACCCGCCCTTCACGGCTCCACCACACACGGTTTACCAAAGCCTTCCCCAGCTCGGCATGTGGAAACACGAGCCGCGCGGGTGTGGAGAGGCGCTCACGCCAGACCCTGAGATGCTACGACTTCTCGCTGATCTGCAGGATGACGAGCACTACTGTGGCGTTGTCCCAGCCAGAGGGGGTCAGAGTCTCGAGTCCGAAATCCTCGAAAGCACCGGGGAGGAACTCGAGCATCAACGGTGCAAGCTCCGTCTCCGTGACGGCGAGGTCGTAATCGAAGGTGGCATCGGCATCGTCTTCGTGGTCGACCCGATGATCACCGAAACAACGTCAAACTAGATCACCACTCGGCAAAACAGAACCACTCGGTTCCCTGCTTCGCCGGGTGGTTCTTCATTTAAGCAAAATAAAAAGAACCCTGCTTTTTGCAGAGTCCTTCTTTTCTTATTGCTTTACTCGTTCAACGTATTCGCCCGTATCCGTATTTACACGGATCACATCTCCCTGATTGATGAAAATCGGCACACGCACGACCATTCCGTTATCGACCGTGGCATCTTTTTGGACATTTCCTGAAACCGTATCGCCTTTGGACGCCGGCTCCGTGATTGTGACTGTATATTCAATTTTCATTGGTAATTCCATTGAAACTGCCTTTCCATCATGTGTCACCACAATCACATCCAAGCCTTCTTTGAGAAATTTTGCATCGTCGCCCACGACATCACGGTCGAGCGCCACCTGTTCATAGGTTGTTCCGTCCATGAACGTGAGAGAAATATCATCACTAAAAATATACTGCATCTTTCGATACATCACTTCCTCGAACGTCAATGAATCCGATGATTTGAAATTATTCTCAACCATTTTTCCACTGGTCAAGGATTTGAGACGCGTCCGCACAAATGAGCTCCCCTTCCCTGGGGAAACACGCTGAAATGAAACCACGACCCAAAGATCGTTTTCATAGTTGATGACGGTTCCCTTTTTGACGTCATTTGGTGATGCCATAGTGATTGCGCCAGCGATCATTCGCTGGAAATAATTGAATATCATTGATATCGCCCACACGATACTTGAGCATAATCAGTCGGTCAAGCCCAATGGAATTCCCATAGATCGGGCCTTTAATTCTTCCAAGACCCTCCAAAAACTCTTCATCGATTGGAAAAACAGTTTTTCCAAGAGATTTTCGCTCGAATTGTTCCTGTTCAAACCGCTTTCTTTGTTCAACCGGATCCGTAAGCTCAGCATACCCATTACAGAGTTCCAACCCATTGGCATAGGCCTCAAAACGCTCTGCCGTTTCCCCGCCTGGAGCAAGCCTTGCTAAAGACGCTTCTTTTGCAGGGAAATTCGTGATAAAAAAATGTTCTTTTACAACGTGCGGATCACCAAATTCATCGTATCCAGCATTTTCGTGAAGAATTCTTGGCCAAGAATCGCTTGTTCCAAGGTATTGATTGAGTAATTCTTCCGTCTCTTGCATCATATCTTCATAATTGCCAGGAGCATACCACTCAAGCATCATGAATTCCGGCGTATTATGCGGCCCCAAGGCCTCCCCATTTCGAAAAACCGGAGTGATGCTAAAAATCTTTGAAAACCCAACTCCAATCAGTTTCTTCAGTGAATACTCCGGTGACGTAATGAGGCCGCCGGTTTTTTGTTCAACAGGATGAACAAGGTTCAGATGGACCTCAAACGGATCGAGGTTTGGCTCCATCCCGGGAGTTTGGACTAAAAGAGGAGTTTGAAACTCAACAAACCCACGATCACTAAAAAATTTACGAATAACTTCGTAGAGTTCATCCCAGCGTTGTTTACGAATGAGAATGTCTTCTTTTCCGAGCATAAATGAAAAAGCAGACCTTTATCATGATCTACTTTCGAGGACTTTCGCATTTGGATGCAGAACGAGGAAAAAACCGATACTTCTCGTGTGATGCCCCGCCGTCGTTTCACTTTGGCGGGGTCCCGCCACAGGCGGGATACGGTGACGAAGTGCGGAGGTTTTTGACAAAGTTATGCGCCAAAGGCGAAAGTCCTAAATGTTACTTCTGGATAAAAGGAAGCAGCGCCATGATGCGCGCGCGCTTAATGGCCAACGCCATTTTGCGCTGATGGAGCGAGCAGAGCCCATTGCGTTTTCGAGGAACGATTTTTCCGAAGGAAGAAACATAACGCTTGAGCATTTCCGTATTCTTATAATCAATCGGAATCTCTTTATTTACGCAAAAATTGCAATATCGTTCTTTTGTTCCTAATGGTTTTGTTTTTGCCATATCTTTAGAATGGAATATCTTCAAGTTTTATGTCATCGTTTGCCGGTTCATCGATCTTGATTGCCGGAGCCTCCATTGGAGCCGGTTGAGAAAACGCTTCGCCGCTTGGAGCGCCTGCGCGATCGAGCATAATCATATTTTCCGCAACGATTTCCGTTCGGAATCGACGAACGCCATCTTGGCCTTCCCAATCACGAGTCTGCAAACGACCTTCAAAAAAGACCTTCTTTCCTTTTTTTAGGTATTGGCCACAAATATCCGCTAATTTTCCCCACGCAACCACGGTGTGATATTCAGGTTGTTCCTGTTTTTCACCCTGGGCATTATTCCAGCTGCGATTAGTTGCAACACCAATGGTGCAAACGGATTGACCCGACGTTGTCTGTCGAAGCTCTGGATCGCGAGTAAGATTCCCGATGATCAAAGCCTTATTGAGAGATGATGCCATATAAAAGATTAAACATCAGCTACAATATCACTCTCAAGAATTTCGTCGAGCTTCTTATCGAGTTCGGAAACGGAAATTTTCTCAGGAGCTGCCGCTACCGGAGCTGATTCCACCGCAACTTCAAGCGCGGATTTTTGACCAGCACGCTTTCCTTCTGGAGTGAGAGGCGCTTCGTAGGAAATCATCTTGAATGGGGCGGTTGGGATGCCATTTTCACAAATAATGGCGAGATGACGGGCAATCTCATCGGTAAGACGAAGATCGGTATTGATTTTTTCAATCATTTCTCCGGTGCTTTCAACATAAAAAAGCACATACGTGCCATGATGAACAGCTTTAATAGGATAGGCCAAGTGAATTTTTCCCAAATTTTCGGTTTTGAGAACCTTCGCGCCATGCTTTTCGCAAATTGCGCTGATTTTCGCAGAAATTCCATCAATCTCCGTATCGGAAAAATTGGAAGGAATAATGCTTAATATTTCGTAGATCATAGATGCATTGGCCACGATGAGCGTGGCAGCCCAATGGGCTATGGACAATGTTATGAATTAGTGTGCAAATCTTAGCGAAAAGTCGCCAATCAGTCAAGTTAAATCGAATGAGACGCTTATTTTGTTGCGAGCACAATGAGTTTCTCTATCAACTCTTGATAGGCGATCCCACTCAATCCCCATAATTTTGGATACATACTCATCGATGTAAAACCAGGGGTTGTATTGATTTCATTAACAAAAATTCTATTTTGATTATCAAGAAAAAAATCAATACGCGCCATTCCGCGACATCCAAGCGCAATGAATGCTTTTTTAGCCATCTCCTGAATATCCTTCGTTGTCTTTTGATGAAGTCTGCATGGAACGATCAATTCTGCAGCGTTTTGGTCAACGTATTTGGCCTCGTATGAATAAAACCCATCTTTGACAACGATCTCACCTAAAACAGACGCCCTTGGATTCTCATTTCCAAGAACTGCGCACTCAATCTCACGACCAATAATTTCCTGTTCCACTAAAACTTTTGAATCAAATTTTATTGCTTTTTTTAATGCAATTGTCCATTCCTCTTGATTTGTCACTTTTGAAACACCAACAGATGATCCGCAACGCGCCGGTTTGAGAAAAAGGATGCCACCAAGCATCTTTTTTATCTTTTCAAAAGAAAATAAATTTGCGCGATCGAGAACGAGATACGGGGCAACGGGGATATTCCATGTTTGAAGAATTCGTTTCGTATATTCCTTGTCCATTCCAACAGCCGAAGAAGCAACATGCGAACCAACGAAAGTGATGTCACATAATTTGAGGAATCCTTGAAGAGAACCATCTTCGCCTTCCCCGCCGTGAATCAACGGAAAGGCAATATCGATGGAGGATGTTTTCCTGGTATTTATTTCCAAATATTTTCCTCTTTTCCCAGGAAAAAACACAATTTCTTTACAGCCTTTCTTGGAAAGCGCTATTTTCTTAATGTCATCTGCATTCTTTAGCCAGTGATCACTTCGCGAATAACACCACCATGAACCGTTACTATCGACCCCAAACACCCTCACCGAAAATTTTTTTTTATCAATGGCATCAAAAACTCTTTGTGCGGAAAGAAGCGAGACAGCATGTTCAGGAGTTCGACCTCCGCAAATGATTCCAATAATCTTCTTTTTCATAATCTTATCAGTGTAAACATTTTTATTAGATTCGACAAATCCTTTGACGAAACTAAAAAATCACCCTATTATCCCCTTGTATGCAACTCTTTGCCGTACTTGGAAATCACCCGCGACTTTCTCTTCTTGAATGGAAAGCGATTTACGCGAATGAGCCATCAATCTCTTCAGAAACCGTAGCGATTTTTGATGATGTTGAAATTCCGCCAGCCAAAATTCAAGATCGATTGGCGGGGATTCAAAAAGTAGGAACGATTATTGGCTCGCTTATTCGTGAGAATCAAAAAGAACTTGTTGAATTTCTCTCGCAAACACTTCTTGCCGAGGAAAAGGAAGGGCGATTTATTTTCGGAATCAGTATTTATGATCTCGGTGATAAATCCGCGACCGATTATTGGCGGAATAAATCCGAGGCACTCGGGCTCGAGGTAAAAAAATATCTAAAAGCCGCTGGATTTGGCGCACGACTTGTCACTTCAAAAGAAAAGACGCTCTCGAGTGCCGCGGTCGAAAAGAATCAACTACTTACAAAAGGAGCTGAATTTGTGCTTCTTGTCACAAAAGATAAACTTTTCATTGGAAAAACCGATACGGTTCAAAATTTTGAGGCATGGTCACACCGTGATTTCGATCGCCCAGCACGAAACGCCAAGCAAGGAATGCTTCCACCAAAACTCGCGCGCATGATGGTGAACCTGGCTGGAGACATAAGTGATAAGGTTATTTTCGATCCATTTTGTGGGTCAAGTACGGTTCTTATGGAAGCTGGGCTCATTGGATGCAAAAAAATGATCGGATCGGATATCAATCCGCAAGCCATTAAGGATTCTGAAGAGAATCTCGCTTGGATTGGAGAACAGAAGGAACTATCACCATATTCTCTCTTTGTAAGTGCGGCAAAAAACATTGAGGCTCACATCGAGAAGGAATCCGTTGACATTGTGGTAACCGAGCCTTTTTTGGGGAGACCTCGCACAGGCTACGAGGTTGAGGAAACCCTTCAAGCCACGATTCGCGACCTTAACAGCATTTACCGAGAAAGTTTTCCAGCCATCAAACAAATCCTCAAACCAGGCGGTATTCTTGTGGTCACTTTTCCAGTGCATTGCATTGGAAAGAAGCGTTTTGAGACTAAAGGTTTAGAAATAATGAAGGAATTAGGATTTGATCTTGGTGATTTTCCAGAGAATATCCTTTATCAACGCGACGATCAATTTGTTGGACGGCATATTTTGCGATTTACAAAATCCTAATAATTCCGCGCCATTTGAGACATTAATGGGTTGACGAGACCCATTTTTTGTGATACAAATCTCGCTTGTCTCTTGGGGAAAATTTCCTGCCAACAACTTCGTTGACATGAAATCCATCCTTGGAGGTATCCGTGACTTCAATCCTTTCCACTATCCGTCCCGCAATTCTCCCCGCGAACTTCCTCGTCCTCTTCGTGATGACGATGATCAAGCTCATGAGCGGATACGCGCCGGTCACGAGCTCGATCGTGATCGCGGGTTCCGCGACCATCATCGGGTGTCATGTCGAGGAAACTGATGAGCCCCCGGCCCCGGGGACCGAGGCCTACGCTAAGCGGATCCGCACGGCCCGCGCCAAGATTTCGCCGATGGAAGAGAGTCTGCTCCCCAAGATCACGGAGCAGTACAACCTCGACGTTGGCGAGTACGGCCCCAAGGCCGAACACTGCCTCACCTACCGCGACGAGTTCGCAAGGCTCGAGCGCCTGACGCTCTTCCCCGCGGCCTATATCGCTGGCATTGCGCTCCACGAGAGCGCGGGCTGTGATATGGCGGCAATGGACTGGGCCGGAGGGGTCGGTCTCATGCAGATCACGACTCCGCCCAGCAAGGCCGAGAAGAAGGATGCCGCACTCATCCTCGGGATCGACGCCAAGGAGCTCGACTGGAAAAAGAACGTCGAGCACAACATTCTTGTGGGCATCATTCGGCTCGACTGGTGTGAGCGGGAGTTCAAGAGCCGTTTTCACGGCCTCCTCGCATACAATCGTGGCGCCGGAAATGTGCGCCGCGACATGCGCAATGCCGGCTGGGAACCCGATGAGGATTATCCGACAATCCTCAAGATGAAGCCCCACATCCCCCACACCCGCAAAATGAAGCCTCGGGTCTACGTCCAGAAGGTCATCGCCACGACGATCATGATGGACCACGCCCTGCATGGCGAGACGATCAAGAAGGTCGAAAGAACCTTCCGGCCTTCGGACGTACCCGGATGGGAGCCCGCGGAGGACGGGGAGAACTGGAAGCCCTAGCAAGGGCCTCCAAAAACAACTACGACGACGGGAACTCCCGTCGTCGCTTTGTTTTTATCGTGGTTTTTAAACACTGAATCTAAAATTACAAATATCGCCATCCTTCATGATGTATGTTTTTCCCTCGAGTCGCAATTTTCCAATATCTCGAGCTCCTGACTCCCCACCACAGGCAAGAAAATCTTCATACGAGACGACTTCTGCGCGAATGAACCCTTTTTCGAAATCCGTGTGGATGACTCCGGCCGCCTGAGGGGCTTTTGTTCCCTTCTTAATGGTCCAGGCACGAGTTTCATCCTCGCCGGTTGTAAAGTATGTAATCAAATCAAGCATCTCATAGGCCGTCCGAATCACAGAATCCAGCCCAGATTCCTTCATGCCAAATTCTCCCATCATTTCATGCGCCTCCTCCGGAGGAAGAAGCGTAAGCTCTGACTCAATTTTCACTGAAATTGGAATCGCAATTTTTCCTTCACCAAATGGAGACTTCCATGAGCCACTTTTGAATACCTCTTCTGAAACATTCACAATATAGAGCATGGGTTTTTGCGTCATGAGGTGTAAATCTCCAAGAATATCAGCTTCTTCCTCGGTCAGCTCAACTGTTGACGCAAGGCATCCGCTCTCAAGCGCCTTTTGGAACTTTTTTAACCCTACGACCTCGATCACGAGCGAGCTCTCTTTTGTGGCCAAAGCCCGACGCTCAATCCCTGATAATCGCTTTTCAATGGTTGTAAGATCCGCCATCATGAGCTCGGTCTCTATGACTTCTGCATCGCGCAAAGCATCAACTGAGCCATCTACATGAATGATGTCCGGATCCTCAAATGCGCGTACAACATGCGCAATCATATCGGTTTTGCGAATATTCCCAAGGAATTGATTTCCAAGCCCCTCCCCTTTATGTGCTCCTTTTACAAGCCCGGCAATATCGAGGAATTCAATCGCCGTTGGAATGCGTTTTTTTGAATTGGACATTTTTAAAAGGACGTTCACACGTTCATCCGGGACCTCAACAACCCCCACATTTGGTTCAATGGTACAAAACGGAAAATTGGCACAATCAACTTGTTTACGCGTAAGCGCTGTAAAAAGCGTTGATTTACCGACATTTGGGAGGCCAACGATTCCAACTCGTAACATATAGGGCTCAGTCTAAGCGAAAATAATAATTCTGAAAAGAGAACACCGGGTAAACCCGGTGTTATTTTAGAGATTCTCACTTGGAACATCGACTTCGATGGGTTCTGTTTCATTCTCGGAAATTGGGTCGGGAATTGTTGGATTTGACATGCCACCCAATAGATTATTCAATCGTTCCTCAACAATGGAATTACCAGGGTTTAATTCTTTCACCTTTTCGATCATCTCAATGGCTTTTTCAATGTCCCCTTGTTCCTCGTAAATCGCGGAGAGGTACCAAAGCGCATTGCTGAAATTCGGAGAGATTTCAAGGGCACGTTCAAGTTCAGCCTGAGCTTCATCGATCTTTCCCTGGCGAAGATAAAGGATCGAAAGCTGAAAAGCGACCCCAATATCGTTCAAATTCGTGCTTCGAACAGATTCCATGCGAGAAATTGCGTCCGCAAGATTCCCTTGACGCTCATACGTAAGCGCGAGGTAGTAATAAGCCACGGCATAATCGGATTTGAGTCGTACAGCGGCATCCAATGACTCTTCGGCAGATTTGATGGCCTCATCCCAAGCAAGTGAAGCTTCATCAGCAACGGTCTCATCATCGCTTTCCATAAGCGTTTGCAACTGATCGGCACGGACAAGATAGGCTCTGGCAAGGGCCACCAGATATTTTGGATTTGCCGGCGCAAGAGCAACAGCCTGTTTATAGGCCTCAACAGCATACATATCCGCGTTTCCAACCAATGGAACAACTTCGCGATAAATATCCCCAAGAACATGCCAGTTAACAACATTATTCGGCGAAAGCTCGGTCGCGCGCTTCGCCGCTGTAATACACGTTGAGAGAATGTCACGTAAAACATTCACATCCGCATTTGGATCAGCTACTTCCTCCGCCGCCTTGATCAGAAGCGCATTCCCAAGATTTCGATAATAAATATCACTATATTTATTGAGACGCGCAGCCGTATCGAGGTCAGAAATCACCAAATCTGTATCCGTGGTATTTTTATCGACACTCGAGGCATGGGCAAAGGCGATTTCCGCGGCGTATCGAGATGCTGTGACGAAAAGAAGCGTCAGAAGTCCGACATTCACAAGAACGAATAAAAATGAAGTGAAAAGTCCTGAACGCGGGGATTCCGAGAAGGCCCATTGCTTGATTTGCGGGCCGAGCTGGCTGACAAGGAAAGCGGAAAGCATCCAAAAAAGGAATGTCAGCGTAAAATTACTTGAATAAAGGAAAAAACTCAAAACAAGAACCACCCAACCGGAAAAGGCAACAAACGTCATTTTCCATTCATCGTGAACGTGTTGCTTGATAAGAGATGAAAGCGTGGCAGCACCAAGCGAACCAACAAAAAACAGGAAGAAAAACATTCCCACAATCCCGTAGGTCGCGAGCATGGTGTAGCTATTGGCAATGGCGCGATCAAATCGAATATCCCAAAAATCCGTTGTATTCACGTCTGTAGAATGATACTTCGAATAATCCATCATAAACGTTCCCGGTCCGGAACCGAATAACCAAGAAGTATCGGAAAGCGTCTCACGAGCGATTGCAAAACTTGCGCTGTGCGAAGGCGATACCTCCACTGCGAATTTTCCATAAAGAAAACTCGGGAGAAAAAGAAAAACGATCGATACGACAAAAAGCACCATCGGAAGAACAAAACGTGAGGTATGTGGAAATTCGCGCGCACGCACAAAAGCGAACGTAAACATGGCACCGATGCCAAAAATACTCAAAATCCACAGTACGTGATAATCAAGCGTAAGAAGAATGACGATCGAAGAGATAACCGTCACAAAAATTGCGATCCGCTCAACAATCCCTTTCCAGCCGGTAAGAAGAATACGACGTTCCTCCAATGGATTTTCCGCAAGCCAGAGCCCGGAACCAATAATCGACATGACAAGAAGATAGAGGCCCAATCCATTTGGAGTGCCGATAAAATTCGTATTGAAAAGTGGAAATCCAAGAAGAGCGATAATAATAAGAGTCCCGATGATCGCAGAAGCAAGTAGACTCACCCCAAGAAGCATGGACTGTGTTTTCGTTTCTGAAAGATAGTGAGACCCAACGATAAAAAGAAGGACAAAGCCAAGAAGGGTCAAGAAACTCGTATATTCCTGAGCCCCCTGCCCAAAAACGCTAAGATACGGCGCAAGAGAAAGAATACTCGATAAGCCGACGGCAAGCAGAAATAAACCGGCAAGAATGAACAAAAAACTCTTTTTGAAATAAAATTGCTTTTTCAAAACCATGATGCCAAGCCAAGCAATGGTGAGAATCGACGCTCCGAAAATAAGAATCGTCTGTTTATTGACCTCGAGGTTATCAACGGTCCAAGGAAAATAGGCAAGCGGCACCAAAAAAGCCATTAAAAAAAGAAGGCCTTTTGCAATACGTTCATAAAAACGTACAAATCGAGAACTTATTTGCGATATCATAGAATATTTTAAAAGACGCTTCTATTTTATCACATAGAAGCGTCTTTCGTATGATTATTGGATGATCGGTTCTGTGCTCTCGGGCACCAGAACAGCTGGCTCTTCCAACGGTTCTGTTGTTTTCTCCACAATAACCGGGTCAATCTCTATCGCTCCCTCAATCACAGGCGCTTCTTCATCCGGCGTTGTTTCATTCGATGTCTCTTCATCCGATGTTTCCTCTTCGACCGTCTGATCGTCCGTGACAGCAACGTCTTCCTCGGTTTCAGTCACAACATCATCCTCACCTTCGGCCCCTGAATCCACGGCAGGAATATCCTCGGGAATAATCGCTTCCTCGGTTGCGATATTATCCTCTGGGATAAATTCTTCTGGATCGGGCGCAAAATCCTTGTGATAAGCAATCACCAACCAATCAACCGCAACCGTTGAAGATCCGCCGACCTCGGAGATAATAAATCCGTCCAATGTTCGCGAGCCAACATAAAGCTGACCCGAAACACCTTCCGGTGTAATGAAGACGCGATACGGCGCTGTATTTGAAATGATATCGTTGAATTTTGGATCAACATCCTCAAATTTCACTTCCGCAAAACCATTTTGAAGATTAACAACGCCGGAAAGTTCGATTGTCGACTCACGCGAGAGCGTTGCGTAGGTCTCAACCGGTTCGTTCTGATAAGAGTTGATCGTTGAAATATAGCGACCATCCGTTACAAAATCACCATTTTCAGAAATCGTCCATGCGCCGGCCAAACCGCTCATGCTTCCAACATTTTTAAGAGTTCCACCGGCTAAATCGTGCATTTGGGAAAGATTAAGCGTGGATGCTGTTGTTAATCCGGAAGTTGAATTGTCAGCGGCAGGAGTATCAGTCAAAATATCACCGTTATTAAAATAGGAAGGGCGAATATAAACCGTAATCGATCCAGTGTCTCCTGAGAAATTCTCCATGGCGTATCCAACAATCATGCCGGATTCCGTTGCTTTCATGGCATAGCCGGGTTTCGAAGATGTTGTAAGTGGATCCCCCGGAAGAATCGCACCATTTTCGCCACTCACGAATGTCGGAACACGACCGACTAAAGCGACCGGGACATTACCTGATTTATTTGACCCTGCCAAAAATCCAGGCTGAGTGGAAACAACACCAGCGATTTTTTGATCATACGTGGCACCCGTCGAACGAGCGACAGATTCATCATTTGATCCAAAAATAACAACTTCCCCTGCAGCGATCGGCTCGAATGCCGGAAACATTTCAGCAAAATCAGAGGAATCGCTTGCCCACCCCGAGGCATTCGTTCGCATGGTATTTCCACCAGCACCCTGAGAACCGTCGTAGTAGATGTATTTCTCGGTTTGAAGCGTTCCACGATCAGATGGATAAAGATTCCCGGCCAAGGCAAGATCACCGTCGTTTCCAATTGATGCCAGTAATTCATCGTTCGTATTTTTTACAGCCAATTGATAGTCCCCCGAATCCGTGACGTCGGTTGAAACCACCATATCCCGATTTCCGGCAGATTCTCCGTTCCAGAATGTTCCTCGTAAAATAAGCGACCCTGAATCAACCGATGGAGCAGCGGCAGATGCCATTTGCACGGAAGCGAGAATTAAATCAGTCGGAACCTCGAGAGGTGAACCATCACTTGCCAAGAAATTCTCTCCACGCCATTGCGGAGAGACAAAAACCTTGATAAGCCCTTCGCCATTGGTTGACCCGAGTGCTTGACCAACAACTTTTCCAGAACCCGTCGCTTTTCTACCAACCCCCGGAGTACTTGATATGGTGATGTAATCGCCGGCAGTAATAACCCCGCCCTCCATATTCACCCGAACCATCACCTGACCCAAAAGACCAACCGGAACTTTCGTATACATATCACTTGGATCCTCGGATGCTCCTCCAAGAACCGATGGCGCCATGGATCGAACACCAATCATACTTTCATCGGAAATCGCTGAAATCACATTTCCATTTGTTGCGAGCCCAGCAATGGTTCCTTCTGGAAGAAGTGCGCGATCGCCTGGGAATAATTCTGCATAGTCAGCAGCACCCGTGGCATACGTCACCCCACCGGCACCATCCCCATGAACCGAGCCGATGAGCGTTCCGTTTCCATCGTGAAATTCCAATAGATCGCAAGCAGTTGATGGATTCGTATTTTGACACGCTTGAATATAAATTCCTTCACGCGTATCAAGACCTCCGTCTCCAATCGCGCTATAGCTCATGTTATTAAACGAGGCAATGAACCCGTTAATACCCTCAGTGGCATTATCGCCTCCGCTTTCTGCAATCACTTTTAGAACCGCATCGGAAGAGCCAAGACCAACATGATCAAAATATCCAGCATAACCACCAGCGCCACTATTTTTAATATGGAGAACGTGCCCTGTTGAGGCGCTATCAAGTTGAGCAATATAGGCAAGCCCTTCCGTGGTATCGGAATAATCCGTTCCTCCGTTTGCCCGTTGAATATCAAGCGCGGAGCCTGTTGTTAATCCGTCAACGCTCATTGAGAGCGTATTTGCGGTTGTCATGGCATCAGCGGTCACAAGAATTGCGGATCCCCCCGTCGAATCGGTATCGAGTCTTAAGACTGCACCCGTTGAGGCCGCATAATTTTGATCAATAAAAATCACGTTCGCGGAATCTGCGAGCGTTCCGGCATTTTGCGAACCGGTATTGCTAAACGTTGCAAGAGCACCACTGAGTGTTAAGGTCTGTCCACCTGTATCGGTTGTAAGAGATCGTGAAAAGTCCACAATGCTTCCACTCAATGTTTTATCAGTTGAATACGTCGCATTATGACTCACATTTAGCAAATCACCACTTGTGAGAACTCCGGAACTCGATCCCAAGTTCATCATTTTCCCGGTCGTCAAACCATCGGCGCTCATTTGCTGAAGAATACCGGACGATGCCGGATCAGAAGTCACGCTTATCGTTTGGCCAACCGTTGATGCACTTTCGATCACAAGTGCCGGCCCTGCGGTTGATTCCGTATCAATATATAAGGAGGGACCGGTAGAGGCCGCGTAATTTTGATCAAGGAAAAGAAGGCTTGAGGAATCGGTGAGCGTTCCGGCCGTTTGCGTTCCCGTATTTGCAAAAGTCGCTACTGCACCGGTGACGGTGAGATCACCGCCTGTATCTGTGATGAGATTACGCGACAAATCAAGAAGATTGGCGCTCAATGCTTTTGTTGTGGTGTATGTTGCCGAATGATCAACCTGGATAAGATCACCGTTTGTCAGAACTGATGATGTTGATTGTAGGTCAATA
>JBAZUI010000011.1:0-38360 GCA_041661425.1 Patescibacteria group bacterium | reverse complement strand
ATGCAATACTACAACCATGAACGGCAGCAATGGGACTTAAAAAAGATGACTCCTGTGGGATACAGAAATCATCTCTTAACAACTGCGTAGTTTTTCTCCTCGTGTCTACTTTACGGGGTACGGATCATCCTGGGCGGTCTTTTCTTTTCGATCTGTATTCCGTAGGGACAGGTCGCGACCTGTCCCTACATGATCATTAATCAAACACGGCCCGCCGGAAAAACCGTAGGGGCGACCGGCCGGTCGCCCCTACATCCTGAATGGGCGGCCACATCCTGAATGGGCGGGTCACAGACCCGCCCCTACAGAATCATTTCCCGTACGGGCAGGTCTGTGACCTGCCCATTTGTCATTCCTTGCAAATCCCTGGCGCTTTCGCTAAACTGTGGCGGTAATAATAACTATGGACAATCAACCATTTGTGAATCAAACGTCCCAAACTCCGGACTTAAAAAAGCGTCGGCTTTTTGCGTATGGGATTTTATTGCTCATCCTTATTCTTGTTGGAACCTTTGCCGTGCTCGATAAAGTCTCCAATAGTCCAAGCATCAAATATCACGGATTGAATTTGACGTCTGAGGTAGAAATGGATGATGCAACTCGCACTCTTTTAGAAAATCGTCTTTCCACGGAACAATCGGCACTTGCCTCGCAAATCGAAGCCGCTGGGGGAAAAAATACCGATGCTGATTTGGTTGACTGGAATCTTTATGAGTTGATTGCGTGGGACGCCTATATGTTGGGTGATCTTGTAACCGCTCGCGAAATTTATGAAGCGTATTTTGAATTGAATACGATCAATAATACCGCATGGAATAATTACGGAAATGTGCTCGAATACATGGGGGATACGGAAAAGGCACTTGACGCCTATTATCAAGCGCTCACTTTGAGTCCGATGGAAGAATATTATCGTGATTACTTGAATTTGTTTTCGCAGGATAACGAGGACGGCGCAAAGGATCAGGAGATTCTTGCGATCCTTCAAGATGGGGTGAATCGAGCTGGGCAGACCTCATGGTTTATGGTGATGCTTGCTGAGTGGTATTTGGAACATGGGGATTGCGAGAGCGGACTTGATCACTACGAAGTCGCCAAATCGCTCGATCCGGAAAATGAGACATTGCTCGCGGATATCGCCACAGCCGAAGCGCGATGCGCGGAGTAATCAAAATGGGCAGGTCGCAGACCTGCCCGTACGGGCGGGTCTATGACCCGCCCATTTGATGCGCGCATTGCCCAAATTTGATACAATATCCTCGTATGAGAAAAGCCGTGATTGGTTTTTTATTGGCGACTCAGGTTTTTATTCCATCGTTTAGCTATGCGCTCGAGCCAAACGATGCCTATTTTTTTGATGAGTGGTATTTGAATCAAATCGATGCGCAGTCTGCCTGGGATGTTAGCACCGGGAGCGAGTCAATTATTGTTGCGGTGCTTGATGCCGGAGTTGATGTTGACCACGAGGATTTGCAAGCGAATATGTGGGTGAATACGGGCGAGATTGCGAGCAATGGAATTGACGATGATGGGAATGGATTTATTGATGATGTGAATGGCTGGGATTTTATCGATGATGACGCAAGTGTGACTCCGGATATTACCATTGGTGCCAATCCCGAAGCCGCGGAGCATGGCTCATTGGTTGCGGGTCTTGTTGGAGCCGTTGGAAACAATGGCGTTGGTGTGGCCGGGGTCAACTGGAATATAAAAATCATGCCCGTGCGCATGCTCGATCGCGTGGGGTCGGGGACTTCGGGCGATGCCATACGATCCATCGAATATGCGGTAGAAAATGGCGCGCGCGTAATCAACTTGAGTTTTTCGGGTACAACGCCCGATCCGGAGCTTCGCCAGACGGTTCGTTGGGCGCATGAGAATGGGGTGGTGATTGTCTCGGCGCTTGGCAATGATAATTTGAATGTTAACGACAGCCCGGTCTATCCGGCTTGTTATGATTCCGAAACCGAAGATTGGGTGATTGGAGTTGTGGCGTCCGATGCGCTCGACCAAAAAGCGAGTTACTCAAATTATGGATCGCAATGCGCGGATATCACGGCTCCGGGTTCGGAAATTTTCGGCGTGAGTTATTATGATCCGGAAAATGGATTTGCCGAGAAATATATGAACGGGTGGTCGGGAACGTCCATGGCGGCTCCGCTCGTCTCGGGTTCCATTGCGCTTCTTCTTTCAAAATATCCCTCTGCCACTCCCGATGAAATAAAAACCATTCTTCAACTCTCGGTTGATCCCATGCAAAATACCGGAGACGTCCAAGGGCAACTCGGTGCCGGGAGATTGAATATCGGGAATGCCTTTGCTCTTGCTGATCAGTTTTTTGGATTGGAGATTGATGTGTCGATTTCCGGAAGCGCATCTTCCATTGGCATAGAGGTTATTCGCAGTTCATCGTTCTCGAGCGTTTATGATATTTCGGGTGACGATCGTCGCGCGTTCATGAATGAAGCGGCATATTTTACCTATTTTGATTCTTTCAGTGCAGTTGAAACCGTGAATGACAGCGATCTTTCCTCCTATCAACTCACGGGAGTGATTCTTCCAAAACCCGGGGTTGTTTTGGTCAAAATTCAGAGTGCTCCAACCGTCTACCTTATTGATGAAAATAGCACTGATCAATATCGACCCATTCTTCGCGCCATTGGCAGTGAATCCGTGGCCGAGGCCATGTACGGCGCTCATTGGGCGGATTATGTGATTGATATCGAACCAACATTTTTTGGAAAATTCGCCATGGGAAATCCGGTCACATCAGCGTATTCCATTGATACTTCAATCATGAAAACACGGCAACAACTTGCCGCTTTGAGTCAATCATATGCCAAATGAACCAAAAAATATTCTCGTGACCGGCGGTGCCGGCTTCATTGGATCGTTTCTCTGCGAGGAATTATTACGTGAAGGTCATCACGTGATTTGTATTGATAATTTCTCCACCGGGTATGTTCGGAATATCGATCCCTATCTTCGAGATCCGAATTTTCAATTTTTACGTCTTGATATCAATCAACCGTTTGATCTTGCGTCGTTCGCGGAACTCGAACCATTCAACGTTAAATTCACCGGTATTCAGGAGATCTATCATTTAGCCGTTCCAACATCCATTAAACAATTTGATAAATTTCGCATTCAAACCTTGCTCACAAATTCTGTGGGGACGGCGATGATTCTTGAGACCGCGGCAAAATATAAGGCGAAGATGGTGCTTGGATCAACCTCGGTGGTGTATGGAAGTCGTACGGAGTCACAGAAGGTTTTTGTCGAATCGGATTTCGGACTCCTGAACCATCTCACGCCACGCGCCTGTTATGATGAAGGAAAAAAATTCGCCGAGACCATGATGTTTACCTACGAACATGTGTACGGGATTGATGCAAAAATCGCGCGTATCTTCCGTACCTATGGTCCGCGCATGCCACTTTTTGACGGACATCAAATTCCCGATTTTATTTTGCACGCCTTAAACGGGGAGCCACTCGTTATCAACGGCACGGAAGATTTTCAAACCTCGATGATCTATGTTGCCGATGTGGTGGATGGACTCATCCGCCTCATGGCCGCGCCAAAAGGAATCGGCCCAGTGAACATTGGATCAGATGTTGATTTGAAGCTCAAGGATGTGGCGGACATGGTCATAAAAATGTGCGAGTCAACTTCAACGATTGAATATAAGGATGCACTCGAGTTTTTGACCGAACTCGGAATCCCCGATATCAAAAAAGCAAAAGAGCAGCTTGGTTGGCTCCCGCTTGTTCGCCTGGAGGACGGTTTGCAAAAGACCATTGATTATATTCGTGCGAACAAAATTTTGCTTACTGAAGGCGATCTCTAGACGCTCGACCGGCTGAGTGATAGGGTAGGCCTATGAAGATTATTGCCGTTATTCCAGCATTTAATGAGGAAAACCGCATTGAAGCGGCTTTATTGGCGTTGGCTCCTCATGTCACGGAAATGGTCGTTGTGGATGATGGTTCGAACGATCGAACTGTTGAGATGGCACGAAAAACTCCTGCGCATGTCCTCCGTCATTTTGTGAATCGCGGGCAAGGAGCGGCCCTTCAGACCGGCATGGATTATGCGGTGCATGTTCTTGGGGCTGATATTGTGGTGCATTTTGATGCGGACGGACAAATGAATCCGGAAGAAATTCAAGAGATGATTGCCCCGATCCTTTCGGGAGAATCGGATATTGTTTTGGGTTCACGATTTTTAGGGTCAACAGTGAGAATGCCTTTTATGCGTCGCGTGATTCTCAAACTTGGCACATGGCTGACCACGGTCCTCTCCGGTATTGCGGTCACGGATACGCACAATGGATTTCGCGCGCTCTCGCGAAAAGCAACCGAGGAAATTCACATCTCTCTTGATCGCATGGCGCATGCCTCGGAAATCATCGATTTGATTATGGCGAAAAAATTGCGTTACATCGAAGTGCCGGTGACGATTCGCTATACCGAAGAATCGTTGCGAAAAGGGCAAGGCACTCTTGGTGCCGTCACGATTCTCAAAGATTTTTTCAAAGGACGTTTTTTTGATGGCCTATGATTTTTCAAGCGCTTCTCATTACCTTTGCTTTTTTTGCGCTCGCAAAAACATATCGACAATATGCGCATCGAAAAGTAAGTCTGTATTGGTCAATGGTCTGGGGCATGCTCTGGATGATTCTTATTGTTGTCGCGTGTATTCCGGAGACAACCGATATTCTGGCGCAATACGTTGGGGTCGAAAAAGGGGCGGATCTTTTTGTCTACAGTTCGATTGTCATTCTTTTTTATGCGATCTATCGCGTGATTGTGCGACAGGAAAAAATTCAGCGCGAACTTACGGAATTGGTGCGTCAGATCGCCATCCATGAAGCAAAAAAGAAATAATATGTCAGTGCGCGTTGCTATTCTCTATCTTTGTCATCAAGATCGACGGTATCTTCCCGACGTTGTTGAGGCGATCAAAAATCAGACCTATGCAAAAGAGAATCTCGCTTTTGTTTTTCTTCCAAACGGGGCGCAGGATGGCATTCAAGATGATATCCGAGCGATGGTTCTTCCACGATCGAAACAGGATTTGCCCGAAGTGATTCTTTTGGACGATGGCGTGAATCACGGCTTTGCCGGAGGAAATAACCTCGGGATCAAATGGGCAATCGAGCACGGATTTGATTATGTGTTTTTACACAATGGCGATCTTGCGCTTCATCCTCGAGGCATCGAAGAACTCGTGAATGCGGCCGAAGCGGACACATCCATTGGATCGGAACAACCTCTTGTCTCGTATTGGGGCGATCATGAGAAAGTAAATACGGCCGGTGGAATTGTCCATCTTGCGGGATATGGCTATGCCGTGGGGAATGGGAAATTCCGTTCTGCCCTGCCGCTCACAAATGGGCAAGAGATTTCGTATGCGTCTGGGGCCGCTGTTTTGTACCGTGTTGATGCGCTCAAGAAGGTAGGGCTTCTCGAGGAAGCTTTTTTTATGTATCACGAGGATTTGGAGCTTGGACTTCGTCTGCGATTGGCTGGGTTCAAGAACGTCCTTGTGACAACTTCGGAGGCGTATCACGATTATCACTTCAGTCGCAATCCGAAAAAGTTTCAATGGACGGAATTGTATCGACTCATGGTTCTGTTTTCGATTTTCAAAATCGAAACACTGCTCCTTCTTGCTCCGCTTCTCATTTGTGTTGAAATCGGCACATGGATTCTTTCCCTCAAGGGCGGTTGGGCGGAAGCAAAGATTTGGTGTTATCGTGAACTGTTACGCGGAGAAAATTGGGAAACCATCCGTCGAATGCGTGCGCGGAATCAATCGCTTCGCACGATTACGGATCAAATAATCTTGGGAGCTTTTACAGGTTCCATCGATGATCAGGAGGTCACGAATTGGGTGGTCGAGCGTTTTGCGAATCCCTGCATTGAACTCTATAAGAAAGTTTTGTTGGCAGTGGTCCGTTGGTAAGTATGCGTATTGCCCATATCTCATGCGTTTATCCGCCAGAGGCCGGGGGAATCGGAACGGTCGCCTCGACCTATGTTTTAGCGCTCCAAGCGGCCGGGGAGGAAGTGGTTGTTTTTCATCCGAAGAATACGCGATCGATTTTTTCTCATGGGCATGCCGCGGTCATACCATCCCTTCTCTGGCTTTTACGGGGGTTTGATGTTTTACACTTGCACTACCCATTCTACGGGGCAGATATTTTTGTTTGGATGGCATCCGTTCTTTGGAACATTCCACTGGTCGTCACCTATCACATGAAGACGAAATCATCGGGATGGCAGGGATGGTTTTTTGAACTTCATCGACGTTTTTTTGAGCCGTTCATTCTCAAGCGTGCTCGTACGATTCTCGTGAGCTCCAAAGATTACGCCGCTTCCATTGGATTAAAACATCGACATCTTGTTGAGAGTCCGTTTTGGATCGATGAAACTGTTTTTACGCCGCAAGGAAAAAATCGCCGTCCGGAATTTTCCGCTGGCGGACATCGGTTGCTGTTTATTTTTGTGGGTGGGCTCGATGATGCGCATTATTTTAAGGGGATGTCCGTTCTTTTACGTGCCTTTGCGCGACTTTCTTTGGAGCGCGCGTGGGGAGCGATTATTGTCGGCGATGGAAATCTTCGAAAACAATACGAGGAGGAAGCGAGAAAGTTTGGGCTCGCCGATCGTGTGACATTCGTTGGGCGGGTGAGTGCCGAAGATCTTCCGGTCATGTATCGCAGTGCGGATGTGCACCTTCTTCCTTCCATTGATCGTTCCGAAGCTTTTGGGATGGTCACGCTTGAAGCCGGCGCCTCGGGTCTTCCTTCTTTGGTGAGTGATCTTCCGGGCGTGCGCACCTTGGTGATGGAAGGAGAAACCGGTTTTATTCTTCCGCCAAAAGATGTGGAAGCCTTGGCGGAAAAATTACGTTGGTGCTTGGATCATGCAAAAGAGATTCCATTTTTTGGTCATCGAGCAAGAATGCGGATTGAAACAACGTACGGAACCGCGGCGGGTGTCGCCTGTTTGAAAAAGGTTTATGATGAAGTGAGAGGATGATATGAAAATCGGGATTATCACGAATCTCTATCCGCCGCATGCGCGTGGAGGCGCTGAACAGGTGATTGCACGAACCGTGCAGTCTCTCTTGGAGTACGGGCATGATGTTTTTTTGATTACAACAGCACCACGCTCGAAAGGTTCCGGAATCAGACGTGGAACGAGTTCTCTGGAACGCGTGTATCGATTTTTTCCAAAAAATATTTACTATATTTTGGATGATTTTCGTTATCCAAAATTTATTCGAGTTTTTTGGCATCTCATTGACATGTTCTCGCCTCATGCCGCTCTTCAGTGTCATGAGATCCTCGAGCGTGAACAACCAGATATCGTGATGACTCACAATCTGAAGGGGATTGGGCTCATGATTCCTCTTTTGCTTCGGCTCATGCATCTCCCGCATGCGCACGTGGTGCATGATTTGCAACTGATTTATCCTTCTGGGTTATTGATTTTTGGACGTGAACGCATTGCGTGGTGGCTCACGCCTTTCTATGCGCTTTATGCGCGAGTCTGCCGATGTTTATTTGGAAATCCCGGCCTTGTTTTTTTTCCATCAACTTATTTAGCAACGGTCTATCAACGGTGGAAATTTTTTCAAAAATCTGAACGCATTGTTCTCCCAAATCCCGCACCGAACTTCCCCATGGTGAATCGTCAGCCCCCGGAAAAAAATACGGTCCGACTTCTTTTTGTGGGTCAGCTCGAATGGCACAAGGGCATTAAATTTCTTATTGAGGCTCTCCGTGAAATGCCGGACATTGAGTTGGTGATCGCCGGAGAGGGAACACTTTCTTCCTGGGTATTGAAGCAATGCGAAAAGGAAAAACGGTTGACGTATCTTGGATTTATTTGTGCGGACCATTTGCAATCGTGTCTTGGAACCGTTGATGCCGTGGTGGTTCCTTCCTTATGTTATGAGAATTCACCGACAGTTATTTACGAGAGTCTTTCCGCGGGTATTCCGGTGATTGCCTCCGACATCGGGGGGGTGGGAGAGCTTGTGAAAGAAGGAAAAAACGGATTCTTATTTTCTCCGGGAAGTGAACAGGCGTTTGCACATGCCATCTGGAAATTACGGCAATATCGTGTGGCGCTCATGGCAAATCAACAACAGATCGCTCAAACCATCGCTCCGTTTGCTCTTTCGGCTTACACGAAAGAATTATTGCGTCGATTGGAAATGCTTATCGCTCAAAAACGAAAATCGTAACCGCACCATCACCCACGGCAAACCAATTTTGTGTGAGTTGTTTTGTTTGTTCAATAATGGCTTCTGCATCCCACCAGTATTCGTTGACCACAAAATACGCGCGATCAACCCCGGCAAGATCCATGGCCGATATCATTGTTTCGCGTGAGGGAGTCTCCTCTGACATGGTCAAAAAATACTGGTAAAGCTCCCCGCCGGTTGGAATGGGATAATAGAAAATGTCACCGTGATAATAGGTTGTAAATCCAAATTCATGCAAGGCCGCGGCAGAGACGGATTGATTGGCAAGAACAATATAGGGGCGCTCTTCCGCATTCGCCTCAATGCTCCAAACAGCATTGAAATCATCTTGCGTCACATTAAATCCGGAAGAACGCGCATAATTATCATCGCGCGGATACGCTCCATAAACTTGAGCCGAGAGGCAGAGAGCAAGGAGAAAGAGAAAACTAGAACGCAGTGTTTTTGAATGGATCGTCAGTTTTTCGTCAATTCGAGCGATGGCAAGTCCTGCCAAGGGAAGAAGGAAGATCGATGTGAGCGTGAGCAGGCGGAGCGCATAATCTTGGCGTTCGTATTCAATGAGAAATGAGAACTCAAGCGTGGTGGAGAGAAACCAATAATTGAGAAAACAAACAAGCGCTCCGATGAGCGGAAGGAACGGCAAGGAGGTTGTTTCTTTGCGCATCAAGAACAAGCCAATCCCCGCCAGAATCGCGATAGGGACAACCCCGTTTCCAATGAGAAGATAGAAAAAATCGAGCAACGGATTCCCGAAATTTTCAAAAAAGAATGGGAAGGAAAGGCGAGAGATGTCGAAGAGATGATCGAAGGAGACGGTGACCGGGAGATTTGTGATCGTTGCTTGGAGAAGAAAAACAAGAGGAATGGATATGGCGCCAATCAGGGAAAACATGATGAGAAGCGTTCGGCGAAGGACGGTATGCGTAATTTTCGATGTCATGAGAAGCGCAAAAAAATACCAAAGAGCTGGAATGCCGGCGAGCGGATGAAGGCAGAGGATGGCAAGAACAAGAATCCCGAGCACCCAAAACGGAACCGGAGATTCTTTTTTCAAGATTCGGGGAAGAGAGAGCAGAATGAGGCTTGTGGTGAGCATGTAGGCGAGCGCCTGGGGAGTTGTCGAAATAAAAGCGCTCAAGGGAAGAAGAAAAAGTGAAAAAAGGGCGAGGGATGATTTATGACAGGAGGAGAATGCAACGAATCCACTTGTTGTGAGAAGAACCGTTGCTAATATCGGCGCAAGGAATCGATTCACAAGATCGAGTGGAAGCGAAAAAAGATGCATGGCGCCAAGCTCGAGGACGTATTGGCCAAGATAGTAGAGCGGCTTTGGCGTAATGGTTCCATGTTCAAAGATATGAAGGACCGTTGCCTCATGAATAAAAGGATCAAACCCATATCCCAATGGATAGAGGACGGCCGTAAGAGAAATACCGGAAAAGAAAAGAACCGCGAAAAGAAGAATCAAGAGAGGAGAATGGGAGGACGATGCAAAAAGAAAAGCGAGGAGCAGGGCGGCAAGAAAAAAAGCAAAAAGAACGGTTGGTGATAGAACCTCCCAGGGGCCACGTACGGCTTCAATGATTTGCGTTTGTGAAATGACGGTCCAAAAGAGGGCAAAACATCCAACGACCGCCGTTGCCGCGAGAAAAAAACCTTTTGGTGTTGCTTCTTTTTCGTGATGGGGGTGCTCGTGCGGAGCTCGAAGAAGAAAAACAAGAAAAGAAGTGACAAGAAAAAGCAAAATGAAAATCGAGAACGGCATGGGGGTGAGCCAAAAAATCGCCGTGCCGAGAATCGAGAAGACGCTGAGTGTGATGATGGATCCAAGAATTGTTTGAACCCAGCGGATGGCCAGGGGGGCCACGCGAGGACCGATTAATGCTCCGGCCGTCATAATCCAAATCAGAAAACAGAAAAGACCCACCGCGCTATTTTGGAGAAATAGAGCGCAAAGCACGGTTGCGATACTGCTTCCAAAAAATAGAAAATTTCTTTGAATCACTCGAAATATCATAAAACTATGCTATCATGAGGAGAGATATCTTTCCACGATTCTATGCCAAATCAACCCGCAAAACTTTTTCCGCACGATCGTTTTTTTTATCCGCTTATTTCGTGGATTCCACGCTGGGTTGAACCGAATCACATCACGCTTTTACGGTTGATTCTTACGCCCTTTGTCATTATTTTTCTCTTGTACGAGAATTACGATGTTGGGGTTCCGTTATTTCTTCTCACGGCATTAACAGATGCGGTGGATGGCACACTTGCTCGTGTACGAAATCAAGTGACGCCGTGGGGCATTTTTTACGATCCCGTGGCGGATAAAATTTTAATCGGTTCTGTTGTTCTTCTGATTGTTATTCGTCACGTAAATCCGATTTTGGCACTTGCCATCATTGGCGTCGAGATCCTGTTGATTGCCGGTGGCTGGTATCGACGACGAAAAACACATCTACAGTCAGCAAATATTTGGGGAAAAATTAAGATGATTCTCGAAGTGGTTGGTGTGCTTTTTCTTTTGATCGCTCTCTGGAGTGGCGTTGATCTTTTTGTGCAGATTTCTTCAGGAACCCTCATTGTGGCAATGATATTTGCCATTGTTTCTCTTTTGACCTACAGTCTTTAACCTATGTTTCTTCGCGCGCTTTCCGTCATGGGAATCCTTGTCTTCTTTGGTTCTTGTTTTTGGGTGAGCTCTGGCGTGGGTTCCATGCAGAATTCTCCGGATGAACGAGCGAATTATCTTTTTGCGCAACACATTTCCGATGGGGAAGCGATGAGTTTTTCCGAACCCGCAAACACGGAGGTTCAAGGAATCATTCATCCCCGGAGCATGGCAGCCCTTGGAGAAAAAATCGTTCCCGGAAGTTTTTTGGGCCTTCCGGTGCTTGCGGGTTTTTTTGGATTCATCGATGAAAATTTGATTTTCATTGTGACGCCACTTCTTGCAGTCCTGGCTGTCCTTGCCTGGTTTTCACTTGTTAAAAAAATGTTTGAGAATCGTTGGCTTGCGTATCTGGCGAGTTTTTTTCTCGCGATTCATCCGGCATTTTGGTATTACGCCGGACGTCCGCTTATGCATAATGTTGGGTTTGTGAGTTTCTTGATTCTCGCGGCCTGGGTGTGGATGGTGAAGCCTGTGAAAAATTCATGGACATTTCTTAATCCTCTCTTGGGTGGATTCTTTCTTGCTTGGGCGCTTGCTTTTCGCAGTGCAGAAGCCATTTGGGTTCTTCCGGCGGTCATCATCCTTTTTGCCGTAGGATTTCGTAAAAAGTTTTTTTCGTTCAAAGATCTTCTTTTCAGTCTTGGTGGTTTTGTCGTGATTCTTCTCCCGTTCCTCTTGCTCAACTTTTCCCTCTACGGCAGCCCATTTCTTACGGGTTATACGCTTCCCGCGTCGAGTTCTGCTGTTTCATCTGTTGTTGTGGAGACCTCCTGGATGACCTCGATTGCGCAGACGATTTTTCCTTTTGGGATTCACGAGATGAATATCGTGCAGGCGGTTTGGCATTATGGATTTTTACTCTATCCAACGTTTGGACTTCTCGCTCTTTTAGGAATTGGCGTTTTGCTTGTTGGATGGAAAAAAGAATCGCCGGCGTGGAAAAGATATTTTTTCACGCTTCTACCGGTGGTATGTTGGCTTGTGGTGGTTTATGGAAGTTGGAAATTCAATGATAATCCCGATCCTTTTGCGATCACCATTGGGAATTCCTATGCGCGGTACTGGTTGCCGATCTTTGCGCTTCTTTCTCCGTTCATGGCTCGAGCAATCCTTTGGATCGCGGATGTTCCGTATCCCCGTTTGAAACAGGGAATTTTGGTTGTGATTCTTCTCGCAAGTCTTGGAGCCTCGGGATGGGTGGTTTTTGGCGGGGAAGATGGGTTTATCAAAACGCGCGAGCATCTTGCGCAAAATTTGGAAAAGAAAGAGATAATTCTTGCCGCGACTCCGGACAATGCCATCATTATTGTGGATCGCGCGGATAAATATCTTTTTCCTGATCGACGAGTCGTCGTGCCTCTTCGAAGCGATGTGACGTACGATCGTATTGACGAACTCGCATCGATTGCCCCGCTTTACTATTTCGGCATCACCTTGCCCGACGTGGACATTGATTATTTGAATACCACTATCCTTGGGCCTCATGCGCTCATTCTTGATCGTCTCGTGACCGTGGGAGAGGAAACGCTCTATGCCATTGAATAATATGGGGACACGATTGATGCAAGTGGTACTTGTTCTTATTCCCTTTGGTCTTTTGGTTATTTGCTGTGGATAGATATCGCCCCGAGCGGTGTGCGAGAGGCTGTTTTGGAAATGGGGGGATACAGCCCATTTATTGATCGTCTTTTGCCGGATGATCGTGTTTCCGATCTCGAGGTCGATGAGAATGGCGATGCCTTGATTTCGATTCTTAGCGAACCCACGTATTTTTCCGTTCACAAGCCGGCAACGGATTTCCAAGAGATTGAAGTTGAGCTTCTCTATCAAAGCGAAGGTCAGCCACTCATTGAAGTTGGGCCGCGGGTTGATATCGTTGCAGATGCGTTTGAGGTGGCTCCGCTCGCTTCCGAACTCATTGAGTCATTAGATTGGCAGGTGATTGAAGAAGATGGAATGCGATTGTTCGCTCGAAATCATGATGTCACATCGATCTCACGTTTTCTTGATGAGCTTCCCGCACGATCAGAAATTGCCGTTCTGGGGTATGAACTCGAGACGCCGTATCGTCTCTCAACCTATCTTCCTCTGGGGAGAACGCAAACGATCTCCATGAGCCTCCGTGGCTATCATCGCTATGTGACGTATCTCAAAAATGAATCGTTTGATCTGGACGTGATGTATTGGGATATGAATCGAACCATCGGAGCGGATGATGCCCTGGTGCGTGTGCGCAACGAAGAGGGAGAAATTTGGTTCGAAGCACCTCTCGAGGACGATGGGAACGTGACGGAGAATCAGCTTCCGCAGGAAGAAACGATTTCGATTCACGAAAGCGGTTGGCCGGAGGGCGTCTATCAAGTGGAGCTGGTGGGAACGAGTGATATTTTTTGGCATACCATTGCGACGTCACAACGATACGTCACGTTTCTTAACCAACTCTTTATTGGGGACGATACGGGATATTTAGCCGAACCGCGTGCCACGACATTTTATACGGATGCAAAATTCATTGAGTGCGAAACCTACCATGCCGAGGGAGTGCAGACGCTCACGATCGGATCGGAAGCGATTGTTCTCAATACGAGTCATGAAAAAGTTCGGACCGATATTGACGAGAGCGGAATTCTTGCCGGAGTGACCCCATGTGGGGACGTGAAAATGACTGGAGATGGGTTATTCTCTTTTTCACGTGAGGCGTTTTTCAATCCGTTCCCACTTTCGATTGGTGGCATGACCGATCTCGATGAGCGTGGCATCAACGATGTTCTCACCACGGTTGCCGAGCCCACAGAAGAGGGGGAGTGGCAAAAAGCATCGGTCACCTTTTCGACAGATGGAATTTGGGATGAAAACGGTGATGCGAAATTTGTGCTCTCGACCCCGGGAATTGTTGAACAGGATGCCACGGTTCGCCTCCATGAAATTCGGATTCGTTTTCTCAATGAACCATTAAATTTTTGGGGATTTCTCGCGGCAGTTCGCGACCGTCTCCCCTTTGGCTTGTAATATGTCGATTCCATCAATCGCAAAAACAGGATGTTTCTCGGCGCTTATTGCCTATCTTTTTTTCTGGTTCGCGGATTATTGGCGCCCGGGATTTGTGAGTGCGGTTTTTTCAGTGCATTGGTTTCTTTTTGTCATGATTTTTTTTGTTGTTCTTTGGTGTGTTTATCCCGTCGAATCGAAAAAGAGCGTCTCGATTTTTTTGACCGGGCTTCTTTCGCTTTTTTGTGTGATCATTCTCTGGCGAGAGGGTGATCTTTTTGGGGATTGGTTGCCGATTCTTATTGTTCTTGGATTTCTTACCCCCTGGATCGGGAAATCCCTCTTGTCTTCTTCCTCTCAATAACGTACAAATAAAGAAAGCTTATGCAAAACGAATCCTGTCTATTTTGTCAGATTGCAAATCATACGATCCCGAGTCAAATTTTTTATGAGGACGAAAAAACCGTCGCATTTTTGGATATTGCGGCGGTGAGTAAGGGGCATACGCTCATTATTCCAAAAAATCATGCTGAGAATCTATCGGCCAATTCGGAGGAGGATGCCGTGGCGATCATGAGAACACTCTGGAAGATTGCTCCCGTCATTCTCAAAACGCTTGGAGCCACCGGATATAATCTTGGCATGAATAACGGAAAAGATGCCGGGCAAGAAGTTATGCATACGCATCTTCATGTGATGCCACGCTACCAAGGAATCGAGCGATCATTCAAACGTTTGTCACCCGCGGATTTCGAACTTGCTGATGTTGCAAAGGAATTGCAAGCCGCTTTTAAAAATCTATGAGTCTCTATCATTGGAAAAAATTATCGTCCGAAGTCAAGGCGGAAAATCCTTGGTGGACGTATCGTATTGATCATTTTCTTGGTCCCAAAGGTCAGGAAATTACCTATCACTACATGGATGATCCAGGGGCCGTGGTGATTGTAGGGCTCACGGCGCAGGGAAAGATCCTTTTGAATAAAGAATATCGACCGCTCTTCGATGAGGAGCAGATCGAATTTCCGTGTGGACGAATCGACGAAGGTCAAAGTCCGATTCAAGCCGCGCGAGTCGAGTTTGGACAAGAGGCTGGTTTTACCGCTCATGTTTTCAAGGAGGTTGGAAAATTTGCGATTTCAAATGGGCGCTCCAATGCGCGTGCTCATGTCTTTCTTGCCTCTGATCTTGTTGAGGCGAATGAGATTCAACCGGATGTCACGGAAGAGTTTGAACACTTTGAAATGAGCCCGCAGGAAATTGATGCCTCCATTGCCTCGGGTGCCATTATTGATGGGATCACCATCAGCGCTTGGACCATTGCAAAACCTCACATTTTGGCCTTACTTGACCAAGAAAACCACAGGGGATAAGGTAATGGGTACTATGAAAGTGCTGGTAACCGGAGGATGCGGTTTCATTGGTTCTCACTTTATTCGAACGATTTTTGCTCACCGCCCAGATTGGCAGGTGATCAATTTGGATGCCCTCACCTATGCGGGCAATTTGGCAAACACCTTGGATATACAAACGCATCCTCGGTATCGTTTTGTGTATGGCTCCATCACCAATCGCGAGTTGGTGGAGACGCTGGTACAAGAAGTTGATGCGGTCGTGAATTTTGCGGCCGAGACGCATGTGGATCGTTCGATTGTCGACAACGATCCGTTTATCCTCACGAATATTTTGGGAGTTCAGCGCTTGATTGATGCGTGCGTTCGATATGAAAAACGTTTTCATCATGTGAGTACCGATGAAGTGTTTGGACATCTTGGTCCACAGGATCCGAAGTTTAACGAGTCAACCCCGTACGCTCCACGCAATCCGTATAGCGCCACAAAAGCCGCTTCCGATCATCTTGTCCGTGCGGCCATTGCCACCCATGGTCTTGCGGGAACCATCTCGAATTGCACGAACAATTACGGACCGTATTTGTATCCGGAAAAATTTCTTTCGATTTCGATTACCAATATCCTCGAGGGAAAGCCCATCATGATTCACGGCGATGGCCGGCAAGTGCGTGATTGGATTCATGCGAAAGATCATGCCTTGGGAATTCTTGCGATTCTTGAACGTGGTCGTTTGGGAGAAACATATATGATGGGAGGAAATGCGGAGTATTCGATTGCGGAGGCGGGTCGCGCTTTGCTCACGGTGATGGGATATCAAGAGGATATGTTAACGTTTATCAATGATCGCCCTGGGCAGGATCGTCGGTATGCGATTGATTTTTCAAAAATCGAACAGGAACTTGGTTGGACCCCGACGTATACATTTGAAGAGGGATTGGGCCATATGGTCTCGTGGTATAAACGCAATGAAAATTGGTGGAAACCGATTCGGGAAAGCTCGGGGTATCGACGTTGGTATCGTTTGCAATTTGGGATTGATCCCTAATTTATGAACGTGACGGAAACAATCATTCCAGGCGTTCGCGTGGTTGAGCCCGATGTGTTTGGGGACGATCGCGGATTTTTTTTCGAGAGTTTTAATGAAGAAAAATTTCGCGCGCTCGGACTCCCAACCGAGTGGCGACAAGATAGTCATTCTTCATCGTTGAAAGGCGCTTTACGTGGGCTTCATTTTCAACTTCCCCCAAAATCCATGGCAAAGTTGGTGCGTTGCGTGCGCGGAGCGGTCTATGATGTTGCGGTTGATCTTCGAAAAGCCAGTCCCACGTATTGCCAATGGTTTGGGATTGAGCTTTCGGCCGAGAACAAGAAGATGCTCCTCATCCCCGAGGGATGCGCACATGGATTTTATGCGTTATCAGATTGTGATTTTTTGTATAAGTGTTCCAATGAGTATCAAAAAGTCTTGGATGCGAATGTTCGATATGATGATCCGGCATTTGGAATCGAATGGCCGATCAAAGGAGAGCTCACTCTGTCGAACCGTGATCGCGAAGCTCCGGCATTTTCCGATTTAATGCTTCCATTCTAATATGAAATTTTTATTAACCGGGGCACGGGGGATGCTCGGAAAAGATCTTGCTCGCGTGATTGATGAAGCGGGATACACGCTAAGGAAAACCGATCGAAAGGAATTGGATATCACCAAGCGTGAGGAGACAATGGCGGCCATCAAAGAATGGCGTCCCGATGTCATCATCAACGCCGCCGCCTATAATTTTGTTGATAAGGTCGAAGAAGAAGCTCTCTATCCTTTGGCATACGCCATTAATGCCGAAGGGCCGCGCCATCTTGCTGAAGCCGCTCGAGAAATCGGTGCGCGATTTGTGCATTACAGCACGGATTATGTTTTTGCCGGCGATAAACCCGAGGGCTATTGCGAAGATGATCTTCCGGCGCCCATTTCAAAATACGGAGAAACCAAGGCCGCGGGAGAGCGATTTGTTCAGGAAATGGGTGGTGAATATTTCTTGTGTCGTCTTTCGAAGATTTTTGGTGAGCCCGGGCTTTCCGAAGAATGCAAAGAGAGCTTCGTGGCTTTGATGTTGCGCCTGGCAAAAGAAAAACCGGAACTCACGGTTGTGAACGAGGAAGTCGGGTCGCCGAGCTATACGGTTGATATTGCTCGCGCCACGCTCAATATGATTCTTGAGCATCAGAAGTCGGGCATCTATCACCTGGTGAACGAAGGGCCGGGAGTGACCTGGTATGAGTTTGCCCAAGAGATTTTTTCTTTGGCACACGTCGGAACGCCGTTTCACCCATGCACTTCGGCGGAATTTCCAAAACCCGCGAAGCGTCCAAAATTTGCGTCACTTCGAAATACAAAATTGCCCGTGCTCCGTGATCGCCGGGAAGCGCTTCGCGAATTTTTAACGCGCACAACCGTCCGTACGAATTTATCGTAGCGGAAGCTCAAAGAGTCCGGTTTCGTCTTGATTTGTTCCAAGGAAGTAAAAATATTTTCCATGTTTTTCCATCCAGACACGTTCGAGGTTCGCCCCCTCGAGAAGCGTGGTCATTTGTCGTTCTGTTCCAAGGAGGTAGCGATCAATGGCACGAAGGGCGTGCGCGGTTGAGAAGAGAATGGCATCGCCGCTCGGATGCCAAACGATATTTGTAATGGTTTCGCTTTGTCGAAGGATGAATGTGGTCTCATGCGAAGTTGGAGTATAGAGATTGATCTCATATCCATCACTCCAAAGAAGCGCGGATTCGCTATCGAGCCAGTCAAAAAGGGTCCCGCGTGATTCAAGAAGGATGGGCTGATCTGCCGTAAGATCAAGAAGAAGAAAACCGTGCGAGGCATTGGTGAGAACGAGATACTGTCCATCGCGAAGCGCGACGTCGTAGGCGGATCGCGGCAGAAGAGCAATGAGATTTTGTTGGGCGCCAATCAATTGTCGAAGCTCAACATACGTGCCGTTATCCACAAACGAGAGAATGCTCGCATCAAGAAGGGTGAGGGAACTGTCTGCCTCGCTCACCAGGGCTTCACGACCGTTTGTGAGATCGATTTGCGTGACCGCTTCCCCGTGAACGACCGTGAGAATGCGATCGTCACTTGGATGCCATGAGAGAAAGTCGGCTTCTTGTGCAATGGTTGGAAGTGAAATTTCCTCTCCGGTTGATTGGTAAATTTTTTTGATGCCCCCTTTCGCATCAGAAAAAAGGAGATACGTTCCTTCCGAGGACCAATCAATGGTGATCTCATCCACAGCCGTTGCGATGGGGGTTTGAAGAAGCTGTGTTTGGATTTGATTTGAGGAGTCATAGAGCCAGAGTTCTCGAAGATCAATACTGTCAACCGTATAGGCAACGAGGGATCCACTCGGATGTGGGGCAATGGCACTGATTTGTTTTTTGAAGGTGAGGGTTGGATCGTTTTCAAGAAAAAGAAGTAGGTGATTGATGGTGGTGGTGAGACCTTCCGAAATTTCGATGGTATCTTCCCAGGCATGGTATCCCTCTTTTGAAATCGTTAAGAGATGTTCCCCGGGAAGAAGATGTTTAAAAATGATGGTTGAAATTTCTCCGGTGTCCTCGCCATCCAAAAAAATGGCCGCTCCTTTGGGAGTTGTTTCCACACTTAAGACGCCGGTTCTTGTGAGAATTCCATCGCTGATATTGAGACGATACCCGGCGGTGTAGAGAACCAGAATCGGAGCCATGATCGCAAAGAAGACAAGAAAAAACGCAAAGATTAATCGGCGAATTCCAATCGACATAGATGGGTTGATCGTATCAAATTTTCGGGTTTTTGCCCATGGTTTTTCTTTTTCCCTTATGGTAAGATTCTCCCATATGGAAGAACCACTTCCCTTAAAAAAGGGAATTTCTCTTGGGTATTTATTGCTTGTCGCAAGTATTGCGGTCATGCTTTTTTATGGAGGATTTCTCCTTGGACAATGGCAAGAGGGACAAGATCCGCTTTCCGGAAATGGATCATCGATCATTCCCGATGGATCGCTTTTTGGAAGTGAAGAGACATTGGATTTTGAATTATTCAAAGAAACCTGGTCGATCATCGAGGATTCTTATCTCCGCACGCCGGTTGCTGATGACGTTCTCTTTTATGGGGCACTTCAGGGAATGGTTGATGCGCTCGGTGATCCGTATACGACATTTTTCGATCCTGAGATGGCAACAGAATTTACCCAAGAGCTTGATGGGAAGTTTTCGGGTATTGGGGCGGAGATTGGGAAACGAAATGATCTTATTGTCATTGTTTCTCCACTGGCTGGAAGCCCGGCCGAGTCCGCAGGACTCCTTTCTGGAGATTACATTCTTTCGGTAGATGGAGAAGACACCTATGACTGGTCGGTGAATGAAACGGTCATGAAAATCCGTGGAGAGATCGGAACACCGGTCACCCTTTCGATTTATCGCGAAGCAACCGAGGAGACATTCGATTTGACTCTCACGCGCGAAGAGATTGATGTGGACAGCGTCACCTGGAGCATTCGTGACGATGGGGTCGCGGTGATTGAGGTTTCCATGTTTAACGAGGAAACGACGCCTCTTTTTGATCAAGCGGTTCAGGATATTCTTGCCGCGGATGCAAAAGGGATTGTTCTCGATATGCGAAATAATCCAGGTGGACTTCTTACCGAAGCCATCAATCTCGCCGGCTATTGGTTTGATGGAAAAACCGCGGTGATTGAGCGTGTGGGAGAAACCGAATTTGAATTCCCGTCATCGGGAGCGGCTCAACTTGCTTCTATTCCAACCGTCATTCTCGTAAACGAGGGAAGCGCCTCGGGGACGGAAATTTTGGCCGGCGCTCTTCAGGATTATCATTTGGCAACACTCATGGGGATGCAAACATTCGGAAAGGGGTCGGTGCAGGAATATCATGAATTCCCCGATGGGTCTGCTTTGAAAGTGACGGTGGCAGAATGGTTGACGCCAAGTGGTCGATCTATCAATGAAATTGGAATCACGCCCGATCAAATTATCGAATTAACGTTAGACGATTATAATGCCGGAACCGATCCACAGTTCGACACGGCGATCGATTTCCTCACGCAAAGGTAAAAGGAGAGGAGGCCGTAAAGTCCGGACCGAAGTGTCCGCCGGAGGTTTGGTTTTTCGAAAAACGAAACGCGGTGTTCAGATTGCGATGTTGCGAGATGCTTTCGGTCATTGGACGTTCCCCAAAGGGCATGTGCGACGGCTCGAAACCTTGCGCCAAGCGGCCGAGCGAGAAATCGGAGAAGAGCTTGGGGTCACCACGCTTGTGTATGCGGGGGCTTTGGGAACCATTGATATTTGGTTTAAGGATCGTTTTGTTTGGAAGGGAATGATGATTCATAAGTTTATTCATTATTTCCTTTTTGAGGCGTCGAAGGATCAAAAACTGGTGCCGCCGGCTCATGCGGAAGAAGGAGAGCGGATTCTTGCCGTCACGTGGGTCCCGCTCGAGAAGGTTTCACGATGGTCCACCTATCGTGATTTGCAACCCATGATTGAAAAGGCAGTCGCCATTCTTGGTCGTGCACAACATCTTTGACGTGGAGGGGTAAAAATCGCTATCATGGTGCCGTATGAAAATTATCCTTATCGAGGACGTCAAAGATCTTGGAAAAAAGGGGGAGGTGATTGAAACTTCGGAGGGGTATGCGCGGAATTTTTTATTTCCACAGCATTTTGCCATTGAAGCGAGCGAGGAGGCCTTGCGAACGCTCAAAGAGCAGGAAAAGGCGCAAACGCGTCGCGAGAAAAAGCAGGAAACAGAGGAGAAAAAAATCGCGAGTTCTTTGGAGGGAAAAGAATGTGTCATTTCCGCAAAGGCGGATCACGGCAAACTCTACGGGGCGGTAACGGCAAAAGATATCTCTCTTGCCATTAAAAAAATTGGATTTTCGATTCCGGAATCTTGGATCAGCTTTGAGCCGCAAAAAGAAGTTGGCACATTTGAAGCGACGGTCACGGTTCCAAGCGGTTTTGAAGCCGTTATCTCCGTTTCTATTGAATCATCTACTTAATGACATGATCGACCCCAAAAGGTCGATCTTTCGTTTATGAAACATCATTATCTTTTCGTTGTCGGTGGCGTGATGAGCGGCGTTGGAAAAGGAACGTCTTCCGCGGCTTTAGGTCTCACGATTCAGGCAAAAGGATATACCGTCACCTCGATTAAAATCGATCCGTACGTCAATGTGGATGCCGGGACCATGAATCCGGTGGAACATGGGGAAGTGTTTGTGACCGTGGATGGTGATGAAACCGATCAGGATGTGGGGACGTATGAGCGCTATTTAGGGCGGGACATCACACGCATGAATTATATGACCACCGGTCGCGTGTATCAGACCGTGATTGAGCGGGAAAGGAATCTTGAGTATAACGGGAAATGCGTCGAAGTGGTTCCGCATGTACCGGAAGAGGTGATTCGTCGTATTGAACATGCGTCCCAAGAGGCAAAGGCCGATGTGACGATTATTGAAATCGGTGGAACGGTTGGGGAATATCAAAACGTTCTTTTCCTTGAGGCTGGACGCATGATGAAAGCGCATGATCCAAATGCCGTGCGATTTGTGCTGGTGAGTTATTTGCCGGTTCCCCCATCCATTGGGGAGATGAAGACGAAACCAACACAATATGCGGTTCGCACATTGAATGCGGCCGGCATTCAGCCGGATTTCATTATTGGTCGTTCAACATTGCCGATCGATAAACCTCGCAAGGAAAAAATCGCGCAATTTTGTTCTGTCCCTTGGGAACATATTATTTCCGCTCCGGATGCAAAATCGGTGTATCATATTCCGGCAATGTTCGAAGAGCAATCATTCGCTTCTCTTGTCCTAAAGAGTTTTAAGCTGAAGGTTAAACAGAATGATCTTTCTGCCTGGAATGAATTTACGGAAAAATTGGAGACAGCAAAGACGCCAGTGAAAATTGGGGTGATTGGGAAATACTTTTCGACCGGGGATTTTACGCTTTCCGATGCCTATATCTCTGTTCTTGAGGCTATTAAGCATGCCTGTGTTTCCGTAGGGGTGAAGCCGGAAATTTCTTGGCTCAATTCCGAAGAATATGAGCAATCTCCCGAGAAATTACAAGAGCTTTCCAATTACGATGGCATCTTAATTCCTGGGGGCTTTGGATCGCGCGGAGTGGAAGGAAAGATTGCCGCAATTGAATATGCTCGAACAAAAAAGATTCCGTATTTTGGACTCTGCTATGGCATGCAATGCGCGGTGATTGAATATGCGCGTCATCTCTTGGATTGGGCCGATGCCAATACCACAGAGATTAATCCAAAAACAAAACACCCGGTGATTCATTTGATGGAGGATCAGGAACAAAAGATGGAAGAAAAACAATTTGGAAATACCATGCGTCTTGGGAGCTATCCGTGCGTCTTGAAAGCCGAGACGATTTCTCGCGAAGCCTACGGGCAGGAGAAGATTTCCGAGCGCCATCGCCATCGTTATGAGTTCAATAATGCGTATCGTGCGGAGCTTCAGAATGCGGGGCTTGTCTTGGCCGGCACATCTCCTGACGATCGTCTCGTGGAAATTGTAGAAATCAAAGATCATCCGTTTTTTGTGGGGGTTCAATTTCATCCGGAGTTTCAGAGTCGTCCATTGGCTCCACATCCATTATTTGTAAAATTCATCCAAGCCGCGGCAAAGAAATAAACGGTAAATATAAAATATCGAGGTCGATCCCTCGATATTTGGATTTGTGTTTATGAGCTTGTTTTCGTGATATACTATTTGCTGAAAAATAAGGATCGGAGAGAATGTGGATATCAGTCCAGAGATGAAATATTGGAGCAAGAGAATAGGCGGGCATGCGTTCATTTCTTGCGTGTTTGCTTTGTTTTTTATTGTTTTTGTTCATTCTTCCGCTCACGCAACCTCCTATTACGTTGATCCTGATATCACGGATACAAATCCCGCCTCTGCAACGCCTGATTTTTTAACCTATAATCCAATTACATTTGAAACAACCGGAGGAACTGATTCCGTCTATAAAACCGTTGCAGATGTTAATCTTAAAACGTTCCTTGCCGGTGATTTTATTTATTTTAAACGGGGAGGAACGTGGAATGAACAGCTCACCATTGCCCAATCCGGGAGTGACCAACATCCCATCACGATCGATGCCTTTGGAAGCGGGAATAAACCGATTTTTAATGCCGGGGGAGTAAGAAATTATGCCATTTATTCAGTGAATACTAGTTATATCACCATTCAGAATGTCAAAGTACAAAATGCAGTAAAATGGGATCTTTTTCTAGATGGAACGGGGACGAATATTATTGTAGATACGGTTGATACTGTTGGCGGGGCGATTGGTGTTTACACAAGGTACAAATCAAATACAAGATACTCAAATATTACCGTTACTGGCGCGACGAACGCGAGTTATGCTTTTCTTGTCACTGGGACCGGAACGACAACGGATGTGACTGCCGATCATATCACCTCAACGGGAAATGCTGGTACGGGTATCTGGTTTATCACGATCACTAATTTAACCGCATCCTATCTAACGGCTCAGAATAATGGTCTCGGTGGTATTCTAATTGGAAGGAATGGGACGATAACGGGAGTCCTCAATGCTTCTCATTTAGTCGCAGGTGGTGGCCCGGGGCTCGGAAATACCGGGGATGGAATTGAAATTAAGGGTTCAACGAATTTAACTTATTCGTTAACGGATTCGACCTCAAGTTACAATACCGGCGGTGGTTTGATTCTGCAGAATTTAAGGAATGGCACCATTTCAGGGACGGTTGATAATTTCCTTGCAGAATATAATGGAAGTAATTCGATTGAGGTGGGTCAGGTGACAGATACGATCATAAAAAATTCTATTGGTCGATACAGCACGGGAGCAAACGGTATCGCGGTTATTGTCGAGTCGAGTAATTTAACGTTTGATAATAATACAACAAACAATAATTATTGGGATGGAGTGAGTTTTAAGGGGACAGGTTCAAATTACACGATAAAGAATTGTACTTCTTTTTCAAATGGGACGGTCGGGCAGGCGGCGAGCGGAGATGGCTACACCTCGCATGACACCGTCGAAAATTTAAATATTTATAATTCTGTCGCGCATGATAATTTAAATTCAGGATTCGCGATGACCGGTTCGTCAACAGGTACGATTTATCATTCAACTTTTTATAATAATGGCTCGGGAAGTTTTACGCGCGGTGGTTTTTGGGTCGCTCAAATGACCGGAGGAAGCGGTTGGACGATTAAGAATAATATTTTTTATAATAATTTTCCATACGAGGTTGTCCTTGACGCCGCAAGTATTCCGTATCAGACAGCTGATCACAATGTTTTTTACCACCCGTCAGATAATAAATTCGCTACGCTGAATTATGGAGTGTCGGATATTACATGGACAACCTATCACGTTACCAACGGTTACGAGAGCAATTCCGTGTATGGTGACCCGCTCTTTTTAAATGTCGGATCACTTGATATCCATTTATTATCCGGTTCGCCTGCAATCAATCTTGGTGCCGATGTGAGTGTATTGACTGATAAGGATGATAACACAAGACCACAAGGATTAACCCCGGATGCCGGAGCTTACGAATTCCTCATCCCATCTGTTCCAAGTGCGTTATCTCAATATAAAGCCGATGGATCAACAGCCATCGGACCTGCCGTGTATACTGGTGAATCAACTGTTGTGCTCAAGTTTAATCTTTCTTCTTCGAATAACCCCGATTCTCTGATTCCGCAGGTAGAAATCAGAGAAAATGGAATCGCTTTTTCCAATGCCGTAACTCATTCCGGAGACGCTGTTGTGTATTCCGGTTCCCCGGTGACTGGGACAGTGACAGTAACCGGATTGACGTCCGCGGCTTATCACTGGCAAGCGAGAATTAGCAATACGGCTGGGCAAAGCGCATGGGTTGCAATGGGTGGTAACCCGGATTTTTCCGTTGATCTTATCGCCCCTTCTGCGGTTGGTACTCCAACATTTGGAACGATCACCTCTTCATCAATTGTTATCAATAAACCAGCAGTTGTCACGGAAACAGGCTCTGGTCTTTATCAATGGCAAGCGAGGAAAAATAGCGTGACTGAACTTGGGTTGAATGCTGTTGGAACGACATCGATTACCAACTCATCTCTTTCTGAAAATACCCAATATACCTACGATGTTCAATTCAACGATATTGTTCTTAATACGAGTAGTTATGGCACCTCAGCCACAAAATATACCCTTGCCGATACCCCCACGGGTCTTTCCTACACTTCAAATAAAGACAGCGTCACCCTTACAGTTGATAGTTTTCCAAACGATACCTCCGGTTCCTCTGGGTATTACTTTTCTCGCACCGGAGCCAATTCCGACTGGATCGCTGTAAATACGTGGCAGAATACTGGTCTCTCCTGTGGAAATGCCTATACCTATTCTGTCATCTATCGTAACGGTGATGGTGTTGAAACAGATCCTCTTACTGTCATAGCCGGGACAAAAGGATGCGGAAGTAGCAGCTTTTCCACTCCCGCACCAAAGCCCGACCTTTCCAACCTTATCGTCTCGCAAGATAATGGGGAAACGACAACTCCATTGAGTACTCAAGAGCAAACCGCAGTTACGTGGACGTCTACCGGAACGATCCCGTATGTGTCTTTGTATTATTCCTTAGATGGTGGGTTGAGCTGGGTTAACCTTGCCGGCCCCATGGCAAATCAGGGAATGTTAGTCTTTACCATGCCGGGGGATTGGGGAAATGACGTGATGATAAAAGTAGAAGGCACTGATCTCGCGATTATTCTCGATACACTCACGAGTGAATCCATTGCCCTTGTTGAACCGGTTACTCCATCCGCGAATGACACAGGAGCTAACTCTTTGTCTCCCCCAATCCTTTCTTATACCGAGTTAACCGCACCTTCGCCTGTCACGGGATTGGAAGAGCTTGTTTCTTCCGTTGAAATCGGTGATTACATTCGCAGTCCCTATTTCTCAACCGTCTACTACGTTACAGAGGATTTTGAACGTCGACCCTTTATGGATGCTCAAACCTATTTCACTTACGAGAATTCTTTCGATAAAGTAAAAGTCGTTTCAGATGCTACACTTCCGCTCTTGAATCTTGCGGGCCCGATGTTACCAAAACCCGGAGTTAAGCTGGTAAAAATTCAAAGTGATCCGAAAGTTTATCTCGTTGAAGAGAATCCCGATGATGCGTATCGCCCGATCCTTCGTTGGATTTCGAGTGAAGAACTGGCCATAAATCTGTACGGAGAAGACTGGGCAAAAAAAGTGATTGATATTCCGGTCACCTTGTTTGCACGGTTTGAGATCGGAGATCCGATTTTCTTAGGAACAAATCTTGTTACGATCGCGACGCAATAAAAAGAAATAAAAAACATCGAGGCTCGCAAGCCCCGATGTTTTTGTTTTACCCTTTGACGACATTGACGATCGTCTTGAGGTGCAGAGCGCCATGGAAGTTTGGTAATTTTTTTTGATTGAATTTGACAATGCCGTTCACGATCGCGTAAAGGGAATCATCTTTGGCACGCAAAACATTGTGACCGGGATGATATTTTGTCCCACGTTGCTTGAGGATGATTTGTCCGACTTTAACAGTCTCTCCATCGGTTTTTTTAAGGCCCAAACGTTTGGCCACGGAATCGCGGCCATTACTGGTAGAGCCTTGGGCTTTTTTATGTGCCATATCGCTTGAAGTTTTAGAAATCCGAATCTATCGGAACGAGGAGTATTGTAGCGAAAGTTAGGAAAAACGTCAAGGATGGAGTATACTTATTTTGAATTCTATGGCGAATAAAAAGGTTTTTCGTGGCATTCGTACGGCCGTGGGGGAGCTTTGGCACGAGCGACTCGTGAAAGTGAGCCTTGGAGTGGCTTTCGCTTGTTTTCTTCTTTCTCTCGGGTTTATTTTTTGGCGATTATGGCCGGAAATGATGGCAGAACCATCAGTCCCTTTGCACTATAATATTCATTTTGGCGTTGATCGGGTGGGGTCGTGGTGGATGATTTTCTCTGGGCCGGTGGCACAAATGACCATCATCTTCCTAAATTTTTGTCTTGCCGTTGGGATTTGGAAACGTGATCGAGTTTTGAGTCTCTTTCTGGTTGGAGCGAGTACGATTGCCGGTATTTTTATTTTTATCGCCACCTTATTTCTTGTGCTGATAAACGTCTCATACTATGGTTGATACCTTTTTGATCGCAAAAATTCTAACGCTCGCAACGCTCGCTTTTCTATTGACCGTGCTCTGGACGCCGGCGCTCACTCATTTTTTATATCGCTATCGCCTTGGCAAATCCTTGCGTGAGAAAAAGCAGGCGCCGATGTATCATGCACTTCACAAAAATAAAGAGGGCACCCCAACCATGGGAGGGGTTCTCGTTTGGGGAACAACCGCATTTCTTGCCGCGATTTTTGCCATCATCATTTTCTTGTTCCCGGATTCTTTCTTGGGTCAACTTAATTTTCTTTCGCGCGGACAAACATGGCTCCCGCTTTTTGCTCTTGTTGCAAGCGGCCTTATTGGTTTAGCGGATGATTTTTTAAATGTGCGTCGCATTGGGCGAAATGGCGGAGGGATTGATATTCGCCACCGGCTTCTTTTATATGCGGTTGTGGCGTGCATTGGTGCTCTCTGGTTTTATTTCAAGCTTGATTGGAACGTGCTGTACGTTCCATTCATTGGTGATGTGACCATTGGTTGGTGGTATATTCCACTTTTTATCGCGGTGGTTGTGGCAACGGCGTTTTCCGTTAATCAAACCGATGGCCTTGATGGCTTGGCCGGCGGAACGCTCGTTTCATCCTTTGCCGCGTTTGCGGTTATCTCTTTTCTTCAGGGCCGTTATGATTTGGCCGCCTTCTGCGCAGTGATCATTGGAGCGCTTCTTGCCTTCCTTTGGTTTAATATTTTTCCAGCGCGATTTTTTATGGGTGATACCGGTGCGATGTCGATGGGCGTGACGCTGGCCGTGATCGCCCTTCTCACCAATACGGCTCTTTTTCTTCCGGTGATTGGACTTATTTTTGTGATTGAAGCCGTCACGACCGTTATTCAACTTATTTCAAAAAAAGTTTTTGGAAAAAAGATTTTTTTGGTGGCACCAATTCATCATCATTTTGAAGCCGTGGGATGGCCGGAACCAAAAGTCGTGATGCGTTTTTGGGTTGTTTCTTGGGTTGCGGCGGCATTAGGGATCATTCTTGTTCTTGTGGATATGTCGATTGTCTAATATGCCAAAGGGACGGATGCATGGATTTGATCTTCCGTTCCTCCTTCTTTTTCTTGGAATCGCCTTTTTTGGCATTCTTGTTTTGATTTCTGCCTCAGGACCGGAGGCTTATGCCAACTGTGCCGGAGATAGTTATTGTTATATCCGTCATCAAATTTTTTTCGGATGGCTTCCCGGGATAGGAGCCTTGATACTCGCCTGGGTTTTTCCCATGAATTTTTGGAAACGTCTTGCTCCATTTTTGTTGGTTGGGACGATTGTTTTACTCATCCTTGTTTTTATTCCGGGGATTGGTGAGGATTATGGGACGTCGGCAAAAAGTTGGATCGATTTTTTTGGATTATCGTTTCAGCCATCGGAACTTGCGAAATTAACATTTCTTCTCTACGTTGCTTCTTGGCTTTCTTCCCGGCGTGAGCATGTTGCAGATTTTCGTGAGGGGTTATTGCCCTTTCTCGGATTGCTCTCCGTGGTTGGAGCATTGATTTTTTTTCAACCCGATCTCGGGACGCTCTCGATCATTGTTGCGATGTCGACGGTTATGTATTTTGTGGGTGGTGGACGACCGCTGTATTTAGCCATCCTTGGAGCTGGAGGGATTGGACTCTTCGCTTTAGCGATTAAATTTTCTCCCTATCGACTTGAACGATTCACAACGTTTCTTCACCCGGAATTCGATCCGCAGGGGATTGGCTATCAAATCAATCAAGCCTTGCTTGCGGTTGGAAGTGGTGGATTTTTTGGCAGAGGGTATGGGCATTCTTTGCAGAAATATCAATATCTGCCCGAAGTGATCGGGGACTCCATTTTTGCGGTGCTTGCCGAAGAGTTTGGATTCTTTTTGACCACGGGTTTTCTTTTGGCTTTTGTTGCTTTTCTTTGGCGCGGGTTTTTGATTGCGGAACGAACAACCGATGATTTTTCTCGATATTGTTGTATTGGCATTCTGTCCTGGTTCGGTATCCAAGCGTTTGTGAATATCGGTGCGATCGTCGGCATTCTCCCCCTGACCGGTGTTCCTCTGCCTTTTGTGAGCTATGGCGGCACCTCCCTCGTTGTTTCTTTGTTTGCGGTTGGTATGATACTCAATATTTCCTCTCATACATCCTATGCTTCAAAATAACACTTCTCATATTTTATTAAGCGGGGGCGGAACCCTGGGGCCCGTGACTCCTCTTTTAGCCATCGTCGAAGCCTGGAAGCAAAAGGAGCCGGGAACGCGATTCACCTGGATTGGGACACCGGACGGCCCAGAGGAGGAGATCCTTGAATCGCTTCGTTTGCCATTTCTCACGCTCGCGAGTGCAAAACTCGATCGTCGGCGTTGGTGGCTTTGGCCTTGGATGGTTGTGGTTTTTTTCTGGAGTCTTGCGCGTGCCTGGTATCTTCTTAAGAATCTGAAACCCGATCTCATTTTTACTGCCGGTGGTTACGTGAGTGTGCCATTGGTGATTGTTGGATATTTCATGGGCATTCCGGCTTGGGTTCATCAACTTGATCGTGAGCCAGGGCTTGCAAATCGTTTGATGGCACCGTTTGCGAAAAAGATAAGTGTCACCTGGGAAGTGTCGCAGAAATATTTCCCCAAGACAAAAACGATCGTGGTTGGCGGAATGGAACGTCCGGGCCTTCGAGTCGGTGATGGGAACGGTTTTTTACAATCTCTTGGACTCTCTCCCACGTTCCCGACGCTTTTTGTGCTTGGCGGGGGAACGGGCGCGCGAGCGATCAATGAGGCAATCGAGGCGATTCTTCCTGATCTTACGGGAGTCAATGTGATTCATCTTACCGGAAAAGGAAAACAGGATCACAAGGTCGTGAAGAAAGAGAATTATTTTTCATCAGAGTTTTTTACGCATGAAATGGGCAATGCCTATGCGGCGTCAGACGTGGTCATTTCTCGAGCAGGTATGGGGACTATTCTCGAGCTTGCGGTTCTCAAGAAGCCCACGATTTTGATTCCGATTCAAAATACCGATCAGATGGCAAATGCCAAGATGCTTGGTGATCGCTCGGCGGCCTTAATTATTTCGCCATTGAGTCCACAGGTTTTATTTGAGACCATCGAGCGCGTGCTCGGTGATCACATTCTTCGCCGTCGTCTTGCGGAGAATATCGGAAATTTATTTCCATTTGGTGGGGAGTTGAAGGTCGTTGAAGAGGCAAGGAAGATGATCATTTCATAGTGGGGCTTCCAGCCCCCTTTCCTTTTACGTCATTGCGAGGAACTGACAGAAAACAAGGTGACGAAGCAATCTATTCGAACAGATTGCTTTGTCGGCTCTAAGAGCCTCCTCGCAATGACGTCGTTTGGTCGTGGGTTTTATCGATAAACAATAATATCCAACTTGCGTTGGATATTCTTGGTGCATCGGGTGGGAATCGAACCCACGACCCCGGGCTTAAAAGGCCCTTGCTCTACCGACTGAGCTACCGATGCATACTGTGCTCGCTTGAAATTTAGCGCCTGGCTGTGTCGAATATCTGCGCGCCTCGTCAACGTATATCTGTATACGTCTCCTCGGTGCTCGATATTCTTCTTGCCATGCATCTAAATTTCTGCGCTCGCTAAGGAAGAACGACGAAGTTATAACATGATTTTTAAAGGAAATCAAGTCGTTTTAGGCCTTCCACAAGAAGGATATCGAAAAACCCTGTATAATACCTTCATGCGTATTGCGATGATTGGTCAAAAAGGGGTTGAAATTGGAAGCCGTGGAGGAGGTATTGAAACCCATGTTGCCGAGCTTTCGGAGCGTCTTGTGAAAAAAGGCCACGAGATCACGGTTTTTTGTCGTGCGAAGTATAGTCCAAAAAAGCCAATGGATTTTAAGGGCGTCCATTTGCGCTATCCAAAAACCATCTATACGAAACACCTGGAGGCGATTATCCACACGTTTTTTTCAACCATCGTCGTGATGTTCGGCACGTACGACATTGTGCACTATCATGGAGTTGGTCCATCAACGCTTGCCTTTCTTCCGCGCCTTTTCCGTCCTCACATGACCGTGATTGCCACATTCCATGCACGCGATCGACTTAATCGAAAATGGGGATGGTTTGCCAGGAATTTTTTGGCATTTGGTGAGCGGACGGCCGTGTGGTTTCCCCATTATTGCATTGCCGTGTCTCATGATATTCAGGTTTATTGCCGCGATTATCTTGGTCGTGAAGTCGTCTATATTCCAAACGGAGCAAATGTGCAGGAAGTTGCCGAGAGCAATGAACTTGAAAAATTTTCATTGACGCCACACGAGTATCTGTTGACGGTCGGGCGTCTGGTTCCGGCAAAAGGTCTTCACTATCTTATTGAAGCATTTCGAGGGATTGAGACGAACCAGCAATTAGTGATTGTGGGAGCCCCAAGTTTTACCGATGCCTATCTTGAATCCTTACACGCCTTAGCAGGAGGCGATGAACGGATTCGTTTTCTTGGATATCAAAGCGGAGAAATATTGCGACAATTGTTTGCACACGCCTACCTCTATATTCAGCCATCGGAAATTGAAGGATTGCCGTTGGTAGTGCTCGAAGCCATGAGTTATGGATTGCCACCGCTTGTTTCCGATATCGCGCCCAATATTGAAGCGATTCACGGGGCGGGATTTATTTTCAAGACGCAGGATGCAAATGATTTACGTGTGCATCTTGAGGAATTGCTCGCGCATCCGGAGATGGTGGCGGAAAAATCCGCTGAAGCGAAAGAGATTATTGCGACGCATTTTAATTGGGACGTGATCGCGGACCATACGGACGCGGTTTATATCTCGGCACGACATTGATATGCAAGGAGGAGATTTTTCCATGCTTGCTTTTCATCACCAACACCCGTCCGATGTGATGGCGGGATTTTCTGTTTCACGAGATGGATTGAGCGAAGATGAAGTGCAATTACGCGGAGGCTCCGTGACGTTGCCGAAATTATCGTTTCGATCGATGGTTCGTCGGCATGGACGATTGCGACGCGTGGATCCGAATCAAGTGGTGCCGGGCGATGTCGTGCTTTTGCGACCTGGGTGTTTTGCTCCGGCATCTGGACGACTCATGATCGCCTCCTATCTTGTGATGGATGAACAGGGAACAGCGCGTGAAAAACATTCGGCGACTCTTCCCCTTGAAACGCCAATCGGATCCCGAAAAAATCTTATCAATGAAGGATCGGTATGCCTTGCAGGTGAAGCGGAATACGTGGTAACGGCTCGTGCCACAACATCGTTCCCCGCGCAAAATAGTCTCATGTCTTCTTCTTTGCTTTCAATCATGGAGCTTCAGGGAGAAAATTTTTCAGAGACGCAACTCAATGCGCTCTCGTGGACGCTGACCGATGAAATCATCATTCAACCCGCGACCGGGAAATTTGAATCCATTGGAAGCGGGTACGAACGCGCGGTGACGGAATATTTTTTTCAACATCCGTTCGAGCCGGTTGGCCTCCGCGTATTTCGGCGGCCGTTTGATGAGCAGGGGTATGCGCTTTCGCACGTGTTGATTGAAGGGGAACCGTTCCTCTATCTTTTTGCGGAAGCCGATTTAGTGCTTGATCGTATTGATTGCACCGATGATCGTCGAAGAAAAATGATGAACACGATTGCTTCGAGTCGAAAAAAAGGTGAAACGCCCATGCTCCTTCTTGAAACCACTTTTGATCTTGAATTCCCAACGCTTGAGGATCTTGTGGATCTTCGACTCCTTGCGGTTCTTCGATTTTCTTCCGGCCACAAACAAAAGTAAAAAACGAGTATACTAAATTATATGGATCTCTCACGCATTGAAAATTTTCAAGACGCCATCGTGACCGTGATGGGTCTTGGGCGTTATAAACAAGGCAGTGGTCTTGGCGCGGCAAAATGGCTCATTCGTCATGGAGCGCAGACGATTATTACGGATTTAAAGGATGAGAGCGAGCTCGAGGAATCCATGGTATTGGTGACTGAGTGGTATGAAAAATATCGCACGATGTATCCACATCGCACGATTTATCAACCGGTTTTTGTTTTGGGTGAACATCGAAAAGAGGATTTTACCGATGTGGCTTGTGTGGTACAGAATCCCGGAGTTCCGAGCGAATCGGAATTTATTCAAGCCGCAAAAGAGCATGGGGTTTCCATCGAGTCGGATGTGAGTTTGTTCTTCCGTTTCTGTCCGTATCCCATTATTGCGGTCACCGGAACAAAAGGGAAGACGACCACGACGAAAATCATTGGAGAGATGCTCGAGAAACGTGATGCGAAAACCGTGGTTGCGGGCAATATCAAAGTGAGCCCGCTTGAAATGCTCGATGAAGTGCTTGTGCGCGGTGAACCAACCCTCGTTGTATTAGAGCTTTCCTCCTGGCTTCTGGAGAGTTTACCGCCGGCATTTATTGATTTGAAAAAGGGCCCGGATATTTCCATTCTTACGAATGTTTACCCTGATCATTTGAACCGTTATCCAAGTTACGGCGATTACATTCATTCAAAAGAAATTATTTTTCTTAATCAAACATCCGATCAGTACACGATTCTTAACTGGGATCATGAGACCGTGCGATCCATGGAGCCGGAAGTGAAGGGACACCTTTTTTGGTGTTCAAAAACAGATCAGCCGCACGATGGGTGTTTTGTAAAAGACGGTCAGGTGATTGTGCGTTTGGGCGACGTGGAAGAAGCGGTTATCGCCTTGCCCGAGATCGCGCTCAAAGGGGACCATAATCTTGAGAATATTCTTGCGGCCACATGTGCGGCGCGTTTGCGTGGTATTCCACTCGATCTTGTTCGCGAGGTCCTCAAAACATTTCAAGGCGTTTCCGATCGTCAGGAATTGGTGCGCGAGGTTGATGAGATCTCTTACGTGAACGACACCACTGCCACCAATCCCGATGCCGTGATTGCGGCGCTCAAACGGTTTGGAGCGGATGGCGATATCATTCTCGTGGCCGGTGGAGTGGACAAGAAAATGGAATATAAACCCATGGTTGAGGAAGTAGTGAAAACCTGCAAACATTTGGTCCTTTTCGATGGTGATGCATCAGATCTCATTGCATCGGCGGTGGGAGATCGTCTTCCGATGGATCAGCACGTGGGTTCCATGAAAGAAGCCGTGGCCAAGGCAAAGGCCGTGGCAAAAACCGGTGACATTATTCTTCTTTCTCCCGGAGCCGCGAGTTTCAATCTTTTCAAGAACGAATTCGATCGCGGAGAACAATTCCGCGAAGAAGTTCGCAATCTCTAATGCATGACGTTCCATTCGACGATTCGTTCACTCATCCCATTGCCCGTCTCCCGGACGTATCATTTTGCATTAGCAAAAATGGCGGCCGTCTGGTATCGATACCCATCTGAACAATTGCGCGTGATTGGAGTGACGGGAACCAATGGAAAAACATCGACCGTCCAATTTATTGCACAGATTCTTGAGATGTGTGGATATCGCACGGGGTATGTGACAACGGCAGGTTTTTCTTTTGGCGGAAATCGAATAGAAAATCGTCTTAAAATGACCATGCCTGGTCGATGGTATCTTGAAGCTCAGCTCAGAAAAATGGTTGAGCATGACTGCCGGTATGCGATTGTGGAAACGTCTTCTCAAGGCATTGCTCAATATCGTCATCTTGGCATTAATTACGATACGGCTGTCTTTACGAACTTAACTCCCGAACATGTGGAGGCCCATGGAGGGTTCGATCATTATCGGCGAGCAAAGGGATTGCTCTTTTCGCATCTTGTCTCAAAATCAACGAAGATTTTTGATGGGCAGGAAGTCGAAAAGACGATTATCGTGAACGATGATGATCCGCATGCGGAATATTTTGCGCGGTTTCCTTCCGATCGTACCATCCGATTTGGATGGGGGCCCGAGTGTCCTTCGCGTGATCGATTGGTCGCTCATTATACGGCCAATACGGTGAAAAAAACCGAAATCGAAATCAATGGAGTCCTCATGAAGATTCCGATGCGCGCTTCTTATCAACATCGAAATATTCTTGCGGCCGTGAGCACGGTGTATGCCCAAGGGATTCCACTCACCGAAATTGCCGAGGCGGTTTCAAAACTTCAACCGATCCCCGGGCGCTTTGAAATTATTGAGGGTTCTCAACCGTTCACGGTCATGATAGATTATGCCTATGAACCCTATGCCCTGCGAGCTTTGTTTGAAGCGGTTCACATGTTCCATCCAAGACGTTTGATTGGCGTCCACGGGTCGGCCGGTGGAGGACGTGATCAGGCGCGACGATTGGAAATCGGGAAATGTGCAGCTGAAAATGAATCCGTGGTGATTGTCACGAATGAGGATCCCTACGATGACAATCCCCGTGAGATTATGGAAGCCGTTGCCGAAGGAGCAAAACTCAAAGGTAAGAAAGTCGGGAAAAATTTATTTTTAGTGAACGATCGAATCGAAGCGATCGAGAAAGCGATCGAGCTGGGAAGAAGTGGTGATCACATTCTTGTGACAGGGAAAGGATCAGAACCGGTCATGGCGGTTGCTCACGGGAAGAAGATTCCTTGGAGTGATCGTGATGCGGTTGAAAACGCGTTAACGCATCGTGGATATGGAAATTGAATTTTTAAAACTCAATGCAAATGAAGAAGTCGTTGCCTATTTTCGACGAAATGTTTTTGCGTTGTGGCCGCGGATTTTATTTTCGGTTCTTTGGTTTCTTTTGCCTTTTCTTTTTTTTGTTCCTTTGCTTCTTTTGGGAGTGGTTGGGTTACTTCTTTTTATTCTTCTCGCGAGTTCGGGGATCTACGTTATGCTTCGCACGTGGCTTGCGTGGCGTCACACCATGCTTTTTCTGACCTCGGAACGTTTGATTGATGTTGATCGAATAGGATTTTTTCAGCGAGAGATATCTGATTTGGCGCTTCGAGATGTCAGTAATGTTTCCATCAATCAAAAAGGATTTTGGAAAAAGCGATGGGATATTGGCACGCTGACCATTGAAACGATCACTTCCCATGAATTTGATTTGATTTTTTCCGGAGCGCATCACCCGAAGAAAATTCGTGAACTGATTCTTGAAACGCAACGTCTGGCGCTTTCGCATCCTTTGCCCGAAGAATTGCCCGATGCATCTTTCTCATAATTATGCGACGTGAACCATCATCGAAACGCGGGAAAAAATGGAAATTTTTTTTTGGAGTCAATTTTTTTCTTTTTCTTTTTTTGAGTGTGGCATTTGGTCGGGAATATGTCAGCCATATGCAGGTGGAGCGCGAAATTGCAAAGCTCGAGGAAGAGAATACGAGTCTTGAACAAGGACGATTGGAAACCGTGGCATTCCTTTCACAGCTCGCCAGCCCCTACTATCTCGAGGGGGAGGCTCGTCTAAAACAAGGATTGGCCGAAGAAGGGGAAACGTTGGTGGTGGTGGCGCAACCCCAAGTCACGGTGAATAGCCTTGCGGATGCGGAAGTTGCGGTAACGGCAAATCCGGTTCTTTGGTTTTATTATTTTTTCAATCATGAATATTTAACGCGTCTGCCCCTATGACCATGGTGCCGCGCGCGTATCGGGAGAAACCCGTCATGTTTTATCCGTTTCGTCTTCTTCATCTTTTAAGTTTTCTTTTTCTTGCCGGAAGCGTTACCTTTTTTGTTTTTGGAATCCTCGGACTCTATCAATCTCATTGGTATTCGAAGGAGGTGCGTTGGATCACCCCATTTTTGCCATTCCCGGTTGCATTCGTGGATGAGCGGGTTGTTTGGTATAACGAAGCAGCGGATTATGCCGCGGTTTTTGCGGCTTATGAAAGCGAAGAGGAAGCAATGATCGATCCTTTTTCCTCCGGGGTCGATCGCGCAATCGATCTTGTGGTCCTTCGTTCATTGGCAGATGCCCTTTCTGTTTCGGTTTCAACCGCGGATGTTCGGGCGTATGCATCAACGGATGACGACCAGGAGGCATTTATGGAAGCCACGGCCTGGAGCCATCGTGATTATGATCGTTACGTCATCGAGCCACTTTTGCTCGCGCAAAAAATTGAACCCGCGGCGTACGCTTCACGGGATTTTCAGCAAAACGTTTATGGCGAAATGGAATCGTTGTTGGAACGGATCGATTTAGGAATTACGTTTTCAGATCTCGCCGAACAATATTCCGATGATTCTTCATCGGCCTATGGCGGTATGCTTGGATTCTTAGAGGAGGATTCTTTCGAAGAGGGAATGGAAAGTCTTTTTGATCTTCCGGTGGGAGAGGTTTCGGAAATTCTTGAGGGCGACACGTATTATTTGATTGCCAAGGCGCTCGATGAAACAGTGGTGGATGGGGAGCGGGTGGCTGTTAGTTTACAGATCATCACGAAGAATAAAAACCCATTCGCGAATGTTTTTGAAACCTACAAAGAAGCTCGCACGATTCGAAGATTTATCGAGTAGGGGATGATGATTGTCCCTTCTGTCGCTGACGTCGCAGTCTCTTTTTTGTTGAGGGGAGATTCTGTTCGCTCGATCCCGCCAGGCTCCTGATTGTCAAAGAGGATTCCGGAGGAGGACAGGAAATGCGCGGACACACTCCGGCACATCCGAAAAAACAAATGGGCAGGTCACAGACCTGCCCCTACGGCAAATACCTGCCGGATGTCTGTCCGCGCCCTGTCCGAGGACGGATGGATCCTTCTTCACCTCTTTGACAATCGGAGACGGCGGCCGGTTTCTTTCTCCCGGCTTTCTTTGCCGGCTTGGATTCAGACTTCTAGCGCAACAATGAATTAAATATTTCTTTTGGCGTGTACCAGTTCAGTATTTTCCTTGGCCGCTCGTTTAGGAGATGTTCAACTCTTCGTATTTCTGCACCGCCTACGT
>JBAZUI010000010.1:0-38670 GCA_041661425.1 Patescibacteria group bacterium | reverse complement strand
GTCAGCTGAAGCGAAGGCTGTCCTCCGAAGCTCCGAGGCAATGCCGAGGAGCGTAGGAGGACTAAGAAATTCACTCCAGCTATCGCTGAAGCTACGGCTGGCAGGCCACCCTGTCAGCTGAAGCGAAGGCTGTCCTCCGAAGCTCCGAGGCAATGCCGAGGAGCGTAGGAGGACTAAGAAATTCACTCCAGCTATCGCTGAAGCTACGGCTGGCAGGCCACCCTGTCAGCTGAAGCGAAGGCTGTCCTCCGAAGCTCCGAGGCAATGCCGAGGAGCGTAGGAGGACTAAGAAATTCACTCCAGCTATCGCTGAAGCTACGGCTGGCAGGCCACCCTGTCAGCTGAAGCGAAAGCTGTCCTTCGAAGCTCCGAGGCAATGCCGAGGAGCGTAGAAGGACAAAAAAATCGCGTGACAATCACGTGATTTTTTGATAGGATATTTTTTACAAACCCATATGAAAAAACAAACCATCATCACGCTTATTATTACCCTCATCTCAATCCCAATTCTTATTGTGGCTCTCCTCGCGCTTGGGATGTATTTTTATGCAAAAAATCACGTTGAGGACGTTGTCGTCACTGTCACAAATTTCGAAGAATGTGCCGCAACCGGGAGCGCGATTATGGAAAGCTACCCACGCCAGTGCTCTTACAATGGCGTGACCTATGCCGAAGATATTGGGAACGCCCTGGAACAAGAAGATACGATTCGTGTTTCTAATATCTCACCAAATCAAGTGATTACAAGTCCGGTTTCCATCTACGGCGAGGCTCGAGGAACATGGTTTTTCGAAGCGAGTTTTCCGATTATCATTGAGGATGCGCAAGGCAAAGTCGTTGGATCAGGGCTTGCAACCGCGCAAAGTGACTGGATGACGGAAAATTTTGTTCCATTTACAGCCTCGATCATTTTTAATGATCCGGAAACATCCCGAGGGACCCTTTTCCTCCGAAAAGACAATCCATCCGGACTTCCTGAAAATGATGATGTTCTCGAGATCCCGATATTTTTTAATTAACAAAATTCCCTTCTCCGGTACGGAACAATAATTATTGTTCCGTACTTGTTCCCTTGACGAAATCACCAATCTCTGGCATAATACCAGGTCGTTAAGACGTCGGGCGAATTAATCGCCGACCGACTCGTATTCCTTGTGTCATTTTCGGGTGACTCGATGAACCATCGGGTCACCTATTATTTCTATGACACAAGATGTAAACGCAACACTTTCGTTTAAGAATTTTGGCCTTTCGGCAAAATTACTTTCAAGTATCGAACAACGTTTTCAAACCCCCACCCCCATTCAAGCACGGGTGATTCCTTTGGCTATCCAAGGAAAAGATGTGATCGGCATTGCCCAAACCGGAACGGGAAAGACGCTCGCTTTTGGGATCCCTTTGATTGAAAAATTGGTCGCAACCAATGGACAAGGGTTAATTCTTCTCCCAACGCGTGAGCTTGCCATTCAAGTCGATGAGGCTCTCCGACACATTGGACAGAACTTAGGATTGCGCACAGCAGTCCTCATCGGCGGTGCCTCAAACGAAACACAAAAAAAGCTCCTCAAGCGTTCCCCACATCTTATTGTGGCAACGCCTGGCCGACTCATGGATCATCTTGAGCAACGTAATCTTGATTTGCGTCGTATCTCCATGGTGATTCTCGATGAAGCGGATCGCATGCTCGATATTGGATTCTTGCCCCAAATCACTCGGATCTTTGAAAAAGTGCCGAAGGTACGCCAAACCCTTCTCTTCTCCGCCACTATGCCGCAAGCGATTGTAAAAATCATTCACTTGTACATGAAAAATCCGGAACGCGTTGAAGTGGCTCCGGCAGGAAGCACCTGCAATGCCATCGATCAATCAGTCTTCTACATCTCACAAGACGCAAAAATGCCCATGCTCGAAAAACTCTTGACCGATCATTCGGGAACGGTCTTAGTTTTCTCACGCACAAAACACGGGGCAAAAAAAATGACGGCTTATTTAATGTCAAAAGGATGTCGCGCCGCCGAAATCCACTCGAACCGTTCGCTTTCACAACGAAAAGAAGCCTTACAGGGATTCAAAAACGGTAAGTACCGCGTCCTGGTTGCAACGGATATCGCCGCTCGTGGAATTGATGTCAAGAATATCGAACTTGTGGTGAATTATGATTTACCCGATTGTTCCATGGATTATGTGCATCGTATTGGTCGTACCGGACGCGCCGGCGAAACAGGAAAAGCCATCTCGTTTGCCACGCATGCGCAACGCCGCGACATCAAGGATATTGAGCGCATCATGAAAAAATCGATTCGTGAAGTCGCCGCACCATCGAACCTCAAAATTGAGCATCGCCCAGAAGCGGTTGCCAATGAAGTGGCAAAGATCTTCTACGGTCGCGGAAAACAATTTGGCAATCGAGGATCAAATCGTTTCCACGGATATCGAACCACTCGAGGGGGCGGACGAGGATTTTCTCCAAAGCACCAATCATCGGGATTCGCACGTCCCAAGACCACGCACGCCATGACATCACGTTCAGCATAAAACAAGCGGCCAATTGGCCGCTTGTTTTTACGTAAGAGCATGGCATGCCATGCTCTTACTTATGAAAGCTCGTGGTGGCTTCGGCGTTCGTGTTCTTTTAAGAATCGCTTTCGAATGCGAATTGATTTTGGCGTGACTTCAACCAGTTCATCATCGGTAATATACTCAAGGGCTTTTTCAAGTGTCATATCGAGCGGTGGCGTTAACTTGATGGCAATGTCCGCCCCGGAAGAGCGCATATTGCTCTGTCGTTTTTCGCGAATCGGATTCACGGTCATATTTTCTTTCATAGTCCAGCCAATCACCATCCCCTCGTAGACCTCAACACCGGCGCCAACAAACAACGTCCCGCGATCTTGAAGATTGGTAAGGGCATAGGCCATGGTCGTACCAGTGAATCCCGAAATAAGCGATCGTGTATTTCGACGTTCGATCTCACCTTTTTCAGGAGCATAATGTGCAAACTGACGAGCGAGTGTTCCTAATCCTTTTGTATCGGTCACAAACTCGCCACGGAAACCAAGCAATCCGCGCGTTGGCATGAGATATTCCAAGCGGGTTGAACCATTGGCATTATCCATATTTACCAACTCCCCTTTTCGCTTTCCTAATTTTTCAATCACGACTCCCACGAATTCATCGGGCACATCAACCACCACGGATTCAATTGGTTCAAGCTTCACGCCGTTTTCTTCTTTCATAATAACGCGTGGCTCACCAACTTGGAGCTCAAATCCCTCACGGCGCATCTGCTCAATGAGAATCGAAAGGTGCATTTCGCCACGACCGCTCACCGTAAACACATCCCCGGCTTCTGGAACTTTCACTTTTAATCCAACGTTCGTTTCCAATTCCTTAAGCAATCGCGCTCGCAATTTTCGCGAGGTGACTTGCGTTCCTTCTTTTCCGGCAAACAGCGAATTATTCACCATGAAATCCATCTCGAGCGTAGGAGGATCAATGCTGATGGTTGGCAAGAGTTCTGCTTTTTCATCTTCGGCAATGGTATCACCAACATAAATATCCGGAATCCCGGCAATCTGGACAATATCCCCGGCCTCCGCCTGAAGCGCCTCAAATTTCTTGAGTCCTTGATGCGTGTACAATTTCGTGATCGCATGTGCACTGCGTTTTCCTTCCGGCGTAATCACCGTCACTTTCATACCGGGTTTGATGATCCCTTCGTAAACGCGCCCGACCGCTAAACGCCCGACATAATTATCATAGGCCAAGTTTGCGGTTTGCATGCGCATGGGAGCGCCAATGTTATGCGGCGCCGGTGGCACGACTTCGAGAATCAAATCAAAAAGTGGTTTGAGATCTGTATTCGTATCACTCAACGATGTCCGCGCAATCCCCTGTTTTCCAATACAATAAATATAACGAAAATCCAATTGCTCTTCCGTGGCCCCAAGCTCTACAAACAAATCAAAAACCTTATTGAGCGTTTTTTCAGGATTGGCCGTTGCGCGATCGATTTTGTTGATCACCACAATTGGCTTTAATCCAAGCGCTAAAGATTTACGAAGCACATAACGTGTTTGTGGCATTGGCCCTTCGCTGGCATCCACAATCAAAAGCACGGAATCAACCATGCGAAGCACACGCTCGACTTCGGAACTGAAATCCGCATGGCCCGGCGTATCAACAATGTTGACTTTAATATCGCCCAAACGGATGGCGGTATTTTTTGCGTAAATGGTAATGCCACGTTCACGTTCCAATTCATTGGAATCCATGACGCATTCCTCAATCACTTCGCGATCATTAAACGTGCCCGATTGCTTGAGCATCGCGTCAACGAGAGTGGTTTTCCCATGGTCGACATGGGCAATAATGGCAATATTTCGAAATTCCATGAATTTTCTTGGTGAAGGCCAGGATCATAACAGAAAAAAATGAATCTGTAAAGGAAAATGGCTAAAAATACTCACAAACGAAAATAATTGACCCCGCTTCTTGCGAAGCGAGGCCACGAGGAACAAGATGCTAGCGTCCGAATGCCCTGGCCTCCGCAGGCGTCGTCGGCCTGTCCCGACGCATTTGTGCGATCGCCTCGAACGAATCCGAGACGAGGATGGCCGATGCGCGTTTCACGAATTCGGGAAGCGCCTGCAGACGCCCGGCATGACGAGTCGGGTCGCCGCTCGGCGAGATGATGATCACACCCTTGCATGCCACCATCATTTGAGCATCAGAGATGCTGTCGCCAAGAACAAGCGTCTCCTGATAGTTCCCGTGCCGATCCACGAGAAAGGTGCCGAGCCGGTAGTGCTTGTCCTCCGTGACCGCGGTTAAGAGATCGTAACCCGCAATCACGTCAGTGCCGTTCGTCTCGTAGGCGAGCCTCATGGCGAAAATTCGCCAGGCGGCCGCTTCCTCGGGCGAAGCATGCATCTTCAGCCACTCGAAGATGGTGTCGTAGACGCCGAACGAGATGACCGCCACGTTCTCACGATCGAATGACCGGAGAACCTCGATGGCGCCAGCGCGTCGTGAAAGCTCGTTCGCAATCGTTCGAATGACGGAACGAGGCCACCCGAACATGTGTTGAACAGGAACGAGAAGAAGTCGAGCAAGATCAAGAGGCGTCCGACCCTCACCGCTCCAGTACCTCGCTGAATTGTGCTTGATTTCTTGAACCGCGGCCGGATCCCTCTTTTCTATCATCCGCTGTATCACTGCCCATTGATTCTCGTTGGCAGTAAGCGTTGAGTCGAAATCGGCCGCGACAAATCGGCACTTGGCAACATCGTCGCAAAACTGCTCCACGGATTCGTTGAACCGCCTGTTCACGAACAAGCAGTCCTCTCCGGGCCGAAGTGCCTTGTACTTGCTCATGAACTCATCGACTCCCAAAAACAGATGGGTTTTACCCATGGGAAAATCCTCCTGCAAAAGACAACGAGCATGTTATCAGAAATTCACATCTCTACAAGCAATCCAAACTTTCTGTTATCATTCCGACCATATGATTGGATTATTTGATTCCGGATACGGGGGGCTTGCCATCACGCGCGAACTCATCAAACAATATCCGAATTTCTCCTATCGCTATCTTGGAGATAATGCGCGAGCGCCCTATGGGGTCCGTTCGAAAGAGGAAATTCTTGATTTTACAATCCAAGGCGTTGATTTTTTGCTCACTTCCGGATGCCCACTCGTGATTCTTGCCTGTAATACGTCGAGCGCAAATGCGCTTCGAACCATTCAGCAAGAGTATCTCCCGAAAAAATGGCCGGATCGAAAAGTCCTCGGCATCATTGTCCCGACCGTTGAACAGATGACAGGAACGGCTTGGGAAGCGCTTGATAAAAATCATCTTCGAAAAGAAGTGATTGGAGTCCTTGCAACCCCCATGACCGTTGCCTCAGAAGCCTACACCGTGGAAATTCTCAAACGCGCACCAAATATGACAGTGGTGGAACAAGCCTGTCCAACGCTCGTTCCACTCATTGAACAGGGATTATGGGATGAGGCCAATGCAGAGCTCGAAATTTATATTCACGAGCTTGAGGAGAAGATGAAATCGAAACAAATCTCATGGCCGCCCGATGCGATTCTTTTGGGATGCACTCATTACGAATTACTCGCAAATCATCTTCGAACGATTCTTCCGCCAATCGTCAAACTCTATTTACAATCTCATATTGTCGCCGCTTCATTGAAGGAATACTTGAGTCGCCATCCGGAAATTGCTGATCGCCTTAATCGTGAAGGAAAGCGGGAATATTTTACAACAGCCGATCCAGAACTTGTCTCGAACAATGCCAAAATTTTCATGGATCCGGCGCCGGAGTTTCAACAAATTACTCTCCAATAACTGACAACGCCCGAGCACCAGTGGCGCCCGAGCGTGAGGGAGAAAACATGGAAGATGAGTGGAGGATGAATACCTACCCGTCGCAGGTGGTGCCACCCCGAACCGGGGTACCGATCGGCCGCGAGGGCCGAACCGCCACCGCGAGAGGACGCGCAGGCGGCATCTCACACTCGGCCGTCTCGTCCTCCACCGACGGTATCTCGGCCGCAACCGCTTCACACACCAGAGGCGTCGGAAGCGAGACTTCCGCAGTCGGGTCTTCTTCGAGCTCAGCGAATTCATCGCTGATATAGGGTCTGCGTGCCACGGACACCTCCAATTCGTCGAGGAAAGACGAAAAGCGAGGATATTCTAGATAATTTCTTTGTCTCTGTCAACGAAAAACAAAGGGGCAGACGCATGGGTCTGCCCCTACCGATTTTCTATTGAATGACCCCGCCCCATTCCACAACCGTGAATCCCTGACGCACGGGCGTTTTGGGAAGCGTTGGTGGATTGGCCTCAATTGATTCATCGAGTGGCTGATAATCCATGAGAATACGAATGACCGTATCGGGCGCTGGAGTCACATCCATTGGCGCGAGATGATTCATCATTCCCGTTCCATGGAAACCAATCTGATAATAAGCGGAACCCTGCATGCGCGGATACCAGAAGTCCATGAAATCCGCGGTCTCTTTTTCATTGAGTCCAAGTTGCGCAAGTGTTGAAGTCAAGAATGATTCAACATCCGCTTGTGCCACCACCCAATACTGCTTTGGAGCCTCATAAAGGCCGCCTTTCCCTTCCCAGAAAAGATACGGGTAAACCTCGCCATCCGCAAGATTCGTAAGCGTGCCATTGGGTTCAGCCATTACATTCCATCCCAAGCCATAATCCGGCTCGGTGAAACTGAATCCTCCTTTTGGATCGAGCAAAACCGTCACCTCTGTTCTTTCTTCCGGATAGAGATAGATCACCGGCTTTCCACATTCGCTAACTGGCCGGATATCTGTTGCGCGGAATTCGACAATGCGACCAAGCGCATCTTCCCAATACAGATATGGCAACCCATCGGTATACTCCTCAAACGTTTTTCCAACACCGGTATACAGCGCCCACAGATCGTAATCCGTTTGATATCGATCAAGATCATAGTCAACCGGTGCATAGATATCCCCGGCAACCGTAGTCCCAACAACTTCCATATCTTCGAGCGAAACATCATCAACAACATTGGTATAGTTCTCCATTCCGCAACCAGAAGTCGCTGCGCGCGAATATAATTCACTATTTTCCATCCCATCATTCCACGTAATTTCAAGAAAACCTGCAGAAAACCCCATTTCATCGTTCCAAAATGGAATATTTACTTCGTAGAAAGCAATACGCTGGTCTTCACGACTCAATGTCAAAAAACTATGCTGATACTTTCCTTCATTTTTCACGCGATAAAGTAAATCACCGTTCGTGAGTGTTGCAAACGGTGCGGTTAATACATTCGTTGCATCTTCATCCATATCAGGCGAATCGAGTCCAAACATATTCGCAACCCCAAGATAATCATAGACGACTCCAGCTTCATCGGTTACCTGTTCCTCCATCTCGAGCTCTGGGATATAGAAAGCATCTGTGGAATCAATGGTGGATAATTGCGGATCCCATTCATTTTCCATGGATGGATCATTAAACACCTGGGTCGAATAACGCGAAAGGAGAACCGCATCTTCACGATCAACAACATCTTCAAGAATATAGAGGTAACTAAATGTCACGCCCATCCCTTGAATGGCAATCACATTTTCCGTAAGAAGATACCCATCAAAAGTTCCGCTAGTCACAATTCCCAACTCCTTTGAAAAACTTTCTTCTTCGAGAAATGTTCCTGAATCGGATTCCTGGCTGTATGCCTCAATAAGCAAAGGATTAAGATCAACATTATCCTGCATTTCCGTTCCCCACCAATCAATCGAAAGTGGCGTGCCTTCTGTTAATAGATCACCTTTTCCGTCATCATCGTTCACAATTTCATCTTCTTCCGTATCTTCGACCCCAGCCTGCCACTTGGCAAAATAAAGACCGGAAACAAACGAGAGAACAAGCAACAGAATCACAATTGGAACCATGATCGCAAGAGCGAGCACATGTTTTGACCTGACCGTTGGGGTTGGTTCGAGCATGGGCGATGGTGGCATCTCTGGCACCACTTTAGTTGACCTCATAACGCAGGAAATTTAATTGGCCATTAATTATTTGTTCGTGTAATTCAGGGTCCGAGAAATCGGCAAGATGTTCGAGGAGCGCTTCTGCTTCTCCATCCTCCATTGGCTCGGGCGCCTTTAGATTGGTCGTAACCGGGAGAAGATGAATTTCAATGGAATCATCCGTTATGATAACACCAGCCGTGAGTGCTTTCCAGGTTTCGAAAATTTCTTGGTCGAAAACAAAATTTCCAAGAGAGTAAATCACCGGGACTCCATCGATCACCTCAATCCCCTGCGGCACATGCGCATGGCCTCCCATAATCAAGTCCGCACCCGCATCAATCATGGCCTCTGCCAAATTCCGCTGATAGGTCTGCGGCTCATGTTCATATTCTACTCCCCAATGTGGCAATACAATCACAAACCGGCCTTCTTCGTGCGCCGTGGCAATCATCTCGAGTAATGTTGCTTCATCGGGCACAAACGTATGATACCCAATGAGCGTCACGGGAATTCCGCCAATAGCCTGATCGTAGCGAGGGATGGGCGAATTATATGAGGCAAACCATGGGATCTCCAATGCATCGAGCCACGTATGCGTTTCGGTTTCTCCCGTCCTCCCTACATCCCACACATGATTGTTCGCAAGCGACACAACATCAATGAAAGGCTTCATGGCCTCCACAAAGCTTGGATCGAACACAAATCGAAATGGCGGATCATAGGTATAAGTACTTTCCTGCTCATTGACCGTGCCCTCAAGATTTCCAACCCGAAGATGCGAGCCGCTCAAAAATCGATCAACATATTGCCAAGGATAATTCACGTCTCCGCCAGCCGCATCAATTGCTTTTCGCACCCCACGGTCGAGCATGATGTCGCCCACAAAATGGATTGACGCGAATGACGCATACTCCGGAAGCCCAGAACCGAAATACCCAAGAATGTGGCTGGTGTTGTCTTCCGCCGCATTCGCAAGCCCCATGGAAATCGTGTCACCATGATAGGTTTCACTCCATACTTCCGTTGCCTGCAATGAATTCCATGCTCCAAGCACCGAAAGAACCGCATTCGCGTCCACCTCAAGATCGACCGAAGAAAGGCAAGCCTCTCCACGATCGAGACAGGCGGATGTCACTGCATCGTGATAGGCCGCGGCCGTATGCGGAAGGTAATGCGACATGTCCATCGAAGCAATGAGAAGTGCATTCGGCACCACATCGTAAAGAGTCTCGACTACTTCTTTTGCCTCTTCATCGGTGAGTGCATCGTCGATGATGAGTGGAATAATTTTTGCTTTTGGAAATGATCGCGCAATGAACGGCGTAAGAGCGCCAATCCCATGCTCCCCCGGCGCTGCCATTTCCTCATGGGCAATCACCCCACCATCCATCACAAGCTTTTCCGCATTTTTGGTTCCCTCAACCAGGCCATAAGGCGTTTCCCAATCACCGTATGAGACTTGAGCCGGCGAGATGCCGACATGAAGATGATTCGGACTCACAAGGATAATCGTTTTTACATCGCCCGATGATACGGATTCAAAAAGGGTGGCGATTTCTTTTGCGACAATCAAATGATGAGCGGAAATAAGGCTCTGCGTTTTCACCGCCGGAAGATTTTCCGCTTGATCATAGGCAGAATCGAAAAACTCAATGGTCTGACTCCCGCTCGAATAAACCGGGTGATCTGATATTTCTTCCTGTTCTTCATCAGTAAAAAATGACTTACCGAGCGTTGCTCCGATCGCAAACACACCTCCAAAAACAATCAGGAGGCAACTTGTCCAAAAAATCCAAAACCAAAGACGCGATTTCACTTCTCTAGTATAGCAAAACAAGATGACAAAAATAAGAGACCAAGGCATAATAAAGGCCATATGATTTTTCGCTCGCTCCTCATTTTTTCAATCATGGGCGCTTTTTTCCTTCCGTCGATTGCCTCGGCCCAAAGCGTGGTGCCGGTCTATTTATTTTGGCGCAATGGATGCCCGCACTGCGAAAATGAACTCGAATTTTTGGAAACCATGAAAGCGGAGTATCCCATTTCCGTACAGACATTTGAGGTTTCGATGAATGCAAAAAATCTTGCCCTGCTCCAGGATGTCGGTGCCATCATGAATACCGATGTTTCCGGCGTGCCGTTTACCGTGATTGGCGAACAAGCCTATGTTGGTTTTTCCGAGACTTATACCGGAGAGACATTTAAGACGGCTGTGAGCAATTGTGTAGAAGAAGGATGCGCCGATCCTGTAAAGGATATCGTTGCCGCCTACGAGGGAACAACCAATGATCAAATTCCCGTGGTCGAGGACGAAACAGAGGCGATTGATACGCAAAGCAATTCAACCGAAATTTCTCTCACACTGCCATTTCTCGGGACAGTCGATGCGCTCGATGTTTCTCTTCCGCTTCTTTCTGTGGTGATTGGAGCGCTTGATGGATTTAATCCCTGTGCCATGTGGACGCTCATTTTTCTTTTGAGCATGCTCTTGGGCATGCACAATAAGTGGCGCATGTGGATATTGGGTGGCGCGTTTATTGTAAGCTCAGCCGCGGTGTATTTTCTTTTTATGACCGCCTGGCTTAACCTCATGCTTTTTATTGGCATGATCACGGCTGTGCAAATCGCCATCGCCTTGGTGGCATTGGGGGCAGGATTTTATAATCTCCGTGAGTATTTCGTAAACAAAGAATCCGCGTGTAAAGTCACCGCACATGAGGATCGGAAAAAAATCTTTGAACGCATCCGTGAAATCGTTGCAAAAGAAAAATTCTATCTCGCTCTTGGCGGCATTATTCTTTTGGCAGGCGCGGTAAATATGGTTGAGCTTTTTTGTTCAGCCGGTTTTCCGGCAATATTTACGCAAGTACTGACGCTTGCCAATCTCCCCACCTGGCAATATTACGCCTACGTTCTCCTCTATATTTTCTTCTTCATGCTCGATGATCTGCTTATTTTTGCCATTGCCATGGTGACACTCCAGGTGACTGGCATCACCACAAAATATAGCCGTCTCTCCCATTTTATTGGCGGCATACTCATGCTCGTGATCGGCTTCCTCTTGATTTTCAAACCCGGGTGGCTAATGTTTACCTAAAACAAAAGTCCGCATGAATGCCTCCGATCATTCCTGCGGACTTACGACGACGCTACTGACTAACGTTTTTGACGCTTCTTGCCCCGCTTCTTGTGAGCACCTGAGATGCCAAAGACGCGTGGCGAGGGATCGGGAATAGAAGGCTCACCCAAGAGCCCAAACCCGCTAAGCCCATTCATGAGGTTGACCATGGACCCCCCGAACTCCACGCGGCTCTTGAGAACCCGAGCGCAGGCGCGGCAGAATCCTCGAACAAGACCATTCACACGGACAGCTGGCATATGACGCCAGTCATCGTAGCCTGGGTGATCCACGTCTGCCGTGTCACTGTAGCACGTCCCTGGCGGGCAATTCCCATGGACACAACATTCGGTCAAACGACGACCATCGACAACAATCACACGCGAACAGATGAAGAATGGGGCATCCTCCCCCGGAAGTGCAAGCTCGAGGAGATGGCTCAACCGTCCTTTGTCCACCTCTCGCCTCGTGACCGTTATTGCATCGGCTCGTGCGCGAAGCTCCTGGTCAAAATCATGGCCGAGAATGTCCACGAGCCGCGCGGGCATCATGTGATTCGACAAGCGACCTCCATTGGCCACAACGGCCAAATTCAGGTGAAAGGTACACGGCAATCTATACAAAAAAGACGTCTCTGTCAATAGAAAACACCGAATGTTTGACAAAAACCGCTGAATCCTCTAGACTGCGAACATTCAAAACAAACGATATGTCTCAAGACAATACCATCAAAATGGAATGCACCAAGTGTAAAGCAGCAAATTACCGTGTGCACAAAAACGTAAAAACCATCAAGCAACGCCTGGAGCTTCAAAAGTTCTGCAAGCATTGCCGAGCGCATACGGCGCATAAGGAAACAAAATAAAATCAGCCCTGAGGGGCTGATTTTATGTAAAAGGACAACGAGCATTATTCTTCCACGTCATTGCGAGGAGGCCTGAAGGCCGACGTGGCAATCTGTTCGGATAGATTGCTTCGTTCTCCCGTTGGTCGTCCTCGCAATGACGTCAGAAGGAGATTTCTAACCAAAAATCATTCTTTTTTCGCCAGGCGGCCCTTCATTTCCGAAATTCTTGCTTCGTATTCCTCGATCTTTGCATTCTCGGGATTTGCCTCGCGCACGATCAAGAGCGCTCATTGCCTCATGTTTCTCTCCGACATCAATCGCAGCGCCGATATAGAAATCTAAATATTTTGGATTTTTTGGACTCAACTCAAGAGCCTCTTTATAAAACGTATAGGCCTCCTCTGGCTTTTTCTCAAGTTCAGCAACTTCCCCTAAACTCGCAATCACACTGGCGTCCTGAGGAGACAATTTTTGAAGAAATGTAAATGTTTCCTTCGCGAGCGGATATTCTTTTTTGCGAAGATAGAGCCGTCCGAGTTTTTCATAGGCCGCGACATTTTTTGGATCAGCAAAAATCACCTCGATCAGAATTTTTTCCGCCCGATCCCAGAGTTCTTCCTCCATGAACTTTTCAGCTTCACCAATCATTTGACGCAAAGCACCGGGCGTTGGCTTCTCTCCGCTGTCTTTTTTTGCGCGCTCCTGATAGCGTCGCTCAGCCGCAGTTAATCGCCCGGCAAACCGTCGAATAAAATTCTGCATGGCCGCGAAAGCCGGACGAATGACGCGTCGCCAAAGAGAACTCAAGCGCTCCGAGGATGCTCGTTCAACCCGCTGACGCAGGAGGTCGCTCTTCAATTCTTTTTCTTTTGTGCCAGGGACGGTCTTCGGATCCACCATGCGAAGTTGTGGCCACTTTTTCCAAAATAAAAAACCCAAGGTAAAAAAAGCAACAACCAAAATCGTAACCAGAAGAATAGTACTCCACATAATTATGTCGATTGAGCCGTTATGACTTCGACGGCGGTCTCGATAATTTTTTCAAAGGATTGCAACCGGATGCTTTCTCCCCCAACCATCACCCCATCAATAGCGGATTCACGAAGATATTGATGCGCGTTTTTCGGATCAATGGAGCCTCCATAAACAATACGAAGGTTGGCTTCAGAAATCCCAAAACGGCTTATGAGTAACTCCCGAATATGATCAATCATATCGATGGTCGCATGAATCGCCGCTGGTTTCCCGGTCCCCACCGACCAAACCGGCTCGTAGGCGATAATCATTTTTTTATTTTTTGGAAAATCGGCTTCGCGCAGACAGTCCAATTGCTTTTGTACTTCTTTTTCCGCATCACCGGCCTGATGCGAGAATGATTCCCCAACGCAGAAAATCGGCGTCAACTTTGAATCAAAAATCGATTCAAGCTTTCGCGCAACAAGCTCATTTGTTTCTCCAAAAAACCGCCGACGCTCCGAATGCCCAACAATGACATATTGACACCCGACATCGGTAAGCATGGTCGTGGAAATCGCTCCGGTGTACGGACCCACACGATCGAATCCAACGTCTTGTGCGCCCAAAGAGACACGACTGCGCGCAAATACTTTATTCACTTCGGAAAGCGCCGTAAATGAAGGACAAACCACGAGTTCCGGTATTTGCTCTTTTCCTCGAAGCGCATGCACGATCCCGCGCGCTAAGGCGACACTTTCACGGATTCCCAAGTGCATTTTCCAATTTCCAATCACGGTTTTCATACCGTCTTTACTCTATCACGGGTAAATGAGTCCGCAAAGCCACATCGGTTTTATACGGTCCGACCACGGCAAGTGAAAGTCGTTCCAAATTTAGGATTTCTTTGGCGACATCTTGAATTTCCTTTGCACTCACGGCTCGAAGTTCTTTGATCTTCTCCTCCATGTCTTTGACCTTTTCCAATGCGATTTCCTGACGCCCAATAAATTCCGCCTGTTGATAAGAATCCTCAAACGCCAATTTCATCGCTCCCTCGACGTGATCTTTCGCAAAGGCTAATTCTTCCGCGGTCACGCCTGTCTTTTTAATCTTTTGGATTTCCCCAAAAATCACCTTCAGCGCTTCTGCAAGACGCTTTTCATCGAGCCCAGCGCGAATAGTCAGACTGCCGATATCTTTGAATCCATCAGCTTCGGCGCGAATAAAATAACAGAGCCCACGCTTTTCACGAACCTCCAAGAACAGTCGCGAGCTCATGGAACCGCCAAGAATATAGGAAAGCATCGCGAGGGCCGGAACGAATTTGTGATCGCGCCCGAATGTTGGAAACGCAATGCCCAACTGAATTTGCTCCAGCTTTTTAAATTGACGCTCAATACGTGGCGTTTTTGATCGGCCGTAGACTTCGAGCGAAAGCTCTTCAATATCTTCAACTTTGTTCTTAAGAGAGACGGATCCAAACGTTTTCTCAAGATCTTTGAACGTCGAGGCTGGCAAAGCTCCGGAAACCACAATGGCCATATTTGCCGGCACATAATGCGTTTTATGAAAATGAAGAAGCGAGGCACGATTCATGCCAAGAAGTGACGCACGTGTGCCGATAATATCATTTCCAAGTTTCGTGCCACGAAACAAAGCACGTTCCAATAAATCATCCACGTGCATCATGGGATTTTCCTCGTACATTTTGAGTTCCTCAAGAATCACTCCGCGTTCTTGTTCAATGTCCTTTGTCCGATAGAGTGATTCGAAAAGCATCTCATGCAAAAGATCGATGGCGAGTTTCGTCTTCGTATTCTCGATTTTGATGTAATAGGCTGTGATATCTTTTCCGGTAAAGGCATTGTATTGCGCCCCATAGCGATCAAGAAGCGAAGAGATATCCTTGGTGCGCGGATATTTCTTTGTTCCCTTAAAACTCATGTGCTCTACAAAATGCGCTCCTCCAAAAATCCCCTCTTGTTCATGACGTGAACCCGTGTGAACAAGCACCATCACCGTGGTTGCTGAAGTTCCAAGCATGGGAATGAGGTGCACACGCATCCCGTTCTTGAGCGTTTTTGCTGGCATCATATTAGGCGAATAATGAGTGGAAGTACTTTTCAAGTTCTCCAATGGCGATTCGCTCTTGCTTCATGGTATCGCGATCACGCACCGTCACTGCCTGATCATTCAATGATTCAAAATCGACGGTGAGGCAATAGGGCGTTCCAATCTCATCCTGTCGGCGATATCGCTTCCCAATGGATTGCGTTTCGTCGTACTCCACGCGATAGTGCTTGGCAAGCGCGAGAGCGATTTCTTGGGCTTTGCTTTGCAATTCAGGTTTCTTTGAAAGAGGAAGGATGGCAATTTTGATTGGCGCAAGCGCGCGAGGAATTTTGAGCACCACGCGTGTATCAACTCCCCCATCGCCGGTTGGTGCCTCCTCGACCGTATACGCGGAAAGGAGCACGGCGAGCACGGTGCGATCGACCCCAAAGGATGGCTCGATGACATGAGGAATAAACTTTTCGCCCGTGGTGGGATCGGTATAATTCATGTCTGCTTTTGAGTGCTCGGCATGTTTTTTCAAATCATGATCCGTGCGATAGGCAAGCCCGTATAATTCTTTTCGCCCGAACGGGTATTCGTATTCAATATCAACGGTGCGATCGGAATAATGAGCGCGTTCTTCCGGCTTCTGTTCATAGTCCGCTACTTCCCCATCTTTCACGCCACAAAAACGAAGCCACTCATGCATTTCGTGAAGCCACATCTCAAACGCTTCTTTCCACGCCTCCGGACGAACATAATACTCAATTTCCATTTGTTCAAACTCGCGCGTACGAAAAATGAAATTCCCCGGCGTGATTTCATTGCGAAACGCTTTTCCAATTTGCGCCACCCCAAATGGCAAACGCTTTCGCGTTGTCTGAAGGATTTGCGGAAAATCAACAAACATTGCCTGCGCCGTTTCCGGACGAAGATAGACAACATTCGCTCCTTCTTCCTTGGCTCCCATGAATGTCTTAAACATCATGTTAAATGAAGCCGGATCGGTAAGTTGACCCTTTGCCCCACATTTTTGACATGGAGCAGTGAGATCAATTTGATCGGCCCGATATCGTTCGTGGCAGATACGACACTCAACCAAAGGATCAGTAAAGTGCTCAAGGTGACCCGAGGCTTCCCACACCGATGGATTCATCATGAGAGCGGCATCAAGCCCAACCATATCAAGCCGCCCCTGCACAAATCGCTTCCACCAGGCTTGTTTGATATTATTTTTGAGTTCAACGCCAAGAGGACCGTAATCCCACGAGTTCGCAAGACCGCCATAAATGTGAGAACCCGGATAAATAAACCCGCGTGTCTTGCATAAAGCCACGAGCGTTTCCATGCTTGTCATAGTTAAACTTTCATGATTTCTTCTTCTTTGCGTTTGCCGATTTCATCGATCTTTCCATTGATTTCCTTGATGCGCTTATCCAGGCTTTCCAATTGCTGATGTGACATATCCTCGCTCAAACTCTCATCCGCTTCAATTTTCTTTTTCGCTTCCTCGCGGATCTTTCGCATGGCCACATGCCCTTCTTCCAATTTTTCTTTCATGGCTTTCACCATTTTCTCTCGCGTCTCTTCCGTCATCATGGGCATAAAAAGACGGATGATCTTTCCATCAACGTTCGGACTGATCCCAATCGATGATTGCATGATGGCGATTTCAATGGCTTTAACAATACTCCCATCCCACGGTTCAATTTGAACGGTCTTGGCATCGGGCGTGGAAATGGAAGCCAAGGCCTTGAGCGGCTGTCGAGCGCCATACGCCTCAACCGAAAGATCCTCCACCAATGCCGGACTTGATCGCCCGGTACGAATGGCATTCAATTCTTTTGTGAGATGTTCCAATCCTTTTTGAAATTGCGGCTCAGATTCTGAAAGATAGTTCATAGATTTTTATCACTATATTGAATGAAACGAACGATTTCGTCAATCAAGAGAACGAAAGAGATCCTTGACGAAGTTTTGCGTCAAAAGCAGACGCTCTCCCTAATCCTCGACGCTATTAAAACCGACGTAGAGTACATCCATGGCATCCGGATGAACCTTAAGAATCGTTGGCATGCGCGATGATGGTAATTCTTGCGTCAACCACGAAGTTCCGCCATTGGTCGATTGATAAAATGTCCCGCCCGTGGCATAGGAAATCGTATCGCCATCGGTTGGATGCATGGCCATCCCCCAAATGCGCACTTCTCCCGGCGAAGTGATGAGTGAGAATGGTTCCCAAGTAACCCCGCGATCTTTGGAAACGAATAATCCGTATTTGGTATTCATGAGAATTTTTCCGCCGTTTGCGGTCTGATCAAATCCATAGATCCGATCACCATCGCGGTAATCCTCAAACGAATCTTCAAATTCCGTCCACGATGCCCCGCCATCTTGTGAACGATAAAGGCCGTGCCGAGCGCTTCCCACAAGAATCACGCGACTATCTCCGTTATAAACAACGATATCCGTCACATCATCACTGAGGCGATAGACCGTACTCCAGTTGGCCCCGCCATTGATGCTCTTTTGAACATCACCGGCCGATGTTCCGGACCAGAGAATATCAGGGTTATACCAATCAAGCGCCATGGTGGTGAAAGCCTCATCCTCACGTGTTTCTGTGAGGAGTGTATCGAATGATCGCGCACAATCCGTTGATTTGAGAATGCGATCTGTTTTCATGACATACACGACGCACGTATTACGAGAATCAACTTCGATATCAACCACTGCACCTTCTTTCGCATAATCATCCTCCGGTCTCTGCCAGGTGGCGGCATAATCCGTTGAATAAAAAATGCCATTTTGCGACGTGCCAAGATAGAACACCGATGTATCGGCCGGATCGATTTCCAAAGCCGTCACATTAACTCCACCAATTGTACCGACCCCGCTCGCTTGAGGAAGGGCGGCAAGAGCCGTCCATGTGGTTCCGGCATCGATGGTTTTCCACAACCCGCCATTACTTGCCGTGGTGGAACTTGAGAGACAACCCGCGCCAAGAAATGTCAAAAGACAAAGTGGCGCAAAAAATTTGAACAAAGGATAACATTTCATATTACAAATGAATTGCAAAATATTCTAAAGCAAGGGGGACGTTGCCATTGCGACGAATGGATTCTTCCGCTTCATCGAGCGCTAAAAGTGCCTTTGCGGATTTCTCTGATTGTGGGGTGTTTAATTCCTGAAGAAGGAGTGCATGAAGCTCAAGCCTCCAGGTGACGATGGTTTTCATTATGAATGCTGGGTCGGCTTTTTTGATAAGCCCTTGAATCATCCCAAAACGTTTTGCAAGTGGAGATGCAAGAAAATCCTTTGCACTTTGCAATTCCTCAAGAACAATTTCATGTTCCTCGGCATCCAGAAGACTCTTTGCAATTCCCGGTCGACCCAAGGCATAGGTTTCAATAAGCGATGCGATCTTTTTTCCTTCATCACCGAGTCCTTCGAGAATGGATTGCGTTGAAACTGGAAAAAATCTGAGATGCACGGCACGCGAAACAATCGTTGGAAGTAGAATCTTTGGCATGCTCGCAAGGAGGATGATCAAGGCATCTCCCTTTGGTTCCTCGAGGGTTTTGAGAAGCGCATTTTGCGCGCCAATCGTCATGGTATCCGCATGATTCACGATGAGAATTTTGCGCCCGCCATCGAAGGTTGAGAGATTCATGCGATCACGCGCCTCGCGGATGGATTCAATATCAATGTGTTTTTTCGGTTCCCCGGTTTTTTCATCAATTGGAAAATCCACGAAATAATAGTTTGGATGATAATCAAGGGATTTCTCATCCACGCCAAGCATTTCCGCGGCAAAGCAACGGGCGATAAGGGTCTTTCCAATGTGGGCTGGGCCGGAAAAAAGATAGGCGTGCGCCACAGTTTTTTGATCAATAATCCGACACAGATATTCCATCTGCGCTTGATGTCCAATGATGCCCGAAAAGCACGCCTTCATAGCAGGATTATTATAACACGATATCAATAATTTTTTCTTTTTTCGATACAGGGGGCTCCGCCCCCTAACTCCCGGCCTGCTTTTCTTTATCTCGTCCATCATTCTGCTTCTCCGTCATTCTGCTTGCCCGCCGAAGTTTCGCCACTAGCGGAACGAGGGAGGGAGCGTAGCGAAGAATCTCTCGGATGATTTATCTTGGCAATGAGGGGGTTCCACCCCCTGACCCTGGCCTGCTTTTCTTCATTTCATCCGTCATCGTTATCTTTGTGTAGGGGCGACCGGCCGGTCGCCCCTACGGTTTTTCCGGCGGGCCGAGTTCGATTTTCTATCTCGATCCCGCCAGGCTCTCGGATGTGACAGCCCCAAACAGAAGACCGCCCCAGAGGAGTCGCGTAGGGCGATCTTCTGGGGCGGTTAGAAGCGGAGCTCGTAGCCCCGCCGGTCGTCATCGTCGTCGACGACGATGACGATGTGGTAGGCCGAGCCTGGGCTCGACCTTTCCACGGTCTCGAGGATCAGGACCCGGGGGTCCTCGACGACCCCCTCGTTCCGCCCGCCGGACCCGGCGTGGTCCGCCAACACGAGGACGAGGCTTCCCTCGACCTCCTCGATGTGGTACAAGTCGGCCCCTGAATCAGAGCCGATTTCGATCCACTTCGCTCCGGGCATCTCGAGCGCCCGGAGCAGATTGGCGAGGTCGCTAACCGGCATCTTGGTGCCGGTGTCGATGGTGTACCCCATGATTCCTCCATGGGTCAGGGTTTTCTCATCTCAAATTCGAACATGTTAGGATATCATATTTTTGATGATTTGTCAATGTAGAAATACTGTAAAAACAAAATGTCGTAAACACTAAAAGAGTCTGTCTTTGTTTGACAAAACCCAATTTTTCTGCTATTATTCCGGGTCCATTTATGGGCTTGGGGAGGGCTATTGGGCTTTAAAAATGGCATTCGTGAGCTTCTTCGAAAGCGATCAGAAAAGAAGGACACGTCACTAGCACGTTTTCAGGAATTCTTGATGGTACAGGAAAGCTTAGCAACTCATTTCTTCTCGAAATCAATTCTGGAGTTGCGAAGACAAATCCTGGTAGTCATCGAGATCGTCTACAAACAAATGATGATCTCCGAAAAACAAGCTTGGGAAAAAACCTTTTGTCTTTACGCGGTAATCGAACCAAAGGAAGCTTTATTAGAGGTCTCACACGAAATGCAGCAACGAACAAAGAATGACCCCGCTGCTGCAATTCTATGTGAAATCTCATGGGAGCTCGATCTCCCTCCGCTCTGGATCCGGATGGATGAGGACGGCAAGGTGAAGATGGAGACCTACGATGAAGCCGCGCAAAGGCTTCTCAAGGCCGCATCAATCGCCAAGCCGGAAGCACTCGAAGCCTATTGGAACCGCTTCGAGGCCACTGGATTCAAAATCGTTCGCGAGTAAGGTATGGGCTCGCGGTCATATGAGAGTTTGTACCATCGTGCAAATTCTCATCTGATCTTTCACATATTGTCTTGGACATTCGCCTTTGGCGCATAACTTTGTCAAAAACCTGCGCACTTCGTCACCGTACGCATGGGGTACGGCTCCTTGTTGCTCGGTTTTTTCCTCGTTCTGCACTCAAAGGCGGAAGTCCTCAAATCTTTACGAATGAGTCTGGAGGAGAGGAGGTAGGGTTCTTGGTCGTCGGATTTCCGTCTGGCGACAACGCAAGGACTTGGCATTCAAGTGCTGGGACCCGGCCTAGCTGGCTCCCTGCACACACCCGAATGCCTTAGGGCACATCATCTCGGTGATCACTACCCTAGCTCAGACCAGTGCTGAGCCGCTATGCTTTTGTGTGGCACTCACCTCCAGTCTTGTTCGCGAAGAAAAACCCCAACGCCCAAGGAGGGCAAAATGAGAAAAGCGTTGATCCATGTCGCCGAGTTCAGCTCGGCACAGCCCCGCCGTCGTCCACTCAGCTCCGAAGAAGAGGGGTTCAGCCGCATGAGCGGCCTGGACCTCTCCGACACCGGCGAGGAGAATCTCGGCTTCACGGCCGAGGACACCGGAGAGATCGCTCGGCCCAAGACCTGGGTCGAGCTCGAGGACTTCGGGGACGGCACGACCGAGTTCGACGACGAGGATGAAGACTGGGACGACGAGGGGAAGGAGTGGAGCGATGAGGAGCTCGATGAGCTCTGCGCCACCCACTACCCTCCCGAGGGCCTCGACTTCCTCGACGGCTACTACGAGGAAGCCTACGGAGGAGTGCGGAGCAAAAACTCCTCCGACCTCGTCGACGACGAGGAGCTCGAGGAGGACCTGCTCCGGGCCGATGCCAAGGCCCGTCGTGAGGTCGCACACGTGCGAGCGACCCGCCGCGCCTACCGCGGCCATCGCAAGTCGATGACCGAGCCGGGAGTGGAGGTGTGCAAGAACGCACCCTCGCCCGAGGAGCTCGAGGAGCGGCGCCAGCGGGCCCAAAAGGACTCGCGCCGCTTCTACCTCCGCCGCGAGCGAGGGCGCCTCACGGGCTTCGAGCTCGGATTCGTCCGGTTCGTTGATCCGCCCAAGGATCGCGAGCCCCGGAAGCCCGAGTTCGAGGATAACGCCATCCTCGAACTTCTCGGCCTCGCCGAGACGGACGACGGCGTCCCGGCCTACGTGGTCGAGGCGATCCTCGCGCGCTAGGCGCCGGATCGTCCAAGACCACACATCGTAAAGGGCGACCGGCCGGTCGCCCCTACACGCCCCCGAGAGCAACGTTGCCCGGGGGTGTTTTCTTTTGTAAGGGCATGGCATGCCATGCCCTTACGTTGAACACATTTTTTATCCATCATCCGGAATATCTCTTTGCCTCTTTCCAAGCAAGCTCAAGTGTGGCACGGGCGGTATGTGCAATCGTCTTTGATTTAATCTCAACCGCAATTATTCCCGAAGCATAGGAAAACAAAACCAAACGATCGCCACAAACCGTCATTTCCCCATCAATATCAATCACTCCTTTTGGAATCACCACATATTCAATCCCAGGGCAATCCGGAAAAGAAACCGCACGATCCGTAATAATAATCGACCGCACATGACGGGCCCGACGATTCAACTCTTTCTGATGCGTTTTTGAGATCACAGGATCCTGAAGCGCCAAAAAAGCATCATACCCAATGATCTGTATCAAATCCTCATTCATTTCCTCATATTCGCGCTGGAGCATCCGAAGCCCACTGATCGATTCAATATAAGAAATCTTTGGCTTTAACCCTCCGGTATTGTAAAAAACCTGTAGGCGAAGAAGAAGCCCATCTGCCAGGCGCCGCTGTTCCTCAAGTTCCTGCATTTGCGAACTTAAGAGTCTGATTAAACGCTCAGGCGGCTCCGCTGCATACAATTTTTCACCTTTCTCTACCATGGCAAAAACCAAACCCTTTTTGACAAGACTATCGAGCACATAATAGGCTGTCGCTCGATTGATTTTTGCCTTTTCTGCAATTTTAGGGACCGTTATTTTTCCGTCAGAAAGCAAAGCAAGGTAAACCGCTGATTCCTTTTCGGAAAACCCAAGACGCGAAAGATCATGCAAAATATCCTGCATATCCTAAACTCCACGCAAAACCTCCCATGTTTTTTCCGCTGTTTTCTTCCACGAGAAATCCTGCAAACGCTCTGATCCCTTGAGCACCAAATCCGCCCGCATCGCCTGATCATCTGCAATGATTTTCATGGCATTCTTCCAAGCGCCCACATCCTTTGGTCCGCAGAAAATCGCCGCCTCCCCCGCCACTTCACGAAGAGCCGGAATATCGGACGCAATAAGAGGAATACGGCTTGCCATGGCCTCGAGCGACGGAATACCAAACCCTTCATAATTTGATGGGAACACATATCCAATGGCTCCGGAAAGAATCGCTCGAATCTCCTCGTCGGGAAGATACCCAAGCCCGTGGATCGAATCCTTGCAGGCAAGTTGATTGAGTTGCGCTTCGATTTCCGCTCTCTCTTCGCCCATCGAACCAATGAGAACAAGGCAATATGGATCACCAATGCCACGATCCTTTTTAAATGCATCGAATGCATCAAGGAGGAATGGAATATTCTTCTTTTTTTCAATTCGACCAACAGAAACAAAGTAAAGCCCAGGGTTCAAATGATACTTATTAAGAATTTCCTGCTGTTTTTCGTTTGAAACCATGAATTGTTCCGGTTTCACTGCCAAATGAATTGGCACTATTTTCTCTTTTGCCACGCCAAAGAATCGCATCAGATCATTCTTCGTGGTCTCGGAAACCGTGATGATCCTTTTTGCTTGTTTCACGGCTCGTCCAACCGCCCATTCCTGACGCTTACGATTCGCCTCGGTATATACCTCCGGAACAAGACGAAAAGCGACATCATGGACGGTGGATACAATTTTTGTTCGACCATGAAACAATGGAATTTCATGGGCAGGTGAAAAAAATAAATTTGGTGTTCGTACCAATAACTCCCAACTCAAACGCATATGAGTCCATCCCTTTTTGAGCTTCCAGTCAAGAATCTTCAACTCCCATCCTTTTGGCAAATTAACGAAATCTGGAATCAATGCGCTCGAGTAGAGAATAACTCTCTCATCATCCTGAAGTGGGAATGTCATCATTTCTCTCAGTAATTCACGCGTATACCGCTCGGTACCGGTTTTCTTCGCTCGCGTAAGCACATTGGCGTCAATGCCGTACGTTTTCATATTATTGGGTGAACACGCTTCGTTTGTAGGCATCGAGGTTTTCGAGCGCCATACCCGTGCCTCGCGCCACGCACATCTGAGGATCGTCCGCACAATAGGTTGGCACTCCGGTTGATTCCGCAATCAAACGATCCAGATTTCGAAGCTGAGCACTTCCACCTGAAATAACAATCCCCTTGTCCATCACATCTGCTGAAAGCTCTGGCGGGGTCTTAAATAGCACCTCTTTCACTGTGGTGAGGATTCCCTCAAGAAGAGGTTTGATGGCTTCGGTGACATCATCGGAGCTTACCTCAACGATCTTTGGTAATCCTGTGATCATGTCCCGGCCTTTTATTTGCGTTGTGAGCTTATCCTCAAGATACATGGCTGAACCCACGCGTATCTTGATTTCCTCTGCGGTACGCTCTCCTATGGCTAAATTATAGGCCTTCCGGATATGTTCCATGATCGCATAATCGAATTTAACGCCACCGATCCGCACGGAATCAGAGGTGACAATTCCTCCCAGCGAAATAACAGCCATTTCCGTTGTCCCTCCGCCGATTTCCACAATCATATGGCCCGAAGGACTCCCAATTGGAATATTTGCTCCAATCGCCGCCACAATCGGCTGTTTGATGATATAAGCCGCCTTCGCACCAGCGGAAAGCGTTGCATCAATCACGGCACGACGCTCCGTTGATGTAATACCACCAGGGACTGCCACCATCACTTCAGGACGAAAAATACGCATGCCTCCAAGCGCTTTATTAATAAAATAACGAAGCATGGCTTCGGTTGTTCGATAATCCGCAATCACCCCGTCTTTGAGTGGTCGGCGCGCCACAATCGTATCGGGTGTTCGACCGAGCATATCCTTTGCTTCCTTTCCAACAGCCAATACTTTCTTATCCAAACGGGAAACCGCAACCACCGAAGGTTCGTTGATGATAATCCCACGCTTTGGTAGATAGACAAGCACCGTGGTTGTGCCAAGGTCAATGCCGACTTTCTTTGAAAACATGTATTTTACTTACTGAACATTCGCCTTTGGCGCATAACTTTGTCAAAGGCAGAAGTTCACGATCAATAGAGCTCGACCGTGAAAAGAAAATTTTCGTCGAGAACCACCTCTTTTTGATAGTGGGTATCTCCCCAATTTTTTTCCTCTTCTTCCGGCGAAGCTGTACGTATGTTCTTATCAAAATTGAGGTCGAGCGTCAATGCATGATTTTTTGCTCCCATCTGCTTATAAACCACCAGTTGATATAATCCATCCTCGACGGCTTCCCCAATCGAATCTGGAAGACGATACGTCAAAACCGCAGACGCCGTATCTCCCGGAACAACCTCCACGTATCCGCCAATGGAAAGCATATCAAGATCTTCCTCGACTTCAATTCCAAAAATATCGCCATCATAAGAGAGATATTCGCTTCCCTCCGGAACGTAGATGCGCAAGAATGTTCGATACAGTCCGGTGGTATCGGTATAGGTTCCCGTATGATCATAGGTAATGGTGACCGTCCCAAGATATCCTTCATCGTCCGGTGAAATTGAATATTCGATGGTGCGATCAACCACGGGATCGGTTTTGAGAGCGGCGATATTTGCATCAACGAGCATTAAAACATCATCACCAAGATGAGGCTCGATATTTCCCGCCCAACCATAATCCACAAAAGCCTGTTCCGTCTCCTCATCAAACGAGTAAAGCGCGATATGTTTTTCATTTATTTTTTCCTCGAATAATTCCAGGGCTTTGAACCAAAAATTCAAATCCTCGGAAAGCACTTTCTCAACAACAGCGTCTGTAAGATCAGAAACGATTTCTTTTCGTTCCTCAACGGGCGTCCCTGTTTCCGCATAGGCAAACTCAACTTGATATTCCAGGAGTTCTGTGACGTTGTCATGTGTGAATGTAAGTCCATCAACCGTCACCGGACCAAGAATTTCCAAAAGATCTTCCGCAAGATCGGGTGTAAATCCAATCACCCCATCGATTTGCGGAACAGGCTCGCCCGCCACGGAAAATTCTTGTCGGAAGATCGATACCACTTGCTCGGATGCCGTTGGAAAATCCGGCGACCAATTACTGTCTCGGAAATACCAATGATCAAGCCCCATAAACTCACTGAATGGCTTTGGAGGCACAAGATCCCAATCAGGATCTCCTTCAACGAGTTTATCGATTGAATAGCTGTCCGCGGTCGTGAAATTGAGAACTGACCCGTCGCGAGTCGTAAGAATCCCATAGACCCCAATAAATCCACCGCCAGGACGTAATTCCGTATTGTTCAAAAAGAGAACAAGCCACTGATGATCCGAGTCGACCCCGGCCAATTCTCCAACCGTTGATGAGAGAGGAACCAAAAAATCAATCCCCTCCTGCATCATGGTAAGAATCTCCCCCATTTTCTTCGCCCCCTCCATGAGGGTTGGATGAACATCGAGATTCGCAAGAACCCCTAAGCGTTTTTGCGCAATGCGGATTTTTGTTCGCATATTCACCAAATCGGGCAAAGCGCGCTTGAGCGTTCGCAAAAGATCGGCTTTTGTTTCATCGGGAATGTCCTCAAAAACGAGATCGGTTTCAAGGACGCCGGTATCGGAAATGATTTGCGCATCAAGAATCACATGATACAAATCCTGAGCAAGCGCTCCGGAATCTTCCAGCACGTGCATGGTATCAACCGCGGTTGTTAAAAGAATTTGAACACCTTTGATTTGATCACCCAACCAAGGAATCGGCCGCATCCATTGCAAAAGATAAACGCCATTGCGCGCGCGGGTTAAATCCGTGGAAATTGAAGTGATCTTCTCAACCGCTGAATCGATTTCCATCGCCTCCACCGCATCCAAAGCGACCTCAGCATCTTTTGCCGCGGAATAAAATCCACTCACAATCCAGATGATTCCCAAGGCATTCACTCCGAGAAAAATTAAAATGGCACTCGTGATAACCGATACAATCCATCGCGTTCTCCGTCTCCCCGGCACTGGAGGCAAGGAAAGTATTGTTTCATCACTCCGGACGGTATGTTGAATGGTGGGAGAGGAAGGAGCTTCGGGCTCGAGTGGATCCGAAAACATTCCCGGGATTTCCTCGGGAGTGACGCGAGCGTCATTTGAAAGCACCGGAGGCTGCGGTTCCGGCATGGCCGTAAGAGTGATTTCTTCTGGAGGAACTTCTTGAATTGGTGTCACGATTTGCGGCCGACTCACTGGTTGAAAAGGCCCATAGTAATCTGTGGAACCGGATACAAAAACAGAACCAGCCGGTTTCTGAGCTGGCAATCGGGACGAATTCGTTGCAAAAATCGTTTGAAAAGTATCCAACGGTTCATCCCCTTGACTCGATGACAATGGTTGATGGTCCTCCATGCGAAGCATGATAAAAAAGTCGTGGATTTGGCGCTTTCCGATATTTCAACATGTAGCGCACAAAACTCGCAATTTGAATCCAGGTAAAACGCGAACGAAGTTGATTAAAGAGCGAACCATCTGCCGAAGCGCGACGATGATAATGAATCATGGTGGACGGCGGATAATAGACAACGCGCTTTCCATGTTCCCAAAAACGTCGGCAGAGATCGTTGTCCTCATAATACATGAAAAAGCGCTCATCGAACAAACCGACTGCGTGCAAATCAGAACGACGACAGCATAACGCCGCGCCAATCAGGGCATCCACATCTTGAATCTCTTCGTGCGGATCATCCATCATTAAATATGAGCGTTCAATTTTTTGTCCATATGCTGTTTTTCCAAATGGCGTTCTTCGGATAGCCGGAAGGAAAAGGGACGGAAGACGATAACACGAATATTGCAAAGACCCATTTGGATTCGTGAGCTTTGGGCCAAGGACTCCAATATCGGGGTTCGCGTCAAGATAGTCAACCATTTTTTCCAACGATCCGGGCAAGACCACAATATCCGGATTGAAAATGAGGATATTTCTTCCGGTTGCCAAGCGAATTCCTTCGTTCATGCCCCCGCCAAATCCTTTATTTTTTTCAAGCGGGTGATAAACGACGTTTGGAAATTCACGCCGGAGAATAGTCTCCATCCCGGCCGATGGATTATTATCAACCACCACGACTTCAAATGAACAGGTTGGTGCACAACGATAAATATTTCGAAGGGTTTGACGAACCTTACGTACTTCAAACGTCTGAACAATAAGAATGGAGATATCAACGGACATAAGCACGTAATTCTCGGTTTTCAACGGTTCGTTGCGAGAGAATCCATTTTCGTTTTTTTAGGATCGCTGGGAGTAATTTTGGTATTCCAAGGAGTCGATGACGTGTTTCTCCTTCGAAGAGAAACCCATAGAGCACTCGAGATCCCTCACCAAAAAAAAGCCATGGAAGAGAAAGAAAAAAATCACTCCACGCAAGATTTTTAAGAAGCATGAGAATTTGATTTCTCGTGGAAAGTGCCGCAAAAAATGGCCGCTGATTCCGACGATTTTTTAACCGTTGCCAGAGTCCTTGATGTTCAGCTCCATACATGCCACGGTAGTGATGAGCAATAGCCGTTGGCACAAAACCCGTGCGATATCCCATGGCACGCATACGCCAGGCCAAATCGCAATCCTCACGATAAGCGAAAAAATCACTGTCAAAAAAATCGCGATCCATCATTATTTTTTCTAAAACAGAAAGACGAATAAGAAACATGGCGCCGGTTGGACCAAAAAGATCAATCTCTTCGTTATACTGTCCGTGATCCATTTCCCCTGCTCCACGATCGGTCATGCGCCAGCCCTTTTGCACGCGAAGACCCGTGCTATCCAAAATATCCGAAAGGACGGTTTCCTTGATGCTTTCATCACCGGTTTTTTCACCAAAAGCGCGATAAATCTTCGGTTGCACCACTGCCCAATCAGGATGAGTTTCAAGTGCGGCGCAAAGATTTTTTATCAGATCTTTTCCAAGAATCACGTCTGAATTCATAATGAGAACAGCAGCATCCTGATCTGAGCTCATTTTGTGTTCAAGCGTAAAACGAATAAGCTGATTGTGCCCTTCATCAAATCCAAGATTTTTTACATTTCGCCCGACGAGCGTATGAGGCGCATGCTCCGCAAGATAGGAGAGCGTCTTATCGCTACTGCCATTATCAAGAATGCGAATATGAAAATTTTTAAGGCTCTGATTTTCAAAAGAAGCGAAAAGCTCCGGTAAATACCGAGCATCGTTCCAAGTAAGGATATGGCAATAAACTTGCATGTGTTCGAGCTTACTCCAATGAAATAATCCGGTCAAAAAGTTACTTCGCTGCCTTTTTCGTCACATTGAATCCAAGATATTTTCCAAGCATCATGCGCGTTTGAGCATCGATCGCGGGAAAAGCACCAAAAATAATAAAGGTGACCGGAAGCATCACCCATTGCACAATCATGATCACCCACGTCCAAAACTTAATATCCTTTGGCCGCGGAGGAAGAAAAAGAAAACTTAAGATTCCCGAAACAAAAACACCCGCAGTCGCGACCTGCATCATTCGCTCAAGTGTAAACGGAGAATTCGTAAATAATGCCGTTGCCCGCTCAGCCCCATGCACGTAAAAAGGTAAATATCCTAGGACGAAAATAAGAATGGGAGCCGTTGCCCACGTATACATGCCCTCCATGTGATTAAAAATAAATTTCCACTTTAACTTTTTTGGAATTCTCGGATTCTCTCGAAACTTCTCGAGCATATACGGAAAATGCTCGACCCCCCAGGCCCAGCGCCGTTGTTGCTTGTAAAGCGATTTGAGGCTGTCCCAATACCCATCCCCTTCAACCGCATCCATATGAACCGGCAGGAACAAAGACGTCACGCGATAATTGCCGTCATATCGAATAAATCCTTGCATGAAGATGCGAGAATCCTCGGAAACCATATTCGATTCCCAATATCCCACATCCACAAGCATCTGCCAGGGCATGGAATGAGAAGAAAATGTCCACAATCGCTCCGGACGAACAAGATCAGTGAGAAGCCAGAAGGTGGTGCCAAAAGCAGAAACGCGCACCGGAGCTGTGGCATGCCAAATATTGTTCGAAAAAAGATTCAGTGGCTGATACGATGTATGCAACGGGTCGGGTATCGTAAGGAAAAGCCAAGAAAGCCGCGCAAAATACTGTTCATGCGCAATGGTATCAACATCAAATGCCGAAACAAGAATATGGTGATACGGAATGCCAAGCGTATCGATTTTTTTGCGAATTTGTGTGGCCATCCAATGAAGATTTGATCCCTTGCCCGGGATTTCATTCGCAAGCCCGCGCGGATGAATCGTAAAAATGAGATCAGCGAATTTACCGGCGAATTCAGTCTCGAGCACTTTTTTTGCTCGGAGAAAATTTTCTTGATCCCCCTCTTCCCCACCAAGAACAACAATAAACCGATCTTTTCGATAATGATTTTTACAGAGAGCTTCAAGCGAGTGACGCAAGATGGTGACGTCCTCACGAAATGTCGGCAACATGATGACATGATACAAACGCTCCCAATCTGGAATCTCTTTGATTTCCTCTTCCCAGTCAACTTTGAGAACCCGACGATACTCTTTATACGCGGCAAAAACATGAATAATGAAGTAGAGCACGCGAAGCGTCCAATACAAATCAAAAAGAATAATAAAAATCACCGCAATGGTTGGAGCAAAAAAAGAGGCGCCAATTGCTGCCACAAATGTCGTCCAAATGAGAAAACCGGGAATGATTTCCCAAAAACGATGTTTTCCGTACTGTCCTGTTTCCGCCATAGAATGATAAAAATGCTATGGATAGCATAGCATTTTTTTCAATTTGAGCAAAAATTAGAATCGAGAAAAGGCAGCCTGGAGCGTATCGATAGCCTCTGTCACGAATCTTGAAAGCAAAGCGATATTTTCACCAATCACGTCTTTGCTCACTTCATTAAGAAGCGTCCGCTTGCGGAAACGAGTCGTGTCTTGCAAATCCTGTGCAAGAATAGGCGCTCCATAATCGAAATAAGGTGCAAGCGTCGAGTTAAGATCAATCACGTAATCCGCCCAATTCTCGCCATAGGATCGAATGGCGACTTCTTCGGAATCAAGCGCGCGAAGCGTTAATCGATTGTAATTATCCGCATTCGCTTCAATACGATACACGGTATCTGATGACTGGAATTTTCCAAGAATCACATTCGGATCCGGCAACATTGGAGTCTCGATGGGATATTGCGAAAGTGTGGCATCTGTCACCCATTTAACATGTTCAAACGTCCGATTCCCGGTAAAGTAAGACGTCTCATCCATATACGGACGACGTTCATAATCCTCCGAAAGGCAATACACGGTCGAGAATGAATAACTTCGGAAAAGATCCCCGGGACGCACTTGCGAGAGTGCCTCTGTTTCACCGGTGAGTGGAGACGCTCCAAATTGACCATTGAGTGGAGCAATGAAAAGACCTTTTGAATTTTGTATGACACCAAATTCTTCATCGGTCATGTTCTGAATGATTTCATCACAACCCACAACCGAAACATTTTCACTGCCTGTTGCGTCTCCATTGTCTTCCTCATCAGCAGAAACTCCTTCGGTCGCTGTCTCTTCTTCACCCTCAGCCTCCTCTTCGGTGCCGGAAGCGTCTTCATCTGTGGCAAAAACAACATCAGTTGAATCTGTCGAGAGTATTGTCACAAGATCTGTTCCTTCGATCTTCATAATGGCCGCGTCAACGGAAACAGTCGGGATATCCCAATCATAATAACCATTATTCGCGGTATTATTCGCGATGGTGAGATATGTCAAACCGCCATCGACGGAATAAGAAAGATTCACCGCACTGGTTGTTCCTGTTCCTCCGGTATTCCAACGAATACGATACATCGTCTCTGGAGTGAGTTCCTCACCGCTGAGAGGATTCGTGATATCAATGGAGTAAGTGAGCGCCGGCCGTGGTGAGCTGCTACTTCCGCAAGAACCCGTATCGAACGTCCAATCCCCATCTTGCGGGCCACCGGTATTGAATAAAGTATTTCCGGCCTGGCCTGCCGCGGCCGCAACTTCTGCTTCAGTTGTAAGAACGGTGTAATGAGTATTGCAAGTAAGATCGCGCGAACGCGTGAGTGTGGCCGTCTTGTTTCCATTGCTCCAGACCGCCGACCAAAGCGTCCCATGCGGAGAAATGGTCCATTCCGTTTCCGAGACCCAGTCCGTGACCATGGCTTCTGAAAAATTCCACACAACCGTGGTTGCAACAGAAACACCCATGGCTCCGCTCGCGGGAGTGGTTGTCATGAGCACCGGGCTTGCCGCGTCATCGGCGACCTCATTTTCAGCATTTGCCATCTGGGCGGAAAGCGCATTATCGCAAATGGCACCGGCCGTCGCACAGCTTGCCACAGCCGTGTAAGTGATCGTTGGTGTAATACTCGTACTCCCTGCCGTACATCCCGTGAGCCCGGAAAGGACGAGCGTTGCCGAACCATTTGTTGCAAAAAGACCATTTGGAATGGTACATCCATCTGTGAGAGCAAGGCTCGGGAGCCCATCACCCGCATTTACATCAATCACATCGGAAAGATCGTTGAAGGTAATCGTGATTTGATCGATTGTGCCATCAAGATTGGTGTCTTGCGCATCGGCGTCAGTAATCGTTGGAGGCGTTCCGCCGCCTTCTGTCAATGTAAACACCGCTTTTTCCACAGACGGATTGTTATGCGGATCATCTGTATACAGTGTCGCTGCCAAATTCACTGCATCCGTTGTTCCTGCATCAAATCCACCAGCGGATCCCCAATCCGATTCAGCAAGTGCATCCATTTCCGCTGCAGTCATCTGATTGTTCGCCCCAGCTTCCACAGCGGACGAGATGGCTGCTTCTTTTGAATTTGGAACAGCCGCAGTCCACACATCCGCATTGCTCCGCCAGTACCAATTCCCTTCCACCCCCCCGTGATCTGAGTTTTTATTCGATGCAATTGTGCGCCAAGAGCCCCACACTTTGTAACTATTGCGATCATCGAAGGAAACAGAATAATAAATACTTTGACTATCAAGCGCTTCCGTAACCGCTGTCCCGGAAATACCACCGCTCGTAGACGTATCGACTTCGCTCGTGTCGTTTGAAGTGAGGGTGTAATAATTTTCCGTGGGAGTTCCGTCGAAAACGGTCTGGTAGATTTGATCATTGGCATTATCAAAAACCCATGCATCGTAGTTGTTATCAATGGCAATTCCTTTCGGCCATTCAGATATCGGTACAGTTCCGAGCAATCTCCCTGATGACGAATCAATGATGGTAGCGGTATCTTCATCATAATTCGTTACCCACACCCGATGATTTACCGAATCGACAGCAAGATCGTACCCCGAATTTCCAATAGGATATGCACCAATCGGTACTGCATCCGCGGAACGTAATTTTAATAAAAATCCATGATCGTCATAATAGGGATCTAATACCCAAAGCGCATCTTCAGTTGCGTCATATTCAATCGCAGAGATTTCATCGAGCGCAGAAACAGAATAACTGCTGGCAACCAACGTTCCATCCGCATATGCGCCTGTCGCCGCCGTAAACTTCACAAGCGTCGCTTCTGTTGATTGTTTTGTCGAAACCCACACAACATCGTGGACTGAATCGTACGCGATTCCATATGTATCTCCTCCAATGGCATACGTACCGATCGTTGCGCCTGTCGCAGCATTCAACTGCACAACGGAATTTCCTGTACCTGAATGCCCAACCCAGATCCGATCATTTACCGGATCGTACGTGATATAGGATGGAGCATCTCCCACGGTAAAGGTACTTGCCGCATACGTTCCAAAATGATAGGCGCCCGTTGCGGCATCAAACACAGTCACGGAATCAACGGACGCATTTGATACCCACATGGTGTCGCGCGATGGATCGTATTCTGCATCAATAGCCCCATTACCGGATGTAACCGTAGAAATCGCCTCGGTTGCAATATCAATAACACTTACACTCGTCGTACCGCGCGGAGCCCATAAACGATTCTGTGTGGGATCATACGTGAGATTTCCAATTCCAGTCTCATATGATTTTACACTCGAAAAACTCGATGAAAGTCCGAGTCCTTGAGAAGAAAAATCTGAACACATGATCGATTCAACAACCCCCGCCGTGACGGCAAGCTCATCATCAAGCTCGATTTTCGGACGAAGATTTCCACGTGCAATTGTAATCGTATAGCCATACGTCGGTTCATCTGTAACCTGAACAACATCGTAGTCTCTCCCATCCAACCGCATAACACACCCGGGACGAATTTTTGAATTTACCACATCCGCCATCGCTCCCCCATCCGATTGCCGAAGAATTCCATGCCCGTAATAATAATACTCGTAGAATGCAATAGGCACATCTGCACTGTCTTTCACGTCCTCGCGTACGACCCCCGTGGACAGATCAAAATCAATAGAAGAACTTCCGAAGTTATCATCGAGATTTGTGAGTGAAATATCACGCGGATTTTCTCCAGAATAATTCGGATCAGTACTTGTCGCTGCAGCAAGAACAATCGAATAGGCGATCGGCCCATCATCGTCCGCATCATTCACGCCGGTTACGGTAACGGTTTGTTCTGTGTCCCAATCGGCTGTGGTAAACGTGAGTGTCGCTGGCAATACGGTGCCTTCCGTTAGATCTGAACTCGAGACATCGATTGTAACCGTTGCTTCAGGTCTGTTTTCAAGAACAACCGTAAACGTCTGAGTAGTGCCGGTTTCCGTAGTATTTCCTGTACTATCTGTCACCGTAATCCGGGAGATGTTTGAAAAATCAACCCCACTATTTCCCCCACCACTCTCGCAGTTCGCAGAACAAATGACGTCTGTACCGGAATTATTCGTGATATCCGTCATGAGAACATGTGTGAGGTATGTTTTTGTCGGAAAGGTAATCGTTGCCGCAACACCCGGTACGGTGCTTCTAACCACGGCATGCGGATAATTTTCCATATAATCCGGATACCACATGTCAAATTGAACCTGATTCAATACCGTCTGAACGCTTCCTGATGCGAATTCTAAATATCTCGAATCATCTTCTGCTCTGTATCGAAGATTATAAAACGTGGAGTCTCCACTTACCTGTGCGATCGCCGCTCCAGAAAACGCAATTGTTCCACTGCTATGGGTAAACGTACCGCTCGTATAATGGAATCCATCCGATATCCATGCGGTCTTTGTTGTTGAAATAAATGTTCCGCCGGCGAGTGTAATATTCCGATAGTTGACGTTGTCCGTATCCGTAGCAGCGGTGTATGTTCCTTGCGTAACCGTGAGATCGCCTTCGAAAGCCGTATTCCCGGTAATCGTCGTATTCGGTGCATCAATATCTAGACCGCAAAATCGATATACGGTAAATGCTTGTACAGCCGCTCCAGTAAGATGCGCAACGCCCAAACCTCCGTCAAAACCTGTTCCGGTAACGATCGTTCCCTGCAATTCCAACTCTCCGCCCCCTGCATTGAACTCTCCATCTGAAAACGTGGCTATCCCCAATACCGTTATTGTATCTCCACTTGCTATTCCGACTCCGCTTGCGCTCGATTGTCCCCAGACATTAAAATGATAGAGCGTCAATGCTCCCATGACATCAATCACATAATCACCAAGTCCCCTATATCGAAATGTTCCGTTATTGTGATTAAATGTCCCACCGGTTATCGTAAAATTTTGATAAACATACAATGCGTTTGACGTTGATGTAAAAGTCCCGCCGGATAAATTAAAATTACCATAATTCGTGATCGCGTCATTGCCCCCCATAAATATCCCGTCTGCTTGTGAATATCCCGCGGAAGCGCCAGCAGCTCCAAGGGTGAAACCGGCTCCAACATCGGTGATTGTTCCCGTATAGCCGCTTTGAATATCAATGCCGTAAGGAGTTACCGGTACCGTAATTGAAACATCTTTTGTCGACGTCGCGTTAAACGTAGCCACATCTGATGCACCAGGTGCAACATCTCCCACCCAATTTGCGGCACAAGACCATTTGTTCCCATCTCCAACAACGCCTCCGCATGTCCCGTCTGTTCCGCCACCATCCCACACCGTCACTGCGGCCTGTACCGGTTCCGGAAACGAAAAAATCGGCAGAACAAGACTCAGAATAAAAATCCAAAAAATACCTCGATGGATGATTTTCTTCGTAAGAATTACCATACTTCTATGAAGCTAGGGTAACATTTTCGAGCTCAAGCGTCACTGAATTCTGTGGATATAAAAACGCTTTTTAAACGCGCAAATACCGCCGCATAGCAATAAATGTCGTGAGCAAGCTCAGCGCGGAAAGACCAAGCCATTGAGCCACAAAAATCCAAAGACCGTTTTCCCAAAAATATCCGACCGCGCTCGTTTGAATATCACCAAAAAATCGCAAAATCCACGGTTCCATGGTCCCCAATACCAAGGCCACAATCCCCACCATCAGAGCCGTTGCCACAAAACTATAAAGAAGCGCTTCAAGGATAAAAGGTCCGCGCACAAACCAATCATTCGCTCCCACAAGTTTCATGATTCCTATCTCCTCGCGATGCACATAAATCGCAACGCGAATCGTATTGAAAATAATGAGCATGGCAACGAGCGTAAAAAATCCCGCAAGAACAACACCACCCGCGCGCACTTTCCAACTCACGTCTCGAATGCCTTGGATAATGCGATCATAATCGGACGTATCTTTTTCTTTAATAGAAGGCGAAAATTCCGGTGTTTCGATTACTTCAAGAATAAACGGAAAATCATCGGATGATTCCGCGGTGATCACCAAGGAATGTCCGAACGGATTTCCATCAACTTCGTTGAGAGAAGCGAGTACGAGTTCATCATTTGCATTTGCCTCAATAAACGAAGCGAGCATTTCCTCCTTGGAAACATAGGTCACGTCGCGCACCTGCGGCAGGCCCATCATATAGCCTTGTGCCGCAAGAGCGATATCTTCCGATGTCTCATCAGTAAAATAAATCGTCACTTCCACTTTCCGTCGGACGCTCTCGAGCGTTGCGTCCGCAATCACATTCACAAAAAGAACCGCATTCACTGTGAGAAGCGTGAGAACGAAAATCGTGAGGGAAACAAAGCTCAACCAAAAATTTCTAAAAATATTCTGGAAGGTAAATCGAATCACTCGAAACGTGGAAAGAAAAATACTCATGAAAGAATATATTTACCGTGTTCGATATCGGAAGCGACTTCGCCATCTTGCAGAGTGATGACACGTTTTTTGAGTCCATTCACAATCTCGCGATCATGCGTCACGAGGACCACCGTGGTGCCATATTCATTGATGCGCTTGAGCAGTTCGATGATTTCGTGCGAATGGATGGCATCAAGATTTCCCGTGGGCTCATCGGCCACAAGAATTTTCGGGCGATGCACGAGCGATCGCGCAATCGAAACGCGTTGTTGTTCTCCTCCGGATAATTGCCGCGGATAACGATCACATTTATCCGCGAGTCCAACAATCTTGAGAACGTTCGGAACAACATCAATGACATATTTTGTCCCCATGCCGGCAACCTGAAGCGCAAAAGCGATATTTTCGTAAACCGTTTTTCTGGGAAGCAATTTATAGTCTTGAAAAACCACCCCAATCTGCCTGCGAAGAATCGGAATCTCATGTTGATGAATGCGGCTGATATCCCAGTCCCCAATCACCACCTTTCCTTTTGAGGGGCGTTCTTCGGCAAAGAGGAGTTTTGCGAGCGTTGTTTTTCCCGATCCGCTTTGCCCCACCACCGACACAAACTCGCCCGGCCGAATATGCAAAGAAACACTCTTAAGAGCGGTCGTTTTTGGCGGATACTGCTTGGTGACATTCCGCAGTTCAATCATGCGGATAGTATAACATAAAAATCCTCAATGATGAGGATTCTTCATTTTTAGTGAATAAAAAATTGAAAAATATGCGTTTGATTTCTTCTTACTTTGCTCCAGATGCAAGACATGGGTGGCAGTCGAGGAGACGGACACCGATGCGTGGGTCACGCTTAGCGTGACGATCACCTCGCTCAGCTAACTTTGTGTTTCTAAGGCAAACGCTGAGCGTTTGCCAGCTTGCAGAAACCGAGCTGAGCTCGGTGGAGCGGTAGACCGGATTCGAACCGGCGACCCTTTGCTTGGGAAGCAAATGCTCTACCAACTGAGCTACTACCGCACAGGGCTCGCTATAAATTTTGTCTGCTGCGTTGTCGATTCGGTCCGCTCCTCCTCACCGTATGCATGGATACGGTTCGTCAGTGCTCCTGAATCTCCTCGCATCAGCTCAAAATTTATACGCTCGCTGAATGATCGCGAAACCAGCGAACAATGTTATATCAAAATATTTTTTGATTGTCGATAGCGGGTTCCGTCCCTTGGCACAGCTTTCTTTGTTCCCTTAGGTTCAAGTTTCTAACGCAACGGTATCATATGAGATATGACTGTTGCCTTATACGCTAGATTATCGCTCTTTGAACGAGAAGAAATTAGTCGAGGCATTGCCTCGAGAGAATCTTGTAGAG
>JBAZUI010000009.1:0-38681 GCA_041661425.1 Patescibacteria group bacterium | reverse complement strand
CACCAGAGGACCATCAATGGGATATGAAAAATAGTGGGTTATTGTCCAGTAGCTCGGCATACATATATAATGATTTAGCACATAACGATGATTATATTGGAAATGTAGCCTGGGGTCAGATAATGAATGAGTCTGGATGGCCAGAGATTGCAGCTACCAAAGGAGCAGGTCTATATGCTTTAATTTCCTCTTCAAGTAGCGGGAAACCAGTCTTAAGTAACTTTATGAATTTTGGCGATGATCCAAATGATACTCAAGCAATTGAGGAGGGGTATAAAAGATAATATGAACATACCTAAAATATCAGCCGTCATTCTATTGATAATGGGTTCATTTGTTGTTTTAACTCTTATTCTTACACCCAAAATATTAAGAATATTTGGAAACAGCATCTTGCCTGAACAAGATTTACAAGAATATAGAGTCCTAGATAATTTATCCGGTGATAAAAAACTCATTGTTTGGCAGGACGGTGGTGGCGCGACCTCAGCCCACCTTACTCTTGCTTCCTTGGTCGATTCTGCTCAGGATGTGGGCGCTTACATTAATGAGCCATATGCGTATTCGAATGTATTCTCAGCATACCGTTCCGAGGATATTTGTTTTGAACAATTATCCGATAATACAATCAAAATCATCTACAATGGTGGTGAAGTAAGAAAACAAAAATCAATATACAAAGGCGTTAATTTTGTTTACGAAATTGGAGATTGTCCGGATTGGTAAGTGGAAAAACTTACTAAAAGAAATTAATTATTAATAATATGGAAAAACTCCTAGCTGGTGATGTTTTTGAAGTTCAGACAATGCATGGTTTAGCCTACATCCAATATATTCATGTCGATGAGGAATTGGGTCAGTTAATTAAAGTTTTTCAAGGGGTGTATCCGAAATCTTTAGATGAAGATGAACTTAAGAAATTAGCCATTCAACCAGAAAGATTTTATATCTATTATCCATTGAGTGCTGCTCTTCGAGCCGGCCTGGTGGAAAAAAAGGTCTATAGCGAGATAGAAACTAATAACCCTCCTTTTGTATTGCGAAATGGTCTCGAGAGAGATGGAAAAGTAAGAAATTGGTACATATATGAACCGGGTGTGAAACCATATTTAGTTGAGCAACTTACGGATGAACAAAAGACGTATTCTGAGAAAGCTATTGTGAACCATACAGCGCTTCAAGAATATATTGATTGTATTAATACACTTCCTTATGATAAGCATCCAATAAAATAATATGCGTGCAAGATTATATTTTTACTTCAATAAGAAAGAAGACGGCGAACAATTTCTTTCAGAACTTGAGAATCGAAATTTCGCGATTGATAAATTTGCTCAAATAGAATGGGGAGAAGCAAATGTTCAATGGTCGTTGATAGGCTCAAAGGGTTTTAAAGACATGGAAGAATTAAATACAACTGAAGATGAACTCGCAACCATCGCAGAAAAATGTCATGGAGAATTCGATGGCAATGAAATCGCCCTTGATCCAGGATCGGAATTTGGAGGGTAGTCTCATTTGGATAAGCAAGAAATATGAACGGAAAATATTTTTGTCCAGTATGTGGGTGGAGCGAATTGACGGAGCCACCATATGATAAAAATGGAGGCGCCTCTTATGAGGGATGCCCGGCTTGTCATTTTGAGACGGGTTATCATGATGATCCCCTGGCTTGTGGTGGTGAAAATTTGAATCTAACCAGAGAAGAAATGACAAGTGTCTTTCGAAATAAATGGATTTCTGAAGGCATGCCGTGGCGGGCTGTGAGCGTAACATATCACCCTGAGCCACTCGATTGGGACCCAAAGAAACAGCTTAAGAATATTGGGATTGAGGTTGAATAACTCGAATATCGATAATGGAAATCTAATTCGTTATGACGCCACGGGCAATGGTAATTACGGGTATGTAGCGAAATTAGTATTGGTTGGCAAATATGAAAAAATATTTCTTTTTGACTTTGTATCTGATTATTGTAACGACGTTACTGATTTTGGCTGGTTATTACGCCATTCATTACCTATCAACGACTTGGAATAATATTCAAAATAGCCCGGAAAATATCTGTAATAATGCCGGTGGTTTTTGGTTTGCTGTAGATTCTTGCGATAATTACTGTGAACCGGAAAAACAGACATATTGTCCAGATGCGGTTATTGCTGGGTGCGAATGTGGCCTGGAGCAATGCTGGACTGGTACAGAGTGTATACCGATGACAAAATAATATAGTTGATTCAACGACCTAAACCGCTAAAGAATATGAAAAAAATATCAAAAATTCTTCTTGCTTCCTTCTTAGCTATCATCGCTGTTTTTCTCGGATTCTTGATCTATGGTTTTATTGTATTGAGTCAGTTTTCTCTAACTCACCTTGAGGCTAATGAACCCCCTGCAGAATACCTTGATGAGTATCTCGAAAGGGATGTGATGAATTACTTCAACAATGTTATTGATGTGCACGTGACATTGCTGAATTTTGAATTTCTCCGTGAGGGAGCGAGTCAGGTTGGTCTAGCTGAACCAAAATATTACGTCTGGGTCTCGGCTTATGATGATGATATCGTGGTCGAAGAAGGTGCACTGTATCTAGCTGCTGCAGAACAACAATATTTTCGGATTCTAAACTTTTTCAGCGTCGAGGAGATTATCGAAGATCCGAGCGAGATGAATAAACTATTTCCAAACGACGTCATGACGAAAATCGAAGAAAAAGTTGCAGAGCGGTAATATTTACTTGCATGAACAAGATAAACCTCCATATTCCCACAAGAAGGCGATTTCTTGTCAAAACGTCTATTTCGCGGTACGCTCGAAGCACGAAATATGCACAAAATTCTCATTCTAGGTCCACAGGGGAGCGGAAAAGGCACGCAAGCCGAGCGCTTGAGTGCGCGTTTGAAAATCCCGGCGCTTTCCATGGGCGCGCTTTTGCGTGATGAAATTGCTTCGGGATCTGATCTTGGCAAGGAGATCGACGCGATTATCAATCAGCGTGGCGAGCTGGTTGCGGACCATGTTGCCTTAAGCGTTCTTGAACGTCGTCTCAAACAATCAGATGCAGAAAATGGATATATTCTGGATGGATATCCACGCAACCAAGCTCAATTTGAAGCCTTTGATGTTTTTGATAAACCAACGGCCGTGGTGGTGATTGATGTGCCGCGCAATGAATCGCTCAAGCGCCTTACAAAACGTTCGGAACTCGAAGCAAGAGCGGATGATACGCCGGAGATCATCAATAAACGATTGTCGATTTACGAAGAAAGTACAAAACCGATTATTGATCAGTACGCCATGCGTGATATTGTTCATCGCATCGATGGTGTGGGTACCATGGATGATGTTGAAGAACGGATCGTTGCTTCGCTTGGAATTTAAGTATGGCACTTATTAAAACAAAAGAAGAAATTGCGATCATGCGTGAAGGTGGAGCCTTGCTCTCGCGTGCGCTTCAGGCCGCGCTCGATGCGGCAAAGCCTGGAGTGCCGATGCGTGATTTAGATGCACTTGCTACAAAAGTGATTGAAGATGGCGGAGGTATTTCCTCATTTCGCGGTTATCACGATGGCGGAGAAGGGACACCCTATCCCGCGACTTTGTGCATTTCAAGAAATCAGGAAATCGTTCATGGGATTGGAACACGTGAGGAAGTTCTTGAGGAAGGGGACATTGTTGGATTTGATATTGGCTGTTGGTATAAGGGATTGTGCACGGATATGGCGGCTACGAAACTCATCGGCCCTGTTTCCGAAGAGCGTCGCGAACTTGCAAAGGCCACAAAACAAGCACTCCACGCTGGGCTCAAAATGATTCATGCGGGCATCTTTGTCACGGATATCGGTGCGGCTGTTGAAGATTCGGTGGATAAAAAGCGTTTTGGGATTGTCCGTGCGCTTGTGGGTCATGGGGTTGGCCATGCCGTACACGAGGACCCAAACATCCCGAATTATCGCACAAAACGTACGCCAAAACTCGAGCTTGCACCGGGGATGTGCCTTGCCATCGAACCGATGCTCACAAGCGGGGGAGATGATATTGAAACAACGTCGGACGGATGGACCATTGAAACCGCTGATGGATCAGATGCGGCACATTTTGAAGTGACGGTTGCGGTCACGGAACAGGGCTACGATCTTTTAACTCCCGAGCCACATGTTGAATTATGAAAACACGCGATATTCTTTTTCTTTTTGTTATTTTATTAACGCTTGGCGGATTGTTTTTCTATTTTAATTATGCTCCTCCGGCCGATGATGAACTCGACTATCATCCGGTGGATGTTGGGGGAGGATCTCTTACGATTGCGGATCAGGATCAAACAAACCTCGTCGTTTTTGGAGCAACACTTGCGGCTCCGGGATTTGTAACGATCCATGAATCAATGTCAGGCGCTCCGGCCGCAGTGATTGGCACTTCCGAATATCTTCCCGCAGGCACGCATGAGATGGTGGTGATTTCTCTTGATGAGTTTATGACCCCGGGATATTCCTATATTGCGCTTTTGCATGCGGATAATGGAGACGAAGCATTTGTGATGGAGGAAGATTTCCCGGTGATAGTTGATGGAACGGTTGTAAAAACATCCTTTGTAACCATGCCCGAATCGGTCGAATGATATGCGATATTTGGGAATTGATTTTGGATTGAAAAAGATCGGTCTTGCTTTAGGCGATGATGAAACGCGTATTGCAAGTCCACTTGAGGTGATTCCGCGCGAGGGAAGTGAGGATTACATTGAGCGTCTCATCAAAGAGGATGGGATTGAGCGTTTCGTGGTCGGGCTTCCCGTCTCCGCCGGATCGTTTCATGGAAGCGATCAACAGAAATTAACCGAAGCATTCATTGAAGGTTTGCGATCTCGCGGCATGCACGTCGAAACCTGCGATGAACGCTATACTTCAACGGAAAGCCAGCGATTGCAACAAGAGTACGGACTTGATATGCCCGAGGATGCGCTTGCGGCCATGCTCATTTTGCAATCATTTTTCAATGAACTCCCACGGCCATGAGTTGGTCCACGCAAAAAACCGAAGCGATTATTCTTGCGGTGTATCCAAATCGTGAAGCGGATCGCTGGTATCGTGCTCTCACTCCGGATTTTGGAAAAATTGAATTTACCGGGAGAGGGGCGCAAAAACGTGAGGCAAAATTAGCCTCGCATTTAGAGCCCTTTGCGATTGTCGATTTGGAAGTCGTGCGTGGCCGGCGGTCCACTACGGTCATTTCCGTGGAGCGGCGTCATGATTTTTATTGGGTGCGGACACAACTCGAACAGCGTTTGCTTGCCGTGGCGTCCGCAACATTCGTGAATCGCTATACAAAAGAAGAGGCAAGCGATGCCGCGCTTTATCATTTTTTTTCAGATTGGCTTTCTTTTCTGGATCGTGATTTTTTACTTACGCCTGCTGAAAATAGTGTGCTTTTGGCGGCTTTTCTTCTTCGTCTTCTTACACGTTTGGGGTATGACATTGATTTCTCGCATTGTCTCTCCTGTCGAAAATCAGTTGAGTCCTTGGAATGTCGTTGGCATGGGGGGCGGGGAGGATTGGTGTGTTCATCTTGTGCGAATATCGATTCACGCGATTGGTTCGCCAGCCGCGAGGTTGGCAATTATGCACTGAAATTTTTGCGATGTCTCAAGCAAGAGTCATATGAGAATCTTCTTCATCAGCCCATTGATCGCGAAATCCTCGAACAAGCCGCTCTCGTTATCCACGATGCCGTACTTTGCCATATTCCAACCTATGATGAGACGCCTTTTTGGCAGGCACTTCTTCCACGAGAATGGCTTGAAAATCAACAAGGGAAGCTGTAAACTATCACTATAATGAATTCTATGAATCGAATTTTCTCAAAAGAAACCATAGCTCATATTGGCGAAACCGTCACAGTTGCCGGGTGGATCCATGCACGGCGCGATATGGGGAAGGTTGTGTTTTTTGATCTGCGTGATAAGGAATCCCTTTTGCAAATCGTCTGCGTCCCATCTGAATTAGGTGAAGAGATGACGGCGATTGCGACGGCTATCCGTCCGGAATGGGTGGTGGAAATCGAAGGGGTCGTGCAGGCTCGTGGAGCCAAGCAAGTGAATGATAAGCTTGCGACCGGCACGGTTGAAATCCTTGCCAAGAAAATCCTTGTTCACAACGAAGCGAAAACGCCGCCATTCGAACTCGATAAGGATACGATGCCTATCAATGAAGAGACACGCCTCAAATATCGCTATCTTGATCTTCGAAGTGAACGCATGGCGAAAAATGTTTGGATGCGCAATAAGATTTTGCAATCCATGCGCACCGAACTTTTGCCGCAAGGTTTTTGCGAAGTGGAAACCCCGATTCTCACAAAAGGAACACCGGAAGGCGCACGTGAATTTATTATTCCTTCACGCCTCCATCCGGGAGAATTCTATGTGCTTCCACAGGCTCCACAGCAATTTAAGCAATTATTGATGGTTGCGGGAATTGAGCGTTATTTTCAAATTGCGCGTTGCTTCCGCGATGAAGATCAGCGTGGCGATCGTCAGCCCGAGTTTACCCAGCTCGATGTTGAGATGAGTTTTGTTGAGGAAGAAGATGTGATGGGTCTGATTGAGAAACTACTTATCACGATTGTTGAAAATCTTTATCCAGATAAGAAAATCCAAAAAAAGCCATTTCCACGCCTTACTTATAAAGAGGTGATGGAGACGTATGGCACGGATAAGCCGGATTTGCGTGAGAATAAAGAGGATCCAAATGAGCTTGCTTTCCTCTGGGTGGTTGATTTTCCAATGTTTGAGAAGGATGGTAGCCGTTGGACGTTTACACATAATCCATTCTCAGCTCCAAAGCCCGAGGATATGGAAAAGCTCATGAAAAAAGAAGAGGTGGGGTCCATCCAGGCCGCGCAATACGATATTGTGCTCAATGGATTCGAAGTGGGTGGCGGAAGCATTCGTAATCATAAGCCCGAGGCATTACGTGCGGTTCTCGAGATTATGGAAACAAGCCCGGAGATCATTGAGCAACAATTTGGCCACATGCTTCGCGCCTTCGAATTTGGCGCGCCTCCGCATGGCGGCATTGCCCTTGGGATTGATCGATTGATCGCGCTCTTACAAAATGAGCCGAATATTCGTGAAGTGATTCCATTTGCAAAAGATGGCGTTGCCCGTGATCACATGATGGGCGCCCCAAGCCCGCTCCCCGAATCAGCTCTCCGCGAGGCGAATATCAAACTCAGTGATAAATAATGTCTTCAACTCCACGGGCCTTCTGCTCGTGGAGTTTTGATGGGGGATTTGATAGGATGAGGGTTGGCATCCAAAATACGCCTATCCACGCGTGAAAACGGTAGATCTACCAAAAGGGCGCGCATATAAACGAGTAATTTGTCACTTAACAGCGTGCATGCGGTTCTGTTGCGCTCCACTCATATTGCTCCTTGCGGTCGCAACATCACATAGCGAGGAACATGAGTTGAAATATTTTTCAGTTATTAAATTATCAAGATATGGCAGCACCAATCACACACATTGCTTTAACCGAAAAAATTTTTGATAGTTTTTTTAACGGTAAATTAAGGAAAGATTTTTTTATTGGCACATTGTTTCCAGATATCAGATATTTGAAAGGTATCGATCGAGACAAAACTCACTTTGAAAATCTAAAGATTACTGATTTAAAAAATGACGAATCTTTTTCGGCGGGAGTAAAATTTCATTCAATTTTGGATATTGCCAGAGAAAGATTCATTGTGGATAATAATATCTATTCTCTGTGTCCTGAATCCGAATATATTACTCAGTCGGTGAAAATACTTGAAGATGAGATTTTTTATGAGCAAGTCAAGGATTGGGATGTGTCTATAACGTATTTGAATGAAATTTTACAAGCTGAAAAAGACTATGGAGTTGTCGAAAAAGATTTAAAAAAATGGCATTCATTATTACAACAATATTTTCAAAAACAGCCAGACGAACAGGCTGTGAAAAATTTTACGCTTGGTATTGGATTTTCAAACGAAGTCGCTTGTAAGATAAATCAAAATATTTCGATAATGAAAACCAATAAACAAATTATTGACATCATAGGAAATTTATACAAAAATTTTGACGCGCTGTTGACGTAAAAAAATATATCAGCTTTTCTTTGTTCTTGCCTCGCCACACCTCATAAATAAAAGGGACAAAACAAAATTTTTAACTTTTACCACACTATGAAACATTCACCTGAACAACCAAGAGATTTATCCCCTTTAGAAACAGAAAATCAAAAAAAAACGTACTATTGAACATCTTTGTCTTACTCCGGAAGAAATCAGAGAACAAAAGGTAGTTTATGTTACCCATATGACAGCACCAGAAAACTTAGTGAGAATTGCTGAATATGGGGGAATTCTTATCGATCCAAGCAATTTAGAAAATGCCGATCCAGACTTTACCTGTTCTAAATTATTTACGCACCCACTAGTAGAACAAAAACGCATGTACAACTTTACTCAAAGTGGACGTGACGAGTCTGAAAGAAGCTCAAAATTCGATTATCCTTACAGATATGAACGCCATAATAAGGAAACTCAGTCCCTTACTTTAATGGACACGGAAGAAATGTACGGTTTGTTAAAAGAGAATTTTCCTGAAGCATACACGAAAATAATATCTTTATACAAAGAACTTGCTTCCAAATATGGTAATTATTATAGGTTCGATGGTGACCAATTTACCGTCAGAGCTGTGAGAGAATTTGTTGTGGATGGCGATCAAAAAAATATACAAAATGAGGTTAGCAACAGTCGAAAAAGAATCATATCGATTATCGCCGATATTATCGACGACTTACGTTCAAAGTTTGATGATTCATACGGGGATAGGACAGAAGAAACTATTATGGAACTGATTTTGAATCCATTAAAAAATTCACCAATTGATCCACCATTTTTTTATAGCAGAGGTGGAACGGCTCAATTTGCTGTGCTTATTATTAAACTGGATAATGATTTTTTAGGAGAGGAGGAACATGGTAGAGGCTACAGTTACGAAGATCCCCTAGGTTCGCGAGTTGTTTCAAACTCGAAATATACAGATGATAAAGGAAGGCCGATATTACCGATATGGAACATAGAAGGAATAGTAGTACTAGATACAGATAGCATCAAACCAGTATTAAAAGCGGTGACTAGAGCTCATAGGAAAAATCCAAATTTCTCCATTCCAATTTATGATAAAGAGGGGAATTTAATCTTTCAAACGTAAGATAATGGTTAAAACGGATAAACTTTTCTCATACTTTGAAGCTAAAAAGGTAAGAAAATTAAGAAAAAGAGAAAAGTGTACGTCCCCACGCTGCGCTCTCAGCTTCGCTTCGGGGCGTATAACAAGCATTGACCGTTTCACTCATTACACTTCTCTCTCCCAATTTTGCAGAAACTATTTATTTTTATTTGTGTCTGCAAAACTGTCGGTTGATGCTGATGTTAGCCGAAATATTCCTTCAAATCCCTCCACCCGCCCGGGTGGAGTTTTGATGGGGGATTTGATAGGCTTGAAAAGTCCACATATCCACACTTTTTCGCATCCTATCCACCAAAAACGTCACACATTAACGAGTTAGGCGCCATGAATCTATTTTTCTTATTACCAAAATAATATGGAGACTGATTATTCAGAAATTAAACTTAATCATCTTTTTGTTCCCGTTAAAAAGATATTTGAATTTTTTATTCTCGGGATTGGATTTGTTAGTCAAAAAGACTTTCAAAAAGCTTTCTTGTTAGTTCATCCTGGACTTGCACCACTTGTGAATACTTATAATCAAGAAGTAAACTTACAAATAGAAGGCTGTTCTGTAACATCAGAAACAAAACTATATTGGATAAATATAGGTCGGCTAATGGCTATTGCAATATTCGATATTTTACAATGTTCTGAATACCATAATGCGGTCAAAAATACAGAAATCTTTAAATTCGCAAAACACATTCGTAATGGTGCAGCTCATGATAATAAATTTGACCTAAACCCCCCAATAAAAAAGTCCATTACATGGCGACAATATACAATCGACCAAAGTTTAAATAATCAAACGGTTTTTCCAGACTTTATAAGCTCAGCTACTCTGATTCACTTGATGGCAGATATTTCAGTAGTGATCGAAAAGAATGAAAAAAGAAAGATAGGCGCCACGGCACACAACACAGAATAAATTGTTATGGTGCCAGGCCGTATTATTGATTTTTTAAGAAACGACGATTCGTGGGGTTTTGACTTTTCAACATGGATGCTATAATTCTGCTAAAGAAAAATGAAATATTAATTTTTCGTCTATGCAACGAACGGGAAGCGAGGAAGGGCGATCATATGGTGGTTTAATTAGAGGTGGGATTGAGGCAATGAGCTTTAATGGTCGGCCAAGCCCGGAAGAGATACAGCGTGAGGCTCAAAGGATGTATCGAGATGAAAATAGTCATGACGAAGGCTCAATTGTTGCGAGAAGGGGACAAGAGGTGGCAAAGCAGGTTCGGCAACAATTTGAACAAGTCGTGAGAGACAATGATCCTGCAGCGTTAAAAGGAACGCTGTGGGAGAAATGGACCGTGGAAGACTGTCGAGCCCTATTAAGTGCCCTTGATGTTTTTAAGGGACAAGTGGAGATTGAGGAAGAAACTCCACTCTTGTTTGCGGCTTCAGCAGAAGAGAGATTGGGCGAGCTGGAAAATTTTATTGAAGAAAATAGAACAAAAGAAACCATTGAGAGAGCGATAACTCAAGTCAGAAATCTTCTCTCAATTTTAAACCAGATACTTGGCAATGAGCAATCGGCACCGTACTTTAAAAAGAAATACGAGGAATGGACGGAAGACGAGATGCTTGCCTATCGAGATAGAGTCAAGGAACATCTCGATGGTTTGGTAATTTCTTCTTCTAATATGATAGAAGAAGGTAGTTTCGGTGATTACTAGAAATGATTCGTAACTGGTTTTCGTGGAGTTTGATGGGGGATTCGATAGGATCAAAAATGTATTCATTAGCTCGTAAAAATCAAAAAGGCGTGAGAGGATTTTTTGTATTCCTACACGCCCGACGACGCAATGCGATCCCCGACACTCTATTCGGATGAGTGCCTGTTCCACGCGGGGATCATCGCAACGAACACCAAACAGATGGCCACCAGGATGGTTTCCACCACCTTCCACCAGTCGATCTGGTGGCTCATGATGTAGTTGACGGTCTGGATGAGATAGCCGATGTTGAGGGCGACACCGCATGCCAGGAAGGCTACGATGGCGACTACGACGATGATCGATGATAGACGGCCCATGAGTTCCTCCGTTCGTGGCGAAGAGTTGAAAAGAACACGGATATGTCATTAGGGTAGCGTTCTTTTCATTTTTGTCAATGTTTGATACGATAGACAAGTATGAATAAATTTCTATTTTGGGCGCCAAGGATTCTGATCATTCTTTTTGCTCTTTTTCTTGGCCTTTTTTCTCTAGATATTTTTGATATTGCCTCGACCCCGAGTGAAATTGCCGTGGGATTATTCATGCACAATCTTCCTTCTCTTGTTTTGCTCATCATCTTGGCAATTTCTTGGAAGCACGATCTCGTTGGCGCCATCATTTTTCTCCTTTTCGGTCTTGCCTGTATCATTGGGATTCTTGTGGCACTTCTCTCATCCGGCGGTGTCATGAATCCAATCTTCATTATCGGTGGAGTTACCTTTTTCGTAATTGCGGCATTTTTTCTTGTAGGATGGAAAAAGCAGACAAGAATGATTGCATAGTCTGAAAATTTAGAAAGGTAGAAAATTTATATTGTGTTGTGTATGAAAAATCAAACAGTACGTGTCATTTCAGCTATTTTATTGCTAATCGCGTACTATTTATTTTTTGTTTTTTGGCATTTCGGTATTCAAACGACGAATACTTTAGCAAACCATATTATTTTCGGACTCTTTGCCTTTTTTCCAATCTTTAGTTATGTAATAACCCCGTCTGAAAGAATATTCAGAAATAAAATCATTCGATTGATCTCATTATTATTGTCGGTTTTCAGTGTTTCGTTATTTTGTTTTTTTCTTCTTTATCTCCTTTTTTCAATTAATTGTTTAATTTCAACTGGTCAAAGTTGTTTTTTTCGTTTGGAAAAAACAGAGGTTCTTGATAATGAAAATTACCGGATATATTCAACCGATGTAGGTGCTTTTGGAAGTTTTGGAATCGTTGTAAAAAAAGAGATAAAGCTGTTTCCAGGATTTGTTTACTTAAAGTATCTTGGAGATCAGGATCATACCTTTGATGCGAATATTTTCAAAGATAGTAATGGGGAGATTATCATTGATTATGACTTTGGACACTAAATACTATGCTCGACCTCCCAAAACTACAACAGGAAATTTTTGAAAATAAGATCTCAAAAGGATTTAATACCACAGATATCAATCTTGAATTTTGTTATGCCTACGGTGAACTTGCCGAAGCTTTTGAGTCCTATTTGAATAAGTCACCGGAAGTCGGAGAGGAATTGGCGGATGTTTTTATTTATGTCTCTGCTTTAGCAAAAATGTTGAATGTCGATCTCGAGAAAGAAATTCTCAAGAAAATCGAAAAGAATAAAAGACGACAGTATCAGATGATTGATGGAGTACTCGTGCGAAAAAAAGAGGCTTGAGTCCTCAGATGGCGCCTCGTGTGTTAGAATATCGGGTATGGCGTTTACGATTGAACAAGCGGCGTTTTCAGGCCCATTAGGGCTTCTTTTGGAATTGCTTGAGAAAAAGGAATTGGAGATTACGGATGTTGCACTTCTCGATATTGCCAATGCGTATTTGGATTATCTTGCAAAGCAGGAGATTTCCTCCGATGAACTTGCTGACTTCCTGGTGGTTGCTTCGCGGCTTATCTATTTGAAGAGTCGAGCGCTTCTTCCAGAGATTGAGGGAGAAGAGGAGGATGCTGTAAGCCTCGAGGAGCAATTGAGGAATTATCGACTTTTTGCAGAAGCTGCGGATCGACTTGGACTTCTTTACACAGGCTCCACCCATTCCTTTCGCCAGCCGCAAATGCGTCTTGGAAAACAAAAAGAACCTCAGTTTCTTGCATCTGATTCTCTCAATACCGAAGCACTTCGTGGAGCGTTCACGAGTATTCTCCATCGATTAGAGCCATTCTTTGCTCTTCGTGAAGTTTCACTTGAGCGTGTGAAGAGTGTTGAGGATCGCATTGGAGAGCTCACAAACGCCTTACAGAGTCGTGTTTCCGTTGGATTTCGTGATATGCTCTCGGGCGCAAAAAATCGAGCAGAGGTTGTGGTGAGTTTTTTAGCCCTTTTAGAGCTTGTGAAGCGTCGATTTGTCAAAGTGAAGCAAACTGGAGATAATGACATCGAAATCGTCCGCGTATGAATGAACTTTCGGCAAAAATCGAAGCGATTCTTTTTCTGTCGGCTCGGCCGATTTCTTTTCGTAAACTAGCTTCGTTATTATCTGTGTCTGATTCGGTTATTCGGACTGGGGTTGAGGAATTGATGCAAGCACGCAATCAGGAGTCGAGCGGCATTCATGTGATGGTGAGCGATATGGCGGTTGAATTGGGTTCAAATCCTGTTTTTGCGCCGATCGTTGCTTCGCTCACAAAAGAAGAGCTTTCAAGCGAGTTGACGCGTCCTCAGCTTGAGGCTCTTACGATCATTGCGTATCGTTCGCCCATCACAAAAGCGGGAATTGAGTATATTCGCGGTGTGAATTGCTCGCTTATTCTTCGAAATCTCTCAATGCGAGGCTTGATCATTGAAAAACAAGATGAAAATGCTCTCCAGCCGAAATATGAGCTCTCAACCGAGATGCTTCGACACCTTGGAATCCATTGCATCGAAGAATTGCCGGATTATCAATCGCTTCATCACCATGCAAAAATCGATGAAATGCTCGAAGCGGCTTTTAAGAATTCTCTATGATTTTTAAGGCTCTCGGCTCCCTCGTGCTCGCTGCCGGTCTCTGGCAAGTATTACCAACGGATTTGGGGCTTTTAGAGTATCGAGCGGGCATTGGTGGGGAAGAGGCTTCAAAGATGTCCTCGGTTGAATACGAGGCTGAACACGCATCGCTTCCACGTGCCGGCATGCGTGAACCAATTTTGTATCCAACAAAAACAGATCTGAGTTCCTTTGGCATTGTGACGACCGCGGCAAGCGTATTAGTCGAAGATTCCGAGAGTGGCATGATGATGGTCGCGAAGCACCCATACGCCATTCGCTCCATTGGGAGCGTCACCAAACTCATGACCGCCTTGGTTTTCTTGGAAACGAATCCTGATCTTTCGCAAGAAGTCACAATCGTGGACGAGGATTATGTGGGCGGTGGCCGTCTCTACCTTCAATTTGATGACCTGATTGTTCTTCATGATCTTTTGCTTGCTGGACTCGTTGGCTCAGATAATACCGCCATGGAGTCCCTGGTGCGCCTGAGCGGGCTCACAAAAGAAGATTTTGTCTCTCGCATGAATGCAAAGGCCGTCGAACTCGGTATGGCAAATACCACGTTTTCCGATCCGAGCGGAATTGATGCGGGAAATACCTCAACCGCTTATGATCTCGTCGCCCTTCTTCGCGCTGCCGAAGAGCAACCAGAAATTGTTGAGGCAATGCAACTAGCGCAAGTTACCATTCATCAGCAAAGCGGCTATTCGATTGAAATTGAGAATACGAATGCGTTGCTTACGAGTTTTGTAAACGAAGATCCCTATCGCGTGATTGCAGGAAAGACTGGATTTTTACCTGAAGCCGGATATGTTCTTGTGAGTTCTGTTGAAAAAATAGGAGTAAAGATTTACGTGATTGTGCTCGGATCGGAATCAAAGGATACACGTGTGCTTGAATCAAAAGGGCTTATTTCCTGGGCGTTTAAAACATTTACATGGCCACAATAATATGACCGAGGCTCTTGTTGCCGCTTTGAACGGTATTCCACATTGGTTAGGGACAATGGCACTTGCCGCAACTCCAATTGCGGAATTGCGTGGAGCAATTCCGGCAGGGATTTTTGGCTGGGAAATGACCTGGTGGAGCGCTTTTATTTTTGCGATTCTCGGGAACCTCATTCCGCTTATTCCTCTCTATTTTGGACTCGAAACGCTCCGAAAAATTCTTGGGAGAATCGCCCCGTCGCTTCTTGGTGTGCTTGATCGTTTTATTGAGCGTTCCCGAAAAAAGCTCGAAAAAAATTACGAGAAATATGGCGCGCTTGGACTTTGTATTTTTACAGCTATTCCTTTACCACTGACGGGGCTCTGGAGCGCAACCGTTGCTGCGGTCGCGCTCAAAATTCCTTTTCGATTTGCCGCGCCGGCGATTACATTGGGCGTTATCATCGCTGGAGTGATTGTGACCACTCTTTGCCTTACCGGAAACATGATTTTTTAAACAAAAATAGGCCTCGAGCCTATTTTATTTTTATGAGATTGTCTGTAGGAGGGCGATAACAATGACTGCCTGATAAGCAAGAGCGTAACGAAGTTCAATATCCCCAAAACGTTTAATAAGGATATCATGAACAAAGAAGTGCAATTTATTAAACCATTTCAAGAATCGGCTCTTCGTGATTTCGTAAAGTCCAATAAGAAGATCAGGAAGTACACTGCCGGCAACAGAGGCGGAAAGAGCGACTTGATCGAAATGTTCTTTAAAGTTGAAGACAAAAAGAAGAAGATAAACCGCGATAATGGCATCAACGGTGGCATAGGCAATGGGGAGGCGTTTTTTCTTTTTTACGTGGTAAGCATTGGAGATACGGCTATCACCATGCGGAATGACATCAATGATAAAATGACAAATAAAGCCAAGAAAGAAACCCAAAATGGGGTTTCCAATATAGAAACCAATCACCGAGCCGATGGCCGTATGGGTTGTGAGTGTCATAGAAACAAGCCAAGGATAGCACGGGTTACTTGTTTTTTAAAGAGGGATCTTGTTGACGGGAAGTCGATTTTTTGATATATTCTTTTCGCATTGTCGCGCCGCGGTGGCGGAACTGGTATACGCGACGGACTCAAAATCCGTTGTCTGCAAAGGCTTGAGGGTTCGAGTCCCTCCCGCGGCACCAAGAATTTCTTCTTATTCAGTCCATCTGCTTTGTTGCGGGGCCCTGATTTTTTCTCACCGTACGCTCTGGTACGGCTCGAAAAAATCTTTCCCGCGCCTCGCATCTGGAGCTGAATAAGAAGAAATTACAACAACAAACAAGGCTGGGTAGCTCAATTGGCTAGAGCGCGGGACTCATAAGCCCGAGGTTGTGGGTTCGATCCCCACCCCAGCTACCATACAAAATTCTTCTTATTTTGGTCATCTGCTGTGTTACGGATCCTGTCAGGCGGCGTCAACGTACATCTTTAGAAGATTCCTCCATTTTTACCCCATCTGCGGCGTTATGGGTCCTGTCAGTCTTCGTCAACGTACATTTGTGTACGTCTCCTCGACTGCCACCCATGCCTTGCATCTGGAGCAAAAATGAAGGAATTTTTGATGAAAAGATTTATCTTATTTTTCGAGTAAAAATGTCGAAAAGTGAGATTTTTTGATGAACACAAAATAGTCTTGCCAGAATACAAAATTTGGTCTAAGGTACTTTGACCTTGAACAACTCTTGTATTCACTATGAAAAAGCTTACAAAAAGGCAATGGATAATCGCCGGAGGAGTGGCGATTTTTATTGTTGGTATCGGGTTGTATTTTCTCTTTCGTTCGCCATCGGAAGCGGTTTACACCACCGATCGTGTTGATCGAGGAACGATCACCCAGACCGTTGAAGCTTCTGGAACATTGGATGTCATGGAAAATCTTGATTTATCTTTTGAAACCTCTGGATTATTGGGTTCGGTATTGGTGAAAGAAGGTGATTTTGTTCAAAAAGGAGACCTTCTTGTCTCTCTCAAGGCGCTCGATTTGGAAGCAGATTATCGCCGAGCAGAAGAAGCGCTTCGTATTGCGGATGCTCAACTGGCCTTGCAAATTGCCGGTGTCTCCGATGAGGCTTTAGCGGTTTCTTACGCGCAAGTTGGGGTTGCAAATGCGGCTCTTTTTTCTGCGCAAATCGATGAGCAAAATACGTCACTTTCGACTTCTGCAACGCTTGAAGATGCAAAAATCCGTCTTGACGAGGCGGAAAGCACGTATGCCGATACGGTCGCTCGAGACAATCAATCAATTGCGGAATCTCAGGAAAACCTCCTTCTTTCCATGAAAAATGCCATGAATGATGTGCGTTCGGCCCTCTCGGCTTGCGATCAAATTTTGGGCATTGAAAATACCATGGTGAACGATGAATTCGATGATGTTCTTTCGAATATGGACTCCCTGGCTCTTCAAAATGCAGTCGATTCATTCAGTGAAGCTCGGGAAGCTCGTGATGAGATTGAGGAACAGATTTTTTCTTTAACGAGCGAAAGCGGCATTGATGAGATGATTACGCTCGAAAGTAAGGCAATGGACCTCATGGGTTTGGTTGAGGATACGCTTCTTTACACACGTCAGGTATTGGACGCCACCACACTTGAGACCGCTTCCTTCAGTATGGCTGATCTTGCGGCTTTCAAGACCTCCATCGATACCACTCGCGGGAGTTTTAGTGCGACGCAAAGCTCGTTCCAAACGTATCGTTTGGCTTATGAGAGCACGATCTTAGCGAGCGAGACAAATGAAAACTCAGCTTCATACGGCCTTCTTCTTGCACAACAAGCAGTTCGAAGCGCTGAATTGGACGCCTCTTCGCGTATGGCCTCTGCCGGGGCCGCGGTCGCGCTTCGTGAGGCGGATTTGGCCTCTGCACAGGCTTCATATGATCAATTGCGGGCTGAGCCTCGTTTTGTTGACTTGGAGCCGTATTACGCCGATGTCGATCGCGCTGCAGCGGATGTGGACGCCTCACTCGCTCGACTTCAGAAAGCTCAAATCATTGCTCCAATGGGTGGTATTGTCACTGATATTGCCGGAGATCTTGGCGAACAAATCATGGCTGGGGCAAAGGTCGTGGAACTGCAATCAGCTGATGATCAATTTATGATTACGATTGATATACCGGAAGCTGACATCGTGAAAGTCTCAAAGGGGGACTTGGCAAGCATTACTTTTGATGCTTTTGGAAGCGACATCGAGGTTATGGGCTCTGTAAGCACTGTTTCTGCTTCGGCAAAACAAATTGAAGGTGTTGTTTATTATGAAGTGACGATTCTCATTCCTGACAATTCTCAACTTGATCTTCGAAGTGGGCTCTCAACAGACGTTACCATCACGACTGATGAAAAAATTGATGTTTTGAATATCCCTCAACGAGCCGTCCTGGAACGAACTGATGGAACGAAGTATGTTCGAATTCTTGACGGGAATGATTATCAAGAAGTTGATGTCACCGTGGGAATTCGCGCAGATGGCGGGGTAATCGAAATTCTCAACGGACTATCAGAAGGTGAGACCTTTATTCTCTCAACCACAAAGAAATAATATGTCTGAGCCACTTTTTTCACTAAAGGGGCTCGTAAAAACCTATCAAAACGGGGAAGTCAATACCCCGGTTCTTCAGGGTGTTGACTTGAAGGTCGAAAAAGGCGAATTCGTAGCACTTATGGGTCCATCAGGATCGGGAAAATCAACTCTCATGCATATTTTGGGGTTTTTGGATCGTCTCACAAGTGGCTCGTATTTGTTCAGTGGTCGCGATGTCTCTCAAATGACGGATGATGATTTGGCACATGAGCGCTCGCGAGAGGTCGGCTTTGTATTCCAATCCTTTAATCTTTTGGCAAAATCAACGGTTATTGAGAACGTGATGCTCCCTATGCTCTATGCCAAGGTTCCCAAAAAAGAACGCGAGGAAAGAGCAATGAATGCTTTGCGTGCTGTTGGAATAGAACATCGAGCAAATTATGTATCCAACACAATTTCCGGTGGGGAAAAGCAACGCGTTGCTATTGCTCGAGCACTTGTGAATTCGCCGTCCGTGATTTTTGCGGATGAGCCAACCGGCAACCTTGATACAAAATCAGGGGAGGCGGTTCTTGCCATTTTTCAGGATCTTCATGAAAAGCAAGGTCGGACGATTGTGATGGTGACTCATGAACTTGAGGCCGCGGAATTTGCGGATCGTATTGTAAGAATTCGCGATGGAGTGATTGAATCTGATGAGAAAAATCTCAATAAACGTCGAGGCGGTTATTATAAATAATATGTTTTGGAATGATCTTCTCTTGAGTTCTGCACAATCGCTTCGCCGCAATCGCGGTCGTACGATTTTGACGATCTTGGGAATCGTGATTGGAATTGCCGCGGTGATGATGATGCTCTCAATTGGGCGGTCATCAGAAGGGCTTATTTTGAATCAAGTTGCAAATCTTGGGTCAGATTTGGTCTTTGTAGAGGCAAGCTCGGGCGATCCAATGTCCGGACCCCCAAGCCCGTATATTGAACAAACATTAACGCTCGAGGACATTACCGAACTCCAGGAGTCGGGTTTGTTTTTTTCTGTAACCGGAGTTGTGCAATCATCCGCGCCAATTACGCGTGAAGAGGAAAGCAAATATATTCAGGTTGTTGGCGCGAACGAGGCGTATTTAGACGTTTTTCCCGCAGAAATGGCTTCCGGTCGTTTTCTCGATGATACGGATGTTGATTCGTACGCAAAAGTGGTGGTTCTTGGAAAGACAATTGCCGAGGATTTATTCGGCGATCAGGATCCGGTTGGACAAACCGTCAAACTCAAGAAAACAACTCTGAAAGTCATTGGCGTTTTGCCAACTCTTGGAACGCGTTTTTTCCAAAACCAGGATGAACAAATAATTGTTCCAATCACCACAGCTCAACGAGATATTTTTGGTATTGAGAATGTCACGTATATTGCTGCCAAGGCCATTGGAGATATTGAAACAACCAAAGAAGAAACAGCGTGGATTATGCGCGACAGTCATAATTTGGATAATCCAGAGGGAGATACGAAGAAGGATGATTTTTACGTTTCTTCGCAGAGCGATGCCGCGGAAATCATCGGAGTTGTTGGAGGAGTGCTCACGATTTTACTTGCATCCATCGCTGCCATTTCCTTGATTGTGGGAGGAATCGGCATCATGAACATCATGTTAGTCTCTGTGACAGAGCGCACAAAAGAAATTGGATTGCGTAAGGCGATCGGTGCCACGTACAAAGAAATTTTACAGCAATTTTTACTCGAATCGGTTCTTCTGACATTTGTTGGCGGCCTTGTGGGAATCGTGATCGGGGTTGGAATGTCATTGCTTATTGGATTCGCGGTTGGCCAATATGTTGATGGTTGGAGCGCAAAAGTGCCGATTGATGCCATGCTTATGGGGGTACTTGTTTCAACTACTGTTGGGATTGTTTTTGGGCTTTATCCGGCGCGTCGTGCGGCAAAGCTCGATCCAATCGAGGCCTTGCGGTACGAATAAAACATAAACCCCGCCTAGCTCGACTGGCGGGGATGGAGAATAGAATGCGATGAAGGGGTATAGATGATTGTTTTCGCCCACTCAAGCGCATCCGTGAAAGATGACAAATACCAGGCATGGACGTGCCGATCGCAGAGCCCATGCGCTTTGTGCGCATCGGGGCAGTCTTTGACAGCACAACCGTCGCCTTTCGGACGAATATTGGGCGTCCAGATATTCGGATCTGGTGTCCCGGCTCTTCGCCACTGACGTCGGCAGAATTTGCACATTTCTTTGAGTCCTGCCAGACGCCCGCAACCGTACCGACAGGGTCTATTTTTTTGTTCCGGAACCCACGTGAAGGGGTCTGGACGTCCATCGTGAATCCACTGGTGGTAGTGCTTGCAGCAAAACCCACAGGAATAGTGTTTTCCATCGCATCCGAAGCGACGGCAGTGGATCGCCTCTTTGTTCCGTGGCTTCTTTTCGCGAGGAGGCCGTGGAACTCGAGGTGGCTTTGGCGGGGGAGGATTTCTCTCGCGTTCCTCACGCCGTTTTGCGCGTCTTTTTTCGGCCCAACATTGTTGCTCAAGCTTTCGGCGAAGCTCGGGATTTATTTGAACGTTGATATCCGGGTTCCAGAGATAAGGATGGATATTTGGCCTCCCATCCTCTATCCAAAGATCCCGGTGCCGAAGACAGAGGTCATAGGGCTCGTAGTCGCAGGCCCGATTCCGGCAACTCAGGATATAACAAGGTTTTTTCAAGAATGGCCTCTTCGATTACGGACGATCATTACCGTAATAAAAAGAATTGAGAACGTCAAGATAATGAGTTTCCCATTGACAGGACTATCATTTTTCCGTATCATGCAGGCGCGGGGTAGAGCAGCCAGGTAGCTCGTCGGGCTCAACCTCAATAACTCGTCCATTTCATGACAAAGCTCAAAGGAGATTTTGCAGAGCAGGCAGCAATCCTTTTCGCGCTTCGGCGTCAGTGGGGTGTTCTAAAACCCCTCGGGGATCGATTGCCTTATGATCTTGTCTTTGATGTAGCAGGGAGCTTGGTGAAAATCCAAGTAAAATGCTCCTGGTTTGATAAAAAGACTCAAAACCATGTCGTTGACAATCGTCGGACAAAGACGAATCGTCGTCGCATGAAGCGAGCACTGTATCGGCCCGGGGATTTCGACTTCGCCCTGGTTTATCTTCAAGAAAAAGATTTGTTCTACATTTTTCCTTTTAATGTTTTTGTCAGTTATGGAAGCGAGATTCACATGGTTGAATCTTGTAAACGTCAACGAAAGCCGCGCTCTGCGGAATATCGGGACGCTTGGGAGTTAATTGCACAATGGGCTACGATGAACGGAAGTTTATCGTGACTCCTGTCAAATTCGGGGAAGCCTTTAAAATGGTAATCCCGAGCCAATCCTCCGTGAAATACGGAGGCAGGTGTAGAGACTTAATGGCAGGCACCCCACCGCATTGTCGAGGGTGAAGAGAAAGTCCAGACCACAAATCCAGTTTTACTGGAGCAGTGAAAACTGTCGTTGGTATGCATAACCCGAAGGTCATTGGTTCAAATCCAATCCCCGCAACCAAAAGATTGCCTCTTACGAGGCGATTTTTTGTTGAAAACTATTTGGCCACACAGAGGGATCTCTGATATAATTCCGCCATTCCGTATGGCGCATATCGTTTCCATTGTGAATCAAAAAGGTGGGGTGGGTAAAACCACGACAGCTGTTAATTTAGCTGCCTATTTGGCTCATTTGGGAAAGTATGTGCTTTTGGTTGATTTGGATCCTCAAGGAAATGCTTCCAGTGGATTGGGGATTGATGTTGCGAATTCAAAAGGGACGTATGAAGCCATGTCCGGGCTTCGTGGAGCGCGTGATCTTGTGGTGCAATCTGATCACGAAGGACTACATATTCTTCCGGGGAATCCAAATCTGGCCGGAGCTTCGGTGGAGCTTGTGAATGAATTGAGTCGAGAAAGAAAATTGTTCAATGCCCTTTTGGATGTCAAAAATAATTACGATTATATTTTGATTGATAATCCGCCATCACTCGGACTCCTCACGATTAATGGATTGGTTGCCGCCGATAGTGTGCTTATTCCTGTTCAGGCGGAATATTTTGCCCTTGAAGGATTGGGCCAACTCATGCAAACGATCGAAATGGTTCGTCAGTCAATCAAGCCGGATTTAAAGATCATGGGAGCGATTATCACTATGTTTGATGCACGCACCAAGCTTTCAAACCAAGTGCTCGAGGAACTCTACCGCTATTTTCCAGGAAAGATTTTTCGTTCTGTTATTCCTCGCAGTATTCGATTGGCTGAGGCGCCGAGTTATGGGAAGTCAATTCTTCATTATGACCCGCTTTCAAAAGCGTGCCGAGCTTATGAGCGATTGGCGCGAGAATTTTTATCACGTGAAGATCAAAAAAATGTCGTATGACAAAAATGCAAGGAGGTTTAGGCCGTGGTCTTGGGGCGCTGATTCCCCAAAAGATCGCTCCCGAGCCGGGGAGTGATGCTTCGGTCGTGGCTCAAAAGGCGATTCTTGAAATATCACCGGATGCGATTATCGAGAATCCGCATCAGCCGCGACGATATTTTGAACCGGAAGAACTGAAAAATCTTGCGGATTCCATCAAGGAGCATGGCATTCTTCAGCCTTTGGTTGTGACAATGCTGCCAGACGGGACGTATGAATTGATTGCCGGTGAACGTCGTCTACGCGCCGCGCGATCGATTCATTTGCCAACAGTCCCGGTGATTGTTCGAAACGCAACAGATCAGCAAAAACTTGAATTAGCGCTCATCGAAAATATTCAACGTCAAAATCTCGATGCCGTGGAAGAAGCGCATGCCTATCAATCGCTCATCGATCTTTTTTCTCTTTCCCATGATGAAATCGGGATGAGGGTGGGGAAGAGTCGTTCTTATGTTTCCAATACGGTTCGTCTTTTGGAGCTTGAACCGGAAATCTTGGATGCGCTCATGCAAAAAAAAATTAGCCGAAGTCATGCCCGCACCCTGCTTGCCGAAGATGATCACGAACGTCGCATGCAACTTTTTGCTCAAATTCTTGAGGGAGGAGTCACGGTTCGCTCCGCGGAAATCAAAACTCAAACTCGTAATCCCCGTCGACGCGTGGAAGACCCAAATATCGCCGGACTCGAATCGACGCTTCGCGAAGCGCTTGGAACAAAGGTTGAAGTTTCAATGTTGGCGGGGAGTACGGGAAAAATTTCCATCTATTTTTACTCCAAGGAAGAATTTAAGACTCTCATGAATCGCCTGATTGGTTCCTAGGATCGTGAAATGAGATGTCGAAGAATTGAAGCATACCCTTTTTTAACGCCATCGCGAATTTTGTCGCGCGCATGTTGCGTTTTTACGAATTTCAACCAGTCGCCATTGGGGCCTTTGCGGTGCGGATCTGTTGTGATTTCGCACATATCACCTGAGCGCAATTCGGAGTTGAGGTTCGCGATTTCATGATTGATTTTGGCGCTTACGGCTTTGTCGCCGATATCGGTGTGAATGGCATAGGCGAAATCAATGGGCGTTGATCCGCTTGGAAGATCAAAAACATCACCATTTGGAGTAAAAACAAAGATGCGATCCCGAAACATGTCGAGTTTTAATTCATCAAGACGTTTCATGAAATCCCCTTGTTTCAACTCTTTTTGAATCACGGCCAATTCCTCCATCCACTTAACTCGGCGATCCCGTACGGTCCCTCCTTCTTTATAGCGCCAATGTGCGGCCACACCGAATTCGGCTTCTTCGTGCATTTCATGAGTGCGAATTTGGAATTCGAGAATCGAGCCATCATCGGTAAAGACACAGGTGTGAAGGGACTGATACCCATTGGGTTTCGGTTGGGCGATATAGTCTTTGATGCGTCCAGGAAGTGGACGATAGAGACTGTGAAGTGCTCCGAGGGTGGCATAGCAGTCCGCGACATCATCAACAATAATTCTCAGGGCGACGATATCGTAGATTTTTGAAATATCATTTCCGTACTTCTGAAGTTTATTGAAGAGGCTATAGCAGTATTTGATTCGGCCATGGACATCAACCGGTTGAATTGAGTGCTTTGCCAATTCCTGCTCCACTTCTTTCATGGCACGATCAAGAGACGGACCAAATCTATTGACGCGCTGTTCAAGAAGATGTTTGGTCCAGTTGTATTCTTTTGGTTCAAGATATTTGAAACTATAATCTTCGAATTGCCCGCGAAATTCACCCATACCAAGGCGATTGGCAATGGGAGCATAAATTTCCATCACTTCTTTGGCAATACGTTTGCGTTTTTGTTCCGGCACCACATAGAGCGTTTCCATGTTGTGCAGACGATCGGCGAATTTAATGAAAATCACTCGGACATCCTTTGCCATGGCAATAAACATCTTTCGGAGATTTTCCACATAGCGATCAAGCCCACGGTATTTTACATGTCCGAGTTTTGTGACGGAACGGACCATGCCGGCAATATCCTCGTTAAATTCCGACGCGAGTCGTTCATAGGGAACATTCGCATCCTCAATGACATCGTGGAGCAATCCAGCTGCAATAACTTCGCTTGGGAGTTGCATATTCGCAAGCTTCATGGCCGTTGCAAATACGTGGGAAAAATACGTATTTCCCGTATGACGCGTTTGACCCTCGTGAGCCTTTTCCGCAAAAATATAAGCGCGCTCAATAAGCCGGACCTCATCTTCATTATAACGGTCCGGCTTCAGGGCGTTTTTAAGGATTGAAAAATCCGTTTCAACTCGTGCAGTGACACTCATGGAAATAGCGTATCAAAAATCCATGAGAACGCAAGTCTACTCTTCTTTTATTGCCTCGGTTTTTTCAGTCGTCTTTTTGAACCTTTTGTAGGATTTTTTTGCTTTGAGTAGGGCTTCTGCTTCTTCTTTTGTGATGGTTTTCGGGTCTGTTCCTTCAGGAATAGAGGCATTCACTTTTCCATCTGTCACATAGGGGCCGAAGCGTCCGGTTTTTACGGAAATCGTTTTTTTGTCAGATTCAAATGTCTGGATCGCTCCGCCACCGTGTTCTTTTTTATAAGCGGCTCCTTCGGTAAAAATTCGTTCAGCCTCTGTTTTTTCAATGGTGAGTGGATCGAATGGTTCCGGAAGCGTAACGTTCACTTTTCCGCTTTTCATATAGGCGCCATAAGGCCCGTATTGGACAGTGATGGGCGCTCCTTCGTAAACGCCAACCTCTCGCGGAAGGCTCAAAAGTGCGATCGCTTGTTCGAGAGTGACGGATTCTTGCGAGAGATTCTTTGGAATGGAAACGCTTTTTGGTTTATTGATTTTTGCCTTGCGATCTTCCTCGCTCCATTCTCCCAATTGGAGATAAGGGCCGAATCGTCCAGTACGAAGAAAGACCTGCAATTTTGTTTTTGGATCTTCACCGAGTTCTTTTGTTGGCATCACTTCCTCGTGCGAAACTTCCTTTGTTTTTTCAAGGATGTTTTTATGAAATGGCGTGTAAAAGGCTTTAAGTGCCGGGGCGCTCTCTTCTTTTCCTTCCGCAATAGTATCGAGCGTCTTTTCCATTTTTGCCGTGAATTCAAAATCGACAATATCGGGGAAATGTTTTACGAGAAGATCATTCACCGTCATAGCTGTATCCGTGGGATAGAGTTTTTGATTTTCGTCGCGCTCAACATAACCACGGTCAATGATCGTTCCGATGGTCGGCGCATAGGTGGACGGTCGTCCAATTTCATACTCCTCGAGCGTTTTGACGAGGGTCGCGTCGGAATAGCGCGCCGGCGGCTCGGTCATGTGTTGATTTGGAATGATTTCCTTTGCTTCCACTGCCTCTCCCTTTTTCATCTCCGGCAAAAATGTTTCCTTTGCCCCACGATAGATTTTCATGAAACCATCAAATTGGATGCTCGATCCATTGGCTCGCAAAACGCCATCATTGCCCGCAACATCGACGATGATTTTTTGTAATATTGCCGGAGGCATCTGGCTCGCGAGCGTGCGGCGCCAAATCAAATCGTAGAGTTTCCATTGTTTTGCTTCGAGCTCTCCTTGGAGCGATTGAGGAGTACTTGCGGGATCGGTCGGGCGGATGGCTTCATGAGCTTCTTGTGCGCCTTTTGATTTTGTTTTATAGGTGATGGTGCCCTTCGCATACTCTTTTCCGAAAGCGGATTGGAGATAGACCTGTGCTTCGCCCAAAAATTTTTCCGCAAGGTTGAAAGAGTCTGTTCGCATATACGTGATGCGACCGGTTTCATAAAGTTTTTGCGCCAAGGCCATGGTTTCTTTTGCCGTGAAGTGCAAGCGATTATTCGCTTCCTGTTGGAGGCTTGAGGTGGTAAGTGGAGTGGGGGCCTTTTTCTTCATCTCTTTTGTCTCGACGCTTTTTACCGCAAAAGGACCGGAAAGAAGGCGGTCGACAATTTCTTTTGCCATTGCTTCGTTTTTGATGTCGAGTTTGTCGAGTTTTTTTCCATGGTCTTCCACGAGGTGCGCTTCAAATTCTTTTCCGTCTTTTTTCATGATGGCGTCAATTGACCAGTATTCTTCTTGTTTGAACGCAAGACGTTCGCGCTCACGTTCAACAATCAGTCGAACCGCAACCGATTGCACACGCCCGGCAGAAAGTCCACGACGAATTTTTTTCCAAAGAAATGGTGAGAGTTCGTATCCAACAATGCGATCAAGAATACGACGTGTCTGCTGGGCATCAACCAAGTCCATTGCAAGCTTTCCGGGATGCTTCAGCGCTTCCTCAATGGCGTGCTTCGTGATTTCGTGAAAAGCAATGCGATGGACTTCCTCGGGTTTCAAATGCAAAATCTCGGCAATGTGCCAGGCGATTGCTTCTCCCTCGCGGTCGGCATCAGTTGCGAGGTAGATTTCCTTGGCGTTTTTCGCCGCGGCCTTGAGGGTGGCGACTTTTTCTTTTTTTTCACTCGGGACCACGTATTCGGGAGTGAACCCGTTTGCGAAATCAATGCCCATTTTTCGTTCAGGCAAATCCCGCACATGCCCGAATGAGGAGACGACCGTATAGGCCGGTCCGAGAATTTTTTTTATGGTCTTGGCTTTTGTTGGGGACTCAACAATGAGAAGTCGTGTCATACATTTTTGCTATGATGCGGGTTCTTTAAGAAAATGTCAAAACAGAAAACTATTTTTGTGTTCCAGGATTTGCTTTTCGGAGATAAAACGTTCCCGTAATTCCCCGGCAAGGTAAAGGGAACCGGTGATAAGAAGAATCTCATTCTTTTTTGTGAGTGCCTTGACCGCCTCTAGGGCTTGGTGTCCATCGAGGTAGGCACCGGCACGAAGGGGCTCTGGAACGAGTCGAAGTAAAGCAAAAGGATTTGCCGCTTTTTTATAATCATTTGTATACCGTGTTGTGGTGATTGTTGTGGCGATTTTTGAAAGTTCACGAAGCATTTGCGAGGCGTCTTTGCTTGCCCCACATCCAAAAAGAACATGGATCTTTCGTTTTTCCGAACGGAGACGTTCAACCGTGGCATGAATTTTTGCCGGATTATGTGCTCCGTCAAGAATAATCCAGGGATTTTGGGACATGGTTTCAAAACGGCAAGGAAGCTCTCGGAATTTGGTGAGGACGGATGTGATGCTTTGCGGAGAAAGATCAAGTTCATGAGCGGCACGTTCGGCCAAGGCCGCATTATGCTGCATATGAAATCCGAATTCGGGTTGAATGAGGGGAAGCGCCGGAGGCGGAATAAAAAAGAGCGCGCATGATTTGAGAATGGCCTCCTCTGTAAATATTTTTTTGAGCGTCGGACGAGTTTCGCCGCAAAGGACCGTGCTTTTATGCTTCATGATCCCTGCTTTTTGCGTTGCAATCTCCGCAAGGGACGCTCCCAATAATTCCGTGTGATCTTTATCGATATTTGTGATGATCGCAACTGCCGGAGCGGGAATCACATTGGTTGGATCAAACCGTCCGCCACAAATAGTCTCTAAAATGCACCAAGTCACTTCTAACCGTGCAAAGGCAAAAATAGCAAGACAGACAGAGAGTTCAAAAAACGTGAGCGGATCATGATCCACAAGAAACTCTTCGTAGGATTTGATGAGATCCACGATGCATGGCGTGAGGAGCGCTGGATCATATAAGTGATCATTGACTTGAAAACGCTCAAGGAATGATGTGGTATGAGGAGAAATAAACGTCCCAACGGTTTGACGATCCTTCTCAATCATCTGATGAAGCAAAAACGCAACAGTTCCTTTTCCACTTGTTCCGGCAACATGAATAAAACGAAGCTGTTTTTCCGGATTTCCAAGATTGGTTAAAAAATCCCCGGTTCGTTTGAGGCTCTGACCTCCGAGTTTTTTTGTATGAGGTGACCCCAGGGAAGACAAATTTCCCAAGGAAAGAAAGGCTTCATAGGCGCGGCGATATTCGGCGTACATACGTCGCTATTATACTAGAATATAGTGCATTCCACCCACTTCGCGAATGCGACCCTTGAGTTGCATAAGGGTCATGGAACTCAAGACAGCGCTCATGGGAAGTCCGGCTTGTTTGGCGAGCGCATCAATATGAATGGGGGTTTTTGAGAGAAGCGGCAAAAGAATTGCCTCTTCTTTTGTATCGGGCATTGGGCGGGTGATCGTGGCTTCAGGGGCGCGAGACTCAATGTGAAGGACATCTAAGATATCGGAGACGACCGTGGTTGGATAGGCACCCGCTTTGAGAAGCGCATGCGTGCCAACGGACGTCGGGGAATCAATGGGTCCGGGAATGGCAAAAACATCACGTCCCTGATCGATGGCGCTTTTGGCCGTGATGAGCGAACCGGATTTTTCAATCGCCTCGACAACCAATGTACCTTGACTCATTCCGGAGATGATGCGATTTCGAATCGGGAAGTGATGCCGAAAGCTCGAAACATTCGGCAGGAATTCCGAGAGAATGGCACCGCGATGCTCGAGAATTTGCGCGGCAAGATATCGTTGACGTCCGGTGAGTGCCGCATGCCCCGAAGCGAGTACGGCAACGGTCACTCCCTGATGTTTTACCGTGGCCATGTGGGCGGCTTCATCAATGCCCCAAGCCAAACCGCTCACAACAACGACTCCGGCGTCAGCGAGTTCTCCTGCAAATTGCGCCGCGACTCGAAGGCCATAGGGCGAGGCCTTGCGTGAACCCACGATGGCGAGCGTTGGTTGATCATCTGGAGGAAGGGGTCCTTGAAGAAAAAGAACCGGTGGCGCATCGTAAATGGTTGATAAGAGTTTCGGGTAATTCGTACTGCGTTTTGTGAGAACGCAAATATGATGATGTTCAAGCTCTTGCATGAGAGACTCAGGATGAATTTCGTCGCGAAGACCCAGGAATCCCTCAATGGCATTTGGAGTGATTCCCGCGGCAAGAAATGCCTCGCGCGGAGCCTCAAATGCTTCCTTCATGGTGCGAAAATGCAAACAGAGCCGCTCAAACGATCGCGGTCCGAATTTTTCATAGGATCGCAGAGCGACCCAATAGGCGATATCACTTTCCATGCACCCCATTTAGCTCAAATGGTGACGAGTGTCAATCGCGAGTTCTCCGCGCTCGAGAGCCGCGTCAAGGAGGTTGTTGATTTCATCTTCGAGCTCCGTGAGTGTGGATTCTTCCTCTTTTTTCCAATGGGAAAGCACATAGTCCTCCAAGGGAAATTGAGATGGCGGCACTCCCACGCCAAGTCGAATCCTGCCAAAACCCTCAGTGCCAAGATATTGAATAATTGATTTTAATCCATTGTGTCCGCCGGCGGTTCCTTCGGTCCGAACACGGATGGTTCCGAAGGGGATGGTTGCATCATCGGAGATGACCCAAATATGCTCGGGAGCGACATGAAAAGTCTTGGCAAGAATCGCGACCGCTTTCCCGGAAGTGTTCATATACGTTTGCGGCTTGGCGAGGATAATTTTTTTGTCGTGCGCGGTTGTTTCGATCACTTCGGCGAAATATTTTTTCTTTTCCTTCCATGTTCCGCCAAGATTCTTGGCAAACGCGTCCATCATAAGAAACCCGGTATTATGTCGGGTGTTTTCATAGCGTCCCTTGGGGTTTCCTAATCCTACAATGAGATAGACATTAGGTTGTATGGTGCTTTTTGCGGGCCGCCACGCGAATACGGATCGGAGTTCCTGAAAACTCATATTGATCGCGCAAAAGATTTGTTAAAAAATGAAGATAGGAAGGATTGAGAGCATCGGCGCGTGACTGGCGAATGTGTAAGGTGAAATCCGGAGGATTCACTCCAGTTTGCTCGAAAGAAAGAATATCGGGGTGTTGCACGCCGCGCCCGCGACTTGGCTTGTGTTTCATGATCGCTCGGCTCATAAATTCTTTGCACTCCGCTTTGGTGAGACGTGTGAATCGAGTCTTGAACACTTCATCGATGACTTCGAAGAGTTGCAAAACGCGCTGACCGGTCGTGGCAGAAGTGAAGACGATCGGCGCAAATGACAGCATGGGGAAGTGCGCTCGATAATACTCATCGAATCGATTGATCGTTTCCGTATCTTTTTCTGGAACCATATCCCACTTATTGGCAATGATGACCACGCTCACGCCCGATTCCTCAAGGACGCCGGCCAAATGTTTATCCTGCGCATTCACTTCTTCGGAGCTGTCGAGTACAAAGAGAACCACATGCGCGGTTTTGATGGCTTCGAGCGTTCGCTCAACCCCTACTTTTTCAAGTTCAACTTTTTTTCGTGCCACGCGATTACTTCGGCGAATTCCGGCAGTATCGACGAGAGTATAGCGCTTATCGTTCACCTCAATATCGGTATCGTTTGGTTCGCGCGTCGTATGAGCCAAGGGCGAGGTGATGAATCGTTTCTCGCCCAAGAGACTGTTGAGGAGGGTTGATTTTCCAACATTCGGGCGGCCAATAACGGCAACGCGTGTGGTGATAACATCTTGGATATCTCCCGGCTTTATTCCCAAGAGCTCAAGTGCTTTGTAGACTTCATCGAGAAGATCACCAAGCCCGGTATTATGATGGGCGCAAATCGCGAGTGGGGTGCCAAACGGGAAGCGATGCCATTCCGGTTGAGAGAGTGAATCACGAATCATCGGGTTGTCGGCTTTATTGGCAATGAAGACAACGGGTTTTTTTGTTTGCACAATTTCTTCGGCAATGCGACGATCTTCCTCTTGCACACCGGTTTGAGCATCCACCACAAAGGCAATGACATCGGCTTCGTGCATGGCCGCACGCGCTTGCGTGAACATCTGTTTTTCCATTTCATCTTTTGGAGCGTGGCCAATGCCTCCGGTATCCACAAATCGCACCACACTTCCACGCCAAATCACCGGACCTTCAAAACGGTCGCGCGTGGTGCCCGGTTGCGAGGAGACTAAGGACTTTTGTTCTTGCGTGAGCCGATTAAAAAGGGTGGATTTGCCAACATTGGTTCGACCAATAATAGCAATGGTTGGAATGGTTGAATGAGCCATATTAGGGGGTTCCAATGGATTGGGCGTTCGCACCGAGAACAATCAGAAAATCAATTTGCTCGGAGCTCTGTGAATTAATATCTTCCGGAGTGACCGCGGTGAGCGATTGTGGAATAACGTCTTGAGAGAAAACCCAAGCCGAGGGCGACATCGCAATATCGGCGTCGAAATATGTCTGGAGTTCGGTGATGGCTTCCGGGTGCTCTCCATCGGAGAAATCGTAGATGATCGTTTTTGGATAATCACGTGTGGCGGCATTGCCAATTTGGACCACGTCAAATCCGGTGGTCGCAAGACGTTGCGACGTATCGTAGGCAAGTCCCGTCAGCATGGTCCCGTTTTGAATTTCAATGCTGATATTCTGAGCGGTTGTCGGGGGCTCTGCGGTGGCGGCGGTTTGAGCTCCGCTGAAAATATTTTCGATCATCGATTGAATCTCGCTCCAATCTTCCACCTTTGGGAGAAGCACATACGATCCCTCGATCATGGTCGAATAGAGAGGGCCGGATGCACTATCGTCGAGTACGGTGAGATGAATATTTTGCATGTCGAGATCAGCGGCGTACTTTGATAAACGCATGATTTCCCAAACCGTGAGGTTTGTCTCGACATTTTTTTGGAAAAGATCAAGAATTCTTGAAAGCTTATTTGGATTTAAGAAAATCGCCGGGGATAGAATTTTTTTCTCCACGGCCAAGAGGATTTTTTGCTGACGTTCGGCGCGCGCAAAATCCGATCCCTCGCCGTTTCCTCCGTGACGTGATCGGGCAAATTGCAAAGCCGTTGCTCCATCCATGTGTTGATTTCCCGCTTCAAAAGAAATGGTTTGAACCAGATCATCTTCAGTGGGATAGAGACTGTCGGTAAAACTTCGGTCAACGGTTACATCAATCCCGCCAATGGCATCGATCAATTCTTCAAACGCATCAAAATCAACTTTGACGTAGTAATGAATTTCCTGATCAAGGACATCGCCAATCACTTCGGAGGCGAATTCCGGACCAGAGCCGGTTTTTTCAAGCTCACCATAAGCATTCGCATGATTGATTTTTTGCAAACCATAATCCGGAATATCAATGGCCATATCGCGAGGAATCGAAATCATTCCGATTTCTCCGGTGGAAGGTCGAAAGCTGGCAAAGATCAACGTATCCGTGAGTTCCGGCCCATCGTGCCCCGCGCCACCAATCCCCATCAAGAGGACGTTGATGCGATCATCGGTTTCTCCCGGAAGATTTTTATCAGGCGAAGTGATAAGCCCACGGAAAGTCGAAAGAAGGGAGAGATTGGGGAGCTCGCCCGTAGATGTTCCGCGCGCGGAAACGAAATAGGAGGTGGTCATGCCCCCAAGTGCGAGAACGAAAAAGAGACCGATCATCCAACGGAAGGATCGGTTGATTTTTTTCTCGCGCACCTTGGCAGCCGCGACCTCATACTTGCGTTTGAGGAAATCAACAGAGAGGTCCTCTTTCATAATAGGTTCATTATACACGAGTGGAGGTGGTTACTTGATTTGGTTTTTTCTAATAGGACACATCTCCTTGCGGGGAGATATCAAAAAGAAGTTGAAACGCTTTTGCACGAGAGAAGTGATAGGCCTGCCAACCAACGAAGTTTCGATTATATTTTTGTCCATCCACGATGAGCGGGGATGATCGATCCGTAACCCACCAACGAAGAATATCCTCATAAGTCGCTGAGGTTGATTCTTCCGAAAGCATTGCCTTATAAATCACCGGGATTGCATCGGCGGATCGTTCGGAAAGGAAATCTGCATCAAATTGCGCAGTCCCGGAAAAACGTTCAATATGCTCTTTTGCCATGTAGGCATCAGGGTTGAGAAGGTTGAGTCCGATCAAGAGGATGACTCCCGTTGAAAAAGTAGCAAGAGCAAATAATTCTTCTTTTTGATTCAACCAAATTTTAACAAGGAAAAAAACGAGCGCGATCGCCATCCAGATGATGAAGGCATGACTAAAAAGTCGAAGCGTTGTGAATCCGTAGGCTCCCTCGTAAAGGGCGAGACGATAGAAGGCAGACGCCATAAGAATAATCGTTTGAACAAGCAAGAGACTGCTGAAGAAAAGATAGGCTGTTTTTTCATTTGCCGTATTTTTGACCGAATATTTATCCGCAATCCAGAGGATGAGCGCCACGAATAATGCCGCGGCAATGAGTTCAAAGAATCCGCGTTGCGCATATTCGGCATACGTAATCCCCAGACGATCGAGCGTCGCATGTCCGCCAAAAAGATTCGTTGCTTGAATGATAAGGAAGGTCAGGAAGACAATATTTGTTGCAAGAAGCACGAGTCCAAGCTCAATCGCTTTCACAAATCGAACCGGGGAGCGATCTCCTTCGGGAAGGTGAATGCGTGGGTGTCGAAAACAATAAGCATACATACCAAGCGCAACACCTCCAATGAAGAGGATGAAAAAGGCACGGGACACGAGCTCGGGTATGTGCTTAACATCAAAGGAATTCGAAAGAATATTTTGAAAGAAATCTTGAATAACAAGATCAGCAGAGGCAAAAAGAAGGAGAAGAACCGCGACAACCACGAGAGTCGCCATGGACCCTCGAATGATTTGCATGGCCACGTCACGTGGCTTGTTGTTTGCTTTGAGTGTGAGGACTTCTTGAAGTGTTTTTAAAAACGGAGGCACAAAGAACACGGGAAGGATCGTTGTTTTCCAATAATCAAATGCGGCGAAACTCTTGGGCGTTTTATCTGTGACTTGAATGATGCCAAGAAGGAGGAAGAAAAACATGGCAGAAATATTGCAGAATGTGAGAAGGGCATTTGCGCGGATGCAGACGAGGAGGGCAAAGAAAAAGGCGATGCCGAAAAAGAGATAGGCAAGCTTTGGAATGGTCACGCGATAACTCACGGCAAGAATAATTCCAAAGACAATTCCTAAGAGAATAAAAATGGGGAGATTGACCCCAAATACTTTTTGAAAAAATGAGGTGTTGAAGGCAATGCCAAGGATGAGGGACAATCCACACAAGCCGAATAGTTGAAAAAATTTTGAATGAAAATCAAAGGTAAGTTTATTCATAAGAGGATGAACAAAGGAAGATTTTTTCAAAGGCATCGACCGTGGCAAAAAATTTCTTTAAATTTTTCACCGGATGCAAGCTAGCCGTAGCTTCGACATTAGCAAGGGCGATTCGCGTCCTCCTACGCTCCTCGGTATTGCCTTGGAGCTTCGGAGGACATCCTTCGTTCCGACTGACGAGATAGCAGGCTTGAATGGCCTGCCATCTGTAGCTCCGACATCAGTCGGAGCGAAGGATGGTGGACGTGAGAGGACTCGGACCTCTGACCTCTGTCGTGTGAGGACAGCGCTCTAACCAGCTGAGCTACACGTCCGTAGTGAGGACCTCCGCTTTTAGCGCATAGCTTTGTCAAAAACCTCCGCATTTCGTCGCCGTACATCTGGGTACGGCTCCTTGTTGCTCGGTTTTTTCCTCGCTCTGCATCTAAAAGCGAAAGTCCTCGAATAGTCTAAGGGCCTCCATATTTGGCGCATAACGTTGTCAGAACCTTCACTTTTTGTTCAACGTACATCGGTGTACGTCTCACAAAAAATTTTGGTTCTTCCTCGTTCTGCATCCAAATATGAACGCCCTGCATGATTGATTCGATGAGAAAAACAAAAACACTTTACCAGGAACAAGGTCAAAAGGCAAGTAAGAGGATTTCTCTATGGTTTGCAATTTTTTGCTATTGCATCGCGATTTTTTTTATGATATACTCATACTTACTTTATTACATTTACATGCCATTTTTTAAAAAACAAAAAGAGCAGACAGCGGCCGGGGAGGATCGTCTTATCTTTCGTGTTTTTGGAGCGACCCTTGGCTCTGTTGCCCTCTTTTTTATTGAAGTTCTTCAAATTCTCGTCATTGCCGCCGTGATCATTATTGTGACTCGGTACTTTTTGGTTAAGCCATTTTTGGTGCTCGGCGCTTCCATGGAACCGAATTTTTATAATAATGAATACTTGATTATCGATGAGCTCTCCTATCGCTTGCGTGATATTTCGCGTGGCGAAGTGGTGGTCTTTGCTCCACCGACCTCGCCCTCACAATTCTATATCAAACGGGTGATTGGCCTTCCCGGGGAGACAGTCTCCATAAAAGATGGCACGATTACGATTTCGAATACAGAATATCCTAATGGGTTTACCCTCAAAGAAGATTATATCGAAGAGTATACGCATGGCCGAGAAGAAATTATTCTTGGAGAAGACGAATATTATGTGCTTGGAGATAATCGCGATGAGAGTTTAGATTCACGATCATTCGGTTCGATTAAAGAGAATACGATTGTCGGTCGCGCCTGGGTTCGCGGATTTCCACTCGATCGCCTTGGCTTTATTGCTTCACCCAACTATTCCTACATTTATTAATTGTTGATTATGAATCCAAAGATCGAGACACCGGAGGAGAAAATAGCAAAGGCATCGGCAAATCAACCTCATACTTTGCGCGGATTCCGTGATGTCCTTCCTGAGGAACAAGCTTATTGGGATAAGGTGATGGATACGGCACGGCGCTTGGCTGATGATTACAGTTTTGGCCGTATTCGTTTGCCACTTTTGGAAAAGACATCGCTTTTTGAACGTGCGGTTGGAAAAGGAACAGATATTGTTGAAAAGGAAATGTTTACCTTCCTTGATCAGAGTGGGGATCGCGTTTCCCTCCGTCCAGAAGCGACCGCGCAAGTGGCGCGTGCGTTTGTGGAGCACGGAATGCTCAATCTTCCGCAACCCGTGAAGCTTTGGTATGTGGAACCGATGTTTCGATACGATCGTCCGCAAGCCGGGCGCTATCGTCAATTTTGGCAGTGGGGGCTCGAGGCGCTTGGTTCCCAAGAACCCATCATTGATGCACAAGTGATTCTTATGTGTGCACAGCTCATGAAGGAATTGGGAATTGAGGTGGTGGTGAAATTGAATTCCATTGGCACGCCACAAAGTCGCCGGGAGTACATCATGGAGCTTGTGAATTATTTCAAACAGCATCGACGTCAATTATCGGAAATCGATAAGAAGCGTTTAGCGAAAAATCCATTGCGCCTTTTGGATTCCAAAGAAGAGGGAATGGAAGAGCTCAAAAAGAATGCGCCACAAATTGTGGATTGGCTCGATGATGATTCAAAACAGCACTTCATGAAGGTGCTTGAATATTTGGATGAAGTGGATGTGCACTATGAGCTTGATCCGTTTTTGGTGCGCGGATTGGACTATTACAGCAAGACGGTTTTTGAGATCGTTCAGGTGACGAATAATCCGGAGCGTTCGCAGAATTCGCTCGCGGGCGGTGGACGCTATGACGATTTGATTGTGCAAATGGGCGGACGTGAAGGCGCCGGAGCCATGGGCGCGGCCGTTGGAATTGAACGGGTGATTGCGGCCATGAAAGATGCTGGAGCGCCTGTGCCGCATGCGCGAAAAGTAGAGGTTTTCTTCTGTCAGCTGGGAGAAGCGGCACGTCGAAAAGGCCTCTTGATTTTTGAGCGTTTTCGTCAAGCAGGAGTGCCGGTTGCCGAAGCTTTTGGCAAAGGTTCACTCAAGGCTCAACTTGATTTGGCCAATAAGCATGGAGCAAAAATTGCTTTGATTTTGGGGCAAAAGGAGGTGCTCGACGGCACGATTATTATTCGTGATATGGATTCCGGAGCACAAGAGATAGTGGATTCCGATCGGGTGGTTGATTTGGTGAGCAAGCGTATGACGGATGAGCGGGCGTTGACAGCTAAGGGGTAGTTTGATACACTCCTGCCACTAGAAAGTGATAAAAACCATGTGTCAGACATTGAAGTAAAACGAAAAAAAGGCGAGAGTTTTGAAGCGATGTTTCGTCGCTTTACGCGCCGGGTGCAACAGAGCGGAAAAACGCTCGATGTTCGCGCCGGCCGATTCTTCGCGAGCCTTCCAAATCGCAATAAGCGACGCGCCAGTGCGCTCCGCCGACTCGAGATGGGAGCAAAACGTGATTACTTGATTCGTACGGGAAAATTGAAGGAAGAAGATTTCCGCACCAAGAAACAAAATTAATGTTTGAAGGACGAGCGCATGCGCTCGTCCTTTTCTTATTGAATTGTTTTTGCAAGGGGGCTTCCAGCCCCCTTGCCCCCGGCCTGCTTTTCTTTGTCTCATCCGTCATCCTGCCTACCTTTTATCGTCATCCCACTTCTCCGTCATTCTGCTTGCCCGCCGAAGTTCCGCCACTAGCGGAACGAAGGAGGGAGCGAAGCGAAGAATCTCTCGGATGATTTATCTTGGCAATGAGGGGGTTCCACCCCCTAACCCCGGCCTGCTTTTCTTTGCTGGGCTCAAAGAAAAGCAGGGAAAAGAAAGAGCCTTTTTTTCTGCATTGCCCGCCCGCCGTAGCTCTGTTTCCACAGAGCGAAGGCGGGACCGGAAAAACAGTACGGACCTTACAAGGCTACAGCGCCGGAAAAACCGGCGCTTCGCCAACACTGTTTTTCCGGCGGGCCGTGTTCGATTTTTTATCTTGATCTCGACAATTTCCTGGCGTCATCCTACCTCTCCGTCATTCTGAGCGAAGCGAAGAATCTCTCGAATAATTGTCCTGGGATCCATTCGGCCTTCGGCCTCCGGATGACGTAATTGGGCGACCGGCCGCCCCTACATGCCGTCACTGTTTTTCCGGCGGGCCGAGTTCAATTATATCTCTCGATCCCGCCAGGCTCCTGATTGTCAAAGAGGATTCCGGAGGAGGACAGGAAATGCGCGGACACACTCCGGCAC
>JBAZUI010000008.1:0-40029 GCA_041661425.1 Patescibacteria group bacterium | reverse complement strand
CCTGTGGGATACAGAAATCATCTCTTAACAACTGCGTAGTTTTTCTCCTCGTGTCTACTTTACGGGGTACGGATCAGAATGAATCCGACGGTTTTTTGATGTTTTTTTTAGACTTCAGCAATTTTTGGTGGCTCTTCTGGAGTTTGGACCGGCGCTTTGGTGACAACAGGAGATTCTTTAATTTTTCCATTGCCTTTGAGCGCATCCTTGAGTGCCTTTCCGGCTTTGAATTTTGGAACCTTCACGCTCGGCACATCGATCACTTCTTTTGGATTGCGAGGATTCACGCCTTTTCGTCCGGCGCGAATGCGAGCGGAAAAGGTTCCGAATCCGGCAATCGTTACTTCTTCATCGGCCATGAGAGCGTTCGTGACAATGTTTTGGAATTGTTCCACGAAATCTTCGGCCGTTTTTCGGGGGACTTGGAGCATTTCTGCGAGCTTTTGGGCTAGCGTGGCTTTATTCATAGATGTGAGGATAATGCGTGACTAGTATAGCGGATTCTTACGTTTTTTTCAATGTTTGATGGATTATCGAGCGTATTCAATGACCCGTGTTTCTCGAATCACACAGACGCGAACTTCGCCAGGATAGGTGAGATCGTTTTCGATTTTTTTCGCAATCTCGCTTGCCAGTTTAAACGCGGCATAATCATCGATTTCCGTTGGACGAACGAAAACGCGCACTTCACGTCCCGCTTGAATCGCATAGACCTTCTCGACGCCGGGGAACTGCATGGCGGTGTCCTCAAGCCCTTGTAAACGCTGGAGATATTCCTCAAGACTACTTCGGCGTGCTCCGGGTCGGGCGCCGGAAATGGCATCCGCGGCCTTGATGAGCATGCCCTCAATCGTCTTTGGTTTATCCTCGTGATGGGCAATTGATTGATAGCAGATCTCTTCGGGGAGTCCAAATTTTTTCATGATATTGTAACCGATTTCCGGGTGGGCGCCTTGCATATCATGGTCAACCGCTTTTCCAATGTCGTGAAGGATTCCACCTTTTTTACAGATCACGACATCAGCACCGATTTCTTCGGCCATCATCCCAGCCAAGCGGGCAACTTCGATGGAATGTTGTAAAACATTCTGGCCATAGCTTGTGCGGAATTTGAGACGGCCAAGAATGGAAACGAGTTTAGGGTCAAGCGCTGAAACCGGAATACCGAGCTCATAGAGCGCATCCTCGCCGGCTTTTTTCATTTCCTTTGCCAGGTCTTTTTTCGCTTGATTGATGGCGTCCTCAATACGTGCCGGTTGAATGCGACCATCTTTCATGAGCGCTTCAAGCGCACGCTTAGCAACCTGACGGCGCACTGGGGAGAAGCCTGAGATCATCACTGTATCGGGCGTATCATCAATAATAATTTCGCAACCCGTGAGATGCTCCATGGTTTTGATATTGCGCCCTTCTTTTCCAATAATGCGACCCTTCATATCATCCGAAGGAAGCTCGACGACCGTGGTCGTTGCGTCAACGACATGACTCCCGGCAAAACGCTGGATTGCAAGTGAGAGAATGGTGCGCGCCTTTGTTTCAATCGCTTCCTCGTTCACTTCGTCAAGTTTGTGGATACGCTCCATAAGAGCTTCTTTTTGATCATTTTCAACAAGGGTGAAGAGCGTATTCTTTGCTTCTTCTTTGGTCATTCCCGCCACTTTTTGAAGTGTCTCTTTGGCTTGCTCTCGGATACTCACGGCTTCATTTTTTGTTCGTTCAACATCATTTTTTGCCTGCTCGAGTCGTGTCTTTTGATCCTCAAGTTCAATAATTTTTTTATCAAAAAGACTCTCGCGTTGTTCTAAACGCGATTGGGCATCCTTCACCTCGCGGCGCATTTGTTGCTCCTCCGCTTTTGTTTCCTCGAGAATTTTAAGGGCCTTATCTTTGGCCTTAAGGAGCATTTCTTGCTCCTTGGCATGAGCATCGGAAAGAACTTTTTCCGCATGGACTTCGGCGGATTGCACCTTGCGGCGCATGAGAACATCGCGGATAAGGTAGCCGACACCCCATCCGAATCCAACGGCCGCAATAATACTAATGGTAATCCAAAATTCTGTCATAACGTGGTTGGCGTCTGGTAACAGAAAAGCTCCGGTGAGGTTTATCTCCCGTTTGTGAGTGCAAAATCAGCTAGATTCTGCGACAATTCGGCGGTCAAAGTAAAATCAAATGATAAACACATAACACACGGAACAACATCTACAACCAGAGAACCGATTAATGAGTTACGGGCTTCAGGTTATCACGAGGCGAGGGGAGTGTCAATTGTGGCGATTTCTAAGGGAAGGAGTGTTTCTTCCCAGTTTTTTTCGCCGAGTTCTGCAAGATTCAGAGCTTTTGAAACTTCAAAAGGACCAACGGAAAGCCGACGTAAGGCCTCAAGATAACCACCGGTTCCAAGCGCTGTTCCAAGATCGCGTGCGATCGCTCGAATATAGGTTCCCGAGGAGCAGGAAATTCGCACATGGAGCTCAACAACGCCATTTTCTCGTTTGATGGGTTCTAAGAGTGTAAACTCCGTGACCGTCACCGCTCGAGGCTTTCTTTCAATCACAATCCCTTGTCGCGCCAGGTTGTAGAGTTTTTCTCCATGGACCTTAATCGCAGAGTGCATGGGAGGAATTTGCTCGAGGTGACCGGTAAGGCCTTGCATGGCTTTTTCAATGGTTGCATCATCGGCAAGGCAAGGAGCGGTATCCTTGATGGCGGAATCGGGATCGAGTGTATCGCTCGTTCGTCCAAGAATAATGAGCGCCTCATACGCTTTGGTGAGTGGGAGAAAATTGTCGAGTTTTCGCGTGGCGTCTTTCCCGATTCCCACAATCAAAAGCCCGCTCGCAAAAGGATCGAGCGTGCCGGAATAGCCAATCCTATCGAGCCCGGTTACTCGTCGCAGAGTTGAAACAACTCGGTGTGATGAGATATTGACGGGTTTATCAACAAGGAGAAAACCTGTTTTTGGATCCATAAGAATGATTCTTTCGCTATCGTAGCAGGATATCGTTAAAAAGCGAAAAGCGGTTGGAAACAAGAACGCACCCGGAGGCTGAGAACCGAGTGGTTCTTGCCGCGCGAGTGCGCACGAGTGTCAGGTCGTGAAGTACTCCATGGCTTCTTCCCATGGGATGGTCGCCTGTCCCACGTACCCTCCCCTCCCGAGGGTGAGCGTGAAGACGAGGCTCTTCGCTCCGGTGAAATCACCTTTAACCCTTACTGTGATGTCGAGCTTCACTCCCTCCCAGTTGTTCTCAAGCGCTTGTTCCACGAAGCGCTCGAACAGTACCTTCCCGAGCTGAGTAATGTCGAACATGTCGTGCTTGCAGAACGAGCTGAGGTCGACTGGATGCTCGGGTCCGAATGGGAGCTGATGACGACCAAGACATAAGTCGAACTCATAGAAGCGATCGAAGTCGCTATCCTCATCCGCCACCCTCAGCACCTCGAGTTTCAGGATGTAACCCTCGGGCCCGGAGCCAGGGTCGATGACGATGCCGAATCGTACTTGACTCCTTGTGACCAGCTTGAGCCGGTCAACGTCCGGGACGAACGTGGAAAATCCCACCCACTCTTCAGGGATATACAGCGTCGTCTTGTCGTTGTTTGCCACTTTTGCCTCCAATTGTCTGTCTCGACTAGTTTGAGGATCGACTGAAAATATTAGCCAAAAATTGCTCTTTTGTCAATGATTTCCATTTGACGTGAACGGCCTTTTCAATTATCCTTTGGCACATGAACATTACTGAACTTGCGCGACGACTGCGCGTGCCGACCGAAGAACTTCGGGCAAAGTTGCCAGAACTCGGTTTTGATATTGGTTCAAAAGCCATCAAAGTGCCGGATCGTGATGTCGGGCGCATTATGCAGGCCTGGCAGGAATACAAAAAACGTCTCTATCTCGAGAAGAAGATGCTCGACCAAAAAGCTCGAGCTGATCGTCGCATCGCTGTGCGTGAAGGTCGCGCGGAAGTTGCTTTGCTCCCGGCAGTCATGACGGTGCGAGAATTTGCTGGTGTTCTCAATCTTCCAATTGCCCGCGTGATGCAAGAACTGATGCATTCGGGAATTCTTGCTTCACTCAATGAGCGTATTGATTTTGAAACCGCATCCATTATTGCGGAAGATTTGGGATTCCGGGCGGAAAGGAAAGAAGAAGGAGAAGCGGTTAAGGAAGAAGGGGCGGGAATTTCACGTTTGGAAGAAGCAAAAAGTCATGAAACAAAGGAATCACTTAAACCTCGTCCACCCGTGATTGTGGTGATGGGCCATGTTGATCATGGAAAAACCATGCTTTTGGATGCCATCCGTCATGAAAATGTGGTTGCAACAGAAGCAGGAGGGATCACCCAGCATATTGGAGCGTATCAGGTTGTGCGAAAGGATCGTGCGCTGACTTTTATTGATACGCCAGGGCATGAAGCTTTTACGGTCATGCGTTCCCGTGGGGCAAAAGTGGCGGATATTGCCATTGTGGTCGTTGCGGTTGACGATGGAGTGCAACCTCAAACAAAAGAAGCGATCGATATTGTGAAAGCCGCGCAGATTCCATTTATGGTGGCGCTCAATAAAATCGATAAGGACAATGCGAATATTGAAAAAGTGAAAAGTCAGCTTTCCGAGCTTGGTTTGATTCCTGAGGAGTGGGGTGGAAAAACCGTTATGGTGCCAATTTCGGCAAAGAAGCAAACGAATATCGATCAGTTGCTCGACATGCTTTTGCTGATTGCGGATATGGAAAAGGAGCATATTGTGGCCAATCCCAATCGTCATGCCATCGGAACCGTTATCGAGTCACATGTCGACAAAGGTCAGGGGCCGATTGCCACGGTGCTTGTACAAACCGGAACACTCCACATTGGCGATACCATGGGACTTCGGGACTTGAATTATGGAAAAGTGCGTGCCATGAAAACGTGGAATGGCGAGGTCGTCAAAGAGGCTCCACCATCCATGCCCGTACGAATTCTAGGATTTAAAGATGCGCCATCGGTTGGGGATATTATGGAAGTGCCGGAGGATCCAAAGAGTCTTGAAAAATTAAAAGAACAATTAAGTCGAAAGACAGGCGCTTCCGAAATCACGGTTGCCGCTCTTAAAATGAATGAAGGTGACATTGTTGAAAGTGGTGATGAAAAAGTGAATCTAAACATTATTTTGAAAGCCGATGTCTTGGGTTCACTTGAAGCGATTGTCGGCATGATTGAAAAAATTCGTAATCCTTACGTTGGAGTGAAAATCGTGAGTAAAGGATTGGGTAACGTGACCGACTCCGATATTTTGCAAGCCGAAGCGACTCATGCGTTCTTGGCGGCGTTTGATGTGAAGCCCATGGCCGCGGCCGCTCAATTGGCGCGTGAAAAAAGTGTTGAGATTCATGAGTACTCCGTCATTTATCACCTTTTTGAAGATGTCGTCGAGAAGCTGAAAATTCTTATTCCAGCGGAACGCGTTTATACCGAGCTCGGTTCGCTTGAAGTGATTGCCGTGTTTAAGAAGTTGCCAAAAGGAATGGTGGTTGGTTGTAAAGTGAAGAAAGGAAAAGTTGAATTGGGAGCGACCGCACGTGTTCTTCGTGATGGTCATGTGATTGGAGAAGGGAAGATCGATACGCTTCAGGCCGGAAAAAGCACGGTTCGAGTTGTGGAGCAAGGGGCAGATTGCGGGATTGGTTTTGCCGGGAAAACAAAGATTGAAATTGGTGATGCTTTGGAGATTTATCGAGAGGAGATGCAGGAGCGTAAACTCAATATCAACAACAAATAATTGGCCCTCGCCTTTGGCGCATAACTTTGTCAAAAACCTGCGCACTTCGTCGCCGTATATCTGTATACGGCTCCTTGTTGCTCGGTTTTTTCCTCGTTCTGCACCTACCTGCCGGTAGGCAGGTCCAAATGCGGGTGCCTATCAACAACGGATAATACGGTTCGCAAAACTCGTGATACAATGTGTCCGCTTTTACTTTTGAATCAATTTTTATGGAACTCACTTCCGAAAATTTTGACGCAGTCGTCCTCCAAGCCGATCGCCCGGTGCTCGTGGATTTTTGGGCTCCTTGGTGTGGGCCATGTCAGGTGATGGGCCCGCTTGTGGAAGAGCTTGAGCATGAAATGCCCGAAGCTAGTTTTGGAAAAATAAATGTTGATGAACAACCGGATTTGGCGCGACAATTCAATATTCTTTCAATCCCAACATTTTTGATTTTTAAAGGTGGACAGGTCGTTGATCAATTTTCAGGATCCATGGGCAAGGAGGCGCTCAAGGAAAAAGTAACGAAGCAGATTTAATTTCTTGGCGCGTTTTTGAACGCGGAGTATCATCAATTTTGTATGGATATTCGCAATGTGATTATTATCGGCTCCGGTCCTTCTGGATACACGGCGGCCATTTATGCCGGTCGTGCGGATTTGCGCCCGCTTCTTATTGCCGGTGGCGAACCAGGAGGACAACTCATGACCACGAGTGCGGTGGAAAATTGGCCGGGCGAGGATGAGGGAATCATGGGCCCTGTGCTCATGAAGAACATGGAGAATCAGGCGAAAAAATTCGGTGCGGAAATGCGCACAGATCGCGTGATGGAGGTTGACGTGAACGCCCATCCATTCCTTGTAAAAACCGCAACCGAGACGTATCAAACAAAAGCAATCATTGTGGCGACCGGAGCCTCGGCCCGATGGTTGGGAGTTTCCGGGGAGGATCGTCTGAAGGGGCGCGGAGTCTCGGCGTGTGCGACCTGCGATGGATTTTTCTTTCGCGAGAAGCATGTGGTTGTGGTTGGGGGAGGCGATGCGGCGCTCGAAGAGGCAACGTATCTTACACGCTATGCGAACCACGTCACCGTCGTGGTGCGTCGTGATGCGCTTTCGGCATCAAAGCCCATGCAGGATCGCGCGCAATCAAATCCAAAAATTTCCTTTGTCTGGAATTCGGAAGTAAAAGAATTTCAGGGCGAGCAGACCCTCCAGCACATCCTCCTCTCAAATCTCCAGACGAAAGAGGAGACGATTCTCGATGCGGAAGGGTGTTTTGTGGCTATTGGTCATAAACCGAATACGGATTTATTTGTTGGAAAACTGGAACTCGATGCTCAGGGATATCTTGTTCATCAATGTGGGAGCATGCAAAGCTCGGTTCCGGGAATTTTTGCCTGTGGTGATGTCACGGATCATTCCTATCGTCAGGCAATCACGGCCGCGGGAACAGGGTGCATGGCCGCGATCGATTGTGAGCGTTACTTAGCGAGTCTTGAATAATAATTTTTCTTATGGCAAATGCATTTGAGAATGCCCTCCGACAAATTGACAGAGCGGCAGAAGCGGCACATATGCAGGGGGAGTTCTTGGAGCTTTTACATTATCCGATGCGTGAAGTGCGGGTGAATATTCCGGTTCATATGGATAACGGAAGTTTGCGCATTTTTGAAGGCTATCGTATTCAGCATAATAATTGGCGTGGACCATTCAAAGGTGGGATCCGCTATCACCAAAATGTCGATATCAATGAGGTGAAGGCCTTGGCGACCTGGATGACCATGAAGACCGCAGTGGTGGGAATCCCCATGGGTGGTGGAAAAGGTGGCGTCACCGTCAATCCAAAAGAATTATCCGTGGGGGAACTTGAGCGATTAACCCGCGGGTGGACGTCATCAATGAAAGGAATTATTGGCCCTGAGCTTGATGTCCCAGCGCCAGATGTGAACACCACGCCACAAGAAATGGATTGGGTCGCGAGTGAATTTGGACACCCGGCCGTTGTGACAGGGAAGACCATTTCCGCTGGAGGAAGTCTGGGACGTGGAACCGCAACCGCTGATGGAGCATTTGAAGTCTTTGAAACACTCAAAGGAAAATTATTCCCGAATGGTGGGCCACAAACCGTCGTTGTTCAAGGATTTGGGAATGCCGGGCGTATTTTTGCCGTGATCATGCATAAAAAAGGATACAAAGTGATTGCGGTCTCAGATTCGCGCGGCGGGATTTTCAATCCAGAAGGACTGGATATCGCGGCGCTTGAATCTCATAAGGATTCAACGGGCGGCGTGCAAGATTTTGCCGGAGCGAAAAATATTTCCAATGAAGAATTATTGGCACTCGATTGTGATCTCTTGGTGCCTGCCGCGATGGAAAATCAATTTACCGCCACAAATGTTGAAGCGATCAAAGCAAAAGTGATTTTCGAAATTGCAAATGGTCCAACCACGCCCGAAGCTGATGACGTTTTCGTGCGAAAGAATATTCCGGTTGTTCCCGATATTCTTGTGAACGCCGGAGGAGTAACTGTGAGCTACTTTGAGTGGGAGCAAAACATGACCAATGAAAAATGGACCGAAGAGGTGGTGGCGGAAAAGATGAAAAAAATCATGATCGATTCGGCAAATGAGGTATGGGCGCGAAAGGAAAAATACGGCGTTGATCTTCGACGTGCCGCATTCATTCTTGCACTTGAGCGGTTGGAAGCGGCAAAGAAATAAGTTATCATGGGGATATATGATGGACATCACTCCCGAGAAACTCAAAGAAGAAATCGAAAAAGGCACGGCCATGACGATTGTTGATTTGCAAGAGCCACGGGCCTATACGCATAATCACATTCCCGGTGCGGTCAATGTTCCGTTCGAGAATTTTTCCGAACTCTATCCAACCATCTTAAAAGATAAGGACATTGCGATTGTTGTGGTGGGTGAGTTCGATGAACTTGGAAAAGGGAAACAGGCGGCCGCTATGCTTGAAACAGCGGGATATACAAAAGTCGGCCGCATTGTTGGCGGTCTTATGGCCTGGCGCAATGCCGGCTTTCCAACCGAGAGCGGAGTGGAATCGTAATAAGAAACTGGGGCCAGGTCGGACTATGAACTTTTTGATTTCTTATTGCAGAAGTTAGGTTTTTTGGCTACGATACAGCCTGTATGTCGTATGATCACAAAAACATTGATGCTAAGTGGCAGGCGCGATGGGAAAAGGAAAAAACATTCCACGCTGAGGATTTTTCCGAGAAGCCGAAATTCTATTGTCTTGTCGAATTCCCTTATCCTTCGGGCGCCGGGCTTCACATGGGTCACCCCAGAAGTTATACCGCGCTCGATGTGGTCGCCCGCAAGCGTCGCATGGAGGGATTCAATGTGCTCTATCCAATTGGGTGGGATGCGTTTGGACTCCCAACGGAAAATTATGCCATCAAGACCGGGCAAAAACCGCAGGAAGTCACGCATCAAAATGTCGCCACGTTCAAGCGGCAATTGCAATCACTTGGCTTGAGTTTTGATTGGTCGCGTGAAATCAATACGACCGATCCCGCCTATTACAAATGGACGCAATGGATGTTTTTGCAGTTTTACAAGGCAGGGCTTGCGTATAAAAAAAAGATGCCCATCAATTGGTGTCCGGCCTGCAAAATCGGACTTGCGAATGAGGAAGTGATGGGTGGGGCTTGTGAGCGTTGCGGAGCCGTGGTCGAGAAGCGCGAGAAGGAACAGTGGATGATTGCGATCACGAAATATGCGGATCGTTTACTTCTGGATCTCACGTCCGTTGACTATCTCGAGAAGATCAAAAAGCAACAAGAAGATTGGATTGGGAAAAGTGAAGGCGCGGAAATAAAATTTGCAATCGAAGGGACACATGAATCTGTCACGGTTTTTACCACGCGTCCGGATACACTTTTTGGCGCAACATTTTTAGTGCTGGCTCCTGAACATCCGCTCGTGGCAACGCTCACGACGCGTGATCGTCATGGGGAAGTATTTAGTTATATCAAAAAGGCCGCGGCGATTACTTCGGTGGATCGCGCGGATGAAACACGCGAAAAAACTGGTGTCTTTATTGGGGCCTATGCGATTCATCCGGCAACAGGTGAGCAAATCCCGATTTGGACAGCCGATTATGTAATGATGGAATATGGCACCGGCGCTATTATGGCTGTGCCTGCGCACGATGAACGCGATTTCGCGTTTGCCACGAAATTTGATTTGCCAATAACACAGGTGATTGAAGCGCCACAGAAAAAAATTGCGTTGCTGCTGCACGGCACCGGCGGTAATGGTCGCGACAGTTGGTTTCCTTGGATAAGCGAGAAACTCACAGCCTTAGGTTATAAGGTTATTGCCCCGGACATGCCAGATCCTACGAAACCCGATTTGCAGAAGTGGCTTCACGTTTTGGAAAAATATCAAAACGAGATTAATGAAAATTCGATTATCATCGGAAGAAGCTTGGGCTGTCCGATCGCATTTCAGTTTTTGCAGAAAATCAATAAAAAGATCTATCAATTGGTGATGGTGGCGCCGACCCATGCTGATATGGATTGGGAAGGGTATAAGAAAAAATTCCCGGAGTTTGGTGTGGAATTTGTGCAGACGATAGCCCAAGCAAAAACTGACTGGCAAAAAATTCAAAATTTGACTGATAAAGTAACACTATTTTTTTCAGATGATGATCCGCGGATTCCCCTTCAAGTAAAAGATTATTACCAAAGGGATCTAAGAGCGGATATTATCGTGTTGCATGGCAAGGGGCATTTTGGCACATCCGCGGGAGTGCTAAAATTTCCGGAGGCTATGGATGCAATAGTGGAAAATTTTAGCGATACAAAAATTAATACGCCAGACCTAGCGTATGTTGCTGATGGCGTCGTGATAAACTCCGGCGAATTCGACGGACTCACAACCAAAGAAGCAAAAATGAAAATTATTTCCTGGGTTGAAGAGAAAGGAATTGGGAAAGCGATAACGCATTATAAATTACGTGATTGGGTGTTTAGTCGTCAGCGTTATTGGGGCGAGCCGATTCCGCTCGTGCATTGTCCGGTCTGTGGCTGGGTACCGGTGCCTGAGAGCGATCTGCCTGTTGTTCTTCCAGAGGTCGAGAATTATCAACCAACCGATTCCGGTGAATCGCCACTGGCCGCCATGACTGATTGGGTAAACACGACTTGTCCAAAATGTGGCGCGAAAGCAAAACGCGAAACCGATACCATGCCAAACTGGGCAGGCTCGAGCTGGTACTTCTTGCGCTATTGTGATCCAAGAAATAACGAGGCGTTTGCGGATCAAAAGAAACTCGCCTATTGGATGCCAACGGATTGGTATAACGGTGGCATGGAACATACGACTCTTCACCTTTTGTATTCGCGATTCTGGAATAAGTTTTTGTATGATCAAGGTTTTGTTCCAACAAGCGAGCCGTATCAAAAGCGTACGAGCCATGGATTGGTGCTTGCACAAGATGGGTCGAAGATGTCGAAATCAAAAGGGAATGTTGTGAACCCGGATCAGCTCGTGGTGGAATACGGGGCAGATGTTTTGCGTGTTTACGAAATGTTCATGGGGCCATTTGGGGAGCCAGTGCCATGGAATGAACAAGGCGTGATTGGTGTGCGACGATTTTTGGAAAAGGTGGAACGCTTGCGTGAGAAAATTGGAGAGGTCGATGATGAAGCAGTTATTCGTTGTTTGCATCAGACCATTAAGAAGGTGACGGATGATATTGAGGCCATGCGATTCAATACTGCGGTTTCTCAGCTCATGATTTTTGTGAACACAGCACTTGAGAAGGAAAAAATTTCAAAAGCAACCTTCATTTCTTTCCTCACCATGCTTTGTCCATTTGCCCCGCACTTGGCAAACGAATTGCACGAGTCTCTTGGAGAAACGACATTGCTTGAGACGTTATCTTGGCCAATCGCGAATGCTGAACTTGCAAAAGAATCAGAGCTCGAGATCGCTATTCAGGTCAACGGAAAATTGCGCGCTTCGATTTTAGTTGCTTGCGGGACGGAGGAATCGGCGATTGTTGAGCAGGCAAAAGAAGTTGTCGCAAAACATCTCACGAGTGAAATTAAAAAAACGATTTACGTCAGAGGTCGGTTGGTAAATTTTGTTGTCTAGCTATGCGTATCGTCGTACTTGGAACCGGATATGTTGGACTGGTGCAAGGAGCATGTTTAGCTTCGCTTGGGCACGACGTCACCTGTGTTGATATTGATGAAGAGAAGATTGCAAAGCTCGAGCGCGGGGAGATTCCATTTTATGAACCGGGACTTCGTGAACTCGTCCAGGAAGGACAAAAGAAAAATCGTTTGGCGTTTTCTGTTTCGCTTGCAGATGTTCTTGAGGGAACGCTGGACATTATTTTTCTCGCGGTTGGGACTCCGGCCGATGAAAAGGGGAGAGCAAATCTTTCTTTCATTGAGTCGGCTGCGCGATCGATTGGAAGCGCTTTGCATCAAGGAACGCTCGTGGTCACAAAAAGCACCGTGCCGCCAGGAACACAGAAAAAAATTAAAGCTTGGATCGGCCGTGAGGACGTCCCGGTTGCCTCGAATCCTGAATTTTTACGTGAAGGTCAGGCGGTGGAAGACTTTTTTCACCCGGATCGAATTGTCGTCGGGACAGAATGTTCGGAGGATGAAAAAATCCTCCGGGATTTGTACGAACCATTGCACGCTCAAATCTTTTTTGTCTCACCGGAGAGTGCGGAGATGAGTAAATATGCGGCAAATTCCATGCTGGCCTTGCGCCTTTCGTTTATGAATGAGATGGCAAATCTTTGCGATCTTTTTGGGGCCGATGTGCAAGATATTGAAAAGATTCTCGGGAGTGATCCACGCATTGGCTCAAAGTTCTTGCGAGCCGGAGCCGGATTTGGAGGCTCTTGTTTTCCAAAAGATGTCTTAGCTCTTTCATCGGCCGCGCGCGATGGTGGATACGCGGAGCGCCTGATTGCGCCGATCATTGCGGTGAATAACGATCAACCGATTCGATTTGTGCAAAAAATTTGTGATCGTCTTGGAGGGGTTGAAGGGAAGCGGTTGGCGATCTGGGGTTTGGCATTTAATAAAAATACCGATGACGTTCGTCAATCACCGGCCATTAAGATTGTTCGTGAATTAGTACATCGTGGCGCTGTCATTACAGCGTATGATCCGGCGGCACTTGAGAATGCAAAACATGAGCTTGGTGATTCGGTAACTTTTGTTTCTTCTGCGCCCGAAGCGCTCGCAGGAGGTGAGGCTCTTCTTGTTCTCACAGAATGGGATATTTTCGCCGATGCGCATTGGGAGGAAGTGAAAGCGTCTCTTCACGTTCCGATTATTTTCGATGGAAAGAATTTCTTGCCGCGCAAAGAATTAGAGTCAATGGGTTTTGAGGTCTTAGGGATGGGCTTATGTCCTCGCCATCAGGAGCCGTAATCATCCGGCATCTTTCACTTGGTTTTCTTGCGGGGATCGCCGCATCTTCTTTTTTATTTTTCGTCTCGTGGCCATGGTCCCTGATTGGCGGCATCATCTCTTTCGGATTTGTGATGATGTTTGACATTCGTTTTTTTTCTTCGGAGTTGAGAATTGAGAAAATCATTTGTCAGATGCTTGGCATCGGTTTTGCCGTATTTGTGTATGCATCTACTTTTCCCTCAATCGATTCGATTGTTCATGAAACAGACACGGAAGGGTCGGTTGAAGGCACGATCATTGATCTCGAAGAAAGTGAATTCTATCAAAAGGCAACGCTTGCTGATCTCTCGTTTGAGGATCAAGAACGATCAGATCGTTTGCTTGTTTATCTTCCGCTTTATCCCACGCTTTCTTACGGCGATCGTTTGTCATTCACCTGTACTCCTCGAGCACCCGAACCGATTGAGGGATTTGCCTACAATCGTTATCTTTGGGGCAAGGATATTTATGCTGAGTGTTTTTTGTACGCGACGCCACTCGTGATCGCACGTGATGCGGGAAATCCGGTGATGGCCTTGCTTCAGGAAGCACGGATTTCGCTTCTCGATCGCATCCAAATGCTTTTTGGTGAACCAGAGAGTTCGCTTCTTGCCGGATTATTCATTGGGGAAACAAATTTTTCAACCGAGTGGGAAGCGGTATTCCAGAAAACCGGAACGAGTCACATCGTTGCCGCATCGGGATACAATGTGGGGATTGTGACGATTTTTCTTTTGAGTTTTTTTTCGTGGATTGGCTGGTATCGTCGGCAGACATTTTTTCTGGTCGCCGTTGCCATTGTTTTTTATGCGATTCTTTGCGGCGCGGAAGCCGCGATTGTGCGTGCGGCTGTGATGGGATTGTTGGTTCTCCTTTCGCAACAACTTGGTCGTCGTTCTGCCATCACGAACATTCTTTTACTCACCGCTTCGATCCTTCTTCTTTTTTCTCCACGCGCATTACGTGATGATATTGGATTCGAACTCTCGATGGCCGCCACGATGGGATTGATTTATCTCACTCCATTTATCAAACCGCATCTTGCTTTTATTCCAAAAACACTACACCTTCAGGAGTCATTCGCTTCAACGATAGCCGCAACCATAGCGTGCGCTCCGATTTTGCTTTTTCGTTTCGGCACCTTTTCCTTGGTTTCGCCAATGGTTAATTTACTCATTCTTCCTTGGCTCCCGTATCTCATGATTGGCGGGGCTGTCATTCTTGGCGTCTCAGTCCTTTCATCATCCCTCGCGATTCTTTTGAGCGGATTCGTCGCACTTCCGCTTTCGGGAATTCTTTTTCTTGTTCGTGCTTGCGCAAGTATCCCGATTTCGGCATTTGCATTCCCGGATTGGTGCGCAACTCTTTTAACTCTCCTGTTTGGTATTCTCTTATGGCTTCTCGTCAGAAATCATCTCTTCTCGGCGCGATCGCGCTCATAGCCTTTTGTCTTATTGCTTTTTTTGGTCAGTGGATTGTTTCTCCGACCATGATTTCCAATGAGCAGGTGGCGATTTGGTTTTTTGATGTGGGGCAAGGGGACGCGATTCTTATTCAAAGCGGGAGCGAACAAATTCTTATTGATGGCGGGCCAAGTGATTTGATTCTTGAGAAATTATCAAGCGTCATGCCTTTTTGGGATCGCACGATTGAGCTCGTGATTTCCACTCACCCGCACGCCGATCATCTCACCGGACTCAATGCTGTGCTCGATCGTTATGAAGTGCTTGAAGTTTGGCGGCCAGATCAACCGTATGAGAGTGATTGCGCACGTAATTTCTTGGATTCAGCAACGGTTTCTATTGTTTCGTCACCGACCTGTGAGATCATCGGTCCCTCACGTTCTCTTTGCATTCTCTGGCCAAAGGAATCGTTCAACGGCGCATCACTCGAAGATGAAAATGATGGTTCGCTTGTTTTATTATTTCGCGATGGAGAAAATGAGATTCTCCTGACCGGTGATACCGGGGAGGAAGAAGAGGTGATGCTTGCGAAGGATCTTGTGGATGTCGATGTGTTGAAAGTTGGGCATCATGGAAGTTTGCAGTCGACGTCATCGGATTTTCTTCAAAAGATTCAACCTGAGATTGCGGTGATTTCCGTTGGAGAAAATTCATACGGCCACCCGAGCCAAATGGTTCTTGATCGTTTGATTTCCTCGGGCGCGGAAGTTCTGCGTACAGATATCCAGAAAGACATTCGTTTGCTCTCGAACGGCGTCTCTCTTGAAATGGCGAGTTTTGATTTTTGATACAGGGGGCTTCCAGCTCCCTTTTACCCCTGGCCTGCTTTTCTTTGCTGGGCTCAAAGAAAAGCAGGGAAAAGAAAGAGCCTTTTTTTCTGCATTGCCCGCCCGCCGTAGCTCTGTTTCCACAGAGCGAAGGCGGGACCGGAAAAACAGTATTGACCTTACAAGGCTACAGCGCCGGAAAGACCGGCGCTTCGCCAACACTGTTTTTCCGGCGGGCCGAGTTCAATTTTCTATCTCGATCCCGCCAGGCTCCTGATTGTCAAAGAGGATTCCGGAGGAGGACAGGAAATGCGCGGACACACTCCGGCACAACAATTCAGTACGGGCAGACCCAAGCGTCTGCCCATTCGGGACAACCTGCCGGATGTCTGTCCGCGCCCTGTCCGAGGACGGATGGATCCTATTCGCCTCTTTGACAATCGGAGACGGCGGCCGGTTTCTTTCTTCCGGCTTTCTTTGCCGGAACAAAGAAAGCCGGAAAAGACTTTTTTGACTCCAAACGTTTTTTCTGCTAGTATTCCCGCAATAATTACATTCTATATGGCAGAAGTGCAGAAAACATTGGTTCTTATCAAGCCCGATGCTTTGCAACGAGAATTGGTCGGCGAAATAATTTCGCGTTTTGAGCGAAAAGGATTGAAAACGATTGCCATGAAATTGACTCTTCTCGACGATGCCACGCTCGATGAACATTATGGTCATTTGAAATCAAAGCCATTTTTTGCAGATTTGAAGCGTTTTATGGTGCAAACCCCGGTCGTTGCGATGGTGCTTGAGGGGCTTGATGTCATTACCGAGGTTCGAAAAATCGTGGGTTCCACGAATCCTCGTGAAGCCGATGCCGGGACGATCCGTGCTGATTTCTCCATGAATGTTCCATCAAATATCATTCACGCTTCAGATTCACTTGAATCCGCGGCAATTGAAATTCCGCGATTCTTTGCGGAAAATGAATTATTTGCTTACGAAAAGCTAACTGATCGGTTCCATTTTGGGGAAGGAATTTAGTCCTGGGGAAAACCTGTGGAATACCTGTGAGGGAAAACCGGATAACTCCCGGTTTTTTTCTTTGCGGCGATTCTGTAGATGCGAGATAATAGAGATGCTTCAGACGGAAGGGAGTAATTGGCCATTTCACTTTCTGAAAGAATCCACCCGATACTGCGATCGAACGCAGTCCAGCTTCGACCTCTTCTCTTGGTCGAGTGCGGGGATTCAGCGGTCTTGCTGCGGATATTTCTTGGCGATGTCAGGGCTCCGGCTTCGACACACGTAAGAATAACGCGATGCCCACATGTGGCAGAGGACCAATGTTGCAAACTTCCGTCGTGAGGCGCCAAACAAGTTGCTTTTTTGAAGCGACTTTTTTATTTTCAATCCTTGAGGATTTTAGGCATTTATGGCACTCTATAGTTTGTGACTCAATCGTCACAATATGCAAAAAATTAGAATTACTGGTGGAAAAAAATTGTCTGGTCGCGTAAAAATTGGTGGGGCAAAGAATGCAGCCTCAAAAATGATGATCGCCTCACTCCTCACCGATGAGAAGGTGACGCTTTCGAATATTCCTCTGCAACAAGAAACAGATATTGCCAAAGAATTGGTTGGAATGGTTGGTGCTCATACCGAAATTCAGGATCACTTGCTCACTCTTCATGCAGAAAAGATCACTTCAACCTCAACCTTGGCGCTGACGCGAAAAAATCGTCTCTCAATTCTTTTGGCCGCGCCACTTCTTCATCGAGCCGGAGAGGCAACAATTGTAAAACTTGGCGGTGATAAAATCGGACCACGTCCGGTTGATTTTCACTTAGGCGCTCTGCAAAGAATGGGTGCGGTGGTGAAGGAAACAAAAGACGGAGTTCATTTTTCCGTTGAGGGACGACTCAAAGGCGTTTCTCTGGAATTGCCTTACCCATCGGTCATGGCAACGGAAACAATCCTGCTTGCCGGCGTGCTTGCGGAAGGTCGGACGGTTCTTAAAAACGCAGCCATCGAACCTGAAATCATTGATCTCATCATGATGCTTCAGAAAATGGGAGCCATCATCAAAACAGGCGCCGGTCGTGAAATTGAAATTATCGGGGTCGAACATTTGCACGGGTGTGAACATACCGTGCTTCCGGACCGTTTGGAAGTTGCCTCGTTTGCGTGTTTGGCTCTGGCGACGCGTGGAGAAATTTTTTGTGAAGGCGCTCATCATCACGATCTCATCACGTTCCTTAATGCGGTGCGTATGGTGGGAGGGGAGTGGGAGGCAAAACCCGACGGTATTCTTTTCCGTGGGAGTGATCACTATCATGGCATTCAACTTGAAACCGACACCTATCCTGGATTTTCCACGGATTGGCAACAGCCGTTTGTGGTGGTGATGACGCAGGCCGAGGGGACTTCCGTGGTTCATGAAACCGTTTGGCAAGAGCGTTTTGCCTATGTGGATTCTCTTATTGCCATGGGAGCGGATATCACCATGTTTACAAATTGTTTGGGTGAACTTCCATGCCGATTTAAAGATCAGAATTACAAACATTCCGCTGTTATTAAAGGTCCGACAAAATTACATGCCCAAAAGCTGACCGTCCCAGATATCCGTGCCGGGCTTGCCTATATTGCGGCCGCGCTTGTGGCAGATGGTGTTTCAGAGATTGATGGCGTTGAACATTTGGAACGCGGATACGAAAATCTTTTTGGAAAGCTCAAGGAAATCGGAGCGGATATCGAGGTTGAATAATTATGTTTATCGAACTCCTGTTATCTTCGCCGGTTCTTGCGCTTGTTTGGGTTTTGGCAATTATCATTGCTCTCACGGTGCATGAGTTTGCGCATGCGTATGTTGCGGCGCGTCTTGGAGATCACACCGCTGAATCCATGGGGCGGCTCACACTCAATCCTTTGGCTCATGTCGATCTTTTTGGATTATTGCCTTTACTTATTTTAGGGTTTGGATGGGCAAAACCCGTACCATTTAATCCTTATAATTTGAAAGATCCTCGCCGTGATTCTCTCCTGATTGCGCTGGCTGGCCCAGGGGCAAATATCTTGCTCGCTCTTTTTTCTGCCTTGATTTTTCAAGGCGTGATTGCAACCGGGCTTGTTGGTCCAACAACACTTCTCTCCGCGTTTCTGATCCTTCTTATTATTTTAAATCTCTTTCTTGTCTTTTTTAATATTCTTCCCATTGCGCCACTTGATGGCTCCAAGATTATCGATGCTCTACTTGTAAAACCAGAACACGCAAAAATTCGTTTCGCCATTGCTCACTATGGCCCCCAAGTACTTCTCGCCTTGATTATCATCTCGATCTTGACGCCGTTTGATGTTTTTTTCTTTGTGAGCACTCCGGCATTTTTTGTCTGCGATACACTTCTTGGGACCTCCTGTTCCACATTCCTGGGGATGTTGCTTTCGATGTAGGGTGGGCTGACTTGACCTGATTTTCGGCACGTGATACATTAGCGCCACAATTTTTATGCCAACGATTCATCAATTGATTCGAAAAGGACGCACAAGCCAAAAGAAGAAATCAAAATCTCCGGCTTTGCAGTTCACGCTCGATACCCTTCACCGCCAGAAGACAGAACTTCCGGCTGGTTCTCCATTTCGTCGAGGGGTGTGTACGCGCGTCACAACCATGACGCCAAAGAAACCAAACTCCGCTTTGCGAAAAATCGCTCGTGTGCGACTTTCGAATGGCGCAGAAGTGAATGCTTATATCCCCGGTGAAGGTCATAACTTGCAGGAACACTCGATTGTCATGATTCGCGGTGGACGTGTAAAAGACTTGCCAGGTGTGCGCTATCACATTGTGCGCGGTCGTTACGATGCTTCAGGAGTTGAAGGACGTCATCGAAGTCGATCGGTTTACGGCGTTAAACGACCAAAGAAATAAAATGAGTCCGTTCGCATTGTTCTGTATTCAAATGTGAACGTCCTCAACATTAATAAAAAATTGTCCGAGTACTGCCCCCGAGCGGCAGGAAGTCAACGGACATAATCCTTCAAACATATGCGCGGAAAGAAGTCTATTAAGCACGAACTCCCTCCGGATTGGAAATACGGGAGCGTTTTGGTTACGAAACTTGTGAACTACGTCATGAAGAGCGGAAAGAAAACCGTTGCGGAAGATGTGGTGTACTCAGCATTTGATATCATTGAGAAACAAATGAAACAAAAACCAAATGAGGTTTTTGAAACTGCAATCAAAAATACCGTTCCAGCCGTAGAAGTTCGTTCCCGACGTGTGGGTGGTGCCAATTATCAGGTGCCAGTGCCGGTTCGTGGTGATCGTCGTTATGCTTTGGCCTATCGCTGGATTCTCGAGGCCGCACGATCAAAAAAAGGAAAACCAATGGCTGAACGATTAGCGGTTGAAATTATGGCCGCGGCTAACAACGAAGGTGAAGCTGTTAAAAAGCGCGCCGATGTTCAACGGATGGCCGAAGCCAACCGCGCTTTTGCCCATTTTGCTCGTCATTAAATTTCTCCCTTAACTTTTTTGTATGCCGCGTGAGTATTCACTCGAGCGCACCCGAAATATTGGAATTATTGCCCATATTGATGCTGGGAAAACAACGGTTTCGGAGCGCGTTCTCTTCTACACTGGAAAAAAACATAAAATCGGTGAAGTGCACGAAGGTGCGGCCGAAATGGACTGGATGGAGCAGGAGCGCGAGCGCGGAATTACCATTACCGCGGCGGCAACAACGTGTTTTTGGAAAGAGCATGTCATCAACTTGATTGATACTCCGGGACACGTTGATTTTACGGTTGAAGTTGAGCGTTCTCTTCGTGTGCTCGATGGTGGCGTTACGGTTTTCGATGGAGTCGCTGGAGTGGAGCCACAGTCGGAAACAGTGTGGCGCCAGGCGGATAAATATAGCGTGCCGCGTATTTGTTTTATTAATAAACTCGATCGCACGGGCGCGGATTTCTATAAAGACGTGGATTCCATCCACCATCGTCTCACAAAGAAAGCCTTGCCACTCCAACTTCCTATTGGAACCGAGGATAAATTTATTGGTCTTGTTGACCTTCTCAAAATGAAGGCGCGTATCTATCTCGATGAATCCGGAAAAGAATTTGAAGACGTTGAAATCCCTGCAGAATACCTTGAGAAGGCAAAAGAATATCGAGCAAAACTCATTGAGACGATTGTTGAAAACGATGAAGGACTCATGAATCAATATTTGGCAGGGACAGAGATTTCTGTTGATGAATTGAAACGCGTGCTCCGAAAAGCTGTTATTAATTTGGATATCTTCCCGATTCTTTGCGGTTCGGCTCTAAAAAATAAAGGAGTCCAGCTTCTACTTGATGCCGTGGTTGATTATCTTCCTGCTCCAACGGATGTTCCTCCAGTCTCGGGATTTGATCCAGATCATCCAGAAACAACGATCGAACGAAAAGCATCCGACGATGAGCCATTTGCCGCACTGGCCTTCAAAATTGCTGCAGATCCATTCGTTGGAAAGCTTGCCTTCTTCCGTGTTTATTCCGGAGTCTTGCAAGCGGGAACGTATGTGTTAAACGCCTCGACCGGAAATAAGGAACGTATTTCGCGCATCGTGCGTTTGCATGCCAATCACCGTGAAGATGTTTCGGAAGTGCATGCAGGTGACATTGCCGCCGCGGTTGGACTCAAGGGAACGTTCACTGGACACTCTCTTTGTGACCCTGATCATCCGATTCTTTTGGAATCCATTGTTTTCCCAGAGCCAGTCATCTCTTTGGCACTTGAGCCTCTCACGAAAGCCGATCAGGAAAAGTTGGCAATTGCTTTGCAAAAACTTGCCGAGGAAGATCCAACTTTCAAAGTGCATACCGATGAGGAAACACTCCAGACGATTATTTCGGGTATGGGTGAACTTCATCTTGAGATTATTGTCGATCGTTTGAAGCGTGAATATGGCGTTGAAGTGAATGTGGGTCGTCCACAAGTGAGCTATCGCGAAACAATTCGGACGTCTGCTGAAGGTGAGGGAAAATACATCAAGCAATCTGGCGGTCGCGGACAATATGGACATTGTTGGTTGAAAGTTGAACCAAATACCGATCCGGAAGCGAAGAACTTTGAGTTCGTTGATGCCATCAAAGGTGGATCGATTCCTCGGGAATATATTTCTCCGGTTGAAAAAGGAGCACGAGAAGCCATGGATCGCGGTGTGGTCGCTGGTTATCCTCTCATCAAGATTCGCGTTACGGTTTTTGATGGGTCTTATCACGAAGTTGACTCGAGTGAAGCGGCTTTTAAGATGGCAGGTTCGATGGCATTCCAAGCCGGTGTAAGGGCCGCAAAACCAGTGCTTCTTGAACCAATCATGAGCGTTGAAGTGGTGACACCTGAAGATTTTATGGGAGCGGTCGTGGGAGATCTCAACTCGAAGCGTGCGCAGATTCAGGAAATGGGGGATCGTGGAAATGTAAAAACCGTTCGTGCGCTTGTTCCGCTTGCAGAAATGTTCGGTTATGCAACAACGGTGCGATCGATCTCGCAAGGACGTGCAAGCTATACCATGCAATTTGATAAGTACAGCGAAGTGCCAAACAATGTCGCCCTCGAGATTATTGAAAAGCGAAACGCAAAATAAAACCTCAAAGAAAAGAAACCCGCTGTTAATCAGCGGGTTTTGTCTTGCATTTTTTATTTGTCCATGATTAGTTGTGGAGGTCTATCGCAGGAGGTCACATGAGGCTCAACATCGTAGGCCTCCAGGAAGAGGGATTTTTTCCGCAGTTCCTGGGGTTGATGGATGAGTTTGATGAGCAGATCCCATGGCTTCGCGGGCTTGAGGATCTCCGTCGACTCGGCCCGGGCGAGGAGCTTCGCAATGCGCTCATTGAGAGGATCCTCGAAGGACGAGGAACAATCAGCGCCTATCAACTCATCGGGAGCGGCGGAGTATTCATTGGAGGCCTCCTTCTGTTTTCGCGGATTCCGGAACACTTCGAGAATCCGACGAACCAGAGGGTTGTCAACTGCCTTGAGACCGCGGGTGCAGGGTATTTGACCTGTCTCTTTATCACTCCCGAATACCGATCTCTCGGCTTTGGTCGAATTATCATGGAGCGTTCGATTGTCCTCGGGCTCAAGACATTTTCTAGCCTCTTCGGTGTGACATCGAGTCCACAGCTTCGTGCCTGGCACGAGTCGATGGGTGCGATCACACTCAGCTCTTCGAAGAATCAGGACAATCTTTGGATCATCTATTGGAATCGTTCGTGACCGCCTTGGGGGGAGGCGGTTTCTGCGTTTTTAGAAATCATCAACGACATCTTGACCGTTAAAATCAATAGGATAAGATACCACTTGTATGAATACTCCGGAACTCAAACGACTCATGGCGCTCGCCAGAAAAACCGGCGCCCCGCTCATTGTGACCGACCCAGAGGGAAAAGAACCACTCGTTCTTTTGGGAATTGATATCTACGAGGCGATGCTCGGTGATTCTTGTGAATGCTGGGAAGAAGATATTTCCAATGAAGAAGTCCCGCTCGAGGAAATCGTTGAGGATTTTCCGGAAATGATTAATGAACCTGTTGGGAATATCGAGGGGGATGATGGGAGATCCGGAAAAAGTTACGAAGAAGAAAAAAAGCCCGAAATCACTGAAAATTCGCTCACTGAGGAACAGTTCTATCTTGAGCCGATTGAACCATCATAATTCGCTTCGGTTCGCCAAAAAGCAAGACATTTCCTTTGTGGAAACCTTCCGCACAGCAACGACTTGCAAGTTTTTTTGACATCTGTTATACTCGTCGCACCTAAAACCTAAATAAAAAAGGCAATTCAAGCCACAATTCACATTTTTTTATGGCAGATTCTTTCAACCGAGCAAAGCCACATGTGAACGTGGGAACGATTGGTCACGTCGACCATGGAAAAACCACGCTTACGGCAGCGCTCTCAACGCTTTTTTCACCAGCAAACCAGAAAAAAGCCTACGATCAGATTGATAACTCGCCAGAAGAGCGAGAGCGTGGAATTACGATTTCAACTTCGCACGTTGAGTACGAATCAGCAAATCGTCATTACGCACACGTTGACTGTCCGGGACACGCCGATTATGTGAAGAACATGATTACAGGCGCTGCTCAAATGGATGGAGCGATTTTGGTTGTTTCTGCCGCTGATGGTCCAATGCCTCAGACTCGTGAGCACATCCTTTTGGCTTACCAGGTTGGTGTGCCAAATATCGTTGTATATTTGAACAAAGTCGACATGGTGGATGATCCAGAACTCATCGATCTCGTGGAAGAGGAAATTCGCGATTTGCTTAAGCAATATCATTATCCAGGTGATACCGTGCCAATTATTCGAGGATCGGCTTTGAAAGCACTCGAAGGAGATGCCGAGGCACAAAAGTCAATTCACGAGCTTGTGAAAACATTGGATGAATACATCCCATTGCCACAACGTGAAATCGACAAGCCGCTCCTTATGCCGATCGAGGACGTTTTCTCGATTGAAGGCCGAGGAACAGTGGTGACCGGTCGTATCGAGCGTGGACAAGTGAAAGTGAACGATGAAGTTGAAATTGTTGGTCTTCGTGATACACAAAAGACAGTCGTCACTGGTATTGAAATGTTCAATAAAACATTGAGCGAAGGAATGGCCGGAGATAACGCTGGCGTTCTTCTTCGTGGTATCAAGAAGGAAGATGTCATGCGCGGAATGGTTATTGCGGCACCAAAGTCCGTTACCCCACACACGAAGTTCGTTGGAGAATTGTATGCGCTTACCAAAGAAGAGGGTGGACGTCACAAGCCATTCTTCAAAGGGTATAAGCCACAGTTCTATGTTCGAACAACCGATGTAACCGGGGAGCTTGTTGATCTTGGAGAAGGAGCGGAAATGGTGATGCCAGGGGACACCATGCATGCGGTGACCATCCAACTTATTCAACCGGTTGCCATGGAAGAGAAAATGCGTTTTGCGATCCGCGAGGGTGGCCGAACCGTTGGCGCTGGTGTTGTAACGAAAATTCTTGAGTAAAAATGAACGAAGAGGGGAAAAGAAATCTTTTCCTCTCTTCTTCTTGAAAGAACGTACCTTTATCCTATGGCACAGACGAAAACAACGGAGGAAGCCAAGCAGAGAATCCGCATTAAAATTCGCGCCTATGATCACAAGATCATTGATGCGGCTGCGGAAACGATTATGAAGACCGCTGAGCGAAGCGGAGCGCGAATTCTTGGGCCCGTTCCACTCCCAACCGAGCGCCGACGCTATACGGTTAACCGTTCCACTTTCATTCACAAGAAATCTCGCGATCAGTATGAGATGCGTATTCACAAGCGTCTCATCGACATCGTTGATTTTTCCAGTGCCACTGTTGATGCCCTCATGACCCTCAATCTTCCAGCAGGGGTAGACGTCGAAATCAAAATGTAGTAGCCTTTGCAGGCTGCCGAAAGACCTTGGTTTTTCGGGAGCCTGCAAGGATCATATTCCAAAGACCCTTTTGTACGAACCAAGAAGAAAGATCCATTGCGGAAAACCTTCTCGTGCTTCAGAAAAAGGATTAAGAAAGGAGACTTCACAAATTATTTTCCTGAACAGATTGGCCTCGTTTTTTCAGGGCTAGAAGCTGATTGGTGTCGTTTTTGATGCAAATCAACTTCTGGTTTTTTATACCAGAGCCTAACGAACTTCTTCGTATGAAAGTCCTCTTAGGACGAAAGAAAATCATGACCCAGGTGTTTCGTGAGGATGGAACCGTTGTTCCCGTGACCTTGGTGGAGGCAGGTCCGTGTACGGTTACATCAGTACGAACCAATGAAAATGGTGTAAAAACCATGAGTCTTGGATATGGGTCAAAAAGGAATATCGCAAAACCACAACGTGAAGATTGGGGAGACCTTGGCATGTTTGCCTTGGTTTCTGAATTTCCAATCGAGAAAGAAGCAACAGTGGAGCGTGGTCAAATTGTTGATGTCACCACATTCACCATTGGAGAAAAAGTGAATGTTGCTGGCACAAGCAAAGGCCGTGGTAATCAGGGGGTGGTGAAGCGTCATCGTTTCCACGGACATCCGCCAACGCATGGCCACAAAGATCAAGAGCGTCATTCAGGTTCTATTGGAGCTGGTGGAAATCAGCGCGTCTTTAAAGGTGTTCGCATGGCAGGGCGTATGGGTGGAGATCGCATCACCGTTAAAAATCTCGAGATTGTTGAGATTGATGGAAAAAATAATACGATCGCGGTGAAAGGTGCTCTTCCGGGAGCTCCTGGATCTTTTGTGACGATTGTTTCAACTCAAGGAAATGTATGGCAAAAGTAGATATTTACACAAAAGAGGGAAAAAAGACGGACGTGATGGAACTTCCAGACGCCTTGTTTGCTGTCCCTATGAAAAAAGAGCTCGTTCACGAGGCGATCGTGATTCAGGATGAAAATAGTCGTGTGCGTTTGGCTCATACCAAGGATCGCAGTGAGGTGAGCGGTGGCGGAAAAAAGCCATGGCGTCAAAAAGGAACTGGTCGCGCACGTCACGGATCGTCACGTTCTCCAATCTGGATTGGTGGTGGAGTCACCTTTGGTCCAACCGTAAAACGCGTTTTCGGAAAGAAAATCAATAAGGCCGCAAAGCGAAAAGCGTTAGCCATGGTTCTTTCAGATCGTTTGGCATCAGAACAATTCTTTGGCATTGAGGATTATGGATTTTCAAATGCGAAAACAAAAGAAGTTGCTCTCTTGCGAAAAGTATTGCCTGGAGCAGGGAAGTCAACGGTCTTTTTGACAACGCCAAAAGATATTTCTGTGATTCGAGCAGTGAAGAATCTTCCAAAAACAAACACCTTGTGTGCCGGAAGTTTGAATGTTCGCGACTTGGTAAAATACCAGTACATCATTGCTTCAAAGGATGCAATCAATGTGTTAACTCAGTGTTACGAGAGATAATATGGGAATTCTTTCACGATTTAAAAAGGATAAGGAAGAGCCAGAAAAAAAGAGTCTTGTCAAAAAACAAGCCGTGATTTCGGATGAAAATGAACCAACCGAAAAAACATCAACGAAAAAGAAAGCGCCGGAAAAAAAGACCACAAAAAAAGAGGCTCCAGTTCCAGAATCAAAAAAGGCTTTTACTGCTCTTTCCTCGCACGTGACAAGCGTCTTGCTTCGTCCGGTGGTTTCGGAAAAATGTGCTCGTCTCTCCGATGAACATGTCTTAGTCTTTGATGTCGCGGCCTCTGCAGGTCGCATTGCAGTAAAACAAGCATTCAAGGAACTCTATCACGTCTTGCCCGTGCGAGTGAATATTGTAAATGTTCGTGGTAAGCAAGTTCGATTCGGGCGAACCATGGGTCGACAAATCAATCGAAAGAAGGCGTATATCTTTGTTCCAAAGAATACGCATATTGATCTATTTGAAGGGGTCTAGATATATGGGAATTATTACCTACAAGCCAACCAGTGCCGGACGTCGCCGCTCAAGCGTGCAGTCGTTTTCCGACATCACAACGTCTCATCCTTATCGACGTCTTGTTTTGAGTCAGAAAGAGCAAGCCGGTCGTAGCTGGGATGGAAAAATCACGGTTCGTCATCGTGGAGGTGGCGTGCGTCGACACATTCGTGTGATTGATTGGAAACAAGAAAAGTTTGAAATTCCAGGCATCGTGTCAACGATTGAATACGATCCGAATCGTGGTGCGCGCATTGCGCTCGTCACCTATCATGATGGGGTGAAGCGTTATGTTCTCGCTCCACAGGGAATGGTTGTTGGGACAAAAATCATCACGTCTTTGAAAAAAGGCGATCCAACACCGGGATCACGTTTTCCATTATCATTGATGCCGGAAGGAACCCCCATTTTTAATATTGAATTGCAACCAGGAAAGGGTGGTCAAGCGGTTCGAGGCGCCGGGACATCTGCCATGTTATTGGCGATTGAAGGAGAATACGCGACGATTCGTATGCCATCGGGGGAAACGCGTATGGTCCTTGCTTCTTGCATGGCAACCGTTGGAACGGTTTCGAACCCAGATTGGCGTTTGGTCCGTTGGGGAAAAGCCGGTCGCACACGTATGCGCAGTATTCGTCCAACTGTTCGCGGAAAAGTTATGAACCCGGTGGATCACCCGCACGGTGGTGGTGAAGGAAAGAACTCCATTGGTTTGAAGTATCCAAAGACGCCAACTGGGAAACACGCTCTTGGGGTTCGTACCCGCCGTAAGCGTCCAACCGATAAGCTTATTATTCGTCGTCGCTATCAAAAATAGAATATGTCACGAAGTTTGAAAAAAGGGCCATTCATTGACGCAAAACTCATGGAAAAAGTGAGCAAGCTTCGCGTTGGCGACAAAACCGTTGTGAAGACGTGGGCTCGTGCTTCGACGATCACTCCGGAGATGGTTGGGTTCACGTTCGCGGTTCACAATGGACGAAATTTCATCCAGGTTCGCGTTGAAGAAAATATGGTTGGTCATAAACTTGGGGAGTTTTCCGCAACACGTAAATTCTTCCGTCATGGAGGAAAAGTGGCAGAGATTGCTGTTGGGGGAGCGGCGGTGCCAGGTGCGGCGGTTCCGAAAACGGCTTCAGCTAAACCAGCGGCTAAAAAATAAGGTATGACGATTTCCGCACAAGCAAAATTTATTCGCATGGCTCCGCGTAAAACGCGACTGATTGTTGATTTGGTTCGCGGTCGCGGAGTAAAAGATGCCGAACATCAGTTGCTCTTCTCCAATAAGGATGCCGCAAAAGTGGTTTTGAAATTACTTCACTCTGCCATGGCGAATGCGGAGCATAACCATCAGTTGAAAACAGATGATTTGGTGATTACAAGCGCTTTTGTGAATGAAGGACCAAAAATTCACCGCATGACTCCAAAAGCTCATGGCCGAGCCACCCCCATTCGTAAGCGTATGTCACACATTACGATTGTGTTGGGAACACCTGAGGAAATTGCCGTCACAACAAAAAAGCAATCACGTCCGGCTCGCGTTTCTAAGGACGTTAAGAACTAATATGGGTCAAAAGATTCATCCAAAAGTATTTCGCCTTTCCACCATCTATCGTTGGGATTCAAAATGGTTTGCCTCACGACAGAAATTTGTTGATTTCTTGAAAGATGATATTCGTTTGCGCGAGTATCTCATGAAGGAATTAAAAGATGCGAGCCTTGATTCTATTGCGATTGATCGCAATTCCAATAAGATTTCCGTCACGATTTATTCCGGAAAACCCGGCTTTATCATTGGCCGGGCTGGAGCAGGAATTGAAGAATTAACCAAAAAGATCCATAAGAAGTTTTTCATGGGGAAACGCGTGACGGTCACGGTGAATGTGCAGGAAGTCGCTCATCCGGCTCTTTCGGCTCGGATTGTGGGTCAACAGATTGCGGCGGAAATCGAAAAGCGCATGCCGTTCCGACGTTCTTTGAAGATGGCTGTTGAGCGCGTTATGAAATCCGGCGCAAAAGGAGCGCGCGTAATGGTTTCCGGTCGTTTGAACGGTTCGGAAATTGCTCGTCGCGAGGCTCGTGCCGAAGGAAGCATTCCTTTGCATAACTTACGTGCGGATATTGATTTTGCTCGCATCACCGCTCATACCATTTGGGGAACGATTGGGGTGAAGGTTTGGATTTATCGCGGGGAAGTCTTTGAAACAGCCGAAAAACAAGTGTTGGAAAAACCAACACGTCGCAACGCTTAATGACGAAATTCTATGTTGATGCCGAAAAAAATGAAGTATCGCAAAGCGCAGAAGCGACATTCGCAGGGCGATCGTATTGCCACGCAGAAGACCTTGGTTGATTTTGGGCAATATGGATTGAAGGCGATCTCGGAAGCCTGGGTGACGGCGCGTCAAATTGAAGCGGCACGTCGCGCGATGACGCGTTATGTGAAGCGTGGCGGAAAAATTTGGGTCCGTATTTTTCCAGATCATCCAGTCACCAATCACGGATTGGACGTTCCAATGGGTAAAGGAAAAGGAAATGTGGATTATTTCATGACCCCGGTAAAAGCCGGAACCATCCTCTTTGAAATGGATGGCGTGACGGAAACGGAAGCGCGCGAAGCCTTGCGTTTGGCCTCGCACAAACTCCCGGTCAATACAAAATTCGTGACACGCGACTAATATGGATTATAAAGAATTACAATCAAAGAGCGGAAAAGAAATCGAGAAAATGCTCGATGAAGAGCGTGCACGTCTTTTTGGACTTCGCATGAAGATTTCCGTGAATCAGGTACGTAATGTGCGTGAAATTCGCGTGGTGAAAGAAATCATCGCTCAAATGAAAACGCATCTTAGCGCGCTTTCTCGTGAGGTAAAAAAATAGGATATGACAGAACAAGAAACAAAACATCGTCAAATGAAAGGCGTGGTCGTCTCTGATAAAATGGAGAAAACCATTGTCGTTCGTGTTGAACGAACCGTGCTTCATCCAAAGTACCTCAAGCGCTATGCAAAGAGCGAGCGTTATAAGGTCCATGATGAAAAGGAAGAAGCTTCGGTTGGTGATACGGTTATTGTTGAAGAAACCCGCCCTCTTTCGAAAGAAAAGTGTTGGCGATTGATTTCTATTGTTAAATAGTATGTTACAGCATCGATCCATGCTCACCGTTGCGGATAATACTGGGGCGAAAAAACTCCAGCTCATTCGCTTACACGGAGGCTTCCAAAAACATTATGCCCGCATTGGAGACGTCGTGACCGCGGTCGTCAAAGAGGCGACCCCGCATTGCGCTGTCAAAAAGAGTGATGTGGTGCACGCGGTGATTGTCCGCACTCGAAAAGAAACGCGTCGACCAAACGGATCCTATATTCGTTTTGACGATAATGCGGCCGTGATTATCGATAAGGATTCAAAGGAGCCAAAAGGGACCCGTATTTTTGGCCCGGTTGCTCGTGAATTGCGTTCGGGTGGATTCACAAAAATCATTTCATTAGCGCCTGAAGTGCTGTAATTATATGAAGATCAAAACTGGCGACATGGTTCGAGTCACAAAAGGAAAGGATGCAGGGAAAACCGGCAAGATTGTTCAGGTTTTTCCGGCATTGAATTCCGTTGTGGTGGAAGGCGTGAATAAAGCCGTGAAGCACCTCAAGAAGCGCGGAAAGCAACCAGGGCAGCGGGTTGAATTTAATGCCCCGATTGCGGTTGCGAATGTCCGTATGGTTGGAAAACAAGGAGAGGGCCGTGTGGGATATCGACACATCGAAAAAGATGGAAAGAAAATAAAAGTGCGCGTCATTCATACCAAACGCGGCACCGAAGATGTGGAATAATTTTATGAATACATTGCAACAACGTTATCAAACAGAAATTCGCGAGGCCTTAAAAAAGAGCCTTGGGCTTTCGAATATGTTGGAAGCCCCACGACTGCAGAAAGTGACGATCAACGCGCGATTGAGCAGCAAGAAGGATCCAAAAGGCATGGAAGTTTTGGAACAAACACTCCGACGCATTTCCGGTCAGAAGCCGGTCATTACCCGGGCCAAGAAATCTATTGCTGGATTCAAAGTGCGTGAGAATATGGCGGTGGGAATCATGGTCACCATGCGTGGAAAACGTGCTTGGGATTTTGTGGAAAAATTGGTCCACGTCACATTTCCACGTGTGCGCGACTTCCGCGGGATCAATCCATCAACAGTCGACAGTCACGGAAATCTCAACGTCGGATTCCGAGAGCATACCGCTTTCCCTGAAATTTCTTCCGATGAAATCGAATCTTTGCACGGACTTCAAATCACAGTCACCACCACGGCAAAGAATCAAAAAGAAGGAATGGCTCTATTTGAGGCTCTTGGTTTCCCATTTAAGAAATAAGTATGGCAACAGAAAATCAAATCGCAAAAAACCGCAAACCCCGTAAGTACATGACTCGACGGGTGAATCGTTGTTGGAAATGCGGGCGTCAGCGCGCCTATCTCCGCGACTTCGGTTTGTGCCGTATTTGTTTCCGAGAACTCGCCAATAAAGGTCTTATTCCAGGCATTAAAAAAGCAAGTTGGTAGTATGATGACAGATCCAATTTCAGACATGCTCTCTCGTATCCGCAATGCGTCCATGGTCCATGGACGTGATGTTGTGGTTCCGCATTCTCGTATGAAATACGAGATCGCGAGCATTCTCCACGCCGAAGGATTTTTGGCGGGTGTTGAGGAATATCAAGATGGGAATCGTCCCATGTTGCGATTGCGCTTGAAATACGATGAACAGAAAAAACCTGCGATTCAAAAAATCCAACGCATTTCTAAACCAAGTCGTCGCGTTTATGTGAAAGCCAATGATATCTCGCAAGTTTGCTACGGATTTGGCCGCGCGATTCTTTCGACCCCAAGCGGACTCATGACGAACCGTGAAGCAAAGAAACGTCGATTGGGTGGGGAAGTTATTTGTGAAATATTTTAAAGCCATATGTCACGTATTGGTAAAAAATTTATCCCTCTTTCTGCAGCCGTCACGGTGACGGTTGACGGTCGTGAGGTGAGTATCAAAGGTCCAAAAGGAACACTTGTGCGCACACTGCCTGCAGTGATTTCCGTGGACGAAGTTGCGCTCGAACAGGGTGGCAAGGCTTTGCGCGTTACCGCGCAAGATCCGAAGGCGGATTCTGTGATTTGGGGAACCACCCGCGCTCATCTTGCAAATATGGTTGTGGGTGTTGAAAAAGGATGGGCTAAGTCTCTCGAGCTCAATGGCGTGGGATTTCGTATGGCTGTCACAGGAAAAAAACTCAAGATGAATCTTGGATTTTCGCACGAAGTGGTCTATATCCTTCCGGAAGGAATCACCGCCACGATTGCCGCGAATGTGGTGACGATTGCGGGAATTGATCGCGAGTTGGTGGGGCGCGTTGCTTCCGAGCTCCGTTCTCTCAAGAAGCCAGAGCCTTATAAGGGCAAGGGATTTAAATATACAACCGAAACCATTCGCCGCAAGGTTGGAAAGGCGGCTAAGACCGAATAATATGAAAGACTCCATGAAACAAAAACGGGAACGCGTGGCACGTCGTGCCAATAGAACGCGCGCCAAAATCCACGGGACAGAAAAACGTCCACGTCTTTCGGTTTTTCGATCGGTGAAGCATATCTTTGCGCAAATCATCAACGATGACAGCGGAAAGACGGTCGTGGCCGCTTCAGATCTTCAATTAAAACTCACGACAGGAAAACCGGTTGAAAAAGCAGCGGAGGTCGGCAAAGCCATTGCGACTCGCGCAAAAGAAGCCGGAGTCACAACCGTGGTCTTTGATCGCGGTTCCTATCAATACGCCGGCGCCGTAAAAGCGCTTGCCGAAGCCGCACGTGAGGCCGGCCTTCAATTCTAAACGTATGACAGAACAAAAGCCATCATTTACTCCAGCAAAACGTCCACAAACCAGTGATCGCAACCGTCCTCATCGTGAGGGAGGCGACCGTGGGGAGGGACGTGGACGTCGTCCACGAGATCGTCGAGGGGCGGATAAGCGCGAACCACGTGAATTCGAGCAGAAGATTTTGGATTTGGCACGCGTCACTCGCGTCACCAAAGGTGGAAAACGTATGCGTTTCCGTGCGTGTTTGATTATTGGTGACCGCAAAGGCCAAGTCGGCATGGGAATTGCAAAAGGTGGAGATGTCGCGGCCGCAGTTGAAAAAGCGTTTCGACAAGCAAAGAAACATCTTATCGTTGTCCCCATGGCCAAGGAAAGTCTTCCTCATGAAATTATCATGAAATATGGGGCCGCGGAAATTATCTTGAAACCAGCGCCACTTGGAACCGGATTGAAATCTGGAGGAGCGGTACGTACCGTGCTAGAATTAGCAGGGGTTCCAAATGCAGTTTCAAAAATTTTGGGATCCAACAATAAAATCAATAATGCGCGCGCAACCTTCTTGGCATTGCAGGCATTAAAGCCACGAAAAATCGCTCCAAAGAAACCAGCGACGGTCGTTGCCTCTGTTACAGAAAAGAAAGCCTAACCATCTTGTATGACGATTTCTCTTCATGAATTAACTCCATCCAAGGGTCGTGAAAAATCACGCATGCGCGTTGGGCGTGGCCATGGATCGGGCAAAGGAACTACAGCCGGTCGTGGACAAAAAGGGCAGAAAGCACGTTCCGGTGTTGGCGGATTAAAGCGCCTTGGCATGCGAAAGACTCTTCTTGCCACGCCAAAGAATCGTGGGTTCCAATCCTTGAACGCAAAACCGGCCATCATTAATCTTTCGGATTTGGCGGAACAGTTTAAAGCTGGAAATACGGTGAATCCAAAAACATTGCTCGAAAAAGAATTAATTGATTCAAAAGATCACGGCGTGAAAATTCTCGGGAGCGGAGAGATTACATTTGCGTTGACAGTACAAGGATGTACGATTTCGAAATCAGCAAGTGAAAAAATTGTTGCGGCTGGTGGTAAAGTGATCATTTAATTTATTTTTTCCTATGTGGGATTACTTGCGACGCATTTGGAAGATCAAGGAGCTTCGTGAAAGTTTGCTCTTGATTCTTCTTTGTATTTCGATTTTCCGAATTGCCGCCCACATCACGGTGCCGGGAATTGATCCTTCGGGCATTTCCGATCTCTTGAACTCAAATCAATTCCTTGGACTTCTCAATATGTTCTCCGGTGGAAGTCTTGAAAACTTTTCCATCGTCGCCATGGGTCTTGGTCCATACATCACTTCCTCGATTATCTTCCAGCTTTTGGGCATGATCTTCCCGCAAATCGAAGAGATGCAAAAAGAAGAGCAAGGGCGACAAAAAATTAATCGCTGGACCCGTTTGGCAACGGTTCCACTTTCGTATCTTCAAGGGTACGGCATTATCGCCATCTTTGCTCAAAAAGGATTGGGAACGGCCGGATCTTTCGATATTGCAGGAGTCAACCTTTTCATTGCGTTAACCGCGATGATGGCTGGAACCATTTTCTTGATGTGGCTTGGAGAGTTAATTTCCGAGCGTCACGTGGGAAACGGAGTTTCCATGATCATTCTCGCCGGTATTATTGCCGGAGTGCCTCAATTCATTCAAAATGCCGTGGCAACCTATACCTCGGCGGATCTTTTGAATATCATCATTTTTGGTGTCCTTACGATTATTACGGTTTTGACGGTTGTGATCATGAACGAAGCGCAACGTAATATTCCGGTGCAATACGCCCGTGGAAATCGCGGAGGAGCGTCACAAAAAGTTTCCTCTTCGATTCCGATGCGTATCAACATGGGTGGCATGATTCCAATCATCTTCGCCGTGGCCATTATTGTATTTCCACCACTCATTGCTCAATATTTTCAGAATGCGCGTACGGCTGTTCTTCAGGATGTAGCAACGTTTACGATTCAGCTCTTCAATAATCAATTGTTCTACGTGGCCATGTATTTCATTTTGGTTTTTGCCTTTACCTTCTTCTACGCATCGGTGATCTATAAGCCGGAGAATATTGCCGAGAATCTTCAAAAGCAAGGGGGATTTATTCCGGGAATTCGTCCGGGAGTTCAGACGGCCACCTATCTCAATTGGGTTAAAAATCGCGTCTTGCTCTTGGGAGCCATTTTCCTTTCAACGATTGCGGTCCTTCCAATTGCTGCGCAACAACTCACGGGAACACAAAATTTGATTGTTGGCGGATCATCCGTCATCATCGTCGTCTCAGTTGTGATCGATATGCTGAAGCAGGTTGAGTCTCAAGTGACCATGAGAAAGTACGAGATCTCGTAAGAAATCGGACTTTTGTCTTCGGCGTATAACTTTACTAGAATATGGAGGCGGCTCGCAAGGGCCGTCTTTTGTTATCTCGCGGTTGATAACTCACCTTGTCCTCAAAAGGGAGGTCTTGTAAGCTGGAGTTATTAAAGACGTCCGTATGAAAATATCTTTTTTCGGAAAACGCTCTTTCAAGTCTCTTTCAGCCCTTCTGGGGCTATTTTTATTCTTGGCGCCGACTCTCTGCGCAGCCGGTCCACGCGAAATGTGGAAACAGCAAGGAGCGGGGTATGACCCGGATCTTTTTACCGGTTCGGCAACATACACCGTTCCTCTTGATGTTCCCGATGGACGTGCGGGATTGACGCCGTCGCTTTCATTGAATTATTCGAGTCTCAATCAGGATCCGAAAAGTATTGTGGGATATGGTTGGGATTTAGGCCTCGCACGTATTGTGCGCGATCAGCGGACTGGTGTTGATGATCTTTATAGCGATGGTAATTTTCAGCTCGAACTCAGCGGATCTTATCTCTCGCTTGAGGATATTTCTCTTTCGTCCGGTGAGTACGGAACTTACGGTGTCGATGTCGAGGGAAATTTTTATGAGATTGAATTTCATTCCAATGATTCATGGACGGTCACCACAAAAGAAGGAGTCGTCATGACGTTTGGAAGCAGTGCGACTGCACGAATAGACAATCCCGATGACTCGACGCAAATTTATGCGTGGTACCTCGAAGAAGTCCGTGACTTGAATGATAATTACATTGGGTATTCGTATTATAAAGATGATGCGGCTGTCTATCCGGAAGAAATAATCTATACCGGAAACGGGACAACAGATGGGCCTTTTACCGTGCGGTTTGAGCCGTTTGCAACCGGAACGCCATCTGCACGCGATGATGTTTTTGTTTCTTATGCCCCTGGATTTGCCTTGGAGTATCAGTATTTAGTTGAGAGTATTGAGGTCGAGATTTCCGGTGAAACGAGCCCGGTGCTCACATACGATTTTTCATATACAACAGGCGATAATGGCACACGATCGTTACTTGAATCGGTGACTCCATCCGGACTTGATGGGGATGATTCGAGTATCAGTTTGGAACCATGGGAATTTTCCTATTCAACGGGCACCGATGGGTGGACAGATGAAACGTCCGGTTTTGATTTTCCCGAAGTTGATCTTGGCGGAACAGAAAGCGCGGTTGCAGATTTTAATAGCGATAGCTTTGCTGATGCGATGATTCTTGATGAGAATACCGGCGTCTATACAAAAGAAATATGGACTGCCGACGAAGAGGGATTCACAGATGAAAGTGGAAGTTGGACCTTGCCGGATTTTCAATTCGATAGTACAGCGAGTGTGGTTGTTGATTTGAATGGTGACGGGTATACGGATTTTATTCGATCATACAATAATACCCGGAGTGAATATACTGTTTATTTGAATGACGGAGAAAATGGATTTACCGATGCCACATCGAGTTGGACCGTCCCGAGTGAAATTGATTTTGCTTGGGATCAAGTGAAATTTGGAGATGCGAATGGCGATGGAATTATGGACATCCTTATTCAATACAGTTGTGAAGATGGTTATTGCGATGTTTCATATGTCTGGGAAGGCGATGGCGTTTCCGGTTGGACCGATGTCACGGCTGAGTATACTTTTCCTATCAATGAACGCATGGGTGGATATAATTTTAGTGATGTGAATGGAGATGGACTGGATGATTGGTGGGTTATTTATACTTCAGGTTCGAGTTATGTAACAGAAGTGTATCTCAATACAGGCGTTGGTACTTGGGAAGACGTCAGCTCTTTGTGGACAATACCAATTGTGGGCCTCTCAGCTGTTTTTGATGTAAATGGTGATGGTTACACCGATGTGTATCGTTGTGCGACGGCAGGCGATCCCTCAGAAGTCTATTTGTTTACGGGTAGCGGCTGGGTGCAGGACACGAATTATTTATATGAAGCCTGCCCTTCACGATCAGGTGCGGAAATACGCTTTATTGATGTTAACGGGGATCGACTGAACGATACAATCGGTGTGGATTGGTATGGATACGGGGCAGGAAGCTGGATAACAAATCTTGATACACATGACGGTGAAGTACCGGACTTACTTACAGAGGTAACAACCCCTCAGGGTGGATCCCAAACAATGACGTATTCAACATCGGCCTTGCAACAAGACGGTTCCGGAACGCAATTGAATCCCAAGCTGCCTTATAATGTCATGGTTGTTTCATCGGTGACCGTTGATGATGGTTTGGGGAATGAGTTCACGACAAGCTATGAGTATTCCGGTGGCGCGTATTTTTACTCCGATCAGTTTGATGGTCGGTTTGCTGGATTCTATCAGGTCACGAAAACGCTTGATGATGGAAGTAAGGAAATCACCTATTTTCATCAAGGAGAAGGCGAAGATGGATCGGACATCGGGGAATACAATGACGAGGAAGATAAGATCGGGCGAGTGTTCAAAACGGAAAAATACAATGCTTCGGATCATCTTTTACAAGATAAGGTGACCACTCGGGATCGAGAAGATTTGGGGAATGACCGTGCGTTTGTGTATCCATTGAATGAAGGAACCCGAATATACAATACCGATTCAACACATCGCGACACAGCCGTAGAATATGAATACGATTCGTACGGAAATCTTGCAACGAGGATCGATGATGGGGAAGTAAGCGTTGCTGATGATGGCATAATCACGGATATTGGAACCGATCGGATAACAACACACTATCTTTACGTGACAACGACATCTCCGTATCTTGTTGGTTTACTCGCACAAGAACAACTTGATGATTATGATGACCATCCTGTTTCGAGAATTCAATACTTCTATGATGGATTAAGTGGTGGAAATGCCTCGGAGGGGAATCTCACACTCAAGAAAAAACTCAAAGGTTTTATTCTGGGAATCCCGCAGTATATTCAGGAAGAGTTTACCAATGACGCCTATGGGAATATCACGGATTACGAAGATGCGGTCGGGAATGTCACTTCGTATTCCTACGATGCCTCCAATCTTTACCCGGATGAAATCACAAATGCGCTTGCGCAGGTCATGACCCAGACCGTTGATTTGGCAACTGGGCAAGTGGTTGTAATTGAGGATCCAAATGGATTTGTTAAAGAATGGGTTTACGATACGTTTGGGCGTGTGGAGGAAGAACGAATGTATACGTCATCGACCTCGACCGCAACTGATCTTATCCATTCGTATGCGTACAGCACAACATCTGTGCCAAATAGTGTGGCAATGACCTCGTATTCCGATGCCAGCACCTCAACGACTTCCTATGAATATAAGGATGGATTCGGCCGAACGGTTCAAACGCGCACGCCAATGGAAACAGGAAATTATTCGATTGTCGAAACCGCTTACGATCAATGGGGAGATGCTTGGAGAACAACGCAACCTTATGAAGGAAGCGGAACGTCCTATTCAACACCGAGCGGTAGTGCCTCGGCCATTGAGACCACTTTCGATGCGCTTGGTCGAGTGGAAGAGACGACTGATGATGTTGGAACAATAACGTACGCTTATGATGATTGGGTGCAGAGCGTGACCGATGAAGAAGGAAATGAGAAAACGTATGCGTCTGATGCACGCGGCAATCTTATTCGTGTTGATGAAGAGAATGATGCGAATACCTATACGACCACATATACTTATACAGAAATGAATTTACTTTCGAGTATTGAGGATGCTGCAGGTAATATAAAAACAATCGAATACGATCCGTTGGGAAGAGTCAAAAAGGAAGATTTATTGCATGACCCCTCGGTTGCTAGAAAATATTTTGCCTATCAATACGATGACGCCGGAAATGTTACGGAAGTGGTCAACCCACGATCGGTCACAATCACCTCGACCTACGATGAATTGAATCGTTTGCTGACCGAAGACGCGGATTCCGGCGCGGGGACCGAAACAACGTACACCTACGATTCAGCGACAAACGGGATTGGACGACTTGCGAGCGCAGATTTTATGGGAACGGTCACGAGTTTTGTCTATGATATCCGTGGGAATATCCGGCAGGAACAGATTCGTGTCGATGCTGTCACCTATCCTGGAACTGATTATGCCTATGATTGGCTTGATCGTGAGATTTCGCGTGACTATCCAACAGGGGATGTACAGGAGACAACGTATAATTCTCAAGGAATGCCAGAGACGATTGTTCTTAACAGCAATGCCGTGGTTGATGATATTGATTACAATGCAAATAATCAGCCAACATATTTTGCCTTTTCAAATGGAGTGGAGACAACGAATACTTATGATGTTGCCAATCGCTATCGCCTGACAGATAAATATACCAGCAATGGAACGGATCTTTTTCAGGATTTAGATTATACCTATGATGCGGTTGGAAATGTGACCGTTGTCGATGAGAATTCTGATTTGGAAACCGAAGGCACTTTCACGTACGGATACGATGATCTTTCTCGATTAACAAGCGCCAGTAATACCACCACGACATCGAGCTATTCAACGTATTCTTATTCCTATACCTACGATGAAATCGGGAATATCACTTCAAGCACTCCGGTTGGATCCATGACCTATGGCTCTCTTACACATCCGCACGCCCTGACTTCTTCCGCGCTTGGCACATGGGCCTATAATCATAATGGAGATCTAGTGGATGACGGAACCTATGAATACGGGTGGAATTATAAGGATCAGCTTATTGCCTCTGTTTCTGGAACGACAACCACAACATATTACTATGATTATCAAGGGAACCGTGTGAAAAAGAAAACTCCAGGAAGTGATCGTGTCGTCTATCTTGGAGATTGTGTTTTGGATTTAGTTTCAGGAGATGAAGAAATTGAAATCAATGTTCTTGGTATTCCCGTCTCTGAACAAAAGACCACCACAAGCCCGCACCCTCGCTGGATCCATGCAGATC
>JBAZUI010000007.1:0-44023 GCA_041661425.1 Patescibacteria group bacterium | reverse complement strand
CCGCGCATTTCCTGTCCTCCTCCGGAATCCTCTTTGACAATCAGGAGCCTGGCGGGGCCGAGAGAAAAATCGAACACAGCCCGCCGGAAAAACAGTGTTGGCGAAGCGCCGGTCTTTCCGGCGCTGCAGCCTTGTAAGGTCCGTACTGTTTTTCCGGTCCCGCCTTCGCTCTGTGGAAACAGAGCTACGGCGGGCGGGCTATGCAGAAAAAAAGGCTCTTTCTTTTCCCTGCTTTTCTTTGAGCCCAGCAAAGAAAAGCAGGCCAGGGGTAAAAGGGGACTGGAAGTCCCCTTGTCGATCATATTTATCCCCCTTTTTTACCCTTGAATGCAATTATTTTTTAAGGTAGCTTGGCAATAAGATATGTGGTTGAAACGGCGCATGGCGATTCACGTGGGTGCCCTTATTTTTGCAACGACGGTTGTGGTAGGTTTTTTTGCATTTTTTACGCATGAGGGCTATCAGGCTTGGCGCATGGACGCTGTGATCGACGACGTGCTCGTTGAACGTACGCAGGCGCTTATCGATGGAGAGCCGGAAATTGATTTTGGCACTGAAAAGGAAATAAACATTTTACTGCTTGGACTTGATGCGCGCGCGGGTTATGAGAACCCACATTGCGATGCAATTCACCTATTCACACTCAACATTGAAGATTGGACCGTACACATCACTTCTGTGCCGCGCGGCACGTATGCGTATATCCCACCGGGAAATTATGCGGATACCGAATATTATCTTGCCAACGCATGCGCCTATGCCGGGCTTGATTACGGGATTGCTCAAATTGAAAAAGTCGTTGGCGTGAAAGCGGATTATTATGTGACCGTTGGATTCTCTCAAGTTCTCGGGATTCTTCGCACATTTGAAATGCCAACCACCGAGAGTCTTCAGTGGCTCCGACATCGCCAAAGTTATGCGATTGGCGATCCGCAACGCAGTCACAATCAAGCGGTTTTTATGAAAGATATGATCCTCAATCAAGGATCTATCTTGGGTGGCCGGCTCTCAACTCCGCTCCTGTATCTTTTGTATTCCATGGTTGATACCAATATGGATTTTTCAACCATGCAAACATTGGTTCAGGGGTTCCTTGCCGCAGAAATCGTTGAGCGACCCGAGGCGATCACCCTTGAGATGAAACCGTATTTTGAAACGGTTGACTATCATCTTGATTTGGAGAATCCAGATGCACAAATCGAACAAATGCTTTTGCGGGTTGCCCCGTATCTTTCCAAGGATGATCTTTCAGGAAAAACGCTCTCCGATGTCCAGGATGAATTAATGGCGTATCTTGATGCTCAATTGGAGCTTCCGGATGGATATCTAGTGGTGATGGAGCAAGAATTATGGCGTCAAGTTGAGGATGAAGAAAAGCGTGAGACGTATCAATATCAATTTTTGGAGCAATACGTTTACGCGACATATGAATCAGATTACGAATCAGCGGTCGATGCGATCTCTCTCTATCTCATGGAAAAACAAGTGACCGAAGCCACTTCCTGGGAAGAAAAAGGAAAGGGGCTTTTGGCCTATATTGTGTCAAAGCATGAGATAACTTCCGTGATACAATAAAGAAGGTATGAAAATTCAAAAATCAACCGGCAGTATTGTTGACTATGAAGAAGAAAAGGTTTTGACAAGTATTTTAAGATCCGGGGCCACGAAAGCGGAGGCCGAAGGGGTGGTGAGTGCTATTCGTCCCATTATTCGTGATGGGATGACCACGAAAGAGCTCTACGAACTTGTGCGTCGCGAGCTCGCAAAAATGAGTCGTGGGCATGCCGGGCGGTATTCTTTAAAAAAAGCGATCACCGCGCTTGGTCCAACCGGATTTCCTTTTGAAAATTATATTGCCTCGATTCTAAAAGCGTATGGATATCGGGCGCATGTCCCGGCAGAGGAAATTCAGGGTTCGTGCGTTTGGCATGAAGTGGACGTGGTTGCGGAAAAGGATGGAAAACGTTTTTTTGCTGAAGCGAAATTTCGTTCAGATTTTCAGGGATTGGTCCATCTCAAAGATATTATGGCAAGTTGGTCACGCTTTCTTGATCTTGTTGATGGGGGAGTTGTGGGAACGTGTCCGCATTTTGACGAAGCGTGGATTTTTACCAATGGGAGGTTCACAGATCGTTCGCGTGCATTTAGTAAATGCAAGGGCATGCATTTGACGGGTTGGAATTATCCCGAAGGTCACACATTCGCGAGCATGGTTGATTATAAAGCCCTCTATCCCATCACCGTGCTCGAGACGATTAAACGTCAGGAGATCGAAGAGCTTTTTAAGCGTGGAATTCTCCTTTGCCGGGATCTTGTAGAAATCGAACCAGAAGATTTGGCAAATCGATTGAGCATCCCGACTTCTTATGCCGAAACGCTCATCGAGGAAGCGAGCGAAGTGATCTCTATGAAATAAAAAAATCCCCGAGGCCAAGGCCTGGGGGATTTTTCTTTAGACTGCGATTTTTCGAAGGTCGAATTTCTTGCCCTCTGCTTTCCATTTCGCGAGCGTTCGCAAGGCGCGAGCGGTCACATAAACCGTTGTGAGTTTGCCGGTTGCTGGATTCAAAAGTCGACGCTTTTGGGCGTTTGGAAATTGACGTCGTTTCGTCTTCACATTGGAGTGACTGACGTTATGGCCGGTCAATGGTTTTTTTCCGGTAAGTTGGCAAATATTTGACATAGATATTCAGTTCGGGACTATTCTAGCTGATTATCGGAAATAAATCAAGGGAGGATGTGATATAATCCAACTAATCTTATGGTTCGAGGGGGATCGAGGAAAAAGGCACATATTGTGGCGGTAAACATGGGCTATGGCCATGAACGGCCGGCATTTGCATTGCGTCATCTTGCCACGAAAGAAAAAATCCATATTGCCAATGATTATCCAGGAATTCCTTCTCGTGACCGCCAGTTTTGGGAAACGAGCCGTCGATGGTATGAACGTGTTTCTCGAGCCAAGCGAATCCCCATCATTGGAGAATCCATTTTTAAAATGATGGATGAGATGCAGTCCATTCCAGAATTTTATCCACGGCGTGATCTTTCGCATTCCAATTTACAGTTGCGCGAATTCTATCACCTGATTCGGCATCAGCATTTCATGAAGCATCTTATTGAGAAGCTTGCGGCTGATCCAAAACCAATGATTTCAACCTTCATGGTTCCGGCATTTGCCGCGGAAGAGTTTGGCTATCCAGAAGATATTTATGTGGTTGTCACCGATGCGGATATGAGTCGTACCTGGGCGCCCCTCCGGCCCATGCGCACCCGCATCAATTATCTTGCCCCGAATGGACGAGTGGTGGAGCGTTTGAAGCTCTATGGCGTTCCAGAACAGAATATTATGCTTTCGGGATTTCCATTGCCCGATGAGGCAATTGGGGGAGAGGGAACTCCGCGGATTCGGGAAGATTTGGGGCGACGTTTATGTAATCTCGATCCAAATGGAAATTTTATTCACGCGCATTTGCCTGTTCTTCGAGAAACATTTGGCCATCGTTTTGCCGAGGATTTGAAACGTCGTTGCACGCCACATCCGGTGGCAATTACGTTTGCAGTTGGAGGAGCTGGGGCACAGCGCGAACTTGGAATTGAGGTGACGAAAAGTCTTTCGCGTCTTATCAAAGAAGGTCGTGTGGTTGTGAATCTCGTGGCTGGCACACGTCCAGAAGTTGCGAATTATTTTGAAAAGGAATTGCGTCGCATTAGTTGTGGGGCGGCTTTACGAGCGGGAGGTGTGAATATCATCCTCGAGAAAGATCGCGCCTCGTATTTTAAGGCCTTTACTTCACTTATCCGCACAACTGACATTCTCTGGACCAAGCCAAGCGAACTTTGTTTTTATACCGGTCTTGGGGTGCCGATTATCATGGCTCCACCGATTGGTTCGCAGGAAAAATTCAATCACAAGTGGCTCGAGGAAGTTGGGGGAGGGGTTTCGATGCTTGATCCGCGGTACACCGATGAGTGGCTAATGGATTGGATCGAATCGGGTGCGCTCGCGCGGATGGCGTGGTATGGTTTTTTGGAAGCGCCGAAATTCGGCACGTACCGGATTGAAGAAATCATCAAGGGCGAACGTCCATTGATTCACGATCTGCCATTGGCGGTTTGAGATGAAAAACGGGGTCAGGTCGGGAATCGGGAATTTTTTGTATCCTGTATGAAAATTCCCGATTCCCGACCTGACCCCAATGAATCCGTGCTACAATAGAATCCCTATGAAAGAATTCGTTCTTACGGGTGGATTGGGATCATTGCCAAAGATTGACCATGAAAAGGCCCTAAACGCCGAGCAATTGCCAGTGGTTGTTGGCGCGGATGGCCCGTGTTTGGTTTTGGCTGGAGCCGGGAGTGGAAAAACGCGCACGATTACGTATCGCGTGGCGTGGCTTCTTGAGCATGGGATTCCTCCGGAGCGGGTTCTCCTTTTGACGTTCACGAATAAAGCCTCGCGCGAAATGATTGGGCGTATCGAGTCATTACTTGGCGTTTATCCATCGGGCCTCTGGGCAGGGACTTTTCATTCGATTGCGAATCGCCTGATGCGTCAGTATGGTTCGCTCTTGGGGTTTAATCCAAATTTTTCAATCCTCGATGAGGAAGATGCGCGCGATCTTCTCTCCTTGTGTATGAAGGATTTGGGGTTTGACCCCAAGCTTCGTCGCTTGCCAAGCGCGGCTGTCATTCACGAGTGCCTTTCCTATGTCCGCAATACCGGTGGCGATCTTTTGAGTGCACTCGAGCGAAAATATCCACGACTCGTTGCGCAGAGCGCTGATCTCCAATCGATTCTCGATCGGTATCAATCACAAAAGCGTGCGCAAAATTCTTTGGATTTTGATGATCTTCTTTTACTTGTACTCGAGATCCTCAAAACACATCCGGATGTTTGTCAGCAGCTTGCCTCCAGATTCCAGTATGTGCTCGTGGATGAGTTCCAGGACACCAATATCGTTCAATCGGAAATTGTCTCTCTTCTTTCGAGTGTACATAAAAATTTGCTCGTGGTGGGTGATGATGCGCAAAGTATTTATTCTTTTCGTGCGGCCGAGATTCGTAATATTCTTGATTTTCCCGAGGCGCATCAAGGGGTCAAAGTTTTTCACATGACGACGAATTATCGATCAACGCCGCAGATTCTCGATGCCGCCAATGCCGTGATTGGAAAAAATATCGGGCAATTCAAAAAGGAATTGGTTGCCGTTGTGCCGGAAGGGGAGAAACCATCGCTTATTCCCGCGTCGAACGCGCGCGAGGAGGCGCAGTATATTCTTCAGCAAATCCAGAAGCTTCGTCATCAAGGAATGGATCTTTCAAATATCGCCGTACTTTTTCGTTCCGCTTTTCATTCACAAGCGCTTGAATTTGAACTCATGCGTGATAATCTTCCGTACGAATATCGGGGTGGCATGCGATTTTTTGAGCGCTCTCATATTAAGGATGCGGTCGCACATCTTCGCGTTTTTCATAATGTGCGCGATACCATGGCTTGGATTCGTACATTAACGATCCATCCGGGTCTTGGCCTCGCAACCGCAAATAAGATTGCCGGGCAATGCGCGGGTTGTGAGGATGTTCACGAAGCCATTGGTCGCGTGAATGTGACTGGCAAGAAAGCGCAGGCCGGGTGGGAGAGTTGCAAGCGAATTTGGCAATCTGTCTTGAGCGGCAATGAAATGCCCTCCATGCTTATTCGTTCGTTTGTGGCGAGTCGGGAGTATAAAAATTATCTTGAGCATGAATTTCCAAATGCGGCGGATCGCTTGGATGATTTGGAGCAATTCGCAATTTTTGCGGATCAATTTCAGGATCTCACCTCATTCCTTGAAGCCGTGACGCTTACGGAAGAATATGCCATGCGTGAAGAAAACGCTTGGGAGGATCGTCTGATTCTTTCAACGATTCATCAAGCAAAGGGATTGGAATGGGATGCAGTTTTTATTATGCGATTAAATGAAGGGGCATTTCCGCACAAGCGAGTTTCAAGCGAGGAAGAAGGTGGAATGGAGGAGGAACGCCGGCTTTTTTATGTGGCCATCACGCGTGCGCGAAAGCATCTCTATCTTACTTATCCCTTGATGGCGGGATTCAAATATGATGAGCTTCAATCGCCTTCGCCTTTTTTGGGAGAAATTCCTGAGGATCGATATGAGGTGATAAAATTGCGTCATGGCTACGGATTTCAGCCCATGACGTATGGAGACCAGAGCCACGATGAGCCAATGATTGTGCTTGATAGCGATGGGGAACGCATAGAGAAAAAAGCACCCAATGCGTTTTTACGCTCGATTGATGATCTATGAAATACGTTCAATCACGTACGGGATTTTATGCGAAACGCTCCTCGAAAAAGGGATGGATGATTTTTGGATTTGGCGGATTGGCGCTTGTGGGGATCGGTTGTTCATTCTATTTTTTTTATCCGCGCCACATCGATGATGTGATTGTCGATGTTGAAGGAGACGACGAAACCATCGAGACGTCCGAGATTACCGTGACTGAGGTTGAGGAGTCGGTTGAGCCGGAAGAGATTCTTTTTCAACAAATGGATTTGGCGAGTGACGTCGCCTCGGCAACTGCGAAGCGTGGAATCACCGGTGATTTATTTACGCATGTGATTGTGGCAACCTTGCCGGCGATCGATCCATCGACGGAATACTTCGAAGGATGGCTTGTGAAGCCCGACACTCTGGAATTTTTTTCAACCGGGGAGTTTTTTTATCGGGAGGATGGAAAATGGGGGCTTGTGTGGGAGAAGAAAGTGATTGAAGCTCCCGAAGATTTGGTGGATTATCGAAAAGTTGTGATTACGAAGGAGGAGCGAGGAGGAGAGAGCGCTCCTTCTCCGATTCATCTCCTGGAGGGCGAGTTTGAGGTCGTTGTGGACAACTAAGAGCAGGATTTCGAAAAAGGTTTTATACTATAGTCAATTAATTTCTTTCTTTTTTCTATGACTTATCAAGACACCTTCGATCGTTTGCGATCGTTGCGATTCGTCTTGGGCGTTGCTGTGGCGACAGTTGGATTGTCGCTTCTTTGCGTTTCACAAACGTACGCGGCAGCCCCAACTGGATCGTCAGCCGTCATGAACAATTCAGCGGCAACGACATTTGACGTTGTGGTTACCGGAACGGACTTTGAGCACTTTACAAGCGCAAACAGTGTTAACGCGGATGCAACCGATTTGTTAAAAATTACTTACGATAGCGTGCATCCAACCGCCGCTGTTGTCACAAATATCACAACAATTACGGCAACATTTGCGATTGCGAGTGGAACTGATAAATCCGGCGGTGCCTTTACGATGGATGTTGGGACTGTGCACGATTCTGGAGCAATTGATAACCTCGCGATTTCAATCGCCACTGGAAGCATTACCGATTCGGCAAAGCCAGTTCTCCTTTCGGCCGTTCTTTCAAAGCCATCAACAAATCGCATAACATTCACCTACTCTGAGCCTGTTACAGTCGCAAACGGCGCTTCGTCAGTGTCGATTGGTGATATGACGACTGCAGGAACCGTCACAGGTATTGGAAGCTTTGGAACGACTGGCTCGGTGAAGAATGCGGCAACAGCTCATAACACGGTTGCTGGAAGTGGCACGTCAATTGTGACGGTTGATCTTGCGGCACAAAGCGGAAGTTATCTTCATGCGGATTCCGCGGCAGAGCCAACCGGAGACTTTACTCCAGTTGCCGATGCGGCTGTTGTCGATTTAGCAACTGTACCAAACCAGGTCTACACGACCTATCATCCAACATCATCGGGTGGTGAAACATGGGATCATGCAAAGCCAACGGTTTCAACGGCTGTCTATGAAGACAGTAATAATAATGGAACTGTCGATCGCGCAAACATCAATTTTACTGAGGATGTTGCGACCGGTTTCACCGCAGATAAGGATGAGTGGACGCTTCCTGTGGCTGGCTCGATTACGCTATTGGTTCCAACACTCGATGCAAACGTAACAAATGCAACGACTCATGTTTACGTTGCCATGGCAGCGGATGCGGGTGAGACTGGCGGTGGCACTGCACCAACACTTTCCTATACGCGAACCGCTGGAATGCTTCGCGACGCGGCTGGAAATATTGTTGCCGATTTTGTTGGTCAGGCACTTACCGATGCAGCTTCTCCGGTTGTCCTTACTGCTTCTCCAACCGCAAGTGCAACAACGGATTATTTAAATACCGCCGTTATCGTTACTTTTTCAGAGGAAATGACCGCGGAGCTTCACTATACAACCGACTATACAGTGACCCCAACGGATACGGTCACGTATTGGCCAAATACAGCTGACGTGTGGGCAACGAATAATTCCATTGCCAACTCAAAGGTGACCTTTACTCGAAATCGTCAATATGCCTGCAATACGGCATATACGATTACCATGGTTTCTGCTGAAGTTGTTGCGGCCACTGGAAGTCCAGCCGTTCTCAATACATCGGCATCGGGTGTGGGTGATGGAATCTGGACTTTCTATACTGGCCCATGTCCTTCGGAAACATCAGATACGAACACCATTGCGAAAACGTATACCATGGGTGTTTCTGAACCAAATGGGAACGAAGTGCTCGCACCGGACGATACATTCACCATTGAATGGATAAGCGGCGGCACTGGAAGTCTCATGAATTATATTGACATCTATTATTCAACCGATGATGGAGCAACGTATACGCAGATCGTTTCCAATACGGAAAATGACGGAACGTATCTTTGGACCGTTCCACCGGTAGAATCAGAGGAAGTCATTATCAAAGTCGTAGGAACTGATCTTGAGACAGAACTTGCCAATGACGTTTCCGATGAAGTCTTAACGATTACTGCCGGAGAAACAACTGGAGAAAATGTCACCGTACCATCGACTGGTGAAACCGGTCTCTCGCCGGTTACCGGACTTGAAGAAGATATCTCGGTCGTCGAGGCCGGTGATTACCTTCGCGGATCAAATCTCAACACCGTTTATTACATTGATTCTGATTTACATCGCCATGCCTTCATGGATTCGCAAACCTACTTTACTTGGCAGTCTTCATTCAGCTCAGTCAAAGTTGTTACCGATGCCACGCTCACAACCCTCACACTTGGGTCAACCATGTTGCCAAAAGCCGGTGTGGTTCTTGTGAAGATTCAAAGCGATCCAAAGGTTTATATGCTTGAATCGAATACGGCCGATGCCTTAAAGCCAACGCTTCGATGGATTACATCAGAAGCCATTGCACAAGCGTTATATGGCAGTGCGTGGTCAAATTACGTGATTGATGTTCCGCCAACCATGTTCGGATGGTTTGGCATGGGAACGGACGTTACGTCAATTTCAAGCACCACCGTTGATATGTCCATCATGAAACTCCGAGGCTCGCTTCAATAAATAGAAAAAAGAAACACAAAAACAGGGCCGGAAGGTCCTGTTTTGTGTTATAATGCCTTCATGTTCATCGTGAAAAATTGCGTTGGTCGCGGTCGGCGTGGTCAAATTCGCTTGAGTCGCGGACTGGTGGAAACCCCGGTCTTCATGCCCATTGCAACTCTTGGAGCTGTGCGAACTCTTTCATCGGAGGATCTTTTGGAATTTGATACTCAAATTATTCTTGCGAATACGTATCATCTTCTTCTTCGACCTGGAATCGCGGACATGAAAACGCTCGGCGGACTTCATCCATTTATGCATTGGGATCGCCCGATTCTCACGGATAGCGGAGGCTATCAGGTTTTTAGTTTGGCGAAATTGAATAAAGTTTGCGAGGATGGCGTGGAGTTTCAGTCGCATATTGATGGTCACCGGGTTTCCCTGACTCCTGAGGGCTCGATGGCCATGCAAGGGGCGATTGATTCGGATATTGCGATGCAATTCGATCACGTGATTGAGGGAAAATCAACGCATGAAGCGCAAGAAGAAGCCATGGAGCGGAGTTTGAGGTGGGCCAAGCGGTGTAAAGCAGTTCAAAATAGCGGTCAGCTTTTATTTGGGATTGTGCAGGGTGGCACGTTTGAAGATTTACGTGAGCGATCGATTGCCGGACTTTCCGCAGAAGGATTTGATGGATATGCCATTGGTGGATTATCGGTTGGAGAATCACGAGAGGATACGTTTCGCATTACGCGATTTCTGACCGATCTTATGCCGGCCGATCGTCCACGATATTTTATGGGTGGCGGTATGCCCGAGGAGATCGTTTATTCGGTGTGTCAGGGTGTTGATATGTTCGATTGCGTGATTCCCACGCGTCATGCGCGCCATGGCTCGATTTTTCTTTGGGCCGGGGAACCAAAAGCGTGCGTTCGTGAAGCCATGGCGCGCGCCCTCGATGGCGCAAGTGATACGCGCATCGCCGATGCGCTCTATCGAAAAGTTGCGATCACGCGAGAAGAATTCGCTGTCGCCATGGAACCGATCGATATTCACGGACCAAAAACCTCGAAAGAATATTCTCGCGCTTACTTACGTCATCTTCTGAAAACCGGTGAGATTCTCGGGCTTCGATTAGCCACGCTTCAAAATATTTCTTTTTACCTTCGTCTCATGAAAGAAATCCGTGAATTTTTGGAAGCGAAATCATGATATACTTTTTGTATGAAATCATTTGGGAAGACATTTGAATATAGCATTGAGGAATTTTTCGGACAATTTTTTTTCTGGATCACGTGGTGGTATTCGCGAGGATTTTTCGACGTCGTGACCGGTCTTTTTGGAATCGTTTCGTCCTACGCAAAATCATTGGGGCTTCGCGTGTGGATCAAAAATATTTTTGTGCCAATGTATGGCGTGAATGATTGGCAAGGTCGCCTGATCAGTATTTTCATGCGTTTCGTGCAAATTATCGGGCGAGGAATTCTTTTTTGTTTTTTTTGTCTTCTCGCGATTGTGGGGGTATGCGGGTATCTGCTCCTCCCGGTCGCCTTGATTTTATTTGTGCTTTATCATCTTTTCGGGCTCTATGTCATTTGAAAAACCATTGGAATCCGCCGGCGACCCGGGTGTTGTAATTGATGGGGTCTTTTGGTATTGGTCTTCTGTGGTGACTCCGGATTCGATGGCACGCGAAGAGGGGAGTCAACGGGCAAAAAAATACGTGACCGGTCTCGTGGCCGTTCTCACAATTCTTGGTTTTCTTTTTTTTGCGCTTTGGGTTGGATTCAGTGACCCCTCCATTCTTCTTACAAAGAATTTTTGGCTTGTTCCTCATGGACAAGCGGGTCTTTTGGGGGTCGATTTTCTTTTTCTTTGCATCCTCATGTATCGTGTCAAATCCTTAAAGAAAAAAATAGATGCGCTTCCAAAAATTCGAACAAGTCCCCCGGACGTTACAACGATTCCCTCACTCGAGATGATTGAAAAGAGTGGAGCGATTGAAAAGGTGTGCGACAAGGATGCTCAGGCGGCGATCGCGGAAGCGTTTCGATTTGCGAGCGAGGCTCATCACCAGGACGTGACAGCACTTCATTTGTTTTTGGGGACGCTGACCTCGGACGATGTGCAAGTGCTTTTGATGCGTTTGGGAATATCTTTTGAGCAGATGAAAGATCCGATTCGTCGAAAGCTCGGTGAACTGCAAAAAGGAGAGACTCAATTTGGCGTTCTGGCAAAAACCGTCATTGCGCGGGCATTTCGAAATGCGGTTTTTGAACACGAAAAGACTCTTCGTGCGATTGAAATTTTTGCGGCATCATTTCGGAGTGAACCGTTTTTAGAAGAACTTTTTTTCTCTCTTGATGTCGAGAAAGAGGAGCTTGAAAATGCCATTGCCTGGATGCGTATCAATGAACAGCTTCGCGTCCGTTATGAGGTTTTTCGAAAAGCCGCATCATTCAAACCAACCTCGAACATGGATCGCGCGTATACCGCGGTTGCCACACCGTTTTTCAACAGCATTTCCGAGGATCTCACGCGTGAGGCCGTGTATGGAAAACTGCCGCTTCTGGTTGGACGCGAGCGTGAAATGGACGCGCTTCTCCGTTCCATTGAGGGTGGACGACAGAGCGTGGTGCTTGTGGGTGATGCCGGAACGGGAAAAGATGCCATCATTGCCGGTCTTGCCGAGCGGATGGTTGAGGAGTTAGTCCCGCACGAATTGGAGGATAAACGTCTTGTTCGACTTTCCATTCCGCATCTTGTGGGCTCGGGTGCCAACGAAGCGCAGGAACGATTTTTGATGGCCTTGGGAGAAGTCGCCCGTGCCGGAAATATTATTTTGGTGATTGATAATATTGGTGAACTCGTGGGAGCCGGGGGAACCGACCTTGCCTCGATTCTTGCGAGCGAGCTTGAAAAACACTATACCTTTGTGATCGCCACGTGCACGCCCGAAGGCTTTGCCGCGGTCGAGAAGTCGCCACTTGTGAATAGCCTCCAGAAGATTCTCGTGGAAGAACCGGAGCGCAATGAAGCCATCCGAATTCTTGAATCAAAAATCGGAAGCATTGAAAATACGCATCACGTTATTTTTACTTATGAATCGATTGCGGCGCTCATTGATCTTTCGATTCGATATTTGCACGAGACGCGACTCCCGGTGAAAGCGATTCAACTTGCCGAGGAAGTGGGGCTCATGGTTGGGAAGGAAAATGTGGAATGGGAAAAGGTTACCAAGGAAGACGTGGCGCAACTTGTCTCGGAAAAAGCACGCGTGAACGTGACGGCAGTAACAAAGAAGGAAGGCGCGCAACTCATGAATCTCGAAGAACGTTTGCATGAGCGCCTTATTGGACAGGAAGAAGCCGTGAAGGCAATTGCCGCCTCTCTTCGCCGAGCGCGAACCGAGCTTCGTGCGGAAAATCGTCCGATTGCAAATTTTCTTTTCTTGGGTCCAACCGGGGTTGGAAAAACCGAACTTGCCAAGGCAACCGCTGAAATTTTCTTTGGCAATGAAGAAGCCATGATTCGTGTGGACATGTCCGAATATCAGCAAGCCGATGCGATGCAAAAATTGATCGGAGCCTCGGGTCAAACCGGATTTCTTACCGAAGCGGTGCGAAAAAATCCTTTTTCTCTTGTACTCCTCGATGAATTTGAAAAAGCGCATCCCGATCTTCTCAATTTATTCTTGCAGGTCATGGATGATGGGCGTTTGACCGATGGTACCGGGCGCACCATTGATATGACGAACATTATTTTAATTGCCACATCCAATGCCGGCACGCAATATATTCAGGATTCGGTTGTTCAAGGTTTGGTCTATGAGGAGATTCGAAAGCATCTTTTGGAAGAAGAATTGAAAACATCGTATCGTTCGGAACTGTTAAATCGTTTTGATGGAGTGATGGTCTTTAAGCCTCTTTCCGAAGACGAGGTTGTGCAAATTGCCTATCTCCTTCTCAAGAAAGTAACAGCACGGCTTGAGGCAAAAGGTATTTTCTTCCGCCCAACCGATGAAGCCGTTTTTGAGCTTGCGCATTTGGGTTATGATCCAAAATTCGGGGCTCGTCCGCTCCGCCGGGTGATTTCAGAAAAAGTGGATGATGCGATTGCGAATTTCTTATTGCAAGGAAAAATCAACCGACGTGACACCTTGGTGCTCAAGCCCGGGGGAGTCCTCGAGGTCGAGAAGGCCACCGCGCTTTAGGAGTGACAAAAGAACCATTTTTCGATAGGATTGAGGCATATGGCGTGGTGGTGGATCTTCCCAATTCTTGCGGCTTTTCTTTTATCGCTTATAGGAACCGATGGGGTTCGCCTGTTGGCATCTCATTTTGGCATTGTTGATGTTCCTGATTGTGAGCGGAAACATCATGAAAAAGTGACTCCGCTCCTTGGAGGCTTGGCTATTTTTGGAAGCATGGCTATTCCAACAATCGCGGTTCTTCTTTTCTCTGATCATTTTACCTCCGGGACCATCACACATTGGCATTTTCTGGGATTTCTTTTTGGCGGGCTTATTCTTGTTGTGGGTGGATTTTTGGATGATCGTTTTCATCTTCCGCCGTATCTCACGATTCTTTTCCCAATTCTTGCGGCGCTCTCGGCCGTTGGATTGGGAATTGGCGTTGCAAAAATTACGAACCCTTTGGGCGGGTATTTTCTTGTCTCGGACTGGCTTTCGCCAATGGTCACTTTTTTGTGGCTCATTATCATGATGTATACCACGAAATTGCTCGATGGCCTTGATGGTCTTGCTTCGGGTGTTTCTGCCATTGGCGCTTTTATGGTCGCGGCTTTGGCCCTTACGGTCGCATATTTTCAGCCCGATGTTGCTCTGCTTGCTTTAATCGCTTGTGCTGCGATTCTTGGTTTTCTTTATTGGAATTTCCCTCCGGCAAAGATTTTTTTAGGTGAAGGTGGGTCAACATTTCTTGGTTATTTGATCGGTGTTCTGGCTGTTATTGCGGGCAGTAAAGTTGCGACCGCACTTTTGGTGCTTGGAGTGCCGGCCATGGACATGTTTTTTGTCATCATCGAACGCCTGCGCGCAAAGAAACCGATTTTTTTTGGCGGTGATCGCCGGCACCTCCATCATCGTTTGCGCGATTTAGGGCTTTCGCCTCGCGCCGTGATTTTTACCTATTGGTCGCTGGCACTTGTTTTTGGCCTCACGACGCTCATTTTTGAAAGCTGGCAGAAGCTTGTTGCGCTTGGCTTTCTTGGGCTTCTCATGGCGTCCATTCTTTTCGTGATCATCCGAAAGCAAAAACACCTGTGAAGAAAATGTTACTCATCATTCTTTTTATCGCTTTTCTCCTGATCGGAGGAACTTCTATGTATTTTGCCTTTTCGCAAAAAACCGGAATTATTTCTCTCAATGGCACCGAGTATCCAGTTTGGATTGCGGATAATCCCGTAGCTCAGGCGCAAGGCTTGTCTGGAAAAGTTCTTGATGATTTTTCGCGAGCAGATGTTGAGGGAATGATTTTTCTTTTTGATGAGGTCCAAGAGCGAACATTCTGGATGCATGAAATGAAGTTTGATTTGGATGTGCTCTGGATGGCAGATGGCACGATTGTGGCGATTTCTAAAGATGTACCGGCGCCAGTGAATGGGGAAGAGCCTGTCCGTATGGGGTCGGGCTTGAGCGGCGCGGACATGGTTTTGGAGGTTCCGGCTGGTTGGGTGGCGGAAAAAGGAGCAAAAATCGGTGATTCATTGATTTTCAAGAATTAGTGCCTATTTCTTCGCCTTGACGGATTTTCAATATTTTGTTACGATTCCCCCACAAATTAAGGCTTGCAGAGGCCAAATAAATCATGGATTCCCATGAGCCATATGCAGCACAAAATTCTATGATTGCCGTTATCGAAACCGGAGGAAAACAATATCTTGTTCACGAAGGTCAAACCCTCAAGGTCGAAAAGATCGAGGCCGAGGGTCAAATGACCTTCCCGACTTTGCTCATTGCCGAGGAAGATGGTTCGAGTGTCACTATGGGAAAACCCGAGGTTGCCGGAGCAATGGTTACGGCAAAGATCGTGGAGCAAGGACGTGATGAGAAAATTGAAATCATCAAATTCAAATCAAAAGTCCGTTATCGCCGCCATAATGGCCATCGTCAGCCATTTACAAGGATTCTCATCGAAAAGATTAGCGCAAAATAGCGCATCAAAAAAACAGGCTTTAAACGGCCTGTTTTTGATGTAAAGGGATTGACAAGAGGCCAAAAAAAGGCTAGGGTTTGCTGTTCGATGAAACTCGTAGGGGGAACCATGAGCAAGAAAGAAAATCAGGCTTTTGGGCTCATTATTGGAACGATCCTGGCGATCAGTCTGTTCGGCCCGATTGTCTGGTTCTGTGTGAAGGGACCGGAAAATCGGGAGGGGGACGCTGATCCTTTCCTCGCCCAGAATGGGAGCGGCACGGCCGAGGCCGCCTTCGCCGACTACGCCGATCACCTTCGACAGATGGCGGATGTGAAGGAGCTCTGCGGTCTCGTGGGTGCGCCTGAGCTGTGGCTCGCCTGTACGTCGCTCCCTCGGCACTTGAGGTCGATCGACAACGTCGAGGAGCTCCGGCAGCAGGACAAGAACCTGCTCGAGTGGCTCGACATGGTCAGGCCACTGTTCGAGGAGGCGTGTCGAGCCGAGCCGAAGTGCGTGGAGCGTGCTGAACAACATCTCACTGTGGAGGTACCATGAAAATCTGGTTGGTGGAGGAATACGACAGTCTTCGCAAGGTATTAGGTCGGGTCTTCGAGGATCACGGGAATCAATTCCGAGGCCTTGAGACCCCGGGCGAGCTTCTGGAGCTTCTGGGGAGTTCGCAGGAACGTCCCGACCTCATCTACTGCAAGGCAGGGGAACGTCAACTCCTCGGTCACAGGTGGCATGTAGATGCCGTGGGGCTCTTCGACGAGCTTGCGCGGCTCTATGCTTGGAGAGCCAGTGGTTTCATCATTTTTGTGGCGTCTGCGTCGCAGGAGTTCACGACGCGAGCCCACGATCGGAATCTCAGAGTAATAATGATTCCGGAAATGGTGCGAAAAATTGGCTGAACGAAGTCCTGTTCGCGCGTGGCACCCACTCTTGGGTGCCTTTTGGTTTGTATTTAGGTTTCGCGTCTGCCTGTGAGCGCATCGCCCAAGGTGACTTCATCGGCATATTCAATATCAGCGCCCATTGGCAGGCCTCGAGCTAAGCGCGTGGCTTTCCGACCGATATTTTTCATTTGCCGTGAGAGGAAAAGAATGGTTGTTTCGCCATGAACATCTGGGGAAAACGCAAGAATAATCTCGTGAATTTCCGGATGGGCTTCGAGTCGCGAAAGAAGATCGCGAACATGGAGTTTTTCCGGTGTCTGGCCCTCAATGGGGTTGAGTCGTCCTCCCAAAACAAAATATCGGCCATGATAGGCGCCGGTCGCTTCGATGGTCGAGATATCGCGCGATTCCGCAACCACACAAAGAATCGATGGATCGCGTTGCGAATCCGCGCAAATTTCACAGGTCGGTGTTTCAGAAAATGCAAAACAAGTTTGGCATCGTTTGATGTTCTGGAGTTCCTGGATGCTCTGCGCTAATAATAAACGATCACGCTCGGGAAATTCCAAAAGCGCAAATACATACCGGAGCGCGGTTTTCGGTCCGACTCCCGGCAACTTTGAAAGCGCTTGCATGGCCTTATGAATGGGAGCAGGGAATTCACGCATGTCCCTATCCTAATCCCAGATCTTTGAGTGCATCGAGTCCGCCCATATCTTTTACTTTCATGGCCATCTCGCGCTGGAGTTTTTTTGTGGCTTGATTGAAGGCGTCTTTTACGCCTTTTTCGATTTCGCCGGCAGAAAGTCCTTCCTCGATTTTCACTCCTTGCACAATTTGATTCCCGTCGATCGTAATCATCACTTTTCCGCCAAGCGCGGATTCAACAATCACAATTTCGGCAAGAGCGCTTTGCATGTGTTTTGCTTGCGATCGGAGGTCTTTGATTTGTTTGAGTTTATTGAACATATTTATTTCATGGTAGCGCTAGAAGGGCGGCTGGTCAATTGGAGGCGCTTCATTGAACCATTTTGGCGGAACGCCGGGAGCAAGACCAATATTACCCGGTTGAGGCCCGGATGATCCGGGGGGTGGGGCCATGGGCGCGCGTGCCATCTCGAGATTTCGGAAGCTCGCACGCTTTTTATCCCAGAAAATTTTCACCATGCCGGTTGGACCATTACGATGTTTGGCAATATGAACCTCAGCTGAGTTTTGATCGTCGGGAGTCAACTCATCGGCCGTATAGTTACGATCAGCGGCTTTTCGATACAAGAACATCACCACATCGGCATCCTGCTCAATGGAACCGGATTCACGAAGGTGGGAGAGTTTTGGAATGGCCGGCTTTGACATTTCAACCGCACGCGAGAGCTGAGCGAGCGCCAGAACCGGAATTTGAAGTTCACGACTGATTTGTTTTAATCCTCGGCTTATTTCGGCAACTTCTTGTGTACGATTATCCGGCTTGGAATTACGCCCTTCCATCAGCTGGAGATAGTCGATGACAATCATCGAAAGTCCATGCTCGGCCTGGAGACGTCGGGCTTTGGTACGAATGGACATAATGTTGGCGCTCGCGGAATCATCAATAAAAATTGGCGCTTCAGAAAGCGTGGCAATCGCTTGACCGATACGAGGAAAATCATCGTCCTTATCCGAAAGTCGGCCGGTGCGAAGTTTCCAGAGGTCAACATTCGCCTCAGCGCAAATCATACGATCAACCAATTGCTCTTTACTCATTTCCAGCGAGAAAAGGCCAATTGGTTTTTTTGTGCGTGTGGCAATATGTCGAGCAATGTCGAGCGCAAAACTTGTTTTTCCAACGGACGGTCGTGCGGCAAGAATCACCAAATCAGATTTTTGCAATCCACCCAGAAGATTATCAACCCCGGTAAAGCCCGTGGGAAGTCCTCGCAGTTTTCCGTGCTCGCGATGGAGTTCATCGATACGATCAAATGCTTCGGAAAGAACCGAGCGCAAAGGAAAAAAAGTCGTTTTGATAAAGTTCGACGAAACATTGAACAGGGTCCGCTCTGCATCGTCGATGAGCGCATCAACATCCTCAGCTTCATCGTATCCGAGCTCGGATATTTTTGCCGCGGCATTGAGCAATCGGCGAAGCGTCGCTTTCTTTTGGATAATCTCCGCATAATGTGCCACATGCGCCGATGTGGTGACTTTGTTCGTGAGCTCAACGAGCGTGGTGCGTCCGCCAATGTGTTTGAGAAGATCCTTTTCTTCCAGTCGATTTCCAAGCGAGAGAAGATCGATCGGCTCATGACGCTCAAAAAGATCAACAATAGTCTCGAAAATAATCCGGTGGCTATCCTTGTAAAAATCCTCGGCCCGCACGGCATCCGCAATTTTAATCAGCGCTTCCTGGTTAATCAAAATCGCCCCAAGAAGTGATTCTTCGGCCTCGATATTATTTGGTGGAATTTTTTTGAGGATCTCGCTCACAGGCACATGCTAACCTCAAAAGCATGGACCCGCAAGACTAAAAAAGTGAAGAACATGGGGAGGAAGAGGGGATAAAATTGTGATACAATAATCATGTTATGGCAAAAGAGAGGAGTGCCTTTTTTCGAAGCGTTCAAGCGCTCATTGGTGTGGTGATTGGCGTTGGCATTTTTGGTTTGCCTTATGTTTTTTCTCAATCAGGTTTTGCCATCGGGGTCGGGCATCTTGTGTTTATTGCCGTCATCAATGCAGTTGTTCTTTTTTCCGTCGCCGATCTCCTTATCCACACGCCGGGCCATCACCGATTAACCGGACTGCTTGAGCGATACCTTGGTCCTATTTGGAAACATGTTGGAACGCTCATCCTTTTTGCATCGAGTTGGGGAGCTATGCTCGCGTATATTATTATTGGTGGGCAATTTTTGGATTCTCTTTGTGGATCGTGGCTTGGCGGAAATGAGTTGATGTATCAAATAATTTTTTATCTTTTTTCTTCGATTATTTTGATTGGCGGCTTTGGATTTATTTCGCGCTTTGAAAGTATTTTTTCGTCGGTGCTTCTGATTGCTATTTGTGTTCTCTTGATTGGCGCTTCACCGGAGATCGAGACGAGTGCGTTAACGACGGTTGATTGGTCGAACTGGTTTTTGCCTTTTGGGGTTGTTCTTTTTGCCTTCGGGGGATTGTCGGCCTTGCCGGAGATGGCACAAATTCTAGGAAAAGAAAAACATCGACTGAAATATAGCGTCGTGGTTGGGCTCTTTATTGTTGCGGTGATTTATCTCGCCTTTGCGACGGTTGTGCTGTCCGTTACCGGAACGCACACCACAGAAGAGAGCATGATCGGCCTCGGGCGGGCGCTGGGGCCCTGGGCGCTCATTATTGGTTCATTTGTTGGGTTAATTTCCGTTGCCACGAGTTTCATTATGATCGGGCTCTCCATGATCAACACGCTTGTCTATGATTATCGACTTTCGTATCTTGCTTCATGGGCTCTGGTGATTGGAACCCCAGGTCTTCTTTTTTTGATTGGCGCGCGCGACTTTATTGATGTGATTGGATTTTCCGGATCCCTCCTTGGTGGGATTTTAGGAATTTTAATCATTGCGATGTATTGGCACGCAAAAAAACACGCCGTTTCCATTCGGCGGTTTTTGCGGATTCCACGTTGGGTCTTAGTTCCGTGCGCGCTGCTCTATTTTGCGGGAATTATTCTCACGATTTTGAATGCCTAGATTTTTGCATCGTGGCGGCGCGGACCACGTTCATCAAAAGATAGGCAACGGTCAGGGGTCCAACGCCTCCGGGAACCGGACTTAAGAATCCGGCTTTTTCTTTTATTGACGGCGAAACATCTCCCACAACGTGATTTTCTTTTTTATTGGTCCCAACATCAATCACGATCGCTCCTTCCTTGACCATTTCAGGCTTGAGGAAGTTTCGTTTGCCAACTGCAATAATAATCATGTCGGCCATTTGTGATTTTGCCGCGAGCGAAGTCTCATCTTTTTGCAAAAAGTCGGCTTTCACTTGCATGGCCTTGAGAAGGTGAACAATGGGTTCGGCGAATATGGGATTATTACCGATGATCACCGCGGTTTTACCTCGGAGCGGTTGATGGGTTGCCTCAATAAGCTGAACAACGGCCAAAGCGACGGGCGGCACAAGCGACGCCTTTTCTTTGGCAAGATGTTCGCGATTTTTCGCATGAAATCCATCCACATCTTTGATTGGATTGATGGCGGCAATCACTTTATCTTCATCGTGACTTGGAAGAGGGAGCTGGACAAGAATTCCTGCAATATCATCACGATCATTCAATTTTTTGATCTCCTTGATGATTTTTCCCGTGCTCACTTCTTCTGGAAAATCTAAAAGTTCAAAGAAAATACCGGCTTCTTTGGCTGCTTGCTCCTTAAGACGAACATACAGACGCGAGGCTGGATCATTTCCAACAATAATGGCGGCCAGTCCCGGGGGATGTCCAAGTGTTTCAACTTGATGTTTCACCTGCTCACGGATTTTTTCTGCCAAGCGTTTTCCATGAATGATTTCTGCCATAATGCGCAAAGGATAGCAGAAAAAACTCATTAAAGCAATAGGATGGGGTCATAGCAAGAGAATGGGGTCAGGTCTGGAATCGAGACTTCTAAAATTATTTTCGTAAAGTCATGTTTCTTCGAACGATTTTTCCTATGGTTGATCCATGGAGTTTTAGAAAGGCAGCGATTTCAGTATTGAGATAACCACATCGCGTCCGAGCGAAACAGATGAGTCGATTTCGTTCCTCTATGTCCTTCCAATTTTTGAATAATTCTTTCAGTGTGGGACGACCAACGACGCGCTCAGCCCGGGGGATCTCTTTGAGAACTTCCGAACCGTTTGTCCGTTCCCAAATCGCCGTTCTAAATTGTGGACTGCCAAGAATGAAATGATCTTTTCGATCCTTAAACGGTGAGGAGACTCTCAATCCTTCATTGATGAAAAATCGATATTCTTTTTGTGCGATACTTTTTCGAGAAGAGAAACACGATAAAATCCAATCAATGGTCAATGCGTGATGAGGCCGTGCGAGGCCAGCGGTCATACAATAGCTACTCCATTTCCATTCTTTTGGGTGGCGAACAATTCCCGCGCGGACGGGATTCAGGACAATATATCGCGCAACCGCAAGTAAATATGATTCTTTTTCTATAATGGACGCTTGAAATCTTCCCTGAAAAATATGGCCGGTTCTTCTGTGCCGCTTGTTGAAATGTTGTGTTGAGATTCCATTAAGGTCACGCATTCCAAAAGAGAGATTCGGGTCCGCCGTCTCAATGAGAAGATGATAGTGATTATTCATTAAACAATAGGCGTGACAAATCCAATGAAACCGATAAAGAACATCTTGGAGGATTTTTAAAAAGTTATTTCTGTCCGTATCTGAAAGATAGATATCCTTACCCGCGTTTCCTCGAGAAGTGATGTGACAGAGCGCACCAGGGTATTCTACTCGTAGCGGTCGAGCCATAGAGATTGAGAACAATTATGCACTTTAGTATAACAAAATTCCCGATTCCCGACCTGACCCCAGTAAGTATTAGTACGAGAGATCTTGGTAAAGCGGATAGTGATTCGTGAGTTCGCGGACTTCATTTCCGATTTGCGCGAGAAGCGTTTCATCATCTTTCTGTGTGATTGCCTGATCCATCCATTCTGCGATTTGTTTCATCTCTTCTTCCTTCATCCCTCGCGTTGTGAGCGCCGGAGTTCCCAAACGAATGCCCGATGGGTCCATGGGCGATCGCGGATCATCGGGGATCATATTCTTGTTAACAGTGATGCCGGCTTTATCGAGTGCGGCTTCTGCTTCTTTTCCGGTCACGGACTTATTGGAAAGATCAATGAGAAGAAGGTGATTATCCGTGCCGCCAAAGCAGAGCGTATATCCACGAGCGCTAAATTCTGCCTCGAGAATTTTTGCATTCTTTTTTATTTGTTTTGCATACTCCTTAAACGATGGTTCGAGGGCTTCCTTAAATGTCACGGCTTTTGCCGCAATGACATTTTCGTGAGGTCCGCCTTGCAGACCAGGAAAAACAGATTTATTCACAGCCTTCGCGTATTTTTCTTTGCAAAAAATCATGCCTCCACGCGGACCACGGAGTGTTTTATGGGTTGTGGTTGTCACGAGATCGAAAATCGGGACCGGATTATTCATTTCTCCTCCAGCAATCAACCCGGCAATGTGAGCAATGTCGGCCATGGTCATGGCTCCCACTTCATCGGCGATTTCCTTGACACGTGCAAAATCAATCTCACGCGAATACGCCGAATATCCAACAAGAACCAATTTTGGTTTGTGTTCAATGGCCAAGGCGCGGAGTTCCTCAAGATCAAGCAGACCACTTGCATTTGTTTTGTATCGAATGAAATTGTAAATTTGAGCTGATTGCGTTACCGGATGTCCATGCGTGAGATGTCCGCCATGCGAAAGATCCATTCCAAGAACGGTGTCCCCAGGATTCAAGAGCGCGTGATAGGCAGCGATGTTTGCCGGAGCGCCCGAGAGAGGTTGGACGTTCACATGCTCGGCACCAAATATTTTTTTTGCGCGATCGATCGCAAGTTGCTCAATCGTATCAATGTGTTCGCATCCGCCATAATATCGTCGACCAGGATAGCCTTCGCTGTATTTATTGGTCGCAATGGAACCGAGGGCTTCAAGTACCGCCGGAGAGACGAAGTTTTCCGATGGGATCATTTCAAGTCCGTGGCGTTGGCGCTCAAGTTCAGCCTGGAGCGCATCAGCAATTTGCGGATCGTAGGTTCGAAGTGTCATAGGGGATTTAATCTAGCGGAACAATCATTATTGTTCCGTACCAGATTCGATTGTACGCTATTGCGCTTTGAATGTGCAAAGGGAGCTGTGTTTGCTACAATAGGAGTGCTTTCAAATTTGGATGCAGAACGAGGAAAAAACCGAGCAACGAGGAGCCGTACAAATACGTACGGTGACGAAGTGCGGAGGTTTTTGACAAAGTTATGCGCCAAAGTTGAAAGCACTAAGATACCTTATGTTAGAGGCAAAACATGTTCACATTATTGGGGTCGGAGGCATTGGAACTTCGGCTGTTGCAAAGTGGTATTTTCTTCGTGGGGCGAAGGTTACGGGTTCGGACGTGTATCCGAGCGAGATCCTCACTGAGCTTGATCGCATGGGAATTGAAGTGAAAATCGGCCACTTTGCCGACAATATCCCGAGTGAATGCGATTTGGTGATTTACTCGAAGGCTGTGCCCGCAACCAATATTGAACGTCAAACCGCAACCGAGCGTGGCATTGAGGATGCTTCGTATGCGGAATTTCTTGGAGCACTATCCAAAACAAAAAAAACAATCGCGGTCGCCGGAACAAATGGAAAAAGTACAACCACGTCGATGCTTGGCTCGATTCTCAAAGCCGCCGGTCTTAAACCAACAGTGATCGTTGGCACCAAAAATCCAGCGTTTACCCATGGGAATTTGGAAATGGGCGATGGGGAATATTTTGTGGTGGAAGCGTGCGAACATATGGCAAGCATGCTTTCGATTACCGCAGAAGTCGTTGTCATTACAAATATCGAGGAAGACCATTTGGATTTTTACAAAGATTTGGACGACATCAAAAAAACGTTTCAAGAATGGATTGACTCTCTGCCACGCGATGCCCGCGTGATCGTAAACGCAAATGATCGCGTTTCTCAATCGCTCTCGATTCCAAAGCGCGCCATTTTTGATGTGGAGGAACGGGTGGTAGAGCATGGGGCGCAACATTTTTTGGTGGCAGGGGATCCGGTGCGTTTAACCGTGCCGGGATTGTTCAATGCCATGAATGCGGCCGCGGCTATGACGGCGGCGCGAGCGATCGGGATTGAAACAGGAGTTGCAAGCGAGGCATTGGGACATTTCCACGGCACCTGGCGACGATTCGAACATGTGGGGTTGTGGCAGGATGCGGACGTATATTCGGATTATGCACATCACCCGACAGCGATCCGTGGCACGATTGAAGCCTTGAAGGAATTTTTTGAAAATCGTCGGCTTATTCTTTGCTTCGAGCCTCATCAGCATGCCCGCACCAAGGAATTGTTCGATCAATTTGTTCCATCGTTCGATGGTGTTGATGGACTTCTTCTTTGTGAGATCTATGAAGTCGCGGGGCGAAACAATGAAGGGCGAGAGATTTCCTCGGAGAACTTGATGACGGAAATAAAGAAACGTGGCACGATTCGTGACATCCGCTATGCCAAGGATTATGAAGCCGTAGAATCGGAACTCCGTGATATGGTTCAGGCCGGAGATATTCTTATTTTCATGGGCGCAGGCACTATCGATGAACTTGCTCGAAAATTAGCGAAATAATATGGAAGAGATGAGCGGAACATTACAAGGTATTTTTGGGGAGCGATTATTGATCGATGAACCTCTTTCCAAACACAGCACCTATCGTGTGGGTGGGCCGGCAAAATGGTTTGTGGAAGCGCGAAGTGAGGAGGATGTGGTGGCGGCTGTGCGACTGGCACGTGAACACGCGGTGCGGTTGGCCGTTTTTGGAGGTGGCACGAATATCTTATTCGCCGATGAAGGGTTTCCCGGATTGATTGTGAAGATGGCCATGCGAAAAGTCGTGATCAATGGCTCGGAGATCATTGCCGAAGCAGGGGCGCTTTCCGCGCTCACGGCAAGACAATCAGCCGAGGCCGGGCTCACGGGTTTTGAATGGGCCGCCTCATTGCCTGGAACCATTGGCGGGGCGGTGCGTGGAAATGCCGGAGCATTTGGTGGGGAGATGAAAGATTCTGTTTCGCGTGTGGATATTCTCCGCGAAGGAAGCGTGGTCTCACTCTCAAATGAAGAAATGAAATTCGGGTATCGCGATTCAACCATCAAACACTCAAACGACATTGTGCTTCGAGTGGTCTTGACGCTTGTTACGGGAGATTCTGAAGATGCAAAAGCGCTTGTCCTTTCGCTTGTTGAAAAACGAAACGCCTCACAGCCTCATGTCGGGGGATCGGCTGGATGTGCATTCAAAAATTACGAAGCGACCGACGAAGAGCTTGTCTCCATCGGAGCGATCGCCGAGATTCCGGCTTCCATGATGGCAGAACATCGATTGGCGGCCGGTTGGCTTATTGATCAAGCCGGGCTCAAGGGTCTATTCGTTCGCGATGCCTATGTAAGTGAACAACATGGAAATTTTATTGTAAATCGTGGCAAGGCGACCGCTCAAGATATCAAAGATCTCATTCAGAAAGTAAAAGAGGGTGTTTCGCAAAGGTTTGGCATTGTGCTTCAGGAAGAAATTCAGTACATTGGATTTGAGAACTCTAACTCGTAATTTTCTTTTTTATGCGAGTCGTTGAAATTTTAGGCACCATGATCGATTTGACCGAGGCCATTAAGGATTATTCACAAAAGAAATTGGACTCCATTGCGAAGATGACGGAAAAATTTACGCCCTGCGATGTTCGGATTGATGTCGGAAAGACGGTTTCCGGGCAAAATAAAGGGAAGATTTATCGTGCAGAATACAATCTCACGATTCCGGGAGCGGTTCTTCGCGCCGAGGCTGTGGAAGAGGATTTGTATGCGGCGATTGATACCGCAACCGATGATTTGAAGCGTCAGGTGATTAAGTACAAAGAAAAAATGCAGGACGCCGATCGCATGCCGGCGGAAGAGATATAGGGCAGGTCACAGACCTGCCCGTACGCAAGTGATTCCCAAAGGGCGGCCTCATCTGGCCGTCCTTGATTTTTATCCCCAGAAAACGTATCCTAGGCAACAATTATGCCAAATATTTGGAAAGTCCTGTTTCGAGATCCGAACAAAAAAATGCTCGATGAATTGCGCGCGGACGTTGAAAAAGTGAATGCTCTCGAAGCCTCGATCCATTCGCTCTCCAACGAAGCGCTTAAAGAAAAAACGCAGGAACTCAAGCGCCGTTTATCAAATAGGGAATCGCTCGATGATATTTCATTCGAGGCATTTGCCTTGGTGCGTGAGGCAGCCAATCGCACGCTTCATCAGCGCCACTACGGCGTCCAGCTCATGGGTGGGTTTGCCCTGCATCGCGGAATGATTGCGGAAATGCGTACGGGTGAAGGAAAAACGCTTACCTCGACCCTTGCGATTTATCTCAATGCGCTCGAAGGCAAGGGCGTCCATGTGGTGACCGTAAACGATTACCTCGCGAAACGCGATGCCGTCTGGATGGGTCAAATTTTTCATTTCCTTGGTCTCACGATTGGCGTAATCCAGCACGAATGTGGTTATCGCTATGATGAGAATTTTCGTGCAGAAATCAAAGAAGATGAAGAACGTGATACCACAGGTTCATTTTTAGTCCAGATGGATTTTTTGCGTCCGGCAAGCAGACGTGAAGCTTATACCGCGGATGTCACGTATGGTACGAATAATGAATTCGGGTTTGATTATCTTCGCGACAATATGGCGACCGATCAGGAGCATATGGTCCAGCGGGATTTACACTATGCGATTGTCGACGAAATCGACTCGATTTTAATCGATGAAGCGCGCACGCCGCTTATCATTTCTGCCCCGGCAGAAGAATCAGCTGATCTTTATTATCGTTTCGCCGATATTGTGAAAGATTTGCAAGCCAATGATGATTACAACATCGATGAAAAGATGCGCGTTTCCACGTATACCGAGGATGGACTCAAAAAAATTGAACAGCGTTTGGGTATTGAAAATCTTTATGCAGCCGGTCAATTTCAACTCATCCATTATGCGGAGCAAGCGCTCAAGGCGCATGCGATTTTCAAAAAAGATCGTGAATACGTTGTCACCAATGGAGAGGTGAAAATCGTGGATGAGTTTACCGGTCGTATCATGGAAGGTCGTTGTTATTCCGATGGACTCCATCAAGCGATCGAGGCAAAAGAAGGGGTGGACATCAAACGTGAGAGTCGCACCATGGCCACGATTACGTTTCAAAATTATTTCCGCATGTATAAAAAACTCGCGGGCATGACCGGAACCGCGGCAACAGAAGCCGAAGAATTTTTTAAGATTTACAAATTGGAAGTGGCGGAAATTCCAACGCATCGCGATTGTGTGCGAAAGGATCAGACAGATCGTATTTACAAGAGTGAACATGGCAAATGGCTTTCCGTGGTCGATGAAGTGAAAGCGTTACACGAAAAGGGTCAACCGGTTTTGATCGGCACAGTCTCGATTGAGAAAAATGAATTGCTCGATGCATTGCTCACGGCCGCCAATGTCCCGCACGAGATGCTCAATGCCAAAAATCATGAACGGGAAGCACAAATCGTGGCGCAGGCCGGGCGTCGTGGCGCGGTCACTCTTGCCACAAACATGGCCGGGCGTGGCGTTGACATTATTTTGGGTGGAAATCCACCGGAGAAATCTGAGCAGGAAACCATGCGTGGTCTTGGTGGTTTGCATGTGATTGGCACGGAGCGTCATGAATCACGTCGTATTGATAATCAGTTGCGTGGACGTGCCGGGCGTCAGGGCGATCCCGGGAGCACGCAATTCTTTGTTTCGCTTGAAGATGATTTGATGCGCGTTTTCGGAACCGATCGGGTGAAGGGCATGATGAATATGCTCAAGATGGATGAGAAGACGCCGATTGAAAGCAAGATGATTACGAAGTCGCTCGAGAAAGCACAGTATCACGTGGAAGGATATCACTTTGATACGCGAAAGCACGTGCTTGAATATGATGACGTCTTAAATAAACACCGCCAAACGATTTATGAGCGTCGTCGAAAGATCCTTTTGGATGAGACATTCAGTTCGCGTGAGGAAATTTTGAAAGATGTTGAGCGTGAAATCGAGCGAGTGGTTTTGTTCCATACGGGTGATACCGTCGAGGTCCACGATATTCCCGATCAATTTAAAGAAGGCGATTTGAAGGTGAAGGGAGACTGGGATCCAAAAGAAATTTTGGAGGTTTTTAAAACCATTCTTGATCTTGATGAGGATTTTGAGAACTTGGTGCGCGTAGAGCTTCGTGAGATCTCAAAGGATAAAGAGCGTTTGGCCGAGCAACGCACCGTCGTCATCGAGGGAGCAATGGCGCTGGTCCGACGTCAACTCGCAAAGATTGATGAGCAATTCAAGAATAAAGATTTGCTCGCGCGCATTGAACGCACGATTCTTTTGCGGACCATGGATAATGCGTGGATTTCGCACCTCGATACCATGACCTATCTTCGCCGAAGCATTGGACTTCAGGGATACGGCCAGCGTGATCCATTGGTTGAGTATAAACGTGAGGCGTTCGATCTTTTTCATGGCATGCTCGAGAATGTGGAGCACGAAGTGGTCTACAATGTTTTTCGGATTCTTAAGCAGACCGCGGCCGCGCAACATCTCATTGCGATGGCGCCGAGTGTGATCGAGAAAGCGAATTTACAACTCTCAGGCGCGCAAAAAACCATGGGCAATAGCGAGACAGCTAAAATTCATCGCGCCGCCCAATCCGTTTCCATAACCGGAGCGGTTGGGAAAGTCGGTCGTAATGAACCTTGCCCTTGCGGGAGTGGAAAAAAGTACAAGAAGTGCCACGGGAAATAGGACCTCGTTTTGAAGAATAGTTTTTGAAGGAGGGTGTTTGACTCAACGATCATCCCGTTCGCGAAGAACGGGACGAGAGAATGAATAGCTATGAAACACGAAAAAAAACGTGATGTCGAATTCCTGTTTGAGATTGGATGTTTACGGTTTATTAATCGTTCATGGATTCGTTTTCTTCATCCGGATGTTGCCAATAACGCTGAGCATATGTTTCGTGTTCTTTGGATTGCCTGGATGCTTGCGGAGCATGAGGGGCCGGTCAATATCGAAAAGGTTCTCAAGATGGCTTTGATTCATGACATCACAGAAAGCCGCACCGGTGATGTTGATTATCTTTCGCGTCAGTACACGAAGCGTGACGATTCCAAGGCGATAGAACATATCACCGATGGAACTATTTTTGAAAAAGAGGTGCGCGCCGTGTAGATGGAATACGAAGAGCGGAAAAGTCTTGAATCACGAATTGTAAAAGATGCCGACAACCTCGATATTCAGTTGGAATTGCGAGAACAGGCATCGCGTCATCACGATCTTGGAGTGATCTGGACAAAAGTAAGAAAAGAAAAAGTCTATACACAGCTTTTTACGAAATCCGCGAAAACATTTTGGAATGCCATTCAGGATGCTTCTGTTCATGATTGGCATTTGCTCGCAGAAGGAAATCGTTTTCATAGCGGAGATTGGAAAAAGAAAAATAAAAGAAATAAAAAATTGGATGATGTATGACGATCGTCAACGTCGGATCAAGAAACCAAACGAAAGTACAGGCCGTATCCGAAGCGCTTCAAGAGAGTAAACTCTTTGATGCCGTGGAAGTCGTTCCTGTTGATGTTGTTGCAGAAGAATTTGGTCACCCTGTTGGCATTGAACAAGTTATCAAAGGAGCCATGGATCGTGCGCAAAAAGCATTTAAAAATTGTGAATTGAGTTTTGGGATTGAGGGCGGGCTTGTGGAAGTCCCACAGACGAAGAGCTATTATATGGAGTTTGCGGTTTGCGCGATTTATGATGGCACGCAATTTCATCTTGGCATGTCACCAGGATTTGAATGGCCAAAATCCGTGACCGATATGATTGTGCATGAAAAATTGGATGGCAGTCAGGCGCTCAAAAAAGCCGGACTCACCGTCGAGGAGAAAATTGGAGCAACCGAAGGCGGGATTTGGATTTTAACTCATGGAAGGATGAATCGAAAAGAGTACAATAGATTGGCCGTTGAGATGGCTCTCATCCATCTTGAAAATATGGAGCATTACTCATCTCGTTCCTAATTGAGAGCCTTGAGAGGAAAGAAATCACTCATCGTATGATTTATCACAAACTCGTTCGCGACAAGATTCCCGAGATCATCAAACGCAAAGGCGAGGCGTGCGAGATGCATATTGCCAGCGCGAAAGAATTTGATGTGAAGCTCAAAGAAAAATTACTTGAGGAAGTGAGTGAATATCTCGAGAATGAAACCATTGAGGAGATGGCAGATATCTATGAAGTCCTTGAGGCTATTTGCGCACGGAAAAAATTTGAGAAGCGGACGGTACTCTCAATGAAAAGAAAAAAGCAAAAAGAACGGGGCGCGTTCACGAAAAGAATAATTTTAGATGCGTCCTAATATGTCAAAGGAATTATTGCCACTTGGCGAATATGAACATTATAAAGGCATGCGCTATCGAGTGATCGGTATTGCAAAGCACAGTGAGACGCTTGAGGACCTTGTGGTTTATGAGGCGCTTTATGATAACCCTCGTTCCAAACTTTGGGTTCGTCCGCTCGGAATGTTTGTGGAAAATATAGAAAAGGATGGAGTTGTGAAACCTCGTTTTAAATATCTCGGCCCATAAACACATCGACCACCCGAGTGGGTGGCCGAACGAGGGAGGGATGAGCTTACTTGCTGGCGGGCACGAGCGGCTGATGACCGTGGACCGCACTTTTGACTTTGCGCGCAACCATGCGCCAAGCTTCGTTCATCGTACCGGTTGCCATGCCGTTGAAGGCAAGGGCGTAGAGCGCGAGCTCAATGAGCTGTTTCACCCCATTTTCCCAAGGGGTTTCGGTGTCGAATACCACGACGCACGCCCGTCGAATGGTCGCTTTTGCATACCATTCCGTGGGGTCGTCCCAGATATCGACAGCGGGCATTGGGACCTCGATGGCATCGAGGACTTTTTTGCGCGCGACGGCGTCTGCAGGATTTCGAACCACTTCCTCGAGCGCATCGTAGAGTTCGATCTTCTCGAACGCGCGATTGTGGTTCGAGATCAGGATCTGCCTCCCAATATCCGCCAGGGTCAGCACGACTGCAACCCGACGGATCTCCCCGTCTTGAGAGGCTTCTCGGATATACCCGAGAATGATCGACGAGATATGATTTCTTCCCATTGTCCCCGTCCTCCACGGGAAAGATGAATTCACTCTGACAAGAAAGAACAAAAAGTACCCGCGAGTATGCGCGTTTTTTCTGAAATTGTCAAGAGTTTTTGTGGAAATTTTTTTAAAAAGCGAGAAGCCGCCCTTGAGAGAGCGGCCACGAGGGAGACGGATTGCTACTTGGCTTGCGTCGCCAGAGTGAGAGAACTCTCGATAGAGTTGTTGAGGTTCGCCTGCATGGATGTGGTGAGTTGCTCAGCGACCTCCATCGCCTTCAAGAAGAACTCATAGGCGATGTAAGCTTCCCACTTTTCTCGGTGTCCAGCGATTGCGAGAAAGAGATCGAGGAGATCGCAGAAGGCCTGCGCTCGAAGAATCCTCGGCCGTTCACCTGCTGTGCACGGAACACGTTGTAGGAAATCCATGATGGCCGTCAGCTCATCATGGTATCTCTCGGCCGTCATGGCCGGGTCAATATTTTGCCATCCGGCAATCGCTTGGAGCATCTCAACGGCCAGAGGCCGGAATTGCTCCGCACCTGTTGGGTGCGGGATATCCTCGATGCATGGACCAAAATGCCCGATCACTTGCGAAAGAATCGCGAGCATCTCATCGGGAGTTGGGTCCGACCAATCAAAGTCATCGAGAAAATTTTCGTCTGTCAACTCTCCTCCGACAAGTGGTGACTGACCGTGGGGGTCAATCGGTGGGAATGGGTAAAAATGACCAACAAATTTTGCCTGAAAACCATCGTGCTGTCAATTAAACGACGAAGACCGGCACCGCGTGAGTTACGGTACCGGCCGAGAAGAGGGGGAGACTAGAGCTCGGACTGGCCGATGACGGCCTGAACGACCTCGTGGATCGGTATGGCCCATGCGAAGTCATCTCGCTTGTCCGTTGCGTCGCACGCCGCGAGTACGAGGTGGATGAGGAGCTTTTTTTCCTCCGCAAACCCACGTGATGTATCTTCTTGCCACGGCAGGAAGAAGAGACTCGCGGCTCTCGCTGTTTCAATGAGACTGATAGCACCTGGTTGAGGTTTCCGGCGCACGCGATATTCCTTCGCGACGCCGTACTTCAACCTGCGGGAAGCCTCTGCTCCATGAGTGAGGAGTGGTCCCTCCTCCATCCAGAACCCGAGCTCGGTGATGAGTGTGCCGATGTCCTTACGGACTTCGTCACAGCTCACCGCTGGAAGAAGAGGTGCCAACTGGATGAGAACCATGGCTGCGATCATCCGTCGCCGGTTGATCGTGAGCGCGTCCTTGTCCATGGCGCTGATCCTTTCGACGATTTCCTTGGGGGTCAATGCCCCTCCAACTTGTTGTGGGTGGATTGGCGCGTTAAGCACCATTTTCGCGTTTAGCGAACGGCGGAATTGTGCCTAATTTTTTAGGTTTTGTCAAGCCTCCGCTCAGCTGTTATAATCATGTGCACATAAATAACTATGCCAAATTTACAAGAAGTCTATAAACGCCTTGCCAAGAATAAAAAAGAGAAAGCGGAAATTCAAAAGATGCTTCGCGGGGAACTCGAGGTCAGTCCGAAATATCAAGAGATCGAAGAAAAGCTCAAAGTGCTTCGAGGCGATCGAAAGTCACTCGAGAATGAAGTGAAGTCAGTTTCCAAAGCTGATATCGATCGATTAGAAGAACTGAAAGTGGATATCCAAACCGATACCGAGCTTTTGGCTGATATCGCGCTCAATATGTATGTTGAAAAGCAGGAAGTGGAGATTGTGGATGATTATAATGAAAAATGGTACCCGGCTTTTCACGTGACCTTTAAAAAATCAAATGAATAACAGGGGAGCTTGCAATTTCCAGGATCTTCACTAAAATAGCGGCACAAAACTTTTTACGGTATGAACCAACAAAAAACGCATCGTCGAAGAAACCTTCACCTTTCCGTTCTTGGTCTTGTGCTCCTATTTGGCATCCTTGGGTCGGTTGCCTATCCTGTGCCATGGAATTCACTTGTGAATGCCGTGGGATTTGGGCCAGAGCTCAATACCACCTATTTCAAGCTCGGGCTTGATTTACAAGGTGGTACCCATTTGGTCTACGAAGCGGACATGAGCAATATCGCAGATGCTGATCGTGCGTCGGCACTTGAAGGCGCGCGTGAAGTGATTGAGCGTCGTGTGAATGCTTTTGGGATTGCCGAGCCTGTTGTTCAAACGAATATTTCGGGCGGGCACTACCGGGTGATTGTGGAGCTTGCCGGCGTTTTCGATGTCTCTCAAGCGATTGAGATGATTGGGGAGACACCGATTTTGGAATTTAAGACTCCGAAAGAAGTTGTGGAAACCGAAGTAACCGCTGAACAACAAGCACAAATTGATGCCGCACAAATCACGGAGAATGCGGGTGCCGAAGCCGTGCTTGATCGCGCGATTGCCGGAGAAGATTTTTCAAATCTTGCCAAGGAATCGTCTGAAGATCAAACCACCAAGTGGAGTGGGGGATATTATGGATGGGTAACGGCGTCCGATGTGGTTTATGGTGAACTCGCCAATCAAATTGCAAGCAAAAAATATAAGCCAGGTGTGATTGATGGAATCTACGAGAGCAATAGCAATCTTTATATCGTGAATTATCTCTCGAGCAAAACCGATCAGGAAATTGAGCTCTCGCATATTCTCATCTGCCACAAGGAGTCAACTGCCTGCGCCAATGCTCTCACAAAAGAAGAAGCAAAAGCACAGGCCGATGCCCTGCTCTTAACACTCACAAAAGATAATTTTGCCACAACAGCTCAAAAGGTCTCCGAAGACACGGGATCAAAAGATTTGGGTGGTAGCCTTGGTTGGGTTGGAAAAGGGGTGATGGTTGCGGCATTTGAAGATGCGGGGTTTGCCATGAATGATGGAGATATCTCACAAGTGGTTGAGACCGAATACGGGTATCACATTCTCTATCGCAGTGATTCCCGCGATGTGATGGCGTATGAGATTTCTGAAATTCAAATGCCACTTACGACGGCTTCTGACGTGATAAGTGTGGATCCGTGGGAAAACACGACCCTTTCCGGAAAGGATATTAAAAATGCTTCCGTGGCTTTTGATCCGAATACCGGAGCCCCTTATGTTGTTTTGAATTTTTCAACCGAAGGCGGAACGCTTTTTGAGGAACTTACCGCCGCAAACGTGGGAAAGGTTATTGGGATTTTCTTGGATGGATCCGCCATTTCAACGCCGACCGTGCAAGAAGCCATTTATGGTGGTACGGCATCGATTACAGGGAATTTCACACTCGAAGAAGCAAAGCTACTTGTGCAACGTTTGAATGCCGGGGCTTTGCCATTGCCGGTCAATTTGCTTTCTCAGCAGACTGTTGGGCCAACACTCGGGCAAACATCGCTTGATTTGAGTATTAAAGCGGCTATTGCCGGATTCGCCCTTGTTGCTCTTTTCATGATTATTTATTATCGATTTGCTGGATTGCTTGCGGTTTTGGCTCTTGGATTTTATGCGGCCATGAACTTGGCGCTCTTCAAATTGCTCGGGGTTACCATGACGCTCTCGGGTATTGCCGGGTTTGTGCTCTCGATGGGAATGGCGGTTGACGCAAACGTCTTGATTTTTGAACGCATGAAAGAAGAATTGCAATCAGGTCGTGATTTGGCCACAGCGATCGATGAAGGATTCCGCCGTGCCTGGACCTCGATTCGTGATGGAAACCTCACCACACTCATTGCCGCGGCCGTTCTTTTCTTCCTGAGCACGAGCTCCATTAAAGGATTCGCGATTACCTTGAGCTTGGGAGTTATCACCTCAATGCTTTCGGCAATTTTTGTGACGCGCATTATGCTTAAGTGGTGTATTGGATGGAAGTTCTTGCGTGCAACCTGGCTCTACGGTGTCCGGAAGTTAAAATAAATGATGTATGTCGCTATTAGAAAAATTTCCCTTCATTAAACTCGCGAAATTTTGGCTCGTGATGTCGTCTTGTCTTCTTATTGCCTCTTTTATTGCCATTGGCGTCTTTGGTCTCAAATTCGGGATTGATTTTACCGGTGGAAGTTTGCTTGAGATTTCAGCCACACAGACGCTCGATTCCAATGATGTTCGCACCAAGCTTTCTGAGACGCAATTTGAAGCGACCGTGCAAACGAGTAGCTCTGATACGCTCCTCATTCGAACTGAGACGCTCACAACGGAGAGACACAATGAACTTCTGACGGCACTTGAAAATGCCTATGGCACTGATTCCATCACAGAACTCCGTTACGAATCCATTGGTCCGACCTTTGGGGTGGAGCTTCGCAATAAATCCCTTACCGCGGTTGTTATTCTTTCCATTCTTATTATTGCCTACATCGCCTGGGCGTTCCGCCATGTCTCAAAACCGGTGGCTTCGTGGAAGTATGGGGTCATTACCATTATTGCCGGATTGCACGATATTATTTTACCGATCGGCGTCTTTGCGGTGATGGGTCATTTCTATGGGTATCAAATCGACACGGCTTTCATTGCCGCTATCCTCACGATCATGGGGTATTCCATCAACGATACGATTGTGGTCTTTGATCGCACGCGTGAAAATCTTCATGTCAATCGTCATAGCGACCTGTCCTTTGGCGAGATTGTGAACAAGAGTCTGATCCAGACATTTGCCCGATCCATAAATACCACCCTCACAACCCTTCTTACTCTTGTTGCGATTTTCTTCTTCGGGGGAGAGACCACGCGTCCATTTGTGCTTGCCTTGATTATTGGTATTACAAGTGGAGCTTACTCCTCGATTTTCATTGCCAGCCCGCTTTTGGTGCTTTGGGAAAAGTGGCAGAAGAAATAAATGAATTAAGTTTTGATAAATAGGTCTTCAAAGACCTATTTTTTTTCGTGTGATATACTATTAACAACTATGCTCGGAGCGCTTTCGGAATTATCCGCAATCGTTTCAAATTATTTTGAGACCACTCCTTTTGATGTCATGGCGGCGCATGCCTTGTTTTTTGTTGGTTGGGTTCCGATTCTCGGGGTCACCATCGGCGGCATGATTGACGTGTGGCAGGATTATAAAGAAGGGGAATATTGGGCGAATATCAAGTGGAGCCTTCTCGCGATTTCCATCCCGCAAGAGGCGATTCAAACGCCCATGGGCATGGAAAACTTTTTCAACAATATCGCCGGGAGCAAATCTGCCATCACCTGGAAAGAAAAGCATCTTCAAGGAAAATTTCAGGCATTTTTTTCTTTTGAAATCGTGAGCATTGGGGGACAGATTCAATATTACATGCGCACACCGGTCAAATATCGTGATCTGATTGAGGCGTCGATTTACGCACAATATCCCGAAGCACAAATTACCGAGGTTGAAGATTACGTAGGGATTATTCCATCGGAATGGCCCAATGAAGAGTGGGATTGCTGGGGAACGGAAATGGTTCTCAAAAAACCGGATTTTCTTCCCATTCGCACCTATGAGCAGTTTGAGCATACGGGTGAGCGTGATCAACGCTATAAAGATACGATCTTGCCTTTGCTTGAAATGCTGGGAAAGATGCGAACGGGTGAGCATCTTATGATCCAATTTATTATCAAACAACCCGATGAACAGGATTGGATCAAGGAAGGAAAAAAATTCATGGATAAGCTCTACGGCCGTGAGACCGTTGATAAAAAAAAGCAAGGATTTTTATCAAGCAGTCTTGGATGGATTCCGGCGGAGTTTGCGCAACAAACCATTGGACTCATGCTGGGTGGCGATCCCGAGAAAAAGAAGGAGGATGATTTTCGCATGTTCAAAATTACGCCGGAGGAACGTGATCAAATGGAGGCGGTAAAGGAAAAAATAACCAAGCTTGGGTGGCAAACAAAAATTCGTTTCGTTTATTTTGGCAAGCATGAACTTTTCCGAAAAGGAACCGTTGCGTCCATGATGAAGGGTTACTTCCATCAATTCGGCAATTTAGGACTAAATAAAATTGGAATATTTGAACCAGCCACGCCAAAAGACGATTATTTTTGGATGCTTTGGCAAATGCCGGGGAAACAACGCAAATTAGTGAAGCGTTATCAATTGCGTCATCCGTTTGCTTCCTCTTCGCCCTTTATGATGAACTCGGCGGAACTTGCGACGCTTTTTCATTTTCCGTCAGCGGATTCTCGCACCCCAGTACTTTCAAAGATTACTTCGCGTCGTTCCGAGGCTCCGATGGAATTATCGTATGCGGGTGAACAGGAACCGAATCTTCCAAACATGGATCGTTCGACCACTGATTTTGCCGGACAGAAAAAAATAACGATTCCAAAAGCGCCCGGGCCTCTTGCGGTCCCAAGACCTTTTGCGCCGACGGTTTCAACAACGGGTGAAGATCGCTCGTATGATCGCGTGATTCCGCGCGCGCCAAAACCCGAAGAACTCTATCAACCAAAGCCCGGCATGCCCGCGCCACTCCCGCCCGGCATGGAGAGTCCTGAAAATTCTATGTCCTATCAGGGCGACGCCCCGCCGAATCTTCCTATTTGATATATGCCAATGCGTTATCCTCACGATCACGAAAAGGACATCATCTATTTTGCGAAAACAAATTTTCGCAATCAGATGCATCGCTTTGGCATAAAAACCGATGATCGGCGTCGGCACGTTTATGTGATTGGAAAAACCGGCATGGGAAAAACGACCTTGCTCGAGAACATGATTCTTTCGGATATCTATGCGGGGCACGGGTGTTGTTACATCGATCCTCACGGCGATACCGCGGAAAAGCTCCTCGATTATATTCCTTCGTGGCGTATTAACGACGTCGTGTATTTTAATCCAGCGGATTTTGATTATCCGATCGGATTCAATATTCTCGAGGCGGTGAGACCCAATCAAAAGCATCTTGTGGCGGCCGGCATGATGAGCGTGTTCAAAAAGATTTGGGAAAATGTGTGGTCTGCCCGCATGGAATACATTCTCAATAATACGATTTTGGCACTCATGGATACGCCCAATACCACACTCCTCGGCATTAACCGTATGCTCTCCGATGCCGCGTATCGAAAAGAGATTGTCGAGAATGTGAAGGATCCAATTGTGAAGCAATTCTGGGTCACGGAGTTCGCATCTTATGAAAGTAAATTTGCTTCCGAGGCCGTGGCGCCGATTCAAAATAAAGTCGGTCAATTTCTTTCCGCGTCGGTCATGAGAAATATCGTTGCCCAAGCCAAATCAACATTGGATTTGCGCGGCATCATGGATGATCAGAAAATTCTCATCGTGAATCTTGCAAAAGGGCGCATTGGAGAAGATGCCATGCGACTCTTGGGGGGAATGATTGTCACAAAACTTTCCATGGCCGCCATGGAGCGTGTGGAAATTCCAGAAAACGAACGACAAGATTTCTATCTTTATGTTGATGAATTTCAAAATTTTGCGGTTGAGTCATTTGCGTCCATTCTTTCCGAAGCGCGTAAATATCGGTTGAATCTCATCATGGCACATCAATATATTTCGCAACTCGACTATGCGGGAAATACGACGGTGCGTGATGCGGTTTTTGGAAATGTGGGGACCATCATTACTTTCCGTGTTGGATCTCCTGACGCAACATTCATGGAAGATGAATTTACACCACGATTTTTACCGGAAGATTTAATCAATCTTCCGAAGTTTCAAATTTATTTGAAGCTCATGATTGATGGGATTACTTCCTCGCCATTTTCCGCGCTCACGCTTCCGCCGATCGCGCAAAAGACCTCAAGCGCAGAACGAGTGATTACCCAATCGCGTGAACGCTATGCGGGTAATCGTGCGGAAATCGAAGAGCATGTGGCAACCTGGAGTGGATTTGGTGAAGGAGTTGATTTGACGGAAAAATACAAGGAAGTCAAAGATAAAAAAGAAGCGGCCAAAAAGGCGCGCTATAGCCAGGAATATTCGTGCACACGATGCGGAAAGACATTTGCGATTCCGGTGGAGCTTGATCGTTCCCGCCCGATTTATTGCGAGGAGTGCATGCCGATCATAAAAGAAGAACGTGAGAAAGGAAGAAAGAGTATTGAACCGCGACCACCAAAGAAAACCGTTGACGTTGTCCCGAAGATCGCCGAGGGCGCTGTGGTCGAAAAAGAAGTGAATCATTCTGTCTCGCTTAATGAGTTACACCCACCAGTTGCGCATGAGCCGAACATGGCACCTGTTCGTACTGAAAAACCGGCATTTACCGCCGGAGCTATCCTTTCGGCACCTACATCCGTTCCGCTTAACGCAAACAGTGCATTGAAAAAAAAGCGACGTCGCCATAAAAAGAAAGTTCCAACTCCTCAGACACCGAGCGAATCGAGCGTATCGAGACCTCAACAAAATCAACCACCGATTCCACCCACGCCGGCATCTAGATCGGTTCACCCAGGCCAAATTGTCACCTTCAAAGAATAGTATGAATATTTTTCAGGCGATTATTTTAGGGCTTGTCCAAGGAGTGACAGAATTTCTCCCGATTTCAAGCTCGGCACACTTGATCATTTTTCCTGAATTTTTCGGTTGGAAAGAGCAGGGCTATGATTTTGATGTGGCGGTCCATCTTGCAACTCTTGTGGCCATCCTTCGGACGCTTTGGCCTGATGTCCGTCAAATAGTCGTTGGTCTCATGAAACGTCGCATGACTCCGGAAGCTCTTTTAGCTGCAAAGATTTTTATCGCGACTCTTCCGGTGATGATTCTCGGACTTATTATTTCCGATTCCTATCTTAATGCGATACGGACTCTTGATATTGTTGCGGCAAATTTGATTTTTTGGGGCGTGATTCTGTGGATCGCGGATTGGATGCATGCGCGCATGAAAAATCTCGTGGCAGATGTGCGTGATGTCACTTGGAAACAATCGGCCATGATGGGCATGGCACAAGCTATCTCACTTCTTCCCGGGACTTCACGATCGGGAATTACAATGACGACTGGGCTTTTTATGGGTCTTGATCGCAAAGTGGCGGCAAAGTTTTCTTTTCTTCTGGGGATTCCCGCTATTCTTGGTGCGGGAACATTTGCAACCGTTGATGTCATTCAGAATGGATTCATTACTCCATGGCCGTGCATTGTTTTTGGATTTATTGCGGCCATGATTTCCGGAATTATTGTGATTCAATTCCTTTTTCGATTTTTGGAGAAGTTTAGTTTTAAATGGTTTGCGTGGTATCGGATAGCACTTGGTGCCATTCTTATCATCATTACTTTTGTTCGTTAAATGAAAATCACCTGTCTTGAAGACGGATGATATATTGAGGACTTCCGCATTTGGATGCAGAACGAGGAGGAACCAAGGCTTTTCGTGAGACGGACCCAGATGTCCGTTGAACGAAAAACGAAGGTTTCGACAAAGTTATGCGCCAAAGGCGAAAGTCCTTTATTTTAGTTGACGGGCGCTCCGACGAAGACGTTGGAGAGCCCGACGGTGAGGGTTAGAACTCAAGGCTAACGACCTCCACATGGCCAGAGGGAATGCGATGTTCTCCCGAAATCGGGAGGACCGCCTTATGCGCGTTGCCCTTTTCATCTTGGGCGTGGATGACGATCGAGCGTTCATCATCGCCTTCGATGCGAAGGACCGTGGCGTTCACGCGCGCGTCGTTGATGAGCAATGTGATGCTCTTCCCGACGTATTCGTGAGTACAGCAGATGATCTGGGTTGCGAGCTCGCGCGCGCGACCCTGCGTGAGACGACCATTGGAAGGGCCGCTGCTTTGCGGCATGAAGCACCTCCTTGTGAGCCCTGTGACTCACGGCTTGAGTTCTATTTTTACGATAGCGCTTCGCCAGTAAAAGTCAATAAAACAGCGAGACCCGCACCACAAAGACGTGGAGCGGGCACGAAGAAGATGAAGAAGTCTAGATGATGAGACCCCGAGGCCAGTCGAGTCTAACGACCCGCCATTGGCCGGGTCGATCGTTGAGGCGGTCGGGCAGGAAGGCGCGGACCTGATTCCCGTTTTCGATGATGTCGACCACGAAAGCCGGTTCGTGCGCGAGAACCCCGTTGCGCGTGCCGGGGCCGGCGAGGATATCGACGCCGACGATCGTCGTCACGATGTGGCGAGTGGGCAATCCGTCGTCGTTGTACTTTTTGATTTCGATCACGTGGCCGAGAAAACGTTCGCTCACTCCCTCCTTCCGCATCTGGGCGATGATGTTGTTGATGTCGTCGTATCTTACGGCAACTAGGTGCGACATGGGGAAACACCTCCTGGCAAGAGACTAAGGGAAGAGGGCAAGGAAGTCAAGAGAAAAGAATTCTATAAAAACGAGCGCCCCGCCGGTCCTTGAGTGAGACGGGCGGGGAAGGTGATGGCTAGTAGCTGCGGATGATCTCGAGGTATCCTGCGATTCCATACTGCGTATGGAAGTAGCAGAGCGCCCAGGCCACCCCGAAGTGAAGACGAGCAGGAATGCGCCGCTCCTCGGGAATCTTCCCTTTTTTCGTGAACATGAGCGGGGTTGCTCCCCCGGGGATGACGATCATGTTCGCGGGGTCTGCCGGGTGGGTGTGACATCGTCGTTGCATGATGATGCAAACGACCTCGGTGAGGTTCGCGAGTTCAGTGAGAGGTCCTGTGCTACTTTCCACCCAGTAGAGCTTGGACGATGGCCTCCGATCGGTCGAGAGCCGAACATTCGGGGCGATGGAGGCCACGAGTTCCACAAGCGCCTGCTCAGACCACCGGGGATCGATGAGAAAGGCGTGCGGCGAGAATGGTGGCGGGACATCTCGAAGGTAGTCGAGGAACGAGACGTCCTTCAGCAGCCGGATGCCGCGCCAGAGCAGAAAGGCGCACCAAACACGCCAGACAAGGAGCTGAATGCGGTGCATGGGGCCTCCCACGAGTTTGAAGTTGTTTTCACACCAGCGATATCATCTTTTCGGAGTTTGAGGATTTTGTCAAAAGGATTGAGGCCCACGCGTTGACAAGACGGAAAAAAATCGTTACCATTTTCGCGCATGGCCCCATCGTCTAACGGTTAGGACATCAGGTTCTCATCCTGAAAATTCGGGTTCGATTCCCGGTGGGGTCACCAACAACAGACTCAACGGCTTTTTTGAAGCCAACATGCGGGACGCGCGAAGCGCGTCCCAATGGTTTCCGCCTGAATTTCGCCCAGAATCCAAAGGGGAATTCGCCAAAAATGAATCCAAATCCGGCGCGCTGGCGCGCACTGATTTTTCGCCGAGGAGGAGGTTCGAAATCAGAAGCAATTTTGACTGCATTTGCTTTGCCCGAAATACAAAAAGAATTTTTACTATCATGATAAACAATATGGAAAATAGAAAATTCTTTTTGTATGCTCGCAAGTCCACTGATGTCGAGGACAAGCAAGTTTTAAGTATTGAGGCACAACTCACCGAATTGCGAGACTATGCCAAGAGAGAAAATCTGAACATCGCCCTTGAGTTTATTGAAAAACAATCTGCTAAAATTCCAGGTCGTCCAGTTTTTAATGAAATGATGAAGTGTATTGAAAAGGGCGATGCAGATTCTATCCTCTCTTGGCATCCGGATCGTCTCGCAAGAAATAGTATTGATGGTGGCAAGATAATCTACCTCCTCGACACAGGAAAACTTGCGAGCTTGAAGTTTCCTACTTTTTGGTGTGATTCCACATCTCAGGGTAAGTTCATGCTCAACATGGCTTTCGGGCAAAGCAAATACTATGTGGATTCTCTTTCCGAAAATACCAAAAGAGGACTTCGCCAAAAAGTTAGAAATGGAGATTATCCAACGCTTGCCCCTGTTGGATATATCAACGACTCACGAACAAAAACTGTGGTTGTGGACAAAAAGAAAGCCAAAGTTATCAGGCAAGCGTTTGAATTCTATGTAAAAGGGGGCAATAGACTGGAAGATGTCTCAAACTTTTTGGCGAAGCACAATCTCTTTTCAAAAACCGGAAAGAGAATCCACAAATCCCGTGCGACTTCTATTTTGTCCAATCCTTTCTATACTGGACTGTTTCGCTATGGCGGTGAACTCCACGAAGGAAAGTATGAGCCAATCATTTCAAAGAAACTTTTTGATCAGGCGCAGGAAATGCTGAAACTTCGCGGTAAGCCCGACAGGAAGCCCCTAAACGACCCACAACCTTTCTGTGGCCTCATTTCCTGCGCCTCATGCGGAATGATGATAACTGGCGAATACAAGGTTAAGAAGCAGAAAAATGGCAATGTTCACGAATATGTCTATTACCACTGCACCAAGAAAAACAAAAATGTGAAATGTGAAGAACCTTGTATCAGACAAGAAGAATTAAATCGCCAGTTATCATCCCTTATTCAAAAAGTTTCTTTGCCCAAAGACTGGGCGGAAGAGCTCAATCGTCTTGCTTTGCAAGACCATGGAAAATCCGCCCAGTCTTTGACTGCTTGTGTGAAAGAGAAACAAGAAAAAATTTCTTCTTTGTCGCAAAAGTTAGAGCGACTTCTCAATGGATATTTAGACCAAGTAATTGACAAGGAAGATTATCGTTTACAAAAAGGAAAGTTGTTATCTGAAAAGAAGTCGCTCGAAGAAGAAATCTACAATCTTTCACACAAGCAAAATGATTGGCTCGAACCTTTCCAAAACTGGTTAGAAGTCGCACAGAATATAGACAAAATTGCTTCTGATTCAGACCTTTTTGCGAAAAAGGTCTGTGCCAAAGAAATCTTTGGCTCGAACCTCCTCCTCGGCGAAAAATCAGTGCGCGCCAGCGCGCCGGA
>JBAZUI010000006.1:0-62757 GCA_041661425.1 Patescibacteria group bacterium | reverse complement strand
GGAAGCGAGGAAGCTTCGATAGGACGAGACGAGTAAAAGAAAATCGGAATTTTTAATATCAAATCAACTGTGGCAAGATCAACGATTCACTTTATCATAACTGGAGGCACAATTGACTCTTTTTACGACGGAACCAAAGACACTGTTACCCCGCTTCTCCATTCGGGCCTTCCTGCATTTATTCGAAGTCTAAAGCTGTCTGAAAATATTGTGTTTACTGAAATCTGCATGAAAGATAGTCGGGCTTTGACGAAAAATGACATGTTAAGAGTCGCTCGCACCATCCAGAAAAGTCCGCACAAAAAAATTATTATTACTCACGGCACATACACGATGCCTGATACAGCCAAGATTGTTAAGGCTAACCTGGAACGAAACGACCAAACAATTATTTTCACCGGCTCAATGATTCCGCTTATGGGATTTGCGCCGTCAGACGCACCTTTTAACCTGGGTTATTCGATTGCACGTGTACAAGAACTGACAAGCGGAATCTACGTAGCAATGAATGGTAGGGTATTTTCGCCTGAGGAAGTTGCCAAGCTTTTATACGAAGGCCGTTTTATCTCGGTATTCGGTGATAAGAAATGATTTTATTAAAAATATCTAAGAAATAGATAATTCAACGATTGAGCCAGAAAATTTAGATCAAGATCGGATGCGGGGGATTGAATTAAATCGAAAATAACTTTGGAGAGAATGGTATAATAAGAACAAATTCACTCTCGACCATGTCTATGGCACTCAATAAGAGCATCAAAATTCTCCTTTACGGCGGTAACCTTTGGTATTTTGGTGAAGGCATGCTTGGCCCCTTACTCGCGGTATTTACCGAGAAGGTCGGGGGAGATATTTTGGATATTTCCTGGGCTTGGGCAATTTATCTCATGGTTTCGGGATTTTTAAATATCGTGATTGGAAAGATTTCTGACGGGGCTCGAAGCAAAGAGAAGATCATGGTTGCTGGCTATGCCTTAAATGCGGTTTTTACCTTCGGGTACCTTCTTGTTTCCGCTCCGTGGCAACTTTTCCTCATCCAGGCTGGTCTTGGACTTGCGGCAGCCATGGCAACCCCCACGTGGGATGCGCTCTACGCAAGGCATGAGGATCGCCGGCACGATGGATTCCAATGGGGTTTGGCCCGAGGGACGTCACTTGTGATCACTGGAGCGGCGATTATTATTGGCGGCTGTCTTGTGAGCCGAGCATCATTTGACGCTTTGTTTATCACAATGGGAATCATCCAGACCATTGCGGCGATCTATCAAGCACAAATTATATTCAAAAAATAAAAAATCACGGCTCCTTGCGGAGTCGTGATTTTATTTTTGACTAGAGGCTGAAATTATCGACCACGGTGGTATCGGTTTCCTCTTCGACCACAGGAGCGGCGGCGCGTGGGGCTCGATTCATCCGTGAACCTTCTGGTTCATAGATTTTCAAGTTCACACGTGCGTTTTCCTTTGCTCCAACAATCTTGAGGAGGGTGCGAATGGCACGAGCGGTCTGACCAGATCGGCCGATCACATAGCCCATATCCTCTGGATGAATGTGGAGGGTGATGAGGACACCGCGTTCATCGATGGTGCGCTCAGTGCGGACATCATCCGGATGATTCACAATTGATCGGACAATGCCTTCCACGAACTCTTGATCCTTTTCCATACGAATCTGTAAAGCGGTTTGTACTAAAATTGCCAGTGATTTTGCGGCGACCTTTATAACCGTAAAACATCTGAGCCTGACTATAGTAGCATGGATACTTTTTTTGCGTCAATATAAAAATACGAGGCGATCGCCTCGTATTTTTTTATGCGGCAACTGGAGCCTTGGCTTCAGCTTCTGCTTTTTTTGCGTCGATTGCCGCTTTACGTTTTTTGGAAATCGTTACGGTTTTTTGTTTTTTTGCGTCGATGATTTTCGCGTCAACGAGCATATTATGAACCGTGCTTGATGGCTGTGCCCCTTTGGAGAGCCATTCGCCAATACGTTCGGCCTGAAGTTCAATGCGTGGAGGATTGGAGCGAGGATCGAAGAGTCCAACCACTTCGATGGCCGGAGACCACGGATCGCGATGGCTGTCTTGGACCACCATGCGGTATTGTGGCTGTCCGCGCTTTCCAATTCGTGAAAGTCGAATAGTAATCATAGGTAGGCAATATGGTACGAAAAATGGGGTTTATTGTCAAGTCCTGCCAAGGCAAAAACAGAAAAAGGCCTATTGGTCTCATGGGACCTATTTCTTATCGGCGAGCGTTTCCCGATTCCTCAATGTCCTGCAGAGAAACCGAAAGAAGATTCGAAATTCCATCCTCGCCCATGCTCACGCCAAACAATTTATCCGCGCGTTCCATGGTGGCACGATTATGTGTGATGATAATAAATTGTGAGAATTTACGGAGCTCATCGAGAATATTTGCAAACCGCACGGTATTTGATTCATCGAGCGCGGCATCCACCTCATCGAGAACAACGAATGGGGAAGGATGAGTGGCCATAATGGCACAAAGCAAAGCAAGCGATGTGAGCGCTCTCTCGCCGCCCGAGAGGAGATTGAGGGATTTTTGCCGTTTTCCAGGAGGACTAGCTTGAATTTCAATGCCCATAATCGTTTCCTTGCGTTGCTGGAAGCGTTCAAGGATTTTCGTGGCAATCGGACCATCAGCAAGGGCTTGCGCTTCGGCCTCTTCCTCAAATGCTCGATCGAGACTTACATGGGGAGCTTCTTCGTTTTTTGTTTCCTGAGTTTTGAGAAGCTCGGCAGTGCCTCCTCCGAATAAAATCGTGAAGTATTTTTGGAATTCCTTGTTGATTTGTTTGAAAATTTCTTCTGATTGCTTTTGAATTCGTGTATCGAGCTCATCGACCACTTGTTCGGTCGATGAGATTGCCTGGGAAAGATCAGAGAATTGTTTTTGCAGGAATGTCACTCGTTCGTTGGTAGATTCGTATTCCTTGAGGGTTTCCTCATCGATGCTCCCAATGATATCGCGTTCGTGGCGGAGTCGGAGGAGTGTCGAATGCGTCTCTGCCGGGTTAGTATCAGAGGCTGTTCCATCAAAATCATGAATCGCAGATTGGAGGGTTGGGCATTGCTCTTGAATCTCCGTTCCAAGCCCCTCGAGTCGAGTTTCTACACGTGCTTTTCGCAATTCAATTTCATTTCGCTGTTGCTCAAGCTCGTATAAATCAGATTGAAGCTTTCGAAGTGTTCGTTGAAAAGCAAAAAGAGAAGTGGCTGAGGCATCGGGAGTCGCATTTTGAGCATTCGCGAGTACGCCCTCGACCTCTTTTTCCTTTTCTTCGATTTGTTTTTGTTGGTTTTTTGCCTTTTCGAGTGTCTGCACGAGCGCCGGATCAATAGGGAGAGTTTTTGATTCGGGTGTTTTCAATCGCTCGTGGAGCTTGATAATCTGGGTGATCACCGATTCGAGCTCAATCATCAAAGCCGCGACCTCGTGCATCTCGTGGCACTGTTTTAATTTTGCATAAATGTTCTCATGCGCGGTTTTGATTGACGCAATCTCTTGTTCAATCTCGTTAATTGGCATGATCTCGGGAGGTCTTTCGGCTTTAATAGAGGCAATATCCACGGCGCGCTGAGCCCGAAATACTTCTTCTCGAGCATTTTTTAGGGATTGTTGGATTTCGCGGTAGGCAATTTGCGCGAGATTGGTTTCCTGTTTTGGTTGATGTTTTTCCCGTTCCTGTTTTTCCATGGCGAGCAATTGTTCATCGCCTGTTTTGAGTTCATCTGTTTTTGTGCTGATCTTTCCTTTCAGAAGACCGCCTTCATTTGCAATTACCTCCAACTCATGCGAAAGGGTAAGGCAAAGCGTTCCATAATAAAGGACGGAAAGTGTTTCAAGCTCACGCTCGACTGTTTCGCGCTTTTCAAGACGTTTCACTTGTCGACCAAGAATCCGAAGTCGTGGCTCGGCCTCAGCGAGCAGGTGTTCTACTTCCAAAAGATGCTCTGAGGCCTTTCCAAGGCGAAGAAGCGCTTGATGACGCTTCATTTGCAAGCCACGGACCCCGGTTGCATCATCAAAAAAGAGTTTTCGCTCTTCGGGCGAGGAAATAAGGACGTGATCAATCATACCTTGAGCAATAACGGTATAGGAACGTTCGCCAATTCCCGCTTCGGCCAGGAGAATTTGAATATCAGTAAGCCGGGCAATTTTTCCATTTAATCGATATTCCGACGACCCATCGCGATACTGCCGGCGGCTAAGCTCGACCTCTTCATATTCAATTGGAATGGCCTTATCGTGATTATCAAACGTCAGCACGACCTCGGCAAAACCGGCACGCGATTTTTCCGTGGAGCCGGAAAAGATCATGTCTTCTGTCTTTTTTCCACGCAAGAGTTTCATGGACTGCTCACCCAAACACCATCGAACAGCATCAACGAGGTTCGATTTTCCCGATCCATTCGGCCCTACAATCACACTCACGGCATGATTAACTTCAGTCCCAATCGGAAAATCAAGCCTTGTTTTCCGGGCGAATGTTTTGAATCCTTGTATTTCGAGGCGAATCAGGCGCATAACGGACTTTAGTATAACAAATAATTGGATTGTCAGGTAAAATAGCTTTGTATGGATCATCGTTGGTTGCTAATTGTCATCTTCGTGCCTCTGGTTGGCATGGGTTGTCTCAATAATGATTCAGAGTCGAGCGAGGAAGAGATTGCAATCATTTCCGAAGAAGAAACAACCGCCTACGTCGATATGTGGGTTGAAAATGATGGGTTTGACGTGACCTCCATTGCAGTCTCAACTGGCCAGAATGTTCAGATTGCTTTTACGTCCGTTGTTGGTTTCCATACTTTTGTGATCGATGAACTCGACCTTCGCACCGAAATCGTTGAAGGTCAATCGATTTTTTTCCGTGCCCCAGAAACCCCAGGCATTTATCGATACTATAGCGATGTTGATCCAGAGGGAAGTGGATTTGAGGGGGAGATTCAGGTGAAATAGACCTTCGAGATTGACGGTAATCCTAAATCGTCATAGGATAATGCGTTCCTATGACAGTTTTTCTCTATAAAAAAATCCTTGAAGCCATTCGCGGTGCCGAGCACATCCTATTGATAACGGATGAGCGTATTGATGGTGATACCATTGGGGCAACACTTGGGATGTATCATGTTTTGCGTCAAGCCGGGAAAGATGTTGAGGTCTATTCCCCAAAACCATTGGATAGCCGGTTGAAATTTCTTCCAGGGACAGAGGTGATCCAACGTGATCCGGCGATTTTTTCTGAAACCCGGTTTGATCTGATGATGGTTTTTGATGCGGCCGAAGGTGCGTTTCTCGAGCCTCATCGCATGGACGGAAAAGGGGCGCCTCTTATTGTTTTTGATCATCATGCTTCAAACCCCCTTTACGGGGATGTCAATTTAGTTGAACCTTCCTCTGCTTCGGCCGCGGAAGTGGTTTGGCATTTTGTAAAATATGGGAAATTTGATGTGAATCGCGAAGCGGCGCAGTGCTTTTTGACCGGGATCGTTACTGATACGGATGTTTTTTCAACATCGAATACAAATTTTTCCGCTCTTGAAGCCGCTGAGGAACTCACAAAAATTGGTGCGAAACTCCAAGTGATTATTCGCGAAACCATGATGAATAAAACGCTCGGCTCCTTGCAATTGTGGGGTCTCGCGTTTGAGCGTCTTCACGAGCATCCTGATTTTTCAGCGATCGCAACCGCGCTCACGCATGAGGATATCGAGCGTTTGGGTGCAGAGGATGATGATGTTCACAAGTTATCGAATTTTTTGAATGCCATGCTCGAGGAGCACGAAACAGTTCTTGTGCTTTTTGAGACCAAAAACGGGGGAGTAAAGGCGAGCCTTCGTTCTCGCACGCGCGATGTTTCCTCTTTGGCTGCTCAGTACGGTGGTGGGGGACATCGTTTGGCTGCCGGTTTCGTGATCCCTCATGCCATGCTTTACGAAGAAAATGGAATTTGGCGCTGGAAATCTACGGTTTGACAATTAGCAAATTAAACGTTAGACTGCTAAAATCACTCTATTTTATGGAAAATGAATTCGAAGTTCAATCGCAAATTCTTATCCCAACCGTTATCGAGAAAACGAATTTTGGGGAGCGAGCGTATGATATTTACTCTCGGCTTCTCAAGGATCGCATTATTTTTCTTGGAACTCCAATCGATGATCATGTTGCGAATGTGGTGATTGCCGAGCTTCTATTTTTGGCCAGTCAGGATCAGCAAAAGGATATTAAACTCTATATTAATTCTCCCGGGGGATCGGTTTCGGCAGGACTCGCGATTTATGACACCATGCAATATATCAAACCCGATGTTTCAACGATTTGTGTAGGTCTTGCCGCTTCAATGAGCGCGGTTCTATTGGCGTCAGGAGCTCCTGGAAAGCGTTTTGCCTTGCCGAATTCCGAGGTCATGATCCATCAAGTTCTTGGTGGTTTCAAAGGCCAGGCAACGGACATTAAAATCCACGCCGAACGCATTCTCAAGACAAAGGATCTTTTAAACGAAATCCTTGCCAAACATACAAAGCAACCCATGAAAACCATTGAGAAAGATACGGATCGTGATCATTTTTTGAGCGCTTTAGAGGCAAAGAAGTACGGGCTTATCGATAAAGTGATTGCAGGATAGGTGAATTTTTCCTTGATTTTTTGCGTATTATTGCTTGACAGGGCCTCTGACAGGTGCTAATATCCACTGTTCCTTGCCTCTTTCTTTCAGCAGCCACGACAAGCATGGGGATATCGTTGTTGTCAGTTCCGGCTCCGGCTTGACCTGTACCGCCGCGATATCTTCTTGGCTGCTGCAAAAAATAGACAAGAAAAAACCGATGGCTTTTGCTCATCGGTTTTCTTTTTTTGTTATTGTGTTGTCTCGGGAGTTGCGTCGAGCGGTGTTTCGGCCGGAGTTTCGACTTCGGGTTCTGCGGGAGCGTTCGGATCAACTCCCACGAGGCAAATTTTTGCGAGTGATCGATAGATGGAGGTGTAGTTTTTGGTAAATACCGTGCCATCGGCGTACTCGACAATATAGTCAAAACTCGTGGTCGCACCCGAGTGAGGGGATTGGCAACTTTGCACTCCAGGAGCTAAATCCGGAGTCTCGATGTATTGAGTTTCGCCGTATCCGGTCCAGCTCAGTACTTTTGGCGCGGTATAGTATCCTTTTCGTCCATCGGACGTGCCCCAGAAGGTGAAGTACATATTGCGCGTATCCTCATCGATTTCTGTCGTGAGAAGAATGTAGTTCTCCATGTTGTTTGTAAATTTGAGATCCGGATTCGGGTCGTAGAGCGTGGCATCAGTTCCAGGGTTGCCATTCATGGGATCGTTGTAGTAGGAAACAACTAAGGAATGATTTGTCCGTTCATTCATCTCCAGCCCGGAATTCATGACCGCACGAAATGCGGTTGTTCCGATTTGGCAAAGTCCACCGCCGATTTCCGGTGTGATTTTATCGCCTTTGATGACCATTTCCGGAAGATATCCATCCTCAAGAGTAAATGGCCGAAGATTCTCAATGAGCGAAATCGTCTCACCAGGGGCAATGAGGAGTCCATTGAGTTTTGCAGATCCATGTTTGATATTCGTGATGCGGCTGGAAGATGATGTTGAATAATTCGATGTTCCAACCCCAAGGATTTCTTGAATACCAAGATTGTTCGTGCTTCCGGTGGTGATGGATGGGGAGACGGATTTTATGGTGAGTGTGCTCGTGGCCTCGGCGGTTCCCAGCAATTCTTGAATGGATTCGAGCGTCTTCTCATCATCGAGAGTGACGCCATCGAGACTGCTCACGAATTCAGTGACGCGCCCGTTTTCCATCACAAATTTCGCGTCGCGTGGGGAAACATCGATCTCGCGGTGAATTGAAGATAAGAATTCTTCCATCGCCTCATCAGAAAGACCCACAAAAACTTCATCGTCGAGATTCTCTTTTGGCTCAACCCAATCTGCCATTATTTCTCCGGTGATTTCCCATGAATACTCTTTTTGTTCTTGGGAAGTATAGGTAAGGGTGTAGGGGGCATTTTCTACGTAAAGAATTGCGGTATCAAGCAAGGCTTCTGCCTCGGTTTCGGTCACGGGATTCTTGGTTTGTTGAAGAGTAAGGACGATTGGTTCGAGCGAAAGATCGCGAGTATCGGAAATAAACGTATCAAGAGCCTCATCGATCGTGAGTTCATTGCCAACCGAACCTGGAATAACGCTTGCGGTGATCCCATTATCGGTAAAAACAAATTTATAATCCGTGATTGATCCAATAACCTGTTGATCCCCAAAGAGTCGGAGTATTTCTTGCTCAATCGCTTCGGTATCGATGGTAAGTTGCGGATCAACCTTTTTCCCAAACGTCATGACTAATAGTCCATCTGCCACATGAGACAAGAAATTCTGCTCTCGACCGGCAGTATAGGCTTCCTCGATGACGATATCGACGTTTTGTGTAATGAGATCGCGAATCAAATCAGGATCCGTCGACCCGCTGGTGCGAAGAGAAATCAGTTCACGTTCGTTATTTGGACCATAAATCGTGAGTCCTGCATCGAGCATGGCACGTAATTTATCTTCAAGAAGAAGATGTGCTTCTTCTTTTGTGAGTGACCCCACAGAAACATCTCCAATGAAAACATGCGGATAAATGCGATTTTCAAAAACAATCGCAAAAGAGCCAATGGTCGAGGAAAGAACAAGGATACTTCCCAAAAAGACTCCACTTGCAATCACGAAGATTTTTTTACGTTTCTTCACGCTTCCGTAAATGCGAGCGCATCCGGAACGAACGACTTTGATTGGGTTCATACATCATGGCGAATAGGGACATGCATCTCCCCGTGACTCTTTTGGATGGTCAGGGTGAGAATTCCGTCTTTAAATTTAGCCTCCGAAGTATCTGGGTTCACTTCGTGAGGAAGAATAATTGATCGTGAAAATCTGCCCCAAAAGCATTCTTCAAAGTGAAAAGTTGCATCGTGGAATGTTTCAGCACTTTTTCGTTCTCCACGGATAGTCACCAGATCATTGGTGACGTCAATATCAATTTCTTCGGGTTTAACGCCAGCAATGGCCGCGCGAATGATAATCGATTCTTTCTTTTCAATCACATCAACCGCGAGTTGACCTTCCTCGTGATTTTCAAAAGGGACAAATGGAGCGATTTTTTCATCCATATCATGATCGCAAATCAAACCGACGGATGTATTCGTAGATTGGCCCAAGCGCCATTCCAAAGGCAAGAGACCAAATAAGAAGATCGAGCGGGACATGAAGGAAGACAACGTCATTCACAAGCGGGGCGATTCCAAAATCGATCTCAACGAAATAGGAAGCAAAACTCGTGGCAATGAAAACAATGATTGTTGTGAGAATCATGCTCCAAATGCAATCGAGGAGGAGGTCGTGACGATTGGCAACCATGAGCATGGCAAGAACAGCGGAAACGAGAAGGGTTGCAAAGGGAAGTGAGAACGGAAGAGTAACAACCAGGAAGGCGATTGCCCAAAGAAAGACAAAAAGAAGGCCGAATAATCGCAGAAACCAAAATTGCGCATGGCTTTCCTCATCACGTGGCTTACGACGCAGGCGATAGGGGAGCCGGTGATAGCGTTTGCCAAAAACCGCATGAAATATCGTTCCGGCAAGCCCGGCCAGAACAAACGCGAAAATGAAATCGGCAATCGTGAGTTTTGCAAACGTGAATTCAATCTCTTCTCCGTGCGTTCCAAGTACGAGCATCAAGGGAAAAAGAAAAGCAATCATCACGCCAAGTGTGAGCATCTCCGTGCGTAATTCTTTGAGATAGATAAAAACTCCAAGCCAGACAAAAAACAAAACCAAAATCACGAGGTGATAGTACGTGAAGAGCGCTCCCATATTGTTTTCTATTTTACACGAAATTTAAAAAAAAATGGAGGGGAGAGTGGAAAAAAACTTGGGAGTATCGTATGATCGCCTGGTATGAACCAAGTATTTTCAACCTCAAATCTTCCACGATGGTTCTTTTTGATCTTCGCGGGTGTTGTTTGTTACCTTTTTTGGAGCGTTTTTCAACCCTATGCGCTTGCCTTGGTGACGGCGGGGATTTTTGCCATCATTTTTTCTCCGGTTGAGAAATGGATCCGAAAATATGTACGTTTTCCTTGGCTTTCATCATTTCTTGTTTTGATTGGTGTGTGCGTGGTGGTGCTTGCTCCTCTTTCCGGAGCCGCAATTCTTATTGCGGAACAAGCCTCGGACATCGTACAATCGGCAACCGGGGAAGTGGGATGGCTTTCCACGTTCGATCCAACATCAAATCCGCTTTTCTTGGCGCTTCCCGAGGTGATTCGTGAGCAGATTCTTGCTCTTAATTTTGTGGAGATTGGGAAGGGAGCGGCACAGTGGGCGTTTGAGAACCTGGGGAATGCGTTTTTGAAAGGCACGGGCGCTGTGATTTCGTTTGGTATTTTTCTTATGAGCTTTTACTTCTTTATGGTGGAGCGCGAGAGAATCTACCAAGAGGTGATTGCTTTGAGTCCATTTAAGGATAAAACAGATGCTGATATTGTCCGCCGGATGGTTGGCACGGTTCGCTCGATTGTCTGCGGGGCATTGATTATTGCCATCGTGCAAGCAACCATAGGTTCCATTGGAATGACGATTTTTGGAGTTCCCGGAGCATTACTCTGGGGGTCGTTGTTGATTATCGCTTCGCAAGTGCCCGTAATTGGGACAAGTTCGGTGATGATTCCTGCGGTTGTATATCTTTTGGTGTCTGGTCACCCCTGGAATGCGCTTGGATTATTGATTTGGGGAGCCGTTGCCGTTGGAATGATCGATAATTTGCTTTCGCCGATTATTGTCGGATCTCAAACCAAGATGCCAACGATTCTTGTTTTGATTGCGATTCTTGGTGGTCTTCAATTCTTTGGTCCGATTGGATTTATTCTTGGCCCAACCGTTCTTGCCGGTATGTTTGTGGTGATTGATCTGTATAAGACCGGGATTTTGGATGCAGGGAAGTGACAAATTTCTAATCTGCCGTCATTGCGAGGACGACCAGAGGGAGGACGAAGCAATCTATTTGGATGGATCGCATTGCCGGCTATGAAGCCTCCTCACGACGGAGTTTTTTGTGCATAAGACCGTTGACAAAAGTGATTTTTTTGGTAAGGTGGATAGTACCTATGGAGAAGAAAAAACTCGATCAAATCATAGAGATAATGAATACGTTGGTGAAAACAACGTCAAATCTTTCAGAAACAACGAATGGTCTCGTAAAGACGACGGATGAACTCGTAAAGAGAACCGATGAACTTGCAATAAAAACTGATCAACTTGCAAAAAGAACTGATGAACTCGTAAAGAGAACCGATGGTCTTGTAAAGACAACCGATGGTCTTGTGAAGAAGACGGATGAGATTTTGGTTCAAATGAATCGACGTTTTGAACAAGTCGATCAACGCTTTGAGCAGGTTGATAAACGATTTGAACAAGTCGATGAAAATTTTTATGAAATTCTTGATGCTATGAACGAATTTTCAACACAGGTTGATTCGCGATTCGAACAAGTTGATAAGCGATTTATAAATATTGAAACACAAATGGTTACGAAGTCCTATCTCGACGATAAACTTTCGGATTTACGAGGGGATTTGATTCAAGGCATTCGAAAAGTTGATGAAAGAGTGACAAAAACCATTAAACTCCTTGGAATAAAAAAGATTTTTTCTGCCGATGAAATGCTACAAATTTAATCCACCCCTCTGTATGCAAGATGAATCAAAAAATGAAATTCTCGAGGCGATTAGTGAATTTTCAACACAGGTCGATACGAGATTTTCTCGTATCGAAGGAGTTCTCGCAACGCAGATGGTCACAAAATCGTATCTCGACGATAAACTTGTAGATTTGCGAGGGGATTTGATTCAGGTTATTCGCAAAGTCGATAAGAAAGCCACAAAAACTATTGAACTTCTTGGAATTAAAAAGATTTTTACTCCCAACGAAGTGTCGGGATTGAATTCGGTCTAATTTTATAAACAAAAATCCCCGGAACAATCCGGAGATTTTTGTTTTTTCCCACAAGAACATTCAATATCTTGAATACTCTTGTGGGGGCCCTGATGCGCACGAGTGTTTGCATCAGGGCCACGATCCTAGGTTCTTACGCGACCAGGGTTACGGGTTTTTGGTGACGAGCCTAACGAGGGACCGTCCCCCGACAACCTGTTTATATCTGCGACTCATTACCCGGTTGTCCGGCAATGAGTCTGCACGTACTATGTCTCATTCTCCCTCCAAACTGCCACGGCATGTGGCAGGGTTCGGCGCTGTCGCATCGAGTTCCCGCCGTGGGAATCCTCGATGCGTGTTTCTAGATTCTTCACCTCCTTTCTTTAGGATTTCCAGAGTTCTCAACGACCAAGCTTGGTATGAGCTCAGTCAACCTTCGTACCCCAGGCCATCCACAATGGCCATGTGGGGCGTTTCGGATGAGCATACCCTCATCCTAGCCGGGATTTTTTAGCTTCAGCCCCCGGCAGTGCTGACCTATAACCCAAAGTGGCTCGGAAACATGATGAGCCTCCTCCGGTTTTAGAGTTTACTACAGATATAAGTCGCTGTAGTCCAACCTTTGAAAAGTCGTGCCCCATGATCGCCTCTTCCAATGGGTTCCCATCGAAGATGACGAAGAATGGTTCGCCACTGCAGGGCGACCATGGGGCAACGAAGCTCTCAAGACCTACGAATAATCGCGGGTCTAGTAGAGCCCCTGATGTTTCAGACATCAGGGAAGCTCGGTAGTAACGAATTTACCTAGAAAATTCGTCGAGTTGGTAATGCGCGTCTAGGACGCGGGAGGGCTAGTTGAACATGATCGTCCCCCCATCGCCTCCATCTCGAGGCGAAGGGAATCGCCCTCCGCCGCTCCGGTGGTGTCCACCCAGACAGAGACCACCTGGGTCTCGCCGGGGGGGACAACCAAGGAGCCGGTGGGGCCGACCCACTCACCCTCGAACATGGTCTCCCCGGTCATGACGACCGAGGAGTCGACCTTGAGCTCAACGGCCTTGCCGTCGGCCCATTCGGTCGACTCGTTGTCCGAGGCGTAGATCCAGAACCTCAGCATGCTGAGGTTGATGGCCGGACACTCCGGGTGGAGGGAGGCCACGTTGAACCTCATGACCTCCACATAGCCGGGCGTGACCTGGCCCGATGGCGTTCCGGCGTTCAGGCTGAACGTGAGCTCGTTGCTCACGTTCCAGCGCCCGTTGCCGGGCGTAACGACCTCGAACGAGCACTCCGGGCTGAGCCCGGTGTCGTCCGTGTCGGCCGTATCGCCGGTTTCGGCGGTGTCGGTGGTCTCGTCGGCCTCGAACTCGAGGTCGGTATGGCCGACCTCGGGCTCGCCTTCTTCCTCGATGTACCCGACCTCGGAGGCCGGGGTGGGGAGGATCTCATCGCCGTTGCAGGCGGCGAGGGTGAGGGCGATGGCGGCGGTGGTCTTGGACATTTTTGCCTTTTTCCCGATATTATAATCCGTCGGGAGGCGGGGTATGGTTGCTAACTGTCACACCATAAAGGTTTCCCTTTCCGGTGCTCCTTGGGGGAAAAATCAGTGAAATTTCACTTCCAAGGAGATTCGATTTGTTACAAAAAACAGGCGACATCATTTTCTTTTATCAGAGAATCTGTTACACCTGCTTTTCGAGTAAGAAACTCGAAGGGACTATGTTGTAATACCTGGATCTGAATCAACTTTCTCGCCATGTTCTTGCAAGCAAGAAGAATATCACATTTTTAAGTCTTTGTCAATCCCTATTCCTCTATCTTTAGCCAAATTATGATAAATTTCGCTACAATAAGCTAAGAGGATTTTTTGTAAAAATTCCATAGTCGCACCGCCTTTAAATCAATTTTGGAGAGAGCCAAAATATGAATCAAAAACGGCACGGATATGGAATCTTCAAGAAGCCGTAAGCATCCACAAAAATGATATTTATGAATACTGGTAGCTCCCCAACGCATGAGTTTTTGCGTTGGGGAGAGCGCTGTGGCGCGGGGCTAGTGGGGTCTGGCAAGAAGCCAGGCCTCCGCGAGCTCCCGCGAGGAAAAAACGGGGTCGCCCCATTCCCAGACCTCACGGTCCGGGTTTGGGTCGAGGACGTGGTCCCGCTTCGTGGCGGTGGCTCTCACTTTGAGGCCTCCGCCGTCGAAATCGAGGGACACGGTGGAGCACTTGACCTCCACCTCCTCGATCGGGGCGTCCCGCCGTACAAGAAAGGCCCGGCGGATCGGGCCGCGACCGCCCCCGACGTAGTACCTCTTTGCGAGGCACTCGAGGAGGAGGTACTCCTCTTCCTCGTTGGCTCTTGTCTCGCCGCGGAGCGCGGCAAGACGGGTTTCGACTTCGGCCGGGGTCAGGTTCAATTTGGACATTTTGCCTCCTTTCGGGTTGGCGCGGATGTCCCCGCACGCCCTGCGCCTGCAGAGCGATTTTTTTGCGCAATACCTCCGGCTGGTTTGCCGGTGGCATCACGCATTTGGGATTGTTCCCACCGCAGAGTTCTATCCGTCATTTCTTGCAATGCAAATAAAGTTCTCCGGTGGGAAGGAAGGTGAGTGCACAACCTTCCCAGTTGTTTCATCTTTTCTGTTTGAGGCCTGCCCGCCGAAGCTTTAGCGGAGGCTGGGCACAGAAACGGTGACAAAGAAGCCGCTCCGCCCATTTTTTTACTTTGGGAGGAGTCCGGCGGCGACGAGCGCCTCACGCCGACGACGGGCAATGGACTCATCGTCCATGCCGGCGGCGACGAGCGCTTCCAACGCTCGCTTTCGGCTAAGCTCTTTCTCTTTCGCGGCTTGTACCGCGATCAAGAGAGGCTCCGCCTTGGTCCTCGTGACCGTGCCCACGGCCTTGGTGTCATGGGCATGGGCGGAGTCGCTGTTGTCGACTTCGCCCTGGATGACAACGCGGATTGCGTCGCCATCCTCCACGATTTCCAGGACCTCTGCCTCCCGGACAGGGCACTGGAGGCCCCGCCAGAATGCCGGATCCGGCACCATGGCGGAGGCGATTGCCTCCGTGAGCGGGACAAAGAGGTCCCGGACGAGATTTCTCTCGCCCTCCTCAATCTCACCCTCCCAATCCCTGAAAAATTGAAACTGTGCCATTTTTTCCTCCTGTTGGTTGGGCGGTATGGCTACCGACCTCGGGTAATCCCGAGGATTTCGAACGCGAGCCGTGTAAATCCCAAGCACCCCGCTAAATTGCGGAGCTGGTCCAAGCTCGCTGGGACAGATCTTCCCACCGCATGACTCAAATTGGTATTCAAATCATCTGGTGGGAAGAGAGCTCAACGCTTTTGTGCATAAAGCGGAGCTCTCTTACGTTTTCAAAGGTCATTATTTCTGTGCTTTGTTGGCACATTCGCGGACCTTTACGCGTTGCTCAGCTTTCCCCAGCTGAGTCATGGATTTTTTGGCAGACATTGGTATCTCCATCCTCGGTCTGCCGGCGAGGGTGGAGTGGGGAATTAGCGGCGGGGCTTCCGGCTGGAAACCGTTGCCGCGCCACCGAAGAGGCCGGTGAGGTTGAGGCCTGCGGCCTCAATCGCCGGACCCTTCTCGGCCACGGGGGCTGAGGCGGGGATCGGCGCGGGAGTGGGCTTGAGGCCCCAACCTTTGCCGATCATCGGGCTTACGCGGCCCGAAATACCCGTCGTACCGTGGAACTTCTCGCTGATCTCGCGCTCGAGGCGCTCGATCGTGGCGAGTTGCTCCGCAGTACAGCCACCCGCCGGGAGCTTGGCGACTCGGAATTCGTGATCCGCGGCCGTGTAAGCCTTGGACCACGTGAGCGCCAGCTCCTTGGGGCCGACCAGGCGCCACTGCTTTTCCCCTTCGGAGGTGTACCGCTTGCGGTACTCCACCGTGTCGGGTTCGCGCAGGGTGCCGTCGGGGCAGATCACCCAGTAGTCACAGTTGCCCGAGGCACCCATGACCCTGAAGTGGCCACCCCAGTTTGCGAGAACTTCGCCGGAGTTCTCGCGCTTGTAAAGGACCTGGGCATTGGCCCACTCCCGGCGGAGCTTTTCTTCCTCGATGCTGGGAATTCCCCAGTCCCTCGAGGCGAGCTCGGTGAGCTCTGCCTGCGTCTCGGGGGAGAGCGAGGCAAAGGCCGGCTCGGCCCGCAGGGCCTCGATGAAGCGACGGACATTGGCGCGGTACGCCTCTTCCGCCGCTTCGCGATCGGCCGTAATTTTGGCCTTGATGGCGGGGATCTTCTCACCCGCGCCCATCACGGCCAGGACTGGTTGCACGAACGCCTCTCGGCGGTATTCGCCAACCTGTCCACCCTCGAAGAGGTGAGAAAGACCGGTCTGACCGATCTCCCACACCCCGTCTCGGGCCTTCTCGGCAAAGTGGCCGCTGGGGCTCGCGCCCCCGTACCACTTGCCGTCGTCGTCCCGGCCACCCCTCGAGCCGGCGGAATACCAGTGGCCCACATCCTCGCGGACGCGGTACTGGCCTGGGGTGAAGCCGGCCAGGCCGAGGATTTCGGCCGCGGTCGGAGCGCACGGCACAAAGGCCGCGGGCACCGGCGCGGGCAATTCCACGGCCTCGGCCTCGGCCGTGAGCTCGGCCTCGATCCGGCGGGCGGTCTCGAACGACCGCGCTTCGCGCCGGCCTTTGGCCTCGGCCGCCTCTGCCGCATTATCGAACCAACGGATGCGCCATCCGTCGTCGTAGATGCGGCCCTTGGCTCCGCGCACGTCGTGCACGAGCGCGGCATAAGCCGTGAACGTCTCACCGGTCATGAGGTCGTAACCCCATGCAACCGGCTCGGGCGTCACGGGCGCGTCGGCCTCGTGCGGGTCGGCGACCTTCACGTCCTGCGGGTAATTCTTCACCCGCTGGGCGTCCAGCCACCGCTGTGCGAAATGCTCGCGCAGCTTCCCGAGGCGTTCGGCCTCGGGCGACTCCACGGCCTCCTCGAGCCGGTAATTGAGCTGGCCGTATCCCTCCCCGATCTCCCCAATCACGGGGTAGATCGTGGGGAACGGCCAGGCCGTCACGGCCCGGAACTCCTCGGCGGTGACTTTGACCGTCACCACCGGGCGTCCGAAGTTGAGCTCACCGCGCTGGCTCGTGGCCAGCCGGCGCCCGACTCCGGGGATCTCGATCGTCCCAAGGTTGTCGCGCGCTGCGACGAGCTCGGGATCGACCTCCGCGGCCGTGAGCGTAAGGCTCGCGGGGACGTCGCGCACATAGCGGACTCCCGCGGCCACGAGCTTGCGGCCAAGGTGCTCCAGGACGAGCGCGTTCATATCACGCGCCTCCTCGCCCGTGAGCACTACCCGACGGCCCTCGAGCTCGTAGAGCTCGGTCCGCACCGCCTCCACAACGGGCTGGAGGGGGTGATCGAACCGTCCCCACGTTGCCGTGAGGGACTCCGCCAACTTTTCGGTTGGCGGGATTTGCTCCACCTCGGCGGCCAAGGTATCGAGGACCTTGCCGTGGAGCATCCGGGCCCGGTCGGCCACGTAGCGGCCATCCGTGAGCCACCGGTAATCGGTGAGCTCAACTTCGGGCCGCCCGCCCGAAACCGGCCGGCCCGAGAGGATCCCCTTGGACGTGAGGACGATCACCCCATTGTCCAGATCCCAGTTCCCGCTTCCCTCGAAGCAGAGGAACGCACCGCTAAAGCGGGCGTTCTCCTCGAGGAACCGGGAGACCCGGCCAAGGCGGTGCTTGGCCTTCCCGCCGATCGCGACGACCGGCACACGGGAAAGGTCAAACTTCCCGTCGCGGAGGCCAAGCTCCTCGCGGGGAACTTCGGTCCGGGTCTGAAGCCGGGCCTCGGGCGAGTCCCCATCGCCCAGAACCACTACGCGTCCGCGGAAATCCTCCACGGACCGGATGGCCCCCTTCTGACGGAAGGAGACGATGATCTTTTCGGCCATGGTGGCCTCCAATTTTGGTGACTTTTGCCTTTGCGCGTTCCAGCCAAGATGACCGGTTTACGCGCATTGGTTTCGAAGTCCCCACCGCAAAGTTTTATCCGTCATTGCGAGAAGGCCTCACGGCCGACGAAGCAATCTATGTATGATTGATTCGTTTCTTGCAATGCGAATAAAGTTCTCCGGTGGGTCCCCATCCAGGTGCACGAGTGAGTACACAGGGATGGGAAACGTCTTGGGTTTTGTTGATTGACCCCATTCGTGAACCCAAGGAAACACGAAGGGGGATTGAGGCTAGCGACGGCGGAGGCCGAACTCCTGCCGGAGCTTTTGGAGCTCGGCAGGCGTCGGCTTCCGGGCCGTGGCGGGCTCGGGGACCACGGCTGCGGGGGCCGTGGTTGCCGTGGGGGCCGGAGCCGTCTCGACGACGGCAACGGCCGGGACGGGCGTGGGAGCGGGGATCGGCTCCTCGGCCATGATCGGCGCCACCACGGGCCGGATCACGGTCGGGGCAGGCGCGATCTTGGCCACGGGCGCCGGGGCCGGAGCGTTGGCGGCCGCGATCATCGCCTCGACGCGCGACTTGATGTCGCGCAGCTTGGCGAGATAGGCCGCGAGTTCCTCGACCTCGATCGGTACGTATTCGTACCGGAGGTTGAAGATCTCGCTCCAGAGCGCCGAGTTCTTGCGATCTCGGAGCTCGCTCGGCCCTCCGCGCTCGGTGAGGCACATGAGCTCCTTGCGGAGCTCGCGCGCCTCGGCGTGGGGCCGCTCGCGCGCGCTCATGGCCGCGACGTCGATGCCGCCTGCGAGCTCGATTGCCCGCAGGAGCATCTCGCCGAACGGGCCGGTGTCCATCTCGGACTCGGTCCGGACTTCGTACCATCCGGTTGCCGACCCCTCCGAGAGGTGCACCCCGAGAACGCTGTACCAGCGTCCTCGGATCCCGTTCCCCGAGTCGAGCTCGGGGCAGAGCCATGCCTCGCCACCGAGCGATTCCCACACCGCCACCGCTGCCTTGGCGGGGTCGGTGGGGTACCGGCTCGGGAAGGGCGGGTAGAACCGGTACCCGGCGAGCACCTCTCCGGGCTCGTCGTACCGGCGCTCGTCCTCGGAGTAGCCACCCGTGGCTCGGGTGACTTGCTCGGAGCGCCACCCTCGGCCGATGAAGAGTGCGATGTCGCACACTCCTCGGCCGACCTGGAAATGCGGCCTGGGCTCTGCCCAGTAGCGCATCCCCTCGGGTAGGGGAATGGTGGCCATGTCCGCTCCTTGGGCCACGGCCTCCACGACGGCCGTGATCGCGGCGTTGAAGCGGTCATACCGCTCCTTCGCCACGGCCCGGAGCCGGTCCTGCTCCGCGTTCTCGGCCGCTCGGGTCGCGATTTTGATCGCGTCGAGCTTGGCCTGGAGCTCGGCAGGGGGCTTGATGACCCCGTAGACCAGCCTCACGGTGGTCTCGCCCCGGTGGAGCACGGCGTCGAACTGCTCCACCCCGTGGTAGGGGTAGGGCCTGGCGACGAGCTCCCACCGGTCCGGCACCTCTTCGATCGGCCTCACAAAGAAGCGCCGATCGATCTCCCCTGCGATCTCGCAGAGGAAGTCGATGCCGTTTGGGCCGATGGCCGGGAACGTCCCGCGCCACCGGCTGTCCACGGAGCACGGCTTTCGCCGGCTCGCAGCCCGGATTTCGCCCTCAATAACGAGGACGATTTCCCCGCTCACGCGGGGCTCCCGCGGCGCACCCTCGTCGCGGAAAAAGCGGATCTGAACCCTGGCCATGGTGGCCTCCATTGTCCCTTTTCGGGACGGGTTATGGCACCTATGTGCCGTTTTTCTTTCGGAACGTCAAAATCACCGGGGAAACCGGCGATTTTTGAGTCCCGCTCGAAAATAGCTTCCATAACGTTTGGGATGCCGTTTGTGCCGAAATGACTGAAGAACGACGAGAAATATCGGACATATTTCAAGGAGTTCTGAAATCATTGCAGGCCAAATCGGCGCACAAACGATGAAAGATTATTTTTGAGCGGGACTCACCGTCCCCACATCAGTGTAGGATTGGTGCCTTCAAACAAATTAGGCTTTTGCGAGAGAGCGCAAAAGCGCTTCTTCGCTTGATTCTTCCGATCCTACTCTGATGCAGTGAAGTGACATTTTTCCGGAGATGCAGTCGCATCTCCGGAGATGTTTAGAAGCGATTGTCCGTTACTCCTTACGGAGCAACGCGGCGATCTTTTCGATCGCGTCCTCGCGGGGCATTTCGCCGAGGATGAACTCGGCCTCGCCCAGGTACCACCTTTCGGTGGCTTCCTTCTTCCTCTCAAGCTCGCGATTTTTTATCGCGAGCCTCTCCGCCATGGGCAGGCTGGAGAGGAGGAATCTCTCATGCCGCACATGGGCGGCAATCCTTTCTTGGGTATCCCTTCTCATGGGATCCTCCATTGGGTTAATTCCCACCGCATGACTCAAAATCTTGTTCAAGTCATCTGGTGGGAAGAGAGCTCAACGCTTTTGTGCATTAGGCGGAGCTCTCTTACGTTTTCAAAGGTCAGAATTTTTGTGCTTTGTTGGCACATTCGCGGACCTTGACGCGTTGCTCAGCATTCCCCAGCTGAGTCATGGGTTTTTTGGCAGACATTGGTATCTCCATCCTCGGTCTGCCGGCGAGGGTGGGGTGGGGAGGCTAGGCCCCGAACTTGGCCCGGAGGGCTGGGAGGACGGTCTCCTCCCAGACGCCCTCCGAGACGTGGAGCAAGAAGGAGGTGTTGCTGATCACCCCCTTCTCCGGGCTGGAGGTGAATCCTGCGGGCAGGAATGCCTGCAGGTTCACCTCGGCCTGCTTGGCGCGGACCACGGCCAGCGAGAGCTGGACCGCGGCCCGGCCGGCCTTCCGCTCGGCTGCGGCGATGGGGCCAGCGGACTTCCGCTGGACCGTCACCACCACGCCGGGGCGGGCCTCCATGGCCGAGGCGAGCGTGCCGAGGTCGAACCTCGCCGCCGCCACGGCATCGACGTAGGCCACGCCCGGCAGGATGTCCTGCACGGTCGCGGCCAGGCGCTTGGCCTCGAGGACCCCGGCCTCGTAGGCCAGGGCCATTTCGGCCATGCGGCCCTCGGCCGCGAGGGCCGTGGCCTCCACCGACCGCAGGTGGTCGGGGAACTCCGGCCACGGGGTCCCGTTGGCCGAGTCGGGGCAACAGCCCCCCTCGACCTCCCCGGGGTACCCGCAGAACGGGCACTGGCCGGTGGGGCGGTACTTTTCGAGCACCGCCCTGGCCTCGACCGCGGAAACGAAGTCCGCGAAGAGCTTCCCCTTCGCGTCCTCCGAGACCTGCGGCCGGCCGGCGTCGTAGGCCGGGAGGGCCGACATGGCCCTCGTGAGCAGGGCCGCGAGCGGCGAGAGCCGCTCGGCCGTCTGCTCGGCCCGCGGGCCGTCCAAGACGGCCGCGTCCCGGTCGAGCTCGGGGTAGACAACCCCGAGCCCCTTCATGGCGGCCGTGAGGCCGTCCGGATCGGGGTCGGCCACGACGACCGTCCCCTCGCCCGCGAACTCGCCCGTCGCGATGAGCGACGAGCACGCCGGGTGCGTGGCCCGGTCGCTGATGAGGGCATTGGCCCCCACCAGCTCCCGGATGCGCGCCGCGGCCGCGGCGACTTCGGCCTCGCGGGGGTTCCGCGGGGCCACGACGTCGTGGTGGTCGCGAACGACCACCTTGACGCCGTTCTCGGTCAGGGTCTTGACGACCCCGACCAAGACGGCCGTGGCCGGGGTGTCCACGAACACCACCCGGCCGGCGCCTTCCACGGCGCCGAGAACTGCCGCGGCATCGGCCGCGGCAAAAAACTTGCTGAAAACGGCCTTGCGGCCGTTGACGGAGAGCTGGAACATTTTTGCCTCCTTTTGGGAAAGCGCGGATGTATCTCCGCACGCCCTGCAGTTGTGCAGAGCGATTTTTTTGCGCCGGGCCATGAGCTAAACTGCTCAAGGCTCGGCGCGGTTTTCTTCTCTTTGAACTCTCGAATCACGATCGCGTGGACAGGTCTCAACCTGTCCCTACGTTGACGTGACTCAAGGATTCATTTGAGGAAAAACCATGTGGACAGGACCGTTGACAAAAGTGATTTTTTTGGTACGCTGGAAAGTACCTATGAGGAATGTTTCAACAAATGAAATTTTGGATCAGATGAATTCTCGTTTCGAACAAGTCGACAAGAAATTTTATGAGATTTTGGATCAGATGAATTCTCGTTTCGATAAGGTTGATCAGCGATTTGAACAAGTCGATCAAAGATTCGAACGAATTGATCAGCGATTTGAACAAGTCGACAAACGATTTGAGCACTCTGATCAGCGGTTTGAACAAGTCGATGAGAACTTCCATGAGATTTTGGAGGCCGTTCACGAATTCTCGAGTCAAGTCGATGAACGCTTCAAACGCATAGAAACTACGATGGTCACCAAGTCCTATCTCGACGATAAGCTTGCGGATTTGCGAGGTGATCTTGTTGGTCTTGCTCGCAAAGGGAATGAGAAGTTTTCAACGCTTGTAAAAACTCTTCGTAAAAAAGATTTTCTCAGCGCTCCAGAAACCTCAAATATTCTTGCAATGGAGCCCTTTCCGTCATCAGGAAAGTAATTCTCCCAATAAACAAAAAGGAACCTCGCAATGAGGTTCCTTTTGTGGGTCAATGGAATTTGGTTAACCATCACGTAAACCATTTTCCAAAGGGGTCCAGCTGGATACCTCATTGGCTAGCTTTGTGATGGTTGACTGGGAAATTCCCACCGCAGAATTCGATCCCACTCCGCTCCGCCTATGGCGGAGCTACGTTAGGGATTCGAACACTATGGTGGGAACCCTGAATACAACATTGTGCAATATTGGTTCAGGGCTCTGAGAAAGGCGTGCAGCCTTTCTGAAGTTGTCGGATTTGCGTCCGATGCGCAGTCCTGCCAGGGACCAGCTGCCTGCCCATTGCCGTTTCAATAAGTCAGGGTCGGTGGGGAAGTCCAAAACGGTGGACCATAAGGTGGTATTTCTGTTCGCGCGTTCCACTCGCGCTTTGATGTCAGGAATGGCATGATTGCCATTTTTTCTCCTGATGTTGTCTCGAGAAAACGCTCGAGGCGTAGTCCGCGGCAGGGACCAGCTGTCTGCTATTGTCGCCTCAATAGACAGATGGCGTGAAAAGCCCGAAGCGACGGGCCGATGGTATTTTTCTGTTCGGCGCATCCATCTACTAGCGCCTTGTGAACCTTCAGGGTTCACCTCCTTTGCCTCAACCCCTTGTTGTGACGGGTTGCTAGGGTGAGGCGTGGAAACAGTCGAGTAAACGCTCGACGCGCAACCGATGGCGCTCGGTCAATACGTCCGTCCCTTGCCGCTACAAAGGATCGGATGGCGCGGTCAAAGCCCGTGCGGCGGGCCATTGGGTGGTATTTATGTCTTGGCGCGTTCCACTCGCGCTTGAAATTTCGTGCCCCATGATCGCCTGCCTCGAATTGATCCATCGAGGAGGAGTATGGCACCGCTTGAGGCGGCAACCATGGGGCAACGATGAGCTTTTTGAACCTTCGAGTTTTCGCTCAAAAGTTCATTCAAGCCCCGGACACATTTGTGCAAATGCATCCGGGAGAATCTCCTTTACTTCACGTGCAGTGAAGCTGGGAGTGGTTTTGCTACAGAACGCTGTAGCACCGGTTAATAGACATTGGTTACCCGGGGTCTATCAGCCCGGGGGTGGGGGCCGCTACTTGGCGGCGACCCCCACTAGCCAAGCGATTCCCCCGAAGGGGGAGTAGCGCAAGCCCTCGCGGGCCTGCGCCGTGGTCCGCCCGGCCGCCGGGCGGGTCACCTTGGCCCGGGACTCGGGGCTGACCCCGAGTCCCTCGAACACGGCGACGGCCTGGGCCGCCGCCTTCGCCTCGGCGCGGTGCGCCGAGGCGCGGGCCTGGTGGAGGCGCTCGCGCGCCTCCACCACCTTGGCCTCGAGGGCCGCCCGGCGGGCGGGGCCCTCGGCCGCGGCCATCTTGGCCTCGGCGAGGAACTCCGTGGCCGCCTTGTGGGCGGCCACGGCCGAGGCCTTTTCGGCCTCGGTCCCGGCCTGCACGGCCAGCGAGAGGTACTCGCTGGCCTCGGCCAGGGCTGCCTTCGCGGCCCTGACGCCCAGCCGGAGCTGGGCATCGGTCGGGTGGGTGGCGAGGGCGTCGGTGATCTGGACGTTGGACATTTCTTTACCTTTTTTCCCGTTTTAACCGACGGGAACAGCGGGTTGGGTGTTGTATTTCCCACCGCAGCTTTCGAATCAATCGAAGGCTCTGGTGGGAGGAAGACGCGAGCGCATCATCTTCCCATTGCCAACCGCTGTGCATGGGTTGGACTTTTTGCATATGTTTTTATGTCCTAGATATGCAAGCCAGGACTGTGCCTAGATCTCGACCGCGTAGGTCGAGTAGGCGTTCCGCGCGCCGCGGTCGAAGTCCGCGGGGACCGGGAGGCGAGGGACGGTCTTTCGGGCCGCAAGGACCCGAATCTTTTCGTCTTCCCACACCTGGACCCAGGTGTGGGAGGTGGGGTCACGACGATACACGTCGTGACCCTCATGCGTTCCGTTAAAGTACTGGATGACGTAAAGCATTTATTTTGCTCCTTGGCCATACTGTGGCCAGGTTAGGGTTTTATTCCCACCACAGAATTTTATACGTCATTGCGAGGAGGCCTTATGGCCGACGAAGCAATCTATTGGAGATTGTTTCGATACTCGCAACTCATTAAATTCTCTGGTGGAAACCCCGAGTTTAGAATCTCGGGGCCCGTAACTGATTGCGCTCAGTGAGACGTCCGTCTTTTCCTGCTTGAAAAGAAGGAAGCCGGCATAAAGCCCAAAAGCAGTGGGCCAAAGGTGGGTATTTCTGTCGCGGCGCGTTCCACTCGCGCTTATGTTTTCGCGCTCCAATCTTGTTGAAGCAGCGGTATGGGTATGGCGTGCCATGCCCTACATCGCGTAATAGCGACTGTACCCACGGCAACAAATCTTGCGAAATGTTGTGGCGGGTTGCACTCGTTACTACATGGATCTAGCGAGCCATGCGGAGACCACGAGCGGGAGCTGACCGTCTTTCAACAATCAATCCGCAACTCTGCCTCTTTCCGGCCTAAGCCGGAACAGAATATTTGCTAGAAGAGTGTAATTCTCTTCGCCAGTATCTTTCTCTCTCTTAATTCACTGGTGAGTAGACTTACGCATTGGTCGGTTACGCCGATCAATGAAGTGATCGCTCTTGCGAGCGTCGTGTGATGCGCGAATTTCGTGCATGTGGCGACGGTCGTAAGGTTCTTGAAGGGGTCGGGTTTCCCGACCCGTTTGGCGAGGGAACCTCGCCCGTACGGTGATTCGGCATGGGAGCGCACATTATTAGTATCTGCTAAAAGCAGTGGCGCTCCCAAATGCCAAGAATCGTTCTTCGACCAAGGCATCAAAGATGAAGAAATATCTCTCTTGGCTATCCCTTCATCTTTATCTCTCCATTGGTCTTACCTCTTCCTCCAAATCCGCCGGTAAGGGCAAGATCTAGAAATGAATTGGTCATTGTTATCTAGATTGTGAATGGACGTCTTTGCTTCTAACCGTTCTCAACTCTCGCAGTAGATCTGGTTATGGCAAGGACTGCGACGGTCTTCATAGGTATGAAGGCAGTGGGCATTCCCGGCCATTTATGCAAAAACAGGGCCTTTCCTTATTCTTTGCTAGAAAGAGGAAAAACCCTGTTTTTCGAGTATGAATACTCGAAATGACCAATTGGTAATTGCTTACCTTATTGATCTGCCTTGTCACCCCAGGCTCGGGCTCTCTCTAGGACTATTGATTGGACCGGACGTTCGCGTTTCTTTTAATCTGTCAGATCATCTGTGACTTTCTCTCGTTCCTGTCATGCCTACACTATACCACACCTACGGAAATCTGTCAAGCCCTGGGTGGCACTGTATAGCCAAAATGGCCAATTTTAGCCATGATTTTAGGCCTTTTCTGTCATTTATCAATAAATAGGCCTATTCTTCAACAGGCAATTAGTAATGATATGGGTGATTGTCATATAATGACATAAGCCGTAGGGGCAAGGCGTGCCTTGCCCGTACAAAACCGCAAGGCGCGCCTTGCCCATACAAAACCACAATATGACAGAACAAGCTCAATTTCCCATCCTTCAAAAGATCGGATTATCTGAAAATGAGGCTAAGCTCTATGAGCTTTTGCTTATCCAGGGGAAAACCAGGGCCCGAGACCTTTTTGAGACCTCAAAACTGGGGCGGGGGAATGTCTACAATATCTTGAATAGCCTCAAGGCCAAAGGATTGGTGCTTTCGGTTGAAGGTAAACAGCAGGTTTTTGAGGCGGTTGACCCCACAAAGCTAGAGAGCATGATCCAGAAGAAAGTGACGGATATCCAAATGCTCCGAAGCGAATTCACTGCCTCGCTCCCACAATTGGCATCGATTTTCAATTTATCAACAGGGAAGCCCACGATTGAGATTTTTGAAGGACTCGAAGGCATTGAGCGGGCACTTGAGGATTCGCTCCAGTCAAAATCACTCATTAAAACCATGGGGGATCCGAATTTACTGAAAGGCGAAGTCGCCGATCTTAATGGACGTTATACGAAAAAACGGATTCGACAAAAAATCAGAAAGCAATTGCTTGTGCCTGATCGTCCGGAACTTCGGAAGATGTTTGCGGATTATGAGAAGGAATTTTCGACCATTCGCTATTTGCCAGATTTTTTCACCAATACAAAAGTGACAGCAGAGATTTACGGCAATACCGTTGTATTTGTGATTGTTCGTGAACAAAAAATATTTGCTGTGATTGTGCGCGATGAGGCCATGGCGCATTATCAAGAATCACTTTTTGATTATCTCTGGAATCAGGCGGCTTCTTGAAGTTTAATCGCTGGTTTTTGAAACGTAATCAATCGTTCGCCTATTTTTGATTTCGAGGCATGGGTTCCTCGATATCCTTGTTCAATGTATTCGTTGATTTTGTTTTGCATTGCTTCAATATTTTGAGGATCAATGCGAAGCGTCACGATTTTCTCACTTGTTTCATCCTCGAGTGGGGGATACTCCTCCGCATCATTTCGCTCAAGAATCATGGAACGAAATTGTCCCAGTGGCGTATCATATGTTTTTGCACCAACAACATGCAATTTGTAGCGTTCAATATACATAATGCTCGCATCTGTCCCAATTTCAGAATCAACACGGATGCGATTGGTGCGCGCTTGTTCATCGATCACGGTTTTCATCATCGTCTCCCCAAGTCCCGATCCACGGACATCCGGGTTCACATTAAATGATCCTCCGTACAGATAGGACGATCCATCTTCTTCAAGTTTTTTTTCAAGGCGCATGAAGGTCAAAATGTCATTGTCACGTTTGAGCACATAGAAAATATCATTGGGATCATTGTTCATGAGGGGCGTTCGAAGCGCTTCGGAAACGAACTCCGTAAAATTTTTTCCCTTTGGCGCCCAATTTTTTTCAAGAATGCGAATCATCTCTTGTTTATCCTCATCATCGATCTCTTCTCCGGTATATCCTCCAAATTCAATATCCTTGAGAATATCAAATCCGAGATCTGGGTTTTCCTTGAGGGTTGTTCGGAGGATGGCGGAAAGGATGACAAGATCAGTTTGTGTTTCCTCGAGTGCTTTGAGAAGTTCTTCACGAGAGCTCGCTGCCGTTTTTCCTTCCACGAAATTCTCAAGGAATCGTTGAGCACGCTCCATCAGGAGCCGTTCAATTTTTGCCGGGTCGACATTCGGGGTCTCTTTGAGATATTCAGCCATGAGGATATTGGTTTCTTTTTGCGCAGCTTCAACGAGCACACGGAATTTTTTGAAGATCTCCTTCGCAACATCAGCATCGAATGTTTCGCCAATGCGAAGAACCACTTCCTCAAATTCCTCTCCAAACTCGGCAGAAAGAAATGCTTTTGCGCCATCTACTCCATAGCGATGTAAAAATGTTTCAAAACGTCTTCTTTTTTCTTCGTTGAAATAAGATGCTCTGACAGATTTTTGAGATGGAAGATATTCAGAGCTATTTTCAATCGCCGCAACGAGCCAAACCTGTTCGCGCAATGTAAAATCCTTAAATGATATTCCATTTTCTTCTTCGATCTGAAAGCGAAGCTTTAGATCTTGAAGGTGAGTAAATGTATGAATGTGTCTTGATTGATATTTTTCGAGTGTCGCATCCCCATCTATAGGCTGAAATAATAGAATTTCTTCAATAGATGTCGCTTGAGGAACTGTAGCTGATTCGATTCGCTCAAGCTTTCCGTCTACATTAAAAACACCAATTGTGTTTTTATCGAGATGCGTGACGATTTGTTCTTGTGTGGCATGTACACGTAGTTGAATATCGTCCTCATGAAAACGATTTTTCAATTCTCGTTGAATAAGTGATTTTTCAAGATCACTACATTCCTCAATATCAATGGCATCTGAATACCAGATATGGTTGATCTCTTTCGGAGTAATCTTATCAAGAATTTTTTCACCCTCCTTTTTAATTAATTCTCCTAAAATTTCAATCTGCCCATTAAATACCACATCTGAAAATAGTTCATCTACATATTTAATAATTAAGCGTTTTTTTTCTCGTAATGATTTTTCATCATCAGTTACTTTTATTTTAAAATTATGATCGATTTCATTATGAAGAGTCGCCTCGTAGGCGGTACGGAATTCTTTTACGAATTTTTGTATTTTGTTAATAAATGGGAGATTTTTTTCTGCATCCTCAAAAAAAATGCAATAATGATAGAAATCATTCATTACCTTTTTGTCGTTTGGCCCATCTAGATAACCATAGAATGTTGAATTAATGAATTCTTCAAACGTATACGAATCGTTCATTACTTGAATGAATTTTGATAAAAATTTTTCACTATTTTTTAATATAATTTTTTTCTTTTTTTCATCACTATCTCGATATTGCATTACCAAATCAGCAAGTTTTTCATACATATTCCCCTCTATTTCTATCTGAGCCTCCTGATTCATGTCAGTTTCGACATCACGTTTTTCCTCTCGGGCTTGCGATGGGGCTTCGTGGATGGAGAAATCTTCGCCGAATTGTTTATTCATAATCGTTTTCGTTTGATGGCATTATACGTTTTTTTGCCAGGGAACGTCTATCTTCCTTCGCTCTGTAGAAACAGAGCTTCGGAGGACAGTCTGGGAATCGTCTGACGAAACTCAAACAATAAAACACAATCGTCCATGACTGTGGTTTTTTGGCCTGCCAGCCGTAGCTCCGACAATAGTCGGAGCGAAGGATGGTGACCCCATCCTCCTTCGCTCTGCAGAAACAGAGCTTTGAAGGACGGGCCGGGAATCGCCCGTGCCTCTCGGCTTGCCGTCGCTCGCCTTGGCCTAGCCACCGCCTCGCCATTCCGCCTGCTGGCGGAATTTGGCTCCGGCGTTCGATTCCCGACGGACATGCCACAGGGCATGTCCTATGATTCAAACAATAAAACCACAATCGTTCGTGACTGTGGTTTTATTGGTGACCCTACCGGGAATCGAACCCGGATTGCAGGCTTGAAAAGCCCGCGTCCTGACCGTTAGACGATAGGGCCATGGTCAATATTGGTGCGGAGATCATACGATTTTTTTCTCGATCTGTCAACGACTGGAGCTAGAAACACGAAACCCGCCACACTGTTTCGACTTTTCGTCGAATCAGGGGCGGGCAAGGAGGTGAGGCGAAACGCGGCAGTCGTAGATCTGGTACCAGTACTCCATGCTGGCGGGCATGCAGTTGTGCCCGATCCAGTCGATCAGTTTCGGGAAGTTGTTGAACCTCTCGAAATCGATTTCCAGGTACGATCGTCGTCCTAGCACGACGATTTCCGGATCGAATCTCCTCACATCCGACATGAACTCCATGCGTCGCCGCTCCACAAATTCCGTATGTGTAGGGCTCGTCACGAGGTAGTCATACCAGTAACCACGAACGGAGTTGAGTCGGGAGTTTAGGAAAACCTCATGCAGGATCGCGAAATGTTCGACGATCATGATGTGGTCTCCGGTTCTCGAGAGGTCCTCCAGCTCAGTTTGAAGCGTCGCGACCGCCTCTTTCGGTGGAGTGAATCGACTTGTTTGTTCTGGTATGGCCAGTATGATCAGAAAGCCAACGATGACGGTCTGGAAGATCGCCAGGTAGGTGGATCGTCGGCCAAAACAGAGAAAGCTGAGCGCGATCCCCGGCGCCACGAGTGGGTAGGTGTGGTAATCGTACCCCTTCCCCTGGAAGAGGTAGTGAAACAGCCCAAACAGGCACGTGAGTAGTAGTGTAGTGACCCCGATTCTCCACCTGGATTGGTTCCAGATGATGACTCCCGCCATCACAAGGGTGATCACTATGAGTGTATCTTTGAACAGCGAGTTGTTGAGGTATCGAAGCGTCATGTTTTTTGTGGAGTTGTGTACCGGGGTTTCTCTAGTTAGGATTTCCCAAAATGCCGGAAGTCCACCAGCGCTGTAAATCCAACCAAAACTCGCAAGTATTGGGAAAGCGGTGTAGCAAGCAAGGCGTAATGCCGCAAATCTCTGCTGTCGTCTTTCGAGCAGGAGCACGAGGAGTAGACAGAGAAGTCCGGAAGTTGGCTTGATAGAACCCGCGACGCCCAGAGAGAGGCCGGCGAGCACAAGCCACCATTCGCTTTTAGTGTTGACGAATTGACTGAAGGCCAACACACAGATAAGGCTGAAGGTTGCGATGAAGACATCACGTTCCATGGCCGTCCCGTGACTCAATGCGATGTGCCACGCGCCATACGTGAGTCCGGCTGGAATCGCCAGATCCGAGGCAAGTTGTCGCATGATCCCGACAATCGCCAGACATCCGATCGTGACTACTGCGTAGTCAACGAGGGTAAATGCAATATTATTCATCCCCAGGAGCTTGATGGTGAACATATTGTAGAGGTAGGTGCTGGGGAAGTTGAATTCCCGTACTTCTTCGTAGGGAATTTGTCCCTGGAGCACGAGGAGTGCCGTATAGCGCAGGGTGCGCGCGTCAAGGTTGAGTTCTTGTCCAAGTCCGAGTATTGCATAGACCAGAACGTAAACGCTCAAGACTGCCATATACAGTTTTGTAAACCAGTTCATCGGGAGCTCCAAATGTTGCAGATGTGAAAGGACGATTAACAAATGATACTAGTGAAAAATTGTTAATAAGTCAATACTCTGTACGAGAAGGTGGAGAAGATGAGATACATTGGTAACACGTTCTGTTTCCTGTAATGGTAGTTCATTGGGGTGTTGGCCATTTGGATCATGTCTTTGTGATTGATGAACTATTCGCTCTTTAAATCAAAAAGGACGAGTCGTGGTCACTCGTCCCTTTGTGATTAACTTATTATTCTTTCTTTTTGAATCCTTCCAAAGCATGCAAGATTTCAATTGGCATCGCGAAGATGATGGTGTTTGAAGCATCGCTTGAAACGTCATTGATAGTTGAGAGTGTGCGAAGGTGGAGAGCTCCGGGTGCGCTCGAAAGCGTTGTGGCGGCTTGGCGGAGGTTTTCCGCGGCCTGGACTTCGCCTTGAGCCTTGATAACAACCGCTCGACGCTCACGTTCTGCTTCGGCCTGTTTACCGATTGTGCGCTTCATTTCTTCTGGGAGATTGATATCCTTGAGTTCGACATTTTCAACGCGGATGCCCCATGGATCTGTGAGGGTATCAACGATTTCTTTGATTTTCAATGAAGCACTTTCACGGTTTGAGAGAAGCTCATCCAATTCCATTGCACCGACCACGTTTCGCATGGTGGTTTGAGCAAGCTGACTCACCGCATAGGTGAAATTTTCAACTTCAATCACGGCTTTCGATGCATCGCTCACTTTATAATAAATAACAGCATTGATGCGGGCAGAAACGTTATCCTTGGTGATTGCCTCTTGATCGGGCACATCAACGGCTTTAATACGAATATCAACACGCGTCATGCTTTGGATGATCGGGATCACAATACGCCAGCCGGGTTCCATCACTTTTGTGAATTTTCCGAGCTGGAACTTGACGCCACGCTGGTATTGATTGACCTGTTTCACGCTGATAATCAGAAGAATGCCAGCGGCAACGAGAAGAAAATAGAGGAAATCCATAGATTTGCTTAATTAAGCTTAAGCTAACGCTAGCAAATATCCACGATTATTTCAATAGAGGGGGCTTCCAGCCCCTTCGGTTTCCGGCGGGCCGAGTTCAATAAGATGTGCCTCCCCCTGCCAAGGGGGAGTAAAGAGGGGGTCTTTCGAATCGCCGTAGGGACGTAGCCCCTGTCCTACCGAAGCTCCAATTTATCCGTCGTAGCTTTAGCGAAGACGGAAGGAGCGAAGGAGGACGCTACGTCCGTGGCGTATCAGCATGGCGTGCCAAGCCCCTACGGTGTTATGATATTCTCCGATATGATTCGTATTTTAGGCATTGAAACGAGTTGCGATGAAACCGCGCTTGCTTTGGTCACGAAAGGTGGGGCTGGGGAGCTTTCGGTTGAAAAGAATGAGGTTTTGTCCCAGATTATCATCCACAAAGAATACGGGGGTGTGGTGCCGGAAGTGGCAGCAAGAAAGCATTTAGAAGCGATTTTCCCAATGCTCGAGCATGAAATATCCAATGAAGGGGAGGGGATTGATGCCATTTGCGTCACAGCTGGCCCGGGTCTACCTCCAGCGCTTCGCATTGGTGTCGAAGTTGCGAAGACTCTTTCCTGGCTTTGGCAAAAACCATTGATTCCTGTGAGTCACATGGAAGGTCACATCTATGCGAATTGGCTTATGGAGGGAATAAAACCGGGGTTTCCCTGTCTTGCATTGATTGTTTCTGGCGGGCACACTGAACTTATTCTCATGCGCGATCATGGGAAGTTTGAGCGTTTGGGTGAGACGATCGATGACGCGGCAGGTGAAGCCTTCGATAAGGCCGCGCATATGCTGGGATTGCCGTATCCCGGAGGGTCGAATATCGCAAAACTTGCTGAATGCGGAAACCCCCATGCCTATGATTTTCCGCGAGCGTTACTTAAGGATCCGAATTTGAATTTCAGTTTTGCGGGATTGAAAACATCGCTCCTCTATTTTTTGAGGAAGCATGAATCTGAAATTACAAATGAAAAGTTCAGAAAAGATGTTGCCGCTTCATATCAAGAGGCGATCGTTGAGGTGCTCATTAAAAAAACCGCTCGAGCCGTGGCCCAGTATCGACCGAAAAGCGCGATTCTTGCCGGAGGAGTTGCGGCAAATACCATCCTCCGTCAGCGTTTTCTCAAAGAAATTGGTGAATTTAATAAGCTTCCGGTTTCTATTCCGCCCATGGCTTATGCCACGGATAATGCGGCCATGATCGCCGCCGCCGGATGCTTCCGATTTGGAAATGAGGCAAATTACACCAATCCCCTGATATTATTTGCGAATCCGAACCTTGATTTAACCGTGGACGTTGCATCCTCCTTCGCTCCTTCCGTCTTCGCTAAAGCTACGACGGATAAATTGGAGCTTCGGCAGGACAAGGGCAACGTCCCTACGGCGATATGACGTACGAATCTCATAGCACAGAACAAACAAAAAAAATCGCTGCTGATTTCTCCAAAACGCTTCATGGCGGGGAAGTGATTGCTTTGATTGGCGATCTTGGGTCTGGGAAAACGACTTTTGTTCAAGGTATTGCCGAGGCCCTTGGGTCGACGGTGCGAGTGAAGAGTCCCACATTCGCCATCATGCATGAATACCCGGTCACTCACACATTGATCAAGAAAATTGTTCACCTTGATTTGTATCGTTTTAAACAAAGTGTTCACCTCGAGGCCCTGGCGCTCGAGGATGAAAAAAATGACCATACGGTCATTTTTCTCGAGTGGCCCAATATGGTTGATTATCTCCCGGCCCAACCGACGCAGACAATCACTTTTACTTACAAAACCGAGAACGAACGGACGATTGAGATGAAGGAAATCTCGATCATCTAGAATAGCCTCGAATTTGATCTCCCATGTCACTGATTAGCCTTCCAAAGAATCCCATTTCTATTCTTGTTTTACGTTTTTCCTCATCGGTTTTATCTGTTTTCATTTTTTCTTCAAGTATTTGTTGGTATCCATTCAAATATTCATGAGCTAGGTTAAGAATGACCATCATTTTTTTTGCCTCACGACTTTCACCTGGTGCAACTTCAAATTGATTTTCTATTCCAGTAAGAATACGATCGAGTTCGGAAATCGGTCGACGCGCTTTTGCGTTTTGGATCACTTCTTCTTTTGTGAGGTCTTGATAAAGGCTCTCATCTTTTAAATATTCTTTAAGTGAACTTGGAAAAATGAGATCCGGATATTGTTTTTGTAGCGATTGAGAGAGATTAGAGAATTTTGCATCAAGCTCAGAAATAAGATTTTCCATTTCTTCTATGCTTCTTTTCCCCATTTCATATTCACGAACAAAATCTTCGGCAGATTGGCGGGGAAAATCAGCGAGATCGGGAAATAATTGCTCAACGTTTTCGGCGGAGTATTGATAGTGATCCTCCGTCTCCTCATTTTTTTGTCGGATGTTTTCTTGTTTCTCCATCGAATCAATCCGTCGGATCGCTCGAATATATTCATTCGCTGTTCTAATTAGATATTGAATACGATCCATGATGTTTTGTTTGTTTGGATTTTTCTGGACCGTTTTTAAAACTTCGTTTTGTATTCTTTCACCCTCGGAAATTTCACTTGAACTAAATGCCTCAAACTCTGCTAAGAGCGTCTCACGATAATCATCAAGGGAAGATGGCAATTGAATATCGGGGTTGAATTTTTTGAGCGTGAAAACAAAATTTCTATAGGAATCATCGAGCATGATAAAATCCGCTCGAATTTCATCGCTTGTGAGTTCACTGTTTCGATATTTATCAACAAGAAGTTTTGTGGCAAGAGCATCTGGAAGTTGTGCATTCTCGAAATAGGCATCGAGGCTCTGAAGTGCTTCGGCTCTTGAGACTCGCTCCATGGCTGCTGTTCCTTCTCTCGAAGGAGGCGGTACCATTTTTGAAGGTCGGATGCGTTCGGTTGCCGGTATTTTTTTTCCTCGAGTGGGGGCTTCTGGCCCGGAAATTCTTTCGTGCCGAGAATCATGTGAGCCTTCCGGCATGTCGATGGGAATCAAATATTTTTTCAGCATAGTATTTTTTACATTCCCGCAATGCGGAAAACTTCGTCAATGGTTGTTAATCCTTCGCTGGCTTTGAGAATGCCATCCTCTAACATCGTAATCATTCCTTGTTTTTTTGCAATATCACGCATGGCGTATTCCGAGATATTCTCGCTTAATATGAATGCCTCGACTTCTTGATTTTTCACAAGGATTTCATAAAGTCCGATGCGTCCCTTATAGCCCGTGCCATTGCACGCCTCACATCCTTTTGCCGCAAAAAAAGTTGTCGCCGTGATGGTTGGTTTTGTTTCCCCGGATGTTTCGGAAATTCCCGCAATGATTTCTTGAACTTTTTGAAGCGTCTCGGCACCGAGGGTTGATGGAGCACGACATTTATCGCAAAGCCTTCGAGCTAGACGCTGACCCATAATGGCATTCACTGCAGGAGCAAGAAGAAACGGTTTGACTCCCATGGAAATAAACCGTGGCACGGCGCCTGCCGCATCGTTTGTGTGAATGGTTGAAAGCATTAAGTGACCAGTGAGGGCGGCTTGAATGGCGGTTTCCGCTGTATCCAAATCACGAATTTCTCCAACCATGATGATGTCTGGATCTTGGCGGAGAATGGATTTGAGGCCTTTCGCAAACGTGTAATCTCTTGATGTGTCGATTTGCGATTGATTGATCCCTTGGATTTTATATTCGATCGGATCCTCGAGTGTGATAATTTTGACTCCCGGTTCATTCAAGCGTTTGAGAATGGCGTAAAGAGTCGTGGTTTTTCCAGATCCGGTTGGACCGGTCGTCACGATCATGCCATGAGGCTTGAGAATCTCCGCTTCAAGACGCTTGAGCGCGGCCGGCCGAAATCCCAAATCTGCAAAATCCAATTTCACAGCTTCGGTATTGAGGATACGAAGAACAACAGACTCTCCCCAGGCCGTTGGAAGGGTGGATGTACGAACATCAATTTTATTATTTTTTTGAAAAATCGTGAACCGGCCATCTTGCGGGCGATCCGTAATATTCAATTTAAGTCCGGCAATCAATTTAATGCGGCTGATGATTTTTTTCCATTGCGAATTTTCGAGAATAGCGGCTTCTTGCAAAATTCCATCCACGCGAAAGCGCACCATAATTCCTTGCTCCTCGGCCTCGATGTGGATATCGGACGACCGTAATTTTAGAGCGGCAGCAATCACAATCGCCAAGACATCGGTCATGGTTGCGCCAGAAAGAACATTTGCGATATCGCTAATTTTCTCCATCTTTTCTTGGTAGCTGTTGAGTTCTTCTTCTTTGATTTGAACGCCTTTTACGACTGCCTTGATTTTTGGAAGATTGGCATAAAGTTGATAGGCTTCCTCAAAACTTTCTTCCGTGATTTTATAAAGGGCCCCGTGCGTTTTATTCCGTTCGCTCAGTTGAAAGAGAAGGTCCTTTATTTGCTGACTGGCAGGTTGAACCGCAGCAATACGCAATTCCGCGCCGGTAAAAATAAAACTGATTGCCTTGAGCTCTTTTGCCTGCGCTTCCGGAATAATGGTCAAGGCATCCGGGCTGATGGGGAAACCCTTAAGGTTCACATATTCAACTCCAATGGTGGCCGCTTGCGCTTTTGCCTCGGCTTCTTTGCCTTGAAGCTCAACTTTTTGAATGGTTTTTTGTAATTGTTCCTCAGTTTTTGTGATCGAAACAGAACCCGTTGATCTTCCGGCTTTAGGCGCGGCGCCTGCAGGAGAGGGAGCGGTTTTTTGCATCAAATCTTCAATGGAAGGAATATCTTGCGTCATGTTCGTGAAAATAAGGCCATGATACGGCGGGTGAAATGTTCAAGGCATGGATGCCAGGAAAAGTGTTCAAGTCGACTGGTGCATTCGGTCCAGGCACTATAATTGAAGGTTGTAATAAACGCGGCATATCCCATTCCCGCAATCAGAACCACCATGAAGGCAAGGGTTGAAAGAATATCTGCTCCACCTGGCCATCCCGAGCCAATCGCAAAAGCTTCCACCACGCCAATTGGGACAAGAAAAAGTAATAAGATGAGGATTCCAAGAAAAGCAAGAAGCGTATTGAGGAGAAAAAGGAGAAATCCAAATTCCGTCATGAAGAGCCAGTGATGCTTGAGTTTTTTAAGTGTTTTCAAAAACGCGGCATCAATGGATAGATCAGCGCGTACGATTTCCACCATCATCACCATGCCGACCATATTCACGATGAGCGAGATTGGAATAAGAAGGGTATAGCAAGCCGCGTAAATCCACGAAGAAGCCTCGGGCGCATATTGAAGTGCAATGCTCAATGGGAACGAAGAGCCGATAATGAGAAAAAGAAGGGTGAGAATAATCATGGCATTCACGGCAAAAAGGCGCCAAAAATGAATATGAACCATGCCATGCCAAAGTCTTCGAAAAGAGATGCGATGCTTATGGACGGTCGCAATGTGGACTCCCTGGAGAAGAAGTTGTTGAAATGAAACGGAAAAAATAACGAGCGCCGCGACAACAGCCACGCTCACGATGAGTGTCAAAATCATGGCCCAGGTATCGAGTAAAACGATTTGTTGCGCCCATTCAAGAAGCCAAGGAAGACGATTGGAAATCCCTTGGACAATTGCATTGCCAAGCTCTTCTTTTGGCTCGACATACCAGAAAATATCAAGGACCTGTCGAAAGACGACTCCGGTATTGAGGATGGCGGCTCCAAGCGCAAAGACCCATAATTCCTTATGGGTTCGTGCGGTTTTCCAGGCACTGCCAAGAATGGCGTGATAGACGTCAAAACTTGTGCCGAAACGATGCTTATTCATATCCTCCAAAAATCAAAACAGACTCCCTCTATTATACACGAAACAGAGAGCGAGTTCGAATTTATTTTCGAACCTCCAATGCCGGACGAGGGACGTGAGCGCCAACAATCAACTCAAACGCTTCTTTTTCGATGGTTTCTTTTTCGAGAAGGGCAACGACCACGGCCTCGAGTTTTTCTCGATTGGCATGGATGATCGTTGTGGCTCGTTCCAGAGCTTCGCTGATGAGCCGTTGGATTTCTTTATCGATATCCTGGGCGGTTTGTTCGGAATAATCCCGTTTTTCGTGAATTTCTTTTCCGAGGAAGATCAATTCCTCGGTCTCGCCATAGGTGCGAGCGCCAAGCGCATCGCTCATGCCATATTGGGTGGCATAAGATTTGGCCATTTGTGTGACTTTTTTTAGATCATTGGATGGCCCGGTGCTTACAGAGCCGAAGAGTTCTTTTTCAACGGCATAGCCTCCCAAAATCATTGCCATATCATCCAAGAATTCTTGACGATGGTGAATACGGCGATCCTCATTTGGCAAACTCATGGTATAGCCCGCGGCCATGCCTCGAGAGATGATGGAGATTTTATGCACATCATCGGCATACGCTAAGTTGTGGCCAACAATAGCATGACCCGCTTCGTGATAAGCGGTAATCTTTCTTTCCTCGGGTGAGGGGACCTGGCTTTTTCGTTCCGGTCCCAGCATCACTTTTTCAATGGCATTAAGTACGTGGAGCTGACAAATTTTCTTTTTATTTTCACGCGCCGCAAGAATGGCCGCTTCATTCATGATATTCATGAGATCTGCTCCGGAAAATCCAATCGTTCGCTCGGCAATGCGGCGAAGATTAACGTCGGTTTCGAGCGGTTTATTTTTTGCGTGCGTTTGGAGGATCTGCTCTCGTTCCACGAGATTCGGTAGATCAAGCGTCACTTGGCGATCAAATCGCCCTGGGCGAAGAAGCGCGGGGTCGAGAACATCAGGGCGATTCGTGGCGGCAATCACAATCACGCCACTATTGGGATCGAATCCATCCATCTCGACAAGGATTTGATTGAGAGTCTGCTCGCGTTCATCATGTCCGCCGCCAAGCCCGGCTCCACGCTGACGTCCAACCGCATCGATTTCATCAATAAAGACAATGCATGGTGTTGTTTTTTTTGCTTTTTGAAAAAGATCACGCACGCGCGAAGCTCCAACACCCACGAACATTTCCACGAATTCCGAACCGGAAATATGAAAAAACGGGACATTCGCTTCGCCGGCAACCGCGCGGGCAAGAAGTGTTTTTCCGGTTCCTGGTCGGCCCATCAAGAGAACGCCTTTTGGAATTTTTGCGCCGACCTCGATGTATTTTTTTGGATGTTTTAAGAAATCAACAATTTCGGTGAGTTCATCTTTTGCCTCTTTGGCACCGGCAACATCTTGGAACGTGACGCGATTTTTTTTAGGATTATTTTCTTTGGCGCGCGCTTGCCCGAAGGAAAGTGCTTTATTGTTTGCGCCTTGCATCTGTCGGGAAATCAACCAGAAGATAATGAGGAAGCCAACCAAGAAAAGAAGCGTCGGCAGGATGGTTCGAAGCACGGAAACCACCGGGCTCGGATCCTTAATCTCAATGGCAATGGTCTGGAGTGATTGTGACTCGACTCCGTAATTGGTTAACAGATCGGAAAGCGATTGATCAGCTTCTTTTTTTGAAGTGTAGATGACATCATTCTGATCGACAATTGTGAGTATATCTTCCTGAACCGTAATACTCTTCACCTCATTGGCTTGAATCATGGCAACGAGAGAGGTGGTATTGATGGTTTCGGGTTTGGTGTTTTTGATTTGATAGGAAGAAAAAACAACACCAATGGCCACGGTCATGAGCACGAAAATGATGAGATTTTTTGAGAGAGGTTTCATAGGGTATTTTGGATAGGCATCGTACCATTCTCATTTTAATTTCGCAAGAAAGAAAATAGGGAACAAAATTTTTGTTCCCTACGTTCTATTTACTCGATTTTATTCTGTTTTGATTTCAGGTTCTTCCGCCTTTTTCTCTTCCGGTTTCTCTTCCGTCACCGGCTTTTCCTCGACCACAGGTTTTTCAAGAGCTTTGATGGAAAGCCCAAGGCGATGTTCTTGCGGTTCGATGGAGACAATCTTGAATTGTCGTGTTTCACCGATCTTGGCAATGGTCGCAAGATCAGCGACCGGCTTATTGGAAAGCTCAGAGACGTGAGCGAGTCCGTGAATATCGCGGTCAAGCTCCACGAATAATCCGAATGGATTGTATTTGAGGACTTTTCCCTCGACGACATCACCAATCTTATAGCGTTTTTCAACACCGGCCCATGGATCCTCCACAAGTTTTTTCATGGAAAGGAAGATTTTGCTTCCTTCAATTCCCACGATCTGCGCTTTGGCGCGTTGCCAGATCTTTAAGAGATCGCGAGGATGATCAATACGTTGCCAAGCGATTTCGGAGATGTGCACCAATCCTTCGAGCGGAGTAGCTTGTCCGCCTTGTGGGAAAAATTTGATGAAAGCACCAAAATCAGCAAGTGCCGTCACCTCTCCCTCAATAAGATCACCGATTTTGATTTGGGAAATAACCGCATGTTGTTCATCTTCCCAGACCGCTTTTTCAGAGACAATCAATTTTTCTTCACCTTCATTTAAATCGAGCACCTTCACGTGCATGGTTGTGCCAATGAATGAATTCAACTTATCGAGAATTTTCTGCTTATCACCACCCGTGACTCGTGGATAATTTTCCGGGGCAAGCTGGGAAACCGGCAAGAAACCATTGATGTGACCGACTTTTACAATCAAGCCACCTTTATTCGCATCGAGTACCTTCGCATCAACCGTTTGATTGATTTGCAAATTGTCTCGAAGCGTTTGCCAGGATTTCTTGTTTCCGGCATAGAGGAAAGAAAGTTCCATTTCGCCGTTTTCATTTTCAACGTCAATAACGGTTGCCTCAACTTCCTGCCCGATGTGGAGATCGGTATAGGTCCCGCTATCGGTGAAAAGTTCTTTTCCACGCACAACGCCGGTGGTGAGCCCGCCAACATCAATACGCACTTCGCGACCCTTGGTTGAGAGCACACGACCTTTAATAAGGTCGCCAACCTTTGGGATATTTAAAAACTCGCCCTCGCTTAAAAGCTCGGCAAGCTCATTTTTTACGATCGCTTCTTCATTTGTCATAGGTGTTTCCTGACAGCGTTTCCCCTCAAAGAGGGTCCAGGCTAACAGGCGCTAAGAATTAAATGTGCGGAAATTGTAGTGGAATCATCTTTTTTTGTCAAACATTGTGGTTTCTTGTGAATCAGGTAGGATATCGACGCGAAATACTTGAACCTTTTACCGTTGGAGAGACGATGTTCGCACATATCGGGCTCTATAACCCCTCGAAGCCGGTTTCGAGAATTCTCAGTAGGAATCCGGGTGCGGCTCTTCTGGTGAATGAGCGCGAGCATCGCATGGTGCGTATGTTCGCGAAGGCCGTTGCGAGCGCGGATGGGGTGGCGCTCGACTGCGACTGGACCAGCGTCTTGGGAAACCAGTTCGATGCGATTTGCAAGACGTTTCCCGTAGGTTTGCAAGAGGAAAATCGTTTGGACGTGAATCGTTATATCACATCCTTGCAACAGGGCCATCCGGAGAACTATCGATCACTTCTTCTCAGGTTCATTGGGCGTATGAAGCAAGCTGGGATCACGCGCGGGCAAGTTCGCGCGCTCGCGCAGGCAATGCCGCGGCGTGGACACATCATCGAGTTGCTCACGACGTTTCAGCAGAACCGGAGGTGCGTGATCACCTCAGGGCTCTACGATTTCGTCGACCCGCTCTTCCACGATCTTCCTCCGCGGAGTGGGTCACCGGCGCTCGATATTTTCGGCGCCGAGCTCATTTGGAACGATGATGGCACCATCCACAGCTGTCAGCATTCTTCCATTATCGGCGATGGGGACAAGGGGCGCGTTTTCCTTGAAGCCTGTTGTCGGGGCGGGTGTCGGCCAGCGAGAACGATCGCTATCGGGGATTGGAGAAACGATAAAGCGATGTGGGAGATTGGGTTGGGGATTCTCGTACTTCCGCTCTTATCAGCGGACAGCGATTCGAGCGAGATCGGGCGCGATCGCCTGGCCATGGTCGATGAGATGGCGCCGTTCGTTTCCGCGATCCTCCGGTCGGACTCGTTCGAGCTCATTGTGCGAATGCGCACCGGTCATTTTTTCCTGTAGGAGGTTCTTCTTGTGCCCGCCTCGACGAACGAGAGCGGGCATTCGTGTTTTTGCGTGAGTTTCTTTTCGTGGTAAACTCATCCTGTCGAGAACTTCTCGCATTTGGATGCAGAACGAGGAAAAAACCGAGCAACGAGGAGCCGTACAAATACGTACGGTGACGAAGTGCGTAGGTTTTTGACAAAGTTATGCGCCAAAGGCGAAAGTTCTAATAATTACTATATGGATCACCCACATCAACATTTTCTGGATGAATTTAAAATCGCGATCGATAAACTCGTGCCACTTATTCCCGAGGAAATCAGAACAGAAGCATTAACACTCCACAAAGAACTGACGGATAATCCCGAAGTCACGGAACATCAAATCCATCAGGCATTGGTGCTTGTTGGGCGCAAAGAATATCCCTATCGCCATGCGTATAAAGAACTTTGCGAAAGCGATGAAGAATTACGCTTGCAAACCGCGGTTTTTGAACGACTCGATGAATCGCTCAAGAAAAAAATTGAAGAGATTACAAAAAACGGAGTGATGCTCGATGATTTTGTAGCAAGCAAACTTTTTGAAGAACAATTATCACCCGAGGAACGCTATCAAGTGGAACAAGCGATTCTTGCGGCTGATGACATTCTGGAACATCAATGCAGTGAGCGTGCAGCAAAAAAGAAGATTCAATACGAAGAGCTCGTAAAAAAACATCAGGAAGAAGTTGACCGCATGCAAAAAATGATCGATGAATTACGATCAATGGGGGATCGTGATTTGCACTGGAAAGAGGAGATCAATAGCATTGCCGATAAGTTGGAAGAAGGGTGGTCGATGGTGGAGCGTGATCCGACGGAAGAGGAAATCAAGAAAGAAATCGAATCCTGGAGCGCGATTTTTGCCGAAGGGGCAAAGCAGGAGGGGGTTTAAATGTTTGACATTTTCAAAGTTCTGTTATTACTTTCATTTCTTGAAAGTGGCGTTTTTAAGCTCAGTTCTGGGCTTCGAAACGCCGCATTCAACAAATGATCTTGTCGAGAAGTGGGGATCCACCTCACAATCGGCGGGCTGGCGGCATTCAATAAGGGGGTTGCTATGGCGGGATTTCCTGTCACCGGCGACCAGTACTGGAAGATCGATAGGAGGATGGGCGAGATCAAACGGCAACTTAGCCAGAAAGGAGGAAGTCCGCTCGACCCGGAGCGCGTACTCGAAGCCCTACAGGATATTAGCGAAGGGCGATTCGGAACGACGGCAACACCATCTGTGCCACTGCTGTGGCGCAAGGTGGATGAAAACACCATCGAGGTGAACCTCGACTTCCCGCCGCGCTTGCCGTCCGAGGGTGCAAGGCAAGTTGTTTTGATGGAATCTGGCATGAGCGGCTGGGTGAGAGTTGGACACCGTGGCGACAAGCTCTTCGTTGCCGGCCGCGAGGTCGTCCTGTATCTCCTCGCCGCACAAAAGACCGGCACCATTGTCGGATACGACGTTTTAAGGGGGATTCAAGGAAGAACTGTTCTCCATCCGAACATCCTGGATGCGTTGATGGAGAACACTCATCTTGTTCCTGTGGCATGGAGACAAGATGAACAAGGCCACCGCCTCTGTATCTTCTTCTGGGCCATTGGATTTACCCGTAAATACGGTGATAAGAGCGTCCGGTGCCTGTGCTGGGATGGCGAGAAATGGTTCTGGCACAACTATTGGCTCGACTACGGCTTCAATGGTCGGTGCCTTGCCGCTGTCTGCGAAGAATCGCTCTACACATAGAGTCTTTGAACAACTACTCTTCGTTTCGTCCTCTCGAGGTCACGCGGGTACAACTCGCTGACCTCGTTCGTGTTTTAGGGGACGATTTCAAAAAAGACACGGCATGATTCCCCTGTACGAATCCACAAATTGATGGTACAATAGTCCCATCTTTTGATTGATTTCTTATGCAAATTGTCTGGCATGGACTTTCGTGTTTTGAGGTGAACGCAAAATTGGGATCTGTGGAAGCAACGGTTATCACCGATCCATATGGTGAATCAGCCGGGGTCAAGATTCCTCGATCCATGAAGGCAAATATGGTTGTGGTATCTCACGATCAAGATATTGCAAATAATCTTTCTGCTGTTTCCGATGAGGAAGAAGGGTCAGTGCCGTTTCTAGTGAATCATGCGGGGGAGTATGAAGTGCGTGGCATTTTTGCCACGGGCATTCGTGTGCCGAAAAAAGATGGCACTGAGCACACGATTTATCGACTCTATGTCGAAAATGTGAAGATCGCATTTTTGGGAGCGCTCGATCGCGCGCTTACCGCTGATGAAATTGCGGCTCTTGGAGATATTGACGTCCTTTTGGTTCCCGTCGGCGGACATTCGGTTCTCACAAGTGATGAGGCGCAAGATATGATCAAGGAGATCGAACCGCGATTGTTGATCCCGTATTATTATCAAATACCAGGCTGTAAATTCGAACTCGATGGCATCGAAGGATTTTGCAAAGAGCTTTCTTGCACGCATGTGGAAGATGGGAAATTGAAAATCACGAAGAGCGGTTTGTCGGAAGAAGAAACACAAACCATGGTCCTGCCTCCGGTATAGCCTATGTATTTAGCAAGGCCAAAAAAAACAAAAAAAGAACGTCTCGCGATTTTTCTTATTGGGGTGATTGGGGTGTTGGTGGTTGGGATTTGGCTTTTTCAACTGGAGATTCTGTTTTCAAAAGGGGCTGAAAATATTTCGCAGGAATTGATCGTTTCAAAGGAGAGTCTGCAATCGGGGATTGATTATGCGGAATCGATGCAGGAATCACTCCCCATTACCCAGGAATCCATTTCCGATATTTTTCAAGGGGGCAAAGAAACCATTGAAGCGGCAAATTCACAGAGTCTTCTTGAAACGCTTGCCAAAGCATTGCGCGGAAAATACGAGGCTGAAAATCCCATTGAGGTGCAGGTTGGCCTTCCAAAAGCCGAGGATGCTCCATGGACGATTGTTGACGATATTACCATTGACGAAGAGGGAAATCCCATTATTATTGAAGACGAACAACCATAGGTATGAAACAAACCGATGAGGAAAAACAAGAGCTCTATGATTCGGAGCGTGGCGAAATTCTCCCGCAACCGATCACCGAGGAAATGCAACGCGCGTATCTCGATTATGCCATGAGCGTGATTGTTTCGCGTGCGCTTCCGGATGTGCGGGATGGATTGAAACCGGTCCAGCGTCGTATTTTGTATGCGATGTGGAGCATTGGACTTCGATCAACGGCCAAATTTCGAAAATCAGCAAACGTTGTTGGAGAAGTGATGGCAAAATATCATCCGCACGGTGACTCTTCAATTTACGAGGCCATGGTGCGCATGGCACAAGTTTTTTCTTATCGTCATCCGCTTGTGCGCGGTCAAGGAAACTTCGGCTCCATGGATGGAGATTCTGCCGCGGCCATGCGTTATACCGAGGCTAAGCTTGAATCTGATGCCGAGGAATTGCTTTTGGACATTGAAAAGAACACGGTGAATTTTCAACCAAACTATGATGGTGCTCATCAAGAGCCCATGGTCCTCCCTTCAAAATATCCGAATTTGCTCGTGAACGGAACGCTGGGAATTGCCGTTGGAATGGCAACGAATATCCCGCCGCACAATTTGCGTGAGGTCTGCAATGCCATGATTGCGCTTATTGATAAGCCATCGATTTCGCTCGATGAAATCATGGAGCATATTCAAGGCCCTGATTTTCCAACCGGCGCCACGGTTTATGGATTGCGTGATTTGAAAACCGCGTATTCCACGGGGAGAGGTGGCATTGTGGTTCGCGCCAATGCGGAAATTCAGGAGAATAAGCGCGGTGTTTCGCAAATTGTTGTGACGGAAATTCCGTACATGTTGAACAAGGCGACTCTTTTGGAAAAAATTGCCGATCTTGTTCATGAGAAAAAAATTGATGGCATTAAAGATTTGCGTGATGAATCAAATAAAGATGGCGTGCGTGTCGTCATTGAACTCAAAAAAGATGCGTTCCCGCGAAAGGTTCTTAATCGCCTCTATCAGCTGACTCCGCTTCAGACGGCATTTCATTACAACATGGTGGCCTTGGTGGATGGAATCCAGCCGCGCACTCTTGGCCTTAAAGCGATTCTCGAGGAGCATGTGAAGCATCGCCGTGAAGTGATTCGACGTCGCACGGAATTTGATTTGGCACGAGCTGAGGAGCGGGCGCATATTTTGGAAGGATTGATGATTGCGCTTGCGAAAATCGATCAGGTCATCGCAACCATTAAGAAGTCAAAGGATAAAGATGAGGCGCGCGTGAATCTCATGAAACGTTTTGAAATGACAGAACGTCAGGCCGTGGCGATTCTTGAAATGCGTTTGCAGAGTCTTGCCAATCTTGAGCAATTGAAAATCGAAACAGAATACAAGGAGAAAACTGATCTCATGAAAGAATTGGAATCCATTCTCAAATCGGAAAAAAAGATGCTTGCAGTTATTCGTGGAGAATATGAAATGCTTCGCGATACCTATGGCAATGATCGTCGCACCAAAATCGTGAAAACCGGAGTCAAAGAATTTTCCATGGAAGATGTGATTCCCGATACGCAGACGATTGTGATGATGACCAAGGACGGCTACATCAAACGCATGTCGCCCGATACGTTCCGCGCGCAAAGTCGCGGAGGCAAGGGCGTCTCCGGCGTCACCACCAAAGAAGAAGATAGCGTTGCCTCGATTTTTTCATCGTCAACGCACCAGGATGTTATTTTCTTTACGACGCGTGGGCGCGTTTTTAAATTGAAGGTCTACGAAATTCCTGAAGCATCACGAACCGCAAAGGGTCAGGCGATTGTCAATTTCCTCAATTTAGCGCCGGGTGAATCCGTAACAGCCACCATGAATTCAAGCGATCTCGAGGCGGCAAAAACGATTTTCATGGTCACAAAACTCGGGACCGTGAAAAAAACCGATATTGCTGATTTTGAGAATGTGCGACAGTCAGGACTCATCGCGATCAAATTGCGCGATGGAGATTCTTTGGAATGGGTGATGGGCTCGACGGGTGAAGATGACATTGTGCTCGTGACGCGCGACGGGATGTCCATTCGTTTCAGCGAAAAAGATGTGCGCCCCATGGGTCGTACGGCTTCGGGTGTGCGTGGGCTTCGTCTCAAGGGGGACGATCAGATTATCAGCATGGGATTACTCACGAAAAATGATATCAAAGACGGTCGGTTGCTCTTGGTTGCAAGCGAACACGGCTATGGCAAGCGAACACCCATGCGTGAATACAAGGTGCAACATCGTGGAGGGTCGGGTATCAAGACCGCCAACATCACCGCGAAAACCGGAAAACTTGTGGCCGCGCATTTGGTCAAAAAAGATGATAAGCGTGATTTGCTGGTGATGTCCTCGGCCGGTCAGGTGATTCGTACGGCTTCGAATGCGGTTTCAACACTCGGGCGATCAACGCAGGGCGTGCGCATTATGCGATTCAAAAAAGCGAATGATAGTGTGGCGAGCGTTGCCTTCCTCAACCCGGAAGAAGCCGCACAAGAAATAAGAAAAATCGAAAAAGAGGTCGCTCAGGAACCGGAAGGGAAGAAGAAGTAAAAGTAATCGTATGGGCATGGCATGCCATGCCCATACGTTATTCACCTGCATGTCGTCCCTTGGGCGATTTTTTGGTATACTCAATGCGTTGTCTTGAACGCTGCAAATTTTATATTGCTGTGTCGCGAATTCTCAATAAAAAACAAAAAGAAAACCGGAGAAATCCCTTTCATTTTTTGGTTTTGAGTTTGGAACTCATGGTCTATACGCTCGCCTGGGTTCTTCAAATGATTGGAACACTATTCTCAGGGATGCTTTATGGTATGGCCCTCGTGATTGTTTTTATTGTTCGCGAAATGTGGGGGATCATAAAGTTCACGCATCTTGCGAAATTCCTCAAGCCGATTTTTTCAAAAATCAACACGGTTCTTAATCGAGGTCTTCTGATTTTTACAAACAAGATTCTTGTTCCATTTCTTAAGAAGCGCCACATTGTTTATAAGCAGACCAAACGTGCGCTTGAGATTTTGATCGGCTCACGATTTATTCAATTCCCGGAAAATTCAAAAAAGATTCGCGAGACCCTGAAAACGTTTTTCCGTGAATTTTCCATTTTCTGGTTGTGGCTCCGCCACCCGGCTCATCGATTATTTTTTGATCACAAGGATCCGGAATTTAGCGCGAAGCATTCGTGGATTTCGTCATTGAAGCCGGTGATTGGATACCGTGATTTCAAAGTGTTGAGTCGTGAACCGCGCCATGCCCTTGTGCGAAAGCTCGTGGCAACCTGGGTGCTCTTTTTTGTGGTGCTCTCAACCACTGGAGTTGCTTCATTTTTACCTTCGTTCGATTGGCTTTTTGGTGAACCGGAAGTTTCGCAAGCCGCCACATTTACCGGGGACGTGAAAGTTTCCTTTGAGTCGACCACCCTTTCAACCGCTGGTGACTGGCGAAAAGCCATGGCGTATTCGGGCGATGGCGTGAATGGCGATGGAGATTATATCTCACCGCTTCTCAGTTCACAAACCGATACCGTCAATGGTCTTGCTTATGGAATGACTTCAATCGTTGGTCTTGTTGGAACCATGAATAACTACGATGGAGTAAGTTATCAATTTATTCCTTGGCAACCAGCAACGGACGGAGATATCAATGGCGTTATTTTATCGTTCGTATATAATCAAAGCTCTTTTTTAAATGCTAACCTTGTTCTTGAGCTTCTTCGATTTCCAACAGCCTCCTACTCAGGTGGATGGACAAATTATGTGAGTTGTTCTGCCATAGGAACCTGCAGTTATCCATCAGATACTGTTATTGAACGCTCGACGGTGATGCGATGGGATGAGATTGCCACAGGACAAGATGAGAGCGCTTCTCCCGAGCAGTTTGGGAATCAACTGATTGATTTTCGTTTTGATCCGCCACTTGCGGTCACGACCACAGAACACTACGGATTTCGTTTCTACACCAATAACTCGAACGTTGCTGCTTCTTGGCCACGAGGAACTGCGACAAAACCTCAGCTCAATGCCACTAATTTCGGTCTCGGGATTCGTGATATTGACCTTACCGATGCTTCAACCGTTGCCATTCCGCTTGCAAATACCACCACAGCATCAAGCGCAATGGTTGCTCTGAATTCCATTCCATCTGTTGGGGCGGCAGTTGGAGCGCGAACGGAAAATGAGCATTGGACCGGCGCCTATGCTGGGGGAGTTTGGACGCTTACAGGAACGGAATCAGGAGCGCAAACGCGTACATTTACTTCTGCAACTACCGGGGGAACAGGAGCTTCGTGGGTGGATGATGGAGCTAAGATGACGACGCTTACCGCCGATTCCACGGCATCGACCTTATTGTGCGTTGCCTCCATCGCCGGATTTGATGTCAATGATTATATTGACATTTGGGATTCGGATTCAGCATCCATTCAGCGCATTATTCAGTCAACGAGTGGCGCGGATGGGAGTTGTTCGGGTGGGCCATCCATTACCGTGAGTGCAACGCTCCTCTCGACGGATAATTATACAACGTTAAAAAATGCCACCGTCGCCGAAGCAAAATGGAAGCTCCGCATTGTTCAAGGGGCGGATGTCGCCATCACTGAAGTTCTCGGACTTACAACATTTTGCGTTGCCGATTCCTCTAATTTCAGTGTTGATGCTGATAACAACAACATTAATATCTACGATGATTTAACCGCGGTTGGAGCACGAAGAATTTCCGCGATCGATCCCAATACCGGTTGCACCAGTCCGACCGATGATCGTATTACTGTTTCAGCTTCGCTTGCCGGCGCTTATACGGTTGCCGATCATGCGCACATGGTGGAGATTTCCGCAAATTTTTCAAATAGTGGGACGCCTTCGGGTGGCAATACGTTTCGATTCGCTTCGGTCAACATGTTGCAGAATCCAACAAGAGTCAGTTCGTCGTACGCGTATTTGAGATATGGAAAAACAATCGGACCGGCAGCAAGTGCCGCAAGGTATCCGTATCTTGCGAATCTTCGCCACCCATTTTATATTGCTTATGGCGACGATGGAATAAACGCGGCTCCTCTTGATGGCGATTTAGTGATTATTGGTGGTGGCGCAGCCGACCCTGATGTGAACGATTCCACAAATTTAAACAATGATTTATTGCTTGCGAATATTTCGCCACATACGGTTGAGGTTGATAAGGATTTTGACATGCCACTTGTGTATACCGGGAATACGGGTTCGGGATTGGGAGATGGAACCGTGGTTCCTGCCGCATCTTCTCTTGGGTCGGCTTCCACCAGCACTCCTTATTCAGGTGGGACGGGCTTTCTTTCCATGCTTCTGACCACGCGTTCTATTCTTGGAGTCGATGATTCCGCAAATAAGCATTATTCCTTAACTCTTCCCGGAAAACTCGTTCTTTCAGCGGGTGCGGAACTTCAACTTGGAAATTCAACAAATCCGCTTCCAAACACCTCTACGGTTGATATTTACGAAGATGTCTCGGGGCCAACGGTTTCCACAACCCTTACAGTGAATTCTTCCACAAATACATATATCGACGTCACGTCAACAACCGGATTTTTTATTGGAGATGTTGTGATGATTGCTGATGTTGATTCAGCGCCGATCACAAGAATAATTGCCGCTGTGACTTCTTCAACGCGCCTTACATTTACGGCCGCCATGGTTGCGGGATACACCACGCCAACGGCCACGGTTTCGCGTGGCCCAAATACCACAATTCCAACCGGTGTTTTGTGGCGAGGGATGATTGTTGGCGCCAATAGCGCGGCCGGACGTTCCGGCGTGACTTCTTATGGATCGGATAGTTTCCGCACAACAACGGCTGATCTGGCCGTTGATATTGACGGATCGATTGATACCGGAAACCTGACAACGCAACAAGCAGTTTCAGGGAACACTTATTTTGATGTTTCTCCTGCAACGCTTGCCGGGGATTGGTCTGCTCTCGACCCGGTGAGTGTTGCCCAAGGGACGCAAGGGGCGGTGAATAATGCCGATTCCTCCGTTGGAATGGGTGCGAACGATGATGCGAATGGTTTTCCTGTTTGGACGGGCCAGACAACGGTTGGAATGCAAGACGCAACAACCCTTAACGCGGAACTCGCAGAAATCGGCACAGTCCCTTTTACAAATATTTATAATGCTGACAAAGATGGAGGAGATCCGGCAGATCCCAATGACGCGATTTTTTCATCAAATTATGCGACCTCCAATTCCTGGACGATATTTAGCGATAATGCCAATACCGAGGTTGAAGATGCGGTCTATTTTGGTGATCAGGGGAGTACTCCAATTTATGCCTTGGAAATGAATTTTGGTACTGCTATGACTTCGAGCACAACCCGTGTTTGGGAATACTGGAATGGTTCGGCCTGGACAGCTTTTTCTCCACAAACCGCTTGGAAATATACTCCGCGCGGAAATACGACGATTGGAGGGTTGGGATATTATTGCGTGCCTTTGAGCGTTGATCCGGCGGCATTTCCAACAACAACCGTTACGTTGACAGACGCCAATTCCTATTTTTTCGCAGGTCAATGGGTAAAAATCACGGATAATAATTCACCAACAATTATTCGACGTATTGCAAGCGTTACGGTTGCATCTGGGGCTGTTGCTTTTACTGAAATGATTCCAGATGGGTATACAACTTCTCAATCAGCAAAAGTGTGTCTCACGAACGGTGGAGAATGGACGCACATGGACGCCTCGGACCTGTATACGCAAACCGGAAGAACACTTCTTTCCTGGAATGATTGGGACACGCCAAATGTTGCAAAAACAACGATCAATGGAGTTAGCGCCTATTGGATTCGAAATCGAATTTCTGCGTTCACGTCTTGGACCACATCGCCCGTCACTCAAACATCCCCGGTTGCTATGCAAGGAGTTGCCACCGTGAATGCAACACCGCTTTACGTTTCGGATAATGTGAATGAAGCGCAACTTTCCGAGCTTTCAACCGGAGCGTCTTTTGACCCCAATGAAACCTGGGTGCTTCGCTATAACGATAATTCCACATCTGATGGCACGCTCGATGATAACCGTTGGCATGAAACGCAAACCGCTTCTTATGGAACGGCCCATCGCTGGACAAGCCCCAATCCCGATGGAGAAACATCAGGATATTATGAAAAAAATGCTCAAGATGCGGGTTGGGCTACCATGAATGGAGATTTCTCGCGAACAGATTCATCGGTTTATGCGAAAGTTTATTGGAATCAGCCGGCTATTGCAACAGCCGGGAGACGTTTGGGAATCGCTCTGCGCCATGATGCGGATCAGAATGGTTTCGCACTTTTGGTGACAAAAACAACAACAACGGCGACGCTCGGTTGGTTTACCGAAGCGCTCGGCACGGAAACTGCAATCGGTTCAGCGACCAATATTACTTTTGATGTGAATAAATGGTACTGCCTGCGTGCAGAAGCAATTGGAACCCAACTTCAGGCGAAATTTTGGTCGCCTGTTTCAGAAGATGCAAATTGCAAAGGGGATGCAAATGAACCGGGCTTATGGACAGAATCCGAACCATCCCCCGCATTTACCAGTGGACGTTTTGGATTGATTGCCGATACCATACTTGCGCGTTTTGATGATGTGACAGAAGTGAGTACGGACGGTCTTACAACGTATTTTACTGATAGTTTCGATGAAACCGGTTGCTGGAATGTGATTGGTTCTGTGCATGGAAGCCTGGGATGTGCTTACAATGACGTTCCATTTACCAGCAGTTACCTCAATTTCACCATCAAACATAAGGGCGGGGTCCAAGGAGGTGAAACAGGGGCGCAGGTGATTAGCGGCCCGGTGAATACACCGGAGCAAGGAGATTCCATTTACCTTTCGCCGATCATGCGTGGGTCAAATATCGGGCTCGATGAAACAGCGGGAATCACGGTTTCCAATACCGCAACAAAATATGAGAACTGGGATTTTACTTATAATGCGGCCGCTGGAAAATGGGATGTTAAGGGATCGCAATACGGTGTGGCATCTACACAGGCAATACCGGGCACAACTTATACGACACCGGGCGGGGAAATATCCTTGAAGATTAAAGCAGGCACTCCAGCCGGGCCGAAATTCGGCACCGGGGCTGCGTATTTTCAAAATTCATTCAATCGAAGTATTGGAAATTTCACCGGCCTCAATACACAGAATTCCGCCCTGCTTATCGCACCTTACTGGACGTATACCGGGTCAGTCACAAATTATAATATTGAAGGTCAATCTGGCACGGCCGCTCAAACCGGGACCATTGATTTTTGGTTCAAACCGAATTTTTCCGGAAGCCCGAAAGCACCTCAGTATCTTTTTGATTATTGTGCGAACTTGACTACTGATCGTATTCTTGTCCGCATTATGCCCAATGGCACCATTGAAGCCAATGTCGAACCTTTGCGGGGAGCATATAAACTATCAAAAGCTTTTACGGCAACAGCAGGGCAGTGGTATCATTTTCGATTGGCCTGGGGAGATTCCGATGCCGGGAACATCAATAAGCAATACGCTTTCCTCGATGGAGAGCCTTTTACGAGTAATCAAGGAACAACTCTTGGAGCGCGTGCCGCAACCACGGGATATATTCGTTTAGGTAATTCTTGGAAGTATACGGAGGGATTTGATGGCGCGATTGATGAGTTTGCGATTTTTAACGATGCCGTTGATGTATCTGCGGGTGATAACTGGGGGAGCTTTACGCCACCCGCAATCTCATGGACCGGCGGGGAAACCGTGGGGACGGGTTTGAATACCGGGGTGAATACATTTGTTGCGCACTTCAATACGGCCATGGATCCGCAAAAAGGATTTGTTTGGGCAGATTATGCCTTGGGTATCCCGACGATTGCTTTTACCAATGGCGCGGATGTTCTTACAAACGATCGTATTCGAGTGACAACGTATCCCGCGGCAACGCGTATTTTTGTGGATAATACCGGATCGCAATATTCGCCGTCCGCTCGAATTAAAAACACGGAAGGCTATGGTGCCGCGGAATCGGGTTGGGGGATTGGTTTTCAGTATCATCACCGAGCGGCCTCAACAAATGCTGATACGCCCATTACCTCGAAGGTGTTGAATTTACGTCGTCAGATTCGTCTATTCTCCGGCGAAGATGCGGTTGCGGCAGGAAATACGACCCCGGTCAATGAAACGATCGGCATGTTTTTATATTATCCAAAGAACATCGATATCAATCACATGGAATTGAGAGATCTCTATCAAGGCATCATAAACAATGGAAATTCAATGAGTGGTTCATCGCCAACCCAATATTTTCGGAAAAGTTCCTTGAGTAATATCTTTTCCTACGGGGTTTATGTCGCATCCAGAACACTTGGATTATTCATTGCCGATGAAAATAATTATTTTTCAAACGGGCGTAATGCCATTTCTTTCTGTGGAGCTAGTTCCAGTAATATTACGGTTTCGGATAGTTATTTCATGGGATACTCGAGTGCCTCGTATTCAAACGTTTGGTTTGCTGGTGGACGGTTATTAACGCTTTCAGGGAATACGTTTTTAAATGCATCCAGTGTTCCCTTCTATATAAGCGCAGGGACGTCGAAAATCACCATTTCCAACAATGAATTTTGGCGGTATTACCGCGCGATTTCATTTAATGGAAATGCGTACGTGACCATGTCGGACAATACCTATGACGGGGGAAGTGTAAACTCAGCATCCACATATGCAACGGGAATTTATATTGCTCCGGGCACCACCAATGTTTTTTTCACGGATTCGGGTTCAACATTCGGTGATTCCATTTGGAATGAAGTTGACATGAGCTTGACTCAAAATGCGACAACCTATCTTGCCGGTTCCTTATTCCAATATACCGGTGAAGATGTTGAGTTTTATAGCCCGGTGAATTATTTGGGAACCGTAAGTCAGGACGCGATTGACCTTCAATATGTGCAAACTGCTATTCCCGGAGTGGATGTTCGCAATGCCATTGGAGTGGATATTAGGAATTATTCAAACTACGGCAATATGGAAGCGACCTGCGCCACGTGTGACGATACCACGGTGCGCACGGACGGAGGTTTTGGGTGGAGACTTGAATCAACATCGGAAACAGACCCGTTTGAATATGCGGCCGATATCGTGGGCGTTGCCGGTAAGCCACTTGCCGTGACCGGTTATCTTCAATTGAATAGCACCTACGGAACGTCAACGCTTCCAACGGTCGTGCTTTCGGGTTTGGGAATGACAGGCACAGGTCTTACTTGGACAGCATCGGCGACGCCAGGAACTTGGCAACAATTTACCGTTTCCGGCACCCCAACCGAATCTGCGCTTGCAACCCTCACCATTACCGTCCAATCAACGCCGGTAAATACAGAAACAGGAACCGCGGAAAACATCGATGATGGAATGGGAAGCCATCTTCCAACCACACTCGAGGATACTGATAAAACATGGACTTCAAATCAACGGGCCGGGTATCGATTGCGTGATAGTTCAAATTTCATTTTCAACATTATTGGGAATACATCAACTCGTCTGTTCCTGGAGGGGCTTCGTCTTCCATTTGGGGATGTTCTCGCCACTCAGCCTTATGGAGGTGATTATGAAATTTATTTGCCCCCGTATGTTTATTTGGATGATATTTCCGTTCTCTCGGGAACAGTTGATACGGGTACGCTCGACTTTTTCTCCGATGCGCAACCGGTTTCGCCATTCCTCAATACCGGGTTAACAGCCGAGGGGGTGTGGAGCGCGCAATCGAGTTCATTTGCGGATGTTACCGGATCGTTCGGGCAGATTCTCAATAGTTTGATGTCAGATTACGGGGCAGTGAATGATTCGGGGGCAACAACAACGATTTTTAAAACTGATCTCGCAAAAGCAACCGCTGATTTTTACAATGAAGGCGTGCTCATTTTTACATCGGGATCGAATAATGGTCAGGTGCGACGCATCACGGATTACGACGGTCCTACAAGGCAAATTACGGTCTCGCCGGCGCTTTCGTCCGCACCAGTATCGGGTGATGATTTTGCGATTCTTTCGCAAATCGCAAGCTCTCCGCTCGAGGCGTCGAGTGTTTGGGCTTATGCCTCACGTACGCTTTCTTCGGCAACCCTCGACGCGGGGTCGCTCGCAACGCTTGCGAATCTCACATCCACGCAATCTTCTCTTAGTGGTGATATTACTGCGGCTGAATCTTCTCTTAGCGGCGATATCACGGCCGCTGAATCATCGCTTAGTGGTGATATTACCGCGGCCGAGACGTCACTGAGTGGTGATATTGCCGCCGCACAAAGTGCTTTGAGCGGAAATATCACTTCAACGGAAACAACGCTCAATACCGCGATCACGAGCACGCAAAAAATTGCGGTGGGGACGATTCTCAATTCAGAGACAACCGTAAAATCCGGCGATGCGCTTTCAATTCTTTTCCGCGCAGATTCCGGACTCACGGGTGGCAATCTTCCGGTGGTGAATGCTTGGGATCCGGCGGGCGCGCAAGTGGTTACAAATGCCGCCATGACCGAGCTTGGCACAACCGGTGTCTATCAATATGCCCTCACATTCACGAGCGGTTGGGGGATTGGTCAGTTTACGGTGCAAGCAACGGAAAGTACGAATAGCACGAAAGATTCCGTGAGTATTCTTGTGACCGCAACCGATCTTGCCTCACTTTCGAGTACGGTGAGTTTGCTTGCAAACGATTTGATTTCCGTGCGTGCCACCGTCTCAGACGCAACGATTACTCCAACCATCAATGCCTTTGAAACGAATCTCGTGACTGCGGTTGATAATTATTACAATAACGCCTTGCTAACGTTTACCTCTGGGGCGAACGTTGGAATTGCGCGTCGCATTGAAGATTATGACAGCACCACAAAAGTGATTACCGTTGAACCGGATTTGGCCGCGATTCCGGCAAGTGGAGATACGTTCACCATCCTTCGAGAAACCGCGGTTCCAATAACAGCCATCAATACCTTGGACACCAATCTCGATACGGTTATGGCTGATATCGCCATCATAAAAGCGCGATTGGATTCCGTTGACTCAAGCATCTCCGCCTTGCAGAACAAAGTTGAGACCAGTGTGACGCATGTCTACAATGTGAGCCCAAGCGACATGTTCTCCGAACTCGGCGACATTGCTTCGGAAATGTACAGCATCAACGAAACACTCGAAGGGCTCGATACAAGCACCATGGCGGAACTCATGGCCATTTCAGAATCAAATACCGATGATCTTGAATACATCAAGAATAAGATCGCCGATCTCCAAGCCGTCTCAACGCTTGAGCGTGAAATTATTACAAATCCCGATGAGCCGATTGTTCAAACCTGGTATACCGAAGGCTCGCTTGATATCAATATTCTCGTCACAAATCCCGCGAGCACAACGGAAAAAGTTCCGGTAAAAGTCTACTTGCCAAAGGAAACAAAAATGGAACACATCATCGATGATGATGGGATGGAAATTCAATATGATGTCACACTCGGGATGCTTTATGCGAGTGGGGAATATGAACTTGGCCCGGGAGAATCGCTTAAAAAAGTTGTGAGAGTGCAGGACATCTGGTCGATTTCAGAGGAAGAGCTTGCAAGCGCGTCACGTGAAGCTGAAAATCTATACGAGAAGATTGCTGATACGCAATATGGCAGTCAAGCGCTTCTCGTAAAGAACGATATTGATTCACGCATCGCGGAAATTACACGCATTCAATCAGATAGCACCACAGCCATGGATGATAAGATCATGGCGTACCGCGAGAATTTCGAAAGTTTTACGATCATTGAAGCCGATATTGCTCAACTTGAAAATCTTGTGAGCGAAAATGCGGTTTCCTATGGATTTTTGGGAGCAATCGGTGGCATTCAAACCATGTCCGTGTGGGGGATTGTGATTGTCATCGTAACAGGGTTCGGTTTGCTTACGTTCATCTTATTCTCGATGTGGCGCCATCAAATGCGCCTGGCCGGTGGGCAACTCGCGCTTCAAATGCAAGCCATGGGAGGAAAGAAAGCGAATCAATTACTCTTCCAGCAAATGGCCTACGGCACTCCGGCCGGTGTCATTGAAGGCAAGGTGAGCAGGAGAAAAAAGAAAGAGGAGCCAAGCGAACCGGTGGCATTTCATTTTTCTGAATTTGTCTCTTATGCAATCAAGCGTTTCAAAAAGTGGTTCCGACTTCATCAAAAAGGATTGGTGATTCTTACCGTCTCCGCAATTGGTTTGGTGCTTGTTTCAGGGACGGTGGCGCTCGTTCTCGTTTTTGCTCCGAGCATTTCTTCACGACTTTTCCCGCAAGATGAGGTGATTGAAGAGAGCATGGTGATTCCTGAGGAAGCAGCGCCGTCAGCTGATGAAGAGGTGATTGATTCGACCGCTGTTGTCACCGATGACGTCGTTGCCGATGAAACGCTGACGCGCGTTCAAGTTCTTTCAACACCCACCGGATGGCTGAACGTCCGTGCAGAGCCATCCACCGAGGCCACGATTCTCACGACCGTTCTCCCTGGCGAAATCTATCAGTATTTGCTCTTCCAAGAACAAATAGGCGAAGAAGAATACGGGTGGTATCAAATCATTCTCTCCGAGGGGAGCTATGGATGGGTCTATGAGGAATATGTGGAAGTGGTGGATGAGACAGCAGAGAGTATTGAGTAAAAAAATATGGCTTCTTCGAAAAAAAGAATGATGATTCCGCTGGAGTTCTTTGAAAAAAAGAGTCTTGATTTTTCTTCGGCAATTCTTGTGCTCCTGATTGGCACGTGCATGGGAATTTTTGTTCTTGGGCTTCTTGAAGCGTCGCTTTTCCCATACCCGGTATTTCTTGAAGAGCTCCTGAAAGCATTGCTCATTTTTTTCGTGATCTGTCGCCTTGAGACTGCGTGGCAGAAAATTGGTGCCGGTGTTTTTTTGGGGATTTTATTTGGGCTTGGGGAGAACATTTTGTATCTCCCCGATGCCATAGGGATGGGCGACATTTGGTATTTTTTTGAGCGCTGTTTGTATGTGGCCCCCATGCATCTTGCAACTGTTCTTTTGATGGTGCTTGTGAGCATCAAGTATAAACCGTTGATTGTGATTGGATTCATTGGGGCTTTGCTCATCCACACCTATTTTAATCAGGCCTTCTTTTTTTCATTTTGATTTTCGTCGTATTTCAATAGGGAGCCGTTGACAGGAACGGTTCTTTTTGATATTCTCTCGTTCGCCAATCACGGCATTGTGGAGGTTTGCTTGAGGAAAGCGCGTCGTCCGATGGTGGAGGTGATCGCGTGGAGCGGAGTCTACTGTGACTCCAGGATGAACCGTCAGCTCGTGCGTCGAGGGCTCTTTCGGGCTCTCGGAACCAAGTCGCATGCGATTCGGTTCCGGGATCTGGAGAAGAAGCCCTCCGAGGATCCGAGGCTCGTCGAGATCCGCATCAGGGCAGGGGGCGTCTCCTGCGCCGAGGGCGAGATCGAGGCCAGACTCACGCAGGAGCTTCCGAAGCTCCAGGTGAACATCGTGCTCCTCGCGGAGCGCGAGCGCGAGGTCAAGCGTGCTGGCTCCAACCACCGCCCGCGGGCGCACCGCCGCGCTCCGCCCCAGATGACGGGGCGCTAGGCTTCACATCTCCCGTGTTCTTCGTCGCCGGCCCCATCCTTGGGCCGGCGTCTCTGTTTCTTGACGAAATTCAGGTTTTTGGCTACACTTGCCCGCATACAAATTACCTATGCCATTACCAGCATTTAGAAATTCACGATCAAAAGTCCGCCGACGCCGTTCTCATTTGGCGTTGAAATCACAAAATATCGCCGTCTGCCCCAAGTGTGAGGCGCCCATGCTTTCGCATCATGCCTGTCCAAAGTGCGGCGTTTACAAGAATCGCACGGTAAAAGGTGGGGCAAAAGAAGTTGAAAAAGTTTTGGAAAAGAAAACAAAAACAACGAAAGCAAAAAAGGCTCCAAAAGCTGAGCCAAAGGCGTAAAACAAAAATGTCCGGTTTCCCCGGACATTTTGCGTAGACGTTCATTTTTCGCTATACTTCTTTTTGCCTATGTCAAATCGGCACCTTTCGCGCACCATGGCCATGCAGTGTTTATTTCAGTGGGATTTTCGAGGGAAGAAACTCGAAGAGCTCCCACGGATTTTGGAACATATCAAATCAGAATTTGCTCCCAATTTCGACGAAGGGGGATATGTTGAAAAACAGGTGCGAGGAGTGATTGATCATCTTGAGGATATTGATGTCTTGCTTACGGAATCAGCTCCGGAATGGAGCATTGCCGAGATGACAAATACGGATAGGAATATTCTTCGCTTGGGCGTTTATGAGCTTAAATGGGATGAGTCGATTCCGTCAAAAGTCGCTATCAATGAGGCCATTGAACTCGGGAAAGCTTTTGGTGGGGAAGCATCGGGAAAATTCGTGAACGGCGTCCTTGGAGCGATCTATAAGAATATGATTGAGCAAGGGGAGAAGAAAGCGATCGATGAAAAACAACCCGAAGTGAAAAAAGAAGAACCATTGAATGAAATCATTGCTCCTTTGTATGAAGACCACACTTAAAGCCTTTGCAAAAAAATTAAAAATTCCGTTTAAAGAAGATGGACATTTTCGTCAGGCGCTTGTCCATCGATCGTATTTGAATGAGCATGCGGATTTTGAGCTAGATCACAATGAGCGCTTGGAGTTTTTAGGCGATGCTGTGTTGGAAATTATTGTCACGGAATATCTTTATAATCATTATGATAATCCCGAAGGAGAGCTCACAAATTGGCGAGCGGCTTTGGTGAATGGGCAAAATCTCGCGCGGGTTTCTCATCTTTTGGGAGTTGAGGATTATCTCTATCTTTCAAAAGGGGAGGAAAAAGAAACAAATCCTAAGGCAAGAAATTACATCCTGGCTAATGCCATGGAAGCGATTATCGGATCGCTTTACCTCGATTGTGGATGGGATGAAGCAAAAGCGTTTGTACTTCGAAATATTGTAAATACTTTGCCGGAAATTCTCGAGAAGAAACTCTACGTCGATCCAAAAAGTCGATTCCAAGAGGAAGCGCAATCGCGTACATCCATGACCCCGAATTATAAAGTCCTCGAGGAAACCGGGCCGGATCATAATAAGATTTTCCGCATTGGGGTTTATATCGGAAAAGATATGGTTGCGGAAGGGACAGGGACTTCTAAACAAGAGGCTCAAATCGATGCGGCTCATAATGCGCTCGAGGAAAAGGGGTGGTAATTAATTTTTTCTATGACAGATACATTAAATCGTGAGGAGGGTACGCGTCTTGAACGTATTGAACTCGGTACAAACGCCTTGAGAGTACTTGCAAAAGAAATGGGGCTTAAAGAGATTGATGAAGAGGAAGAGAGAATAGCATTGCTCTCAACAGAGCAGATGAAACAACTTGAATATTGTTCAACATGGTCTAGCGAGACAGAAACACGAACGTTTAAAGAGGATGTCCTTGTATTTACTGGAATGCGCGAGAATGGTGAGCAGATTGTTGTGGTTGTTCGACCCGCAACAACGAATGAATTTGCAGCAGAAATTTTTTCACCTGCTTTTCGAGGGGGATATGGGTCAAATCACGATTTCAATAAGAGCGAACTTCGTAGGACTCTCGAGGTTGCTCTTGAAGGTCCGGTGAGGGAATAAGAAGGCGAGCATGCTTGATTCCTATAAAAAATCCACATTCACGATGTAATCATGAGTGTGGATTCTTCCCCGAGACATGTTTTCACGCATGTTCGGGGACGTTTTTTAGTCCTCGGCCGTATAGACGTCTGGCGGCCGTACGACTTCGTAGTCCTCCTCCTCCGCCTCTTCGGCGAAGGACCGCCGCTCGTGCGGCTGGAGGGCGGGGGCCTCGGGCACGGGCAGGGCCGCGAGGGCGGAGTCGAACCGCTCCCGAGAGCCAGTCTTCACCGCTCCCTCGAGCGCGTGCTCGAGGGCGAGGAAGGGCTCGAAGAACTCGGGGCTGAGCCCGGAGTTCTGCACGATTCCCTTCAGGGAATCGCGTCCCTCCCAGCTGTCGATCCTGTTGCCGCCCCGGGCCTGGTAGGCCCTGCAGGCGACAGACAGGAGCTCTTCGCCCACGCGAACGCGGGCCCAGAGCTCGCGGACCAGCCCGCTTCGGGTCTGGTCCTTTCCGCACCCGAATCCTTCGAACCCGCAGGCTCGAAGGGCCAGGAGCATCCTGGTCCTCGGGATCCCAAGGTGGTCTCCTCGCGACCCTGCCTTGCCGTCTCCTTTGACGGAGGTGGCAAAGCTGACGAGGAGGCTACTCATGTGGTACATCATTTGCGGATCTCCCTTTTGGAGTTAGTCTTTTCTGACCCATGGGTTGCAAGCCCACAAGAGACTGTATTGTTGATTCGATGTTTCGAAATGAGGGGTCAGACCTGATCCGTACCCCGTAAAGTAGACACGAGGAGAAAAACTACGCAGTTGTTAAGAGATGATTTCTGTATCCCACAGGAGTCATCTTTTTTAAGTCCCATTGCTGCCGTTCATGGTTGTAGTATTGCA
>JBAZUI010000005.1:0-63967 GCA_041661425.1 Patescibacteria group bacterium | reverse complement strand
ATCTGTTCCTTCGTAAATATTCTTCTGCTCATATGGTAGTAGTTTAACAGAATCAAAAAGTGGACACTTTCGTGTCCACTTTTTGGGGTACAGATCAGATTCCTGTTGTTTTTTTGGTGCGGACGGAGGGACTCGAACCCTCAAGCCGGTGAAGGCACTAGCCCCTCAAGCTAGCGCGTATACCAATTCCGCCACGTCCGCATTTGCGGGATGACTATAACTCATTTTCTTTCACTCGTCAACGCCCCTGTCTTGTCAAAAGGTCATTTTCCTGGTATATTCGTCAAACCATGGACGCCTAGCTCAGCTGGTTAGAGCGTCTCGTTTACACCGAGAAGGTCAGGGGTTCGAATCCCTTGGCGTCCACCAACCCAGAATGTTTCAAATCATTGGAACTTTGTGGGTTGGTATTTCATAGCAAGCCAACAATTTGGCTTGCGTGGGATTCGAACGCTCCTCCTTCGCTCCTTCCGTCTTCGCTAAAGCTACGACGGATAAATCGGAGCTTCGGTGGATAAACTCCGCCCTTGTGCAGGCGGCCTGCCCGCCGAAGCCTTGCGAAGGCGGGTGGCTAAGCCGAGGCTTGCGACGGCAAGCCGAGAGCTGAAGCCGAATCCCTTGGCGTCCACCAACCCAGAATGTTTCAAATCATTGGAACCTTGTGGGTTGGTATTTCATAGCAAGCCAACAATTTGGCTTGCGTGGGATTCGAACGCTCCTCCTTCGCTCCTTCCGTCTTCACTAAAGCTACGACGGATAAATCGGAGCTTCGGTGGATAAACTCCGCCCTTGTGCAGGCGGAATGGAAAATAAATTTTTTTCTTTCCACGCTGGAGGTTAGTGATGGAAGCAAGAAAAAGAGTCATCGTGGCGCTGGATGTCGACAACTTGGAAGAGGCGGAGGCTCATGTGAGAGACCTCGCCTCGTATGTCGGAAGTTTCAAGGTTGGACTTGAACTTCTGACGGCTGTGGGAGCTCCCAAGGTCGTCGAATGTATTCACGCGCTCAGAGGACAGGTGTTCTTCGACGGCAAGTTCTCCGACATCCCAAATACGATCGCTGGCGCGGCCAGAGTCGTTGCGGGACTCAACGTGAAAATGTTCGATGTCCACGCTTCGGCGGGAGTCGAGGCGATGATGGCCGCCGTCGACAACCGTGGGTCGTCGCTTGTATTCGCCGTCACGGTCCTGACTTCGCTGGAGGAAAATACCGCCCAACTCATTTTTGGCGGGACGACCAAAGCGAAGGTTTTGCAAATGGCACGCGACGCGAAAATCGCCGGTTGCGACGGCATCATCTGCTCGCCGCAGGAGCTCAGATTCCTCAGAGCACCGCGAACTCGATGGCCTTTTGAGAATCACGCCCGGTATCCGTCCCGCATGGGCGGTGGCCGGCGACCAGAAGCGGATCATGACTCCCGCGGAAGCGGTGAAGGCCGGTGCGTCGTTTGTCGTGATCGGGCGCCCGATCACAAAACCACCGCCGGAAATCGGGACTCCCATCCAGGCGGCAAGACGCATCGAAGAAGAAATCGCTTCGGTGCTCTGAGCCGGAAAAAACAGCTAGGGTCTTGCGACACCTGTCAAAAAATGACAAAGTCGCTTTTTTCTTTTACAAAAAAGCGCATTTTTATCACTCAAAATTTTCTTTCCTTCCCTGTGATCACTTTCATCCTCGACGGAAGCACGCTCACATGAAATTCTTCGCCTTCAAAAAGCTCGCCATCGACCGTGAGGTCGACTGTTGTTCCACCGGTTGAGATCACCGCCTGCTTGAGGGGAACAAGTGTCGCGAGAGATTTATGGCCAAAAATTGAACGCCCTTCATTGCGAATCACAATTTCGATTTTTCCATCCGTGGGATTTGCCGCGCGCGTCACCTTATCGGCGAACGTCATATTTCGAACTTCGACCACAGACTTTTTTGGAGGAAAAAGCGTGAAGTGATCTTCGCAAATGATTTTCATTTCCGGAGACGTCTGAATCAATGCGGAATAAAGAAATCGATGTCCGCTCACGACCCCAATATCGAGTGAGGAAACCATGCGTTGAGAAATCACATCGCAGGCCGCAACGCCCAAAGGAATCCCAAGGATTTCCGCAATCATGTTGTTCTCCTTGGTCATGGGGATAATCCCAATCACTACCTCCGCATCACTCACCGCATCAATCACATGCCGAAGTGTCTGATCATTCCCAACCGCGATAATCGTCTTGGCTCCCGCTTGGATGGCTTCATGAATCGATTCCTTGGGATCACGAAACAAAGCCAGACGTGCAATTTTTCCGGCAATCTCGAGGTCGGTCAAGCGCGTTTCAACAAGAGCCATCTCGCGCTCGTATTTTTGCCCCTGAACAAAATCATCGTAGACGTAATAGTACACACTATTCCAATGCAACAGCTCCCTTCATGGATACCTGGCCATTCACGGTTGCGCCCGGTGCGATGGAAAGCACCTCAACGGAAATATCTCCCGTAATTTTAGCACTCGACGCCAATTCCAATCGGCCGTTCACTTTCAGATTTCCCTCCACCGTCCCGGAAATTGAGGCGTTTGCCGATTCAATGGTCGCTTGGATCACCGCCGCGTCTCCAATGCGCAAATCCCCTTGCGTTTTGATACTGCCATGCACTTCCCCTTCGATCACGATATTCCCTCCACTTTGAAAATCACCCTCCATGCGTACGCCATGGGCGATGATTGTTTCTTCGCCATTCCCTTTTCCCATAAGATAAAATGAATTCTTTGCGTTCATGTTAACCAAATAGATGAACAGGCGCAAAGCGCCTATCCACAGGTGAATCATTACGGACTTACACGTTTTGATGCAGAACGAGGAAAAAACCGAGCAACGAGGAGCCGCCCCGCCGTCGTTTCACTTTGGCGGGGTCCCGCCATGGGCGGGATACGGTGACGAAGTGCGGAGGTTTTTGACAAAGTTATGCGCCAAAGGTGTAGGTCCGACTACATTTCTTCGATGGGTTCGATGCAAAGTAATCGGAGAGCGTTTTCGAGCGCGATTCGTACGGCATCGCAGAGCATCAATCGTGCGGCGGTTCGTTCCTTTTGTTCTTCATCGATCACGTGGACCTCGTGATAGTATTCTGCAAAAAGTTTTGCGAGTTCAAACGCCCAGAGGGCGATCGTCGAAATTTGGAAGGTGATTCCGGCCTTTTGGACTTCATCGGGGAAGCGCGCCAAGTGTCGAATAAGCGCATATTCTTTCTCGTGGGTAAGAAGACCCGCCTTTCCTTTTGGTTTTATTTTTGTGTTCTTACGAAGAGACGCGATTCGCGCAACCGTATAGAGGAGATACGGCCCGGTAAATCCATCGAAGGAAAGAGCTTCTTCACGATCAAATGTGATAATGGTTTGCGAATCCTGCCGTTGCATCATAAAAATCATCGAGGCAATCGCAAGCGCCCGTGCGGTTTCCTCAACCTTTTTCTCTGTCCATTCCGGATGACGTTTTTTGGTTTCTTCTTGAAAAGAATTCACAAGATCGTCACGTAACGCTTCGAAAGTCACCACATTCCCGGAACGCGAGGACATCGCCCCCTCGGGAAGCGTCACCATATCGTAGGCGATATGCGTTAACGGTTGTGTGAATCCCATGCGATGGAGTGTGGCAAACACTTGTTGAAAATAGAGTGATTGTCGCACATCCACGACCATGAGCTGACGGTCCGGATGATGATCTTTTTGTTTGCGGAGAATAAGTGCGATTTCTTTTGTTGAGTACAGGGCTCCCCCATCTGACTTGAGCAGGAGAAAAATTCCTAAATTCTCTTCCGCAAGATCCATCACGACCGCGCCTTGACTCTTTTTTGCCAATCCATCAATGAGCATTTTCTTCACAATCTCTTTTCCTTCCCCTTCGACGTCACTTTCGAAGTACCACACGTCCGGATGAACATGCAACTCCTTAAATGCTTCACGAAACGCCGTCAAACTCCACTCACGCGTTTCTTTCCACTGGGAATAATACGGCTCTTCCTTTCCTTCGAGTTTTCTTTGGATAAGTGCGATTTCTTCTTTTGCCTCCTCGTGCGCATCCACATAAGCTGTCGCTTGCGTATAGACCTCTCCCAACCATTTTGTCCGTTGATCTTTTGGCACAGATTCTCCGTGATGGAATTTTTCCATGGCCCAAATCACTTTCGCGACGTGGGCACCGATATCGCCAATATAGGAAGCTCCCACGACATGAAATCCATTCGCACGAAGAATGTTGATGATGGATTGCCCAAGTACGGCATTACGGACATGCCCAATATGAAATTCCTTATGCGTATTCGGTTGCGCATAATCGACAAGAATTGATTTTCCTTCTCCCGATGTTCCGCATCCATAGGTGACGCCGAGCTTCAAGATTTCTTTTATGACCTGTTCGGTGAGCGTTGGAAGAGAAAAAGTAAAATTCACGTACGGGCCTGCCGCCGTAATGGTTTCAATATAATCCGTGGGGCCGATGTGTGCCGCGAGTTCAGAAGCAATCTCCGCCGGATTTCTTCCAAGACCTTTTGCATAATCAAAACACGGGAAAGCGATATCCCCATATTTTGAATTCGGTGGGACTTCAAAAATATCCGGGTGAACCGTATATCCTTTTCCAATCGCTTTTTTAAGCGCTTTGACAATATCAAGAATCGCTTTGTCGCGTGTTGACATATTATTTCAGTTTTGCAAATTGACGTTTCCCGCGCTGAAGGACCACGCCGTATGTTTCAATCGTCATGGTTTCATCCCCCACAACCGTCCCGTCCATTTTAATCGCCTGTTGAGAGAGAAGTCGTTTTGCTTCGCTTCGTGAAGTGGCAAGACGCGTTTCAACCAAAGCGTCGATAATATTCATGGGGAGTGTGAGAGAAAATTCTTCAATCACGTCCGGTTGCTCATGCTGTTGAAAAAGATTCTTAAATGCTTCCTCGGCGCCCTCCGCGGCTTCTTTGCCGTGGAAGATGGTGACTATTTCCCCGGCGAGCTGCATTTTAACGTCACGCGGATTCACTCCCTGAGTCATTTGAACTTTCATTCCCTCGATTTCCTCGAGCGAGCGATCGGTTGCGAGTTCGAAATACGGGATGATCATTGAATCGTCCATGGACATGATTTTTCCATACATCTCTTGAGGTTCCTCATCGAGGGCAATGAATCCTCCCGCGCTCTTACTCATTTTCTCTCCTTCCGCATTGGTAAGAAGCTTCATGGTGAGCACGACTTTTTCTTTTCCTTTCATCTCCTTTAATAAATCGCGCCCGGCAAGCATATTAAACATCTGATCCGACCCACCGATTTCTCCATCTACATCCATGGCAACCGAGTCATAGCCTTGCATGAGCGGATAGAAAAACTCATGCAAATAAATCGGTTTCTCATCGGTGATTCGTTTTTCAAACATGTCACGCTCGAGCATTTGTTGTACGGTAAAGTGACTCGCGAGATCAATCACCTCCGCAAAATCAAGACGCGCAAGCCACTTATGATTAAACATGATTTTTGCCGGATTCTTCCCGGTGAATCGCAAAATCTTTGACGCTTGTTTTTTATAGGTCGCTGCGTTCTCGAGCACTTGTTTTTGTGTGAGCTGAGTGCGTGCGGCGAGTTTATCGGTTGGGTCCCCAATCATGGCGGTAAAGGATCCCAAGAGTAAAATCACTTCATGCCCAAGTTCTTGGAAAAGACGAAGCTTTCGCAATCCAATCGCATGACCAATATGGAGATGCGGCGATGTTGGATCGATCCCTAAATAAAAACGTAAACGCTTTCCACTTTCAAGTTGCTTGCGCAACATCTCCTCAGTGGGATAGATGGCATGCACCCCACGGGTGAGAAGCTTTTCGATAAGTTCTTGCTCTTGTTCGTGATTCATACGTGAGATAGATGATGAAGACTTTGTTCTAATTTTTGAATGCGGTCAAACGTTGCCTCTCGTTTTGCGCGCTCCTCTTCGACCACCGCGGCCGGCGCATGCTCCACAAATGCCGTGTTTCCTAATTTCTGCTCTAATAATTGCATGTAGCGCTTGGCTTCGGCAAGTTCTTCTTCAACGTGAGTGATTTCTTTCTGTACATCAATGAACCCCTCGAGCTTCACATAAATTTCCATCTCTCCCACCAAGACCACTGCGGCTTGCGCTGGTTTTTCTCCTTGAAAAGATGAAATAGAAGCAACCTTCGCGAGTGATTTTACAAGAGGCTCAACATCCGGAGACAGAAGCCCATCCACCACGATATCGAGCATCACTTGCGAATTCACGTGATACGTTGAACGGACAGAACGAATAGCAGTAATGATCTCTTGTAATTCCATCATGGCTTGTTGATCAATCGAGGCAAGCGCGTATTCCGCCACGGGCCAGGGGGCGATCAAGGCCAATCCCTTTCCAAAGTTCTTGGAGAGTTCTTCTGTTACGAATGGCATAAAAGGATGCCAAAGCAAAAGCAAACGCTCAAGGATGTAGAGCAGAATTTCCTCTTTTCCTTTTTCGATTTTTGCGATTTCCAAATACCAATCCGCAAATTCATTCCAGGTAAAATCTCGCAGCGTTTCTCCCAAGAAAGAAAATTCATGCGCCTCAAAATGATGTGTCACCTTTTTCTCAACTTCACTGAATCGTCCAAGAATCCATCGATCAGCAAGCGTCTTTGGCACCGGCGGTTTTTCAATGCTTTTCACATCGTCAACCGAGAGAAAAACAAAGCGCGAAATATTCCAAAGTTTATTTGTGAAGTTCCGGAATCCCGCCACCTTTTCCTCGGAAATTTTCATGTCATTGCCTGGCGTTGATCCAATAAGAAGCGAAAGGCGGGTGGCATCTGCGCCATAGCGATCAATCATGTCGAGCGGATTCAAAACATTGCCAAGCGATTTGGACATCTTCCGACCTTCTTCATCGAGCACCAATCCGTGAAGGTAGACGGTCTCAAATGGAATCTCCCCCAAAAGATACGTGGACATGAGGATCATGCGTGCAACCCAAAAGAAGAGAATGTCGTAACCGGTTTCCATGACCGTGGTTGGGTGATACGCCAAAAGATCCGGAGACGATTCATTCGGCCACCCGAGAGTTGAAAATGTCCAAAGCCCAGAGCTAAACCACGTGTCGAGCGTATCGGGATCACGTTCCCAACCTTCGCCCTCGGGTTTTGTGACACTCACCTTCACCTCAGTGTTTCGATACCACACCGGTAAACGATGTCCAAACCAAATCTGACGGCTGATATTCCAATCACGCAAATGATCGATCCAATGAAAATACGTTTTCGAAAAACGATCCGGAATAATTTTTATCTGGCCCGAACGCACCACGTGCTGCATTAATGATTTGAGACTCACTTCTTGCCCGTCTTCAACACCATCAATCGGATGACGCGTGGAATTTCGAAAATGAAATGACTTGTTGACATCAATAAACCACTGCTCTTTTGGCAAAGGTTCAATCACGCCGCCACTTCGTTGCGCATAGGAAAGATTTTGCGAAACTTCTTCTTCACCCAGGAGCAATCCTTCCTCGCGCAACCACTCAATCACCAAAGCACGAGCCTCGAGGGTCGATTTTCCCGCAACCAATGTGCCAGCCTCTTGGGTCATGTGAGCTGATTCGTCAATCACCTGAATCATGGGAAGCTCGTGGACATGCGCCAAATCCGCATCCGCGAGGCTATGCGCCGGAGTGACGCCAAGTGCCCCGGTCCCGAATTCACGATCAACACATGCATCCGCAATCACCCGAAGATGAAGAGTCGTGCCAGCAAAAGCCACATCGAATTCTTTTCCAATGAAGGCTTGATAACGTGGATCGTCGGGATGGACCGCAATCGCGGTATCACCCACTTTCGTCTCCGGTCGCGTGGTTGAGATTGCGATCGGAACGTCTTTCCCATATCGAAACGTATAGAGCGTTGCGGTTCCTTCTTTATATTCTACTTCTTCATCGGAGACCGCGGTCTTGCCCACAGGGTCCCAATTGATGACTCGATACCCACGATAGATGAGTCCATCCTTGTACATCCGAAGGAATGCGGTATTCACCGCATCGTGTCGTTTCTCATCGAGCGTATACGCTTCGCGACTCCAATCAACACTCGCCCCCATCTTTTTCATTTGATTGACAATCGTATCGTGGCTTTCTTTCGCAAAAGCTTCCACACGGCGCAAAAATGCCTCTCGACCCAAATCATGGCGCGTCTTCCCTTCTTTTTCGATAAGCATTTTTTCTACTTTTGATTCTGTGGCAATGGCGGCATGGTCGGTCCCCGGAATCCAAACCGCATTTTTTCCACTCATGCGTGCAAAACGCACCATTGCATCCTCAATGGCGAGCATCACCGCATGCCCCATATGGAGAGTTCCGGTCACATTTGGCGGCGGCAAAATAATCGAAAAAGGTTCCCGACGATTTTCACGTTCCGGAAGATTCTCAGGTGAAAAAAAGCCACTCTGCATCCATGTGGCAGAGATTCCATCTTCCACCTGTTTTGCTTCATAAGCTTTGGGAAGATCGATTCCTTTTGACATACGGAATGATTGTAGCGAAATCTCGCGACTTTTTCAACTCCCACTCTCGAAGCTTGACGAGGAAAAATGTGTGGGCTAAGCTACTCCTCTTCCCATGCTGATTTCTAATTTCAACCATTCATCGATGCATGTCGCTTCAGCTTCACGAACAACTCCTCTCCGCGCTTGAACGTGCAAAACGTCCCTTGATTGTTTTACCCAAAACAGCCAATCCCGATGATTTTGTTTCCGGTTTTGCGCTCGCGCATCTTTTGGAAAAATTACAAAAACCCATTGAAATGGCAACCATCGGGGGTCGAGCTCCAAAAACGCTTGACTTCCTTTCTTCAAAAATTTCTGTTCGTGGGGATCTCCCGAATATTCGTAAGCTTCTCATTCGCCTCACTGCAAAGGAGACAAAAATCGACGAGCTTTCTTACGATATTGTGGATGGTGAAATCCACATTCATCTCACCCCAAAAACCGGAGCCTGGCAGGAAAAAGATGTGATCGTGAATGCCGACGGCTACCGTTATGATTTGATTCTCACCGTGGGCGCGCGCGATCTTTCCCAGCTTGGTGATCTTTACAAAAAATATTCAGACTTCTTTTTTGAAACGCCGATTGTGAATTTTGATCATACGGTTGAGAATGAACAATTCGGGCAACTGAATATCGTCGACGTCAATGCGGTGTCGATTTCGGAAATTATTTTTGATCTTCTGCGTCAACTCGATCCATCGCTCATCGATCAAGAAATCGCGACCATGCTCCTCACGGGCATGATTTATAAAACAAAAAGTTTTAAATCTCCCAACGTAACCCCACGAACACTCAAAGTCGCGAGCGATTTGATGTCGTTTGGCGCCCGACGCGATGAGATCGTTGCCAGCCTCTATCGCACACGGACGGTGGAGACGCTTCGATTGTGGGGCCGAGCCTTGGCGCGTCTCAAATCGGATAAGGATCATGAGCTTGTCTGGACCGTGCTCAATCAAGCCGATTTTATGAATGCCGGGGCCGATGAAACCGCTCTCGCAGACGTGATCAATGAATTGATTATCACGTCTCCTCAAGCAAAAATTGCGGCGATTTTTTACGAAAACAAAGAACACCACGTCCACGTGATCTTGCATGCCGAGCGACCACACGACGCCCTCTTTCTTGGGGCACCGTTTTCCGCCTCGGGCACGCGCGAAGAAGCCCGCTTGGAAATCCGCGACACCTCGCTCATGCAGGCGGAAAAAAAAGTCATTGGTCACGTGCGCTCCCAATTGAATCACCTCTAATCGGAATTTTGGAGGAATCTTTGCTATAATGTCCGCATGGAAACCATGCTCGTGCATTATGCGTCGCAGAGCATCCCTCCGGAGGAGCGGATCTCTCTTTATCTCGAGAGCGAGCCACGGCTCACGTGGACCGCGCTTTTTTATTCTCATTTTCCGCAGGCGGAAATTTTTCTGGTCGGCGGTACGCTTCGAGATGTTTTGCTCGGTCGATTGCCGCAAGATATTGATTTAGTGATTCGTCATGTCGAACCGCCCATTCTTGAGCGTTGGCTTTTGCAACATGGCGCTGCGGAATTCGTTGGGCGCTTTGGGACATTCAAATTTGTTCCTCACGGATGTACGAGTCGTCTGCCCATTGATATCGCCCTTCCGCGAAAAGAACATCTCTTTGACCCCACCTTTCACACTGCTGGAAGAAAAAGCTTGGATGTTCGTTTTGATGCCGATCTCCCCATTAAAGAAGATTTATCACGACGCGATTTCACCGTGAACGCCATGGCGTATGAATTACGCGAACATCGACTTATTGATCCTTTTCTTGGCTTGCAAGATCTGTCTGCCGCAACGCTCAGTGCGGTGCTTCTTCCGGAACAACGTTTTGCCGAAGATGCCACGCGCATGCTTCGGGCGCTTCGTCTTGCCAGTCAATTGAATTTTGGCATTGAGGAACTCACGTGGCGCGCACTCAAAGCGAACCTCAATCTCTTGCAGAACACCACACTCAATGAACACGGAAAACACATCTACGTGATTCCGCGCGAAATGATCGGTCGGGAATTTTTGCTTGGATTTGTGGCGCATCCCGTGCACACGATTCGTCTTTGGCTTGAAAGCCGAGCGCTCCACTTGTTCATGCCCGAACTCGCGGCACTTGAGAACATGCTCGAAGATGATCGCGAATCCATTCTCCAAAAAACATTTCAAACGCTCCAGACACTCGAAAAGCCGACTTTTCTTGCTTCCTATGGAGTGAAACACGCATCCCCAACCCTTCTTTTAGCCGGGCTTTTCTCTTTCTTGGAGGATTCCGTTTCCACAACGGCCATTCGTATTTGCGAGGATTATTATTTTCATCAATTTTCTCGCCATCATCATGCCAATATTTCTTGCGAGGAATTATTCTGGCTCCTGGAGCATCTTCATGATTTTCAAATGATCGATCCTGCAACCATGCGACCATCAAAATTCGAATCCATGTTCCTTTCCGATCGCGGACGGAATCTTTTAATGCTCATGCACGCCACCCACATTGCTCGCGATCAACATGGAGTTGCGCGTGAACGATTGCTCATTGCCAAACGCATTCGCGAAGCCATGATCGGCATGGCCGAGCTTCAAGGTTCAAAGGATCGTCTGCCACGACTTCTTTCTGGCTCCCATCTGAAGGAAATGGGAATTCCCCCGGGCCCACTCTACCGCGAAGTCCTCGATGCCATTCGGGATGCGCAACTTGCTGGAAAAATCCAAACACCACCACAAGCCGAGGAGATGGCAAAAAAATATCAAAGTGAAAAATAAAACACAGGAGCCTCGCCGATACGTCGACGAGGCCTTGTTTTAGTGATAAGGACATTCGAGATTCCTCGCCACGGAAATATGAATGATGATCAAGCCATCGAGGATAGCTCTGGAGAGGTACTTCGCTTCGTTTTCTGCAATCGACTCCGCACGATCGCACGAATATCCGGCCTGCAGGTGACGTCCGAGACATTCGGCATAAAACACCGCCACAACTTCCCGATAAATTCGATTCACGATTTCCTCCATCTGTCGTACTCAATGCATAATTTTCTTTCTGCACTCAGCACGACCCGCGTCAGCCAGATGGCGACGCGGACGAAGAACACTAGAGGCCGATCTCGACGATCACGGATCGGCACTCGGTCCCGAACCAGATCTCGGCCACGGCCATGAGCGTCTTGTCGCAGATCGCAACCCAGACACCATGGACGCGGAAGTCCCGAAGGCGCTGCACGATTGCAAACTCCGCGGCGTTCATGGGGCACTCGAGTCTCGAGAGAAGACCCGAGGTCTCGAGCAGGACATCCAGTAGGATCGCCCGCGCACGATCGCGGCGGGTCATCTCAGGCCTCCGCGGGCACGAGCACAATCGCGGCGGATTCCGCCACGATCTTCTCCTCGGCCCGCCGACGCTCGTACTCGGCCTCGGCCCGCGCGAACTCCTCCTTCGCAAGGTCATGAGCATCGCCATAGCAGTGCCCATCGAAAATGAGCTCCGTGAGCCTTCGCTCGAAACGAACCTCGATCTCCGGGTACCGAAACCGCATCTCTCACCTCCCGGTGGAATGAAAATTTAGACACTATTCTTCGCTTCAGAAGCACTCAAAAATTAGCAAATTTTTTGGAAAAAGTCAAGGTTTGTAATTATAAAAAAGTCTTCGCAAATTCTAGATGAAATGTTTTCTCTTATAAGCTATACCTGATCCTGTTTTTAGATACTTTTCGAAACAAAGAGCCTTTTTCTTTTCTTCAAAAGCACTATAGAAAAGTAATTTCCATGGCCTGTATTTTTTTGTATGAAACGAGTCACCTTTATTATGTTTCGTTATTCGATTTTCAATGTCATCAGTAAAACCAGTATAAAATTGATCTCGGTCAATCATGCTTTGAATAATATACACAAAAAACATATCCGAATAGTCTTCGTTAACAGAAAGTTTTCATGAAATCCTGCCCTCCTTCGCCCCGCTGTAAACGGGGCTTCGGAGGGCATCCTTCGTTCCGACTGACGAGATGGCAGACTTGATGGCCTATTCGCGTCCTCCTACGCTCCTCGGCGTTGCCTCGGAGCTTCGGAGGACAGCCTTCGCTTCAGCCGACAAGCAGGATGGCTTGCCAGCCGTTTTATCCACCGTAACTCTAGTGAAGGTGGAAGCTTCAGCGATAGCTGAAGCGAAGGCTGGTGGGCGTGAGAGGACTCGAACCTCTGACCTTCACAATGTCAATGTGACGCTCTAACCAGCTGAGCTACACGCCCTCACTTACAGAGAACTTCTCCTTTTGGCGCATAGCTTCGTCAGAACCTTCGTTTTTTGTTCAACGTACATTTGGGTACGTCTCACAAAAAGCCTTGGTTCTTCCTTGTTCTGCATCCAAAAGGAAAAGTTCTCGGATAGATTCTGAACGCGGAAAAGTTTACGGTATTTTTCCTTTGGTGTCAAACGAGAAATTCGCTTCTGTTTCTTCCGATGCATCACTCATCCAGGATTGATTATCCGCCCGACTCAAGAGCAATAAGAAAAAACCCATCACAAGAAGAGCAACAAACCAAATGGCACAAGCGATCACGTATTCCAAAATGCCACAGCCAATCACGGCCGCTAACGATTCTGCAACGCCCTGTGCCTCCGCAAGACAAGAAAAAATCTTCTCTTTTCCAAGCATTCCACCGGTCCAGGCACTCCCGCAACACGTCACAATCGTGGCAAACGTAAAAAGAAATGAAAAAAGAGCTTTTTTAATTTTCCGGCCTTGCGCAAGACAGAGAACAGCAAAAATTGTCCCGGCTGCAATCCAAAAAAAAGGAAATTGAAAAAGCGCAATCAAAATCTGATACCAAAAAAGAGTGCTCATACGGCACCCCTCATTGTAGTCCAAGCAACATAATCTAAAAAGCCCGTTCCGATAACCGCGATCAAGAAGATGATCGCCATCCGTTTTTCATCCGAAGAACCATTCCGCATCCCAGAGATGCCGAATGAAACCGCGAGAAACAAGAATAAGATGGTGATGTAGGGCATAGAAGCGGTATCGATGAAAAGCGGAAACTTCGGCAATAACTAATTCAGTTCATGTCCTCCTACGCTCCTCGGCATTGCCTCGGAGCTTCGGAGGACAGCCTTCGCTTCAGCTGACAGGGTGGCCTGCCAGCCGTTTTATCCACCGTAACTTTAGTGAAGGTGGAAGGCAGGATGGCCTGCCAGCCGTAGCTTCAGCGATAGCTGAAGCGAAGGCTGGTGGGTCTGGATGGACTCGAACCATCGACCACCGAGGTATAAGCTCGGCGCTCTAACCAACTGAGCTACAGACCCATGGAACAGTATAAACTACACAAAAACAAAAAGAAAATCAAGCGTTTACAAGGCGAGCGTGGTATGCCATACTCTTGCCATGCAACCCCTTAAACTCAAAATCGATGGACTCACCCGGCTCGATGTGACTGTTGCGCTTTCTTTGGAAATTAGCCGAACTCAAGCACAAAAGGCCATAAAAGCCGGTTTTATCCTTGTGGATGGCTATAAACGCTCTCCCCACTTCCTTGTGGATGGCGAAAATGAGATCACATACGACCCAGAGGCTTTTCAAGTAAAAGAATCAAAACCGCTCAAACCTCCGGTTCTGACCGTTCTCTACGAAGATGCCGATCTGATGGTGATCGATAAACCCGCCGGGCTCCTTGTTCATAAAACCGCCACCAGTCACGAATCAACCGTGGTTGATGGCATTATTGCCCTTCATCCAGAGATCGAAAAAATCGGCGAACATGCCGATCGTCCCGGCATTGTGCATCGACTCGATAAATTCGCTTCCGGGGTTCTCGTTGTCGCCAAGACGCAAACCGCCTTCGATTACCTCAAACAGGAATTCAAATCACACCACATTAAAAAATTCTATACCGTTCTTGCAAAAGGAACATTCTCAAAACCAAACGATACCATTACTCTTGCGATCGCGCGTTCAAAACATTCTGCGCGTATGGCCGCTCGCCCGATCCAACAAGAAGGAAAATCTGCCATCACGCACCACACGGTGCTGACCCAATACGCGCAATACGCTCTTCTTGATGTCGAAATTGAAACCGGGCGGACACATCAAATCCGCGCCCATCTTTTTGCGATCGAGCATCCCGTCGTGGGAGATCGACTTTATGCGCCAAAGTACCAGAAACCCGAAATGCTTCATCGACTCTTTCTTCATGCGCGTTCTCTTGAACTCACCCTCCCAAATGGAGAAAAAAAGATTTTCGAATCCCCACTTCCCCAGGAACTCAAAGACTACCTTTCAACACTTGCTCTATGACCACCTATGAAGCGCTCGCGTTTATCAAAACCATCGATCCGCTTCGTATTACCGTTTCGGGCGACATCGGATCAGGAAAATCCACATTCACCACGCATCTTGCTGAAGCGCTCGATCTCCCGCGAATTTCGATTGGAGATTTTATGCGCGAGGAAGCGATCGCTCGCGGAATCACTCTCACGGAGCTCGGCGCAGAACAAGAAAAAAATGATGAGCTCGACCGGAAAATGGACGCCAAACAACACGAACGATCGCAAGAAGTGAATCGTGGAATTTTCGAAGGTCGAACGAGTTGGCATTTTGTGGTTGATCCGAAAATCCGTGTATTTTTGGCCGTCGATCCACTTGAAGGTGCAAAACGAGTTCTTGCAGACTCGACAAACCCAAAACGAGAACATTTTGAAACGCTCGAGGAGGTAAAAGCCGCCAATGAACGCCGGAAACAATCGGAAATTACGCGATATCAAACCTATTATCACATCGATATCTTCGATCCAAAAAATTTCGACGTCTTCATCAATACGACCCCTCTCTCGGTTCACGAGGTTTTTGAAAAAACCGTGGTTTCGATTGCCAACTATCTCAAAAAACCCTTAAGTTCTTGACGAAAATGGAGATTTTCGCTACACTGCTCGCACCAAATTGCGCGCATGAAGAACCTTAATCCTCTTCCTCTCACGCCCTAAACCCATTGTATGACCGATGAACAAATCATTCCTCAAGCTCCGGTGGTTTCTCCAGCCCCAGAAGCTCCTATTGCCGAAGTTGCAACCGCTCCAGAAGCAACTTCCGAAGTCGCCGAACCAACGGTTGAAGTTCAGCCAATTCCCGCACAAAAAATTGTGCCTGGTATGGTCGTGCGTGTACATGAAAAAATCAAGGATCTCACCTCCGAAGGCGAAGAGCGCGAGCGTATTCAAGTTTTTGAAGGGCTTGTTCTTCACATTCGTGGCGCCGGTGCTTCACGCATGATGACAGTGCAAAAAAATTCCGGTGGCTGGATGGTTGAAAAAATTTATCCGCTCGCTTCCCCGATTGTTGAAAAAATCGAAGTCGTAAAAACCTTTAAAGTTCGTCGCGGAAAATTGTCCTTCCTCCGCAATCGTTTTCATCGACGTCTCACAGAACAAAAATAAATCGAATAAACGATCAGAGCGCATGCGCTCAAAATGGCCCCTCCATGAGGGGCTATTTTTTTTGTTCTAATCGACGTTTGAGATACGATCCGGTCGATGTTTTTGTTCGCGCGACCTGTGCGGGCGTTCCTTCCGCTGTGATACGACCTCCTTTTATTCCTCCCTCCGGACCCAAATCAATCACCCAATCAGAAGCGAGCATGACATCAACATTGTGCTCAATGATCAACACCGTATTCCCTTTATCGACCAAAGCATCAAGGACTCCTAAGAGTCGAGCGATATCGTCAAAATGCAATCCCGTGGTCGGCTCATCGAGAATATAGAGTGTGCTTCCGGTGCCACGACGGGAAAGTTCGGTCGCAAGCTTCACGCGTTGCGCCTCGCCTCCTGATAGCGTGGTCGCGCTTTGCCCAAGATGCAAATATCCAAGCCCGACTTCGTGAAGGACCGATAATTTTTCGTGAATCGCCGGGCGATCGGAAAAAAAGCGTTGCGCCTCATCAATCGTCATCTCGAGGACATCGGAGATATTTTTATTACGATAGTGGACCTCAAGGACATCGGTGTGATACCGCGTGCCATGACAATCCGGGCAGGGCGCGTACACATCGGGCATAAATTGCATTTCCATCCGGATCTGTCCATCGCCCGCGCACGTTTCACAACGTCCTCCTCCTTTCACATTAAAACTGAATTTTCCGGCATCAAATCCTCGGAGCTTAGCCTCCGGGGATTCAGCGAAAACATCACGGATCGCTGTAAACACGCCAGTATAGGTTGCCGGATTGCTTCGTGGCGTTCGTCCGATCGGCGATTGATCAACCACCACCACCTTATCGATATTTTTAATGCCATCGATTTTCCCATGAGCTCCGGCAAACGCTTTTGCTCGATAAAAATGCTTTGCCAATGCCTTTCCGAGAATATCCAAAATGAGCGTTGATTTTCCCGATCCCGAAACACCGGTCACGCAGATCATTTTTCCAGGCGGAAGAGAAACCGTCACGTGCGAAAGATTATGCTCCGTGGCGTCGATAATCGAGAGAGTTTTTCCATTTCCAGGACGTTTCGTCTTTCGAAGAGGAATGGTCTTCTTTCCGGATAAATAATGACCCGTGAGCGAATCCTTATGTTTCATAAGCTCCTTTGGCGTTCCCTTTGCAATCACCTCCCCGCCATAAACACCCGCACCAGGACCGATATCAAAAACGTAATCTGCTGACTTAATCATCTCTTCATCGTGTTCGACAACAATCACCGTATTCCCACGATCACGAAGTTCTTTCATGGTCTCAATCAAGGCGTCATTGTCCCGTGGATGAAGACCAATGGATGGCTCATCGAGGACATAAATCACTCCGGAAAGAGCTGAGCCAAGTTGCGTGGCCAAGCGAACACGTTGCGATTCCCCGCCGGAAAGACTCATGGCACTCCGATCGAGCGTGAGGTAGCCAAGCCCCACATGATTCAAATATTCCACACGCACTTTTACTTCTTGCGCAATACGCTCAACAACCATTCGCTCAACCGGGGTCAATTTTTTTCCAATATCACCATTCGTTGCTTTGAGCACTTCTTCAAAAAATTTCGGCACTTCTTCCAAGGGATGCGAAACCACATCCGCAATCGACTGTCCTGCAATCGTAAAAAAGAGAACTTCTTTTCGCAAACGCTTTCCGTGGCAGGAAGGACAAACCATGGAACGCATATACGTTTCAAGCTCTTTACGAACATATTCACTTTGCGTTTCGCGATATTTCGCATCGAGCATGCCAAGAATTCCCGGAAACGGAAGCTCCTCTCCATTCACGGGATAGAGGGTACTACCGGTTCCATGAAGCAGAAGTTGCCAAGTTGCTTTTGGATAATCACCGATCGGAACCGAAAGAGAAAGATGGTGCTTTTTCCCAACAATTTCGAGCATGCGAAAATAGCTCGACTGATTTCCCGCAATACGACTCCACGGTTTTACCGCGCCTTCAGCAATCGAGAGTCGCTTATTCGGAACAACCAAATCAGGCTCCAGAACAAGCTTGATGCCCAACCCCGTACACTCAGGACAAGCGCCACGTGGAGAATTAAACGAGAAAAGACGAGGCTCTGGCTCGGGAATGCTCATGCCTGTTGGCAGATGATAACCCTTCACGAGTTCTTCCTCATCGCCGGTATCATCCCGGTAAAGAATAAGACGATCATTTCCCAAATCAAGCGCGCGATCAATAATTTTCTTAACGAATTCTTCGGGAACCGTTTTCTTTTCTTCAAATCGGTGTGCCAGAATTTCCACGGTGTGTGGTTTTGTTTTCTGTTTGCGCATCGCGATCGCTTCCTCGAGGTCCATTATCAGTCCATCAAAACGCACTTCTTGAAATCCGGCATTCTTTGCGGCCACAAGAATATGTTGATGTTCCCCTTTTTCTCCGGAAACCATGGGAATGAAAAGAAGCACTTCGCCCTTTCCTACGACCTTCATGAGATGCGCCACAAGATCTTCCTCGGTTTTTTGTTCAATCAACGCACCTGTTTTTGGATCATGCGGTCGACCAATGCGAGCAAAAAGCACGCGGAGGTAATCGTAAATTTCCGTCACGGTTCCCACGGTCGAACGTGGATTATGCGAGGAGGATTTCTGATCAATGGCGACCGTTGGAGAAAGCCCATCAATCGCATCAACATCGGGTTTATCCTGGAGCTCGAGGAATTGTCGCGCATAACTTGAAAGCGATTCCATATACCGGCGCTGACCTTCGGCGTAGATCGTATCGAACGCGAGCGATGATTTTCCGGAACCGGAAAGTCCGGTCACAACCACAAGCTTTCCTTTTGGAATATCAACATCGATATTTTTGAGATTGTGAACACGTGCACCACGCACGGAAATAAATGATTCCGACATGCTTTGCTAACTAATTTTTGTTGGGGGAGCATAGCATGTTTTCTTCATCATGACAAGACTCGATATTCGACGAAAAAAAACAAAAAGAAAAGCGGCCCATTGAATCATGAACCGCTCTTTTTTATTACCACGTTGGATTATATTCGACCGGTCCAACAGCTCCGCTTGCCGTCACACCGGTGATGGACGGTCCACTCGTTAATGCATCGACGCTGGTTGAAATCGAGGAAAGAATAGAAGAATTTCCTGAGACGACATAGGTCTCCCAATCAACTTCGAGAAGTTCTGTCATCTTTGAATAATAACCGGCGTCCACGCAATCAAGTTTATCGGTACTTGTTGTGATCGCACACCACGGTAAATATTCCGACCATCCTCCGCAAATTCCCGCCATCGCCCCGGCGTCGTAGCGCATCATTTTACATCCTCCATTTTCTCCCAGCATACACGGGTCACCTTCACAAATCTCTTGCATGAGAGGATAGTCATCACCGTCTCCTCGCCAATTATCGATTTCGCTTGGTCCATCATAGACATTCACTCTCCCAAGAACTAAATCATAGGCGCGACAACTTTCGCTCCCCGCGCGCTGAGCATCTGCTCGTAATGCCTGACAATTGATAAATGTTTCATTCGCTGGATATTCAATACGGACGCAAGAATCAACTTCACCAATAATGAGACCGTCGTAAAAGGAACAATAGGATTGGCCATCGAGTAAGTTAATTTTTGCTTCCATCTCCGGAGAACTCGATAAAGCCGAGCAAGTTGATTCACTCGGGGTTGTTCCAATAGGTCCATCTTCATAAATATCTTCACACGCAACGCACTGCCATTTTCTCACTTCTTGAGTCGTGCCGGTCGTCACCTCTGTATTGCCGCTAACTTGTGCACAAGCTTGACGCGCATCAGAACAATGTTGATAAAAACAAGAATCGCCTTCTTTTAAGCCAATAACCGTTGTATTTTCTTCGATGTGAACAATCCCTGAATCCCCACAATAATTGCTATTCCCCGCCATCTCGACCGTCACACCTTTATTTGCCGCAATGCCTTCACAGCTCGACGTATCATCCAAATAAACCACGCGCTGAATCATGGGAATGCGCAACGCGTCCATTTGCGTCAAACGTGGATCAATAAGATAAGCGATGGCATAGGATCCAAACACCAAAAGAAGAGCAAAGACGGATTTCACAATGCGTTCTTTTGCCTTGTTGATCTTCCCGGGATCACCAAGGGCCGTAATCCACTGCATGCCGGCAACCATCAAGAGAACAACCGCGCAAAGCGAGACAGCGGGAAGGAGAAAGCCGTACACCGCATCGATGTACGTTGATAAATTTCCCACTTCCGTGAGCGAGCCAATGGCGACACCCAATTTGATATTCTCCGGCGGATTATAACAATAACCCTTTCCCGAAGGACAAATTGAATTTTGCCCGCCCCACTCAAGTGTCACTTCTTTTTCGTTTTCTACTCGGGCAGCGCCCAATGCATCTTCGGAAACCGTTGATGTACATGATTCTTCGGTCCAGCAGAGCAAATTATTCTCCGGTTTTGCCGCGTCATCTTTATAACATCCCAATAACGAATATCCGTCCTTTTTTTTACACGCGTCATAACACTCATCGCTCGAATTTTGATTGTCGAGGCTCTCCGCTCCATCCTTTGTTTTGCAAAAACATTCGCACGTTGATGATGTGGACTCCACGGCCCAGGCCATGGCCGGAACGAGCATCACAAAACAAAACGTCAAAGCAAAGATTCGTTTCATAAACCGCATATGACCCCTATTCTATCATTCTTCTCTCTGCATTCCTACCGAACTTTGATATACTAAAGAGGCTCTTGGGATTGATTGACAGAATCAGCCCGGTTTGATAGGATTTTTTCGCTATGATCCTCAATATCTTCCAGTGTCTTCTCTCAGCGCTTCTTGTGGCAGCTATTTTATTGCAAGCGCGCGGATCGGGTCTTGGGGCCGCATTCGGTGGTGAAGGAAATGTCTTTCGCACGAAGCGTGGCATTGAAAAAAAACTTCATATGGCAACCATTATCCTTGCCATTCTCTTTTTCGGCATCTCACTCGCTAACGTTCTCTTCGACCTTTAATCGGCGCCCCAGGCGTCTTGTCCCATGGCTTTAAAAGGCCGAACTATTTTCAAAGCACCAAAACGATGGATTCATTCCATTCGGGCTTTTTTCGTTCATGGCAAGCATACAAAATCAAACGATAGTCGAGCCATGAATCAGGTTCTTCGCGCGCGTAATACTCCTGCGGTTCCAAGCGTTGCCCAGCTTCGCGTTTTTCCGACCCTTCTTTCATCAAAAGAAAAAAAAATTGCGGGCGCGGCTCTTCTTGTTCTTGTTTTTGGTGGACTTTTCTTGGGATGGAAACTCTATCATTCGTCTCAAATTGTCATTCCCGCTGTCGGGGGTACCTATACTGAAGGAATCGTCGGCATTCCTCAGCTCATCAATCCGCTCTATGCCATGTCGAGCGATGTTGACAGCGATCTTTCACGCTTGGTTTACAGTGGGCTTATGCGCACGGATTCCGAAGGAAATCTTGTTGCGGATCTCGCGGAATCCTATACTATTTCCGAAGATGAAAAAACCTACACATTCATCCTTCGCTCCGACGCTCGTTGGCATGACGCGAAACCCGTGATTGCCGATGATGTCGTGTTTACGATTTCTGCGATTCAAAATCCGGATTATCGCAGTCCCCTTTCTGTGAGTTTTGCCGGGATCGGGGTAACACAAACAGATGAGCGGACCATTATTTTTACGCTTTCAGAACCATTCGCTCCTTTTCTCTCTCTTCTTACCACCGGTATTCTTCCTTCCCATCTTTGGCAAAACATTGCTCCGGCAAATGCCGCAACCGCCGCGCTCAATAAAAAACCAATCGGTTCCGGACCGTATAAATTCGAAAAACTCGTGAAAGATACAGATGGAAATGTCCGCAGCTATACGTTTGTGCGCGACGAACGTTTTTATCGCACAACACCTTACTTGGAATCCATCACATTTAAATTCTATGGAAGTACCGCGGAAGCTGCGGACGCTCTCCGCAATCACAATGTGGAAGGGTTAGCCTATCTTTCGAGTAATGACGTGCAGGATTTTGAAAGTGATCATGATCTAACGATTTATCATCCTGATATTGCCCAATACACGGCCATTTTCTTCAATCAATCTCACAGTTCGATCCTTGCCAACGATGCCGTCCGTACCGCTCTCAGCATGGCGACAGATAAAAACGCCATTATCGCATCCGCGCTCTCTGGATTTGGAACGCCAATCAATTCTTGTATTCTTCCGGGGATGATTGGTGAAAAAACAGATCTTGCCACCATCGCGTTTGATCTTGAAGGTGCAAAAGCGAAACTTGAGGAAGAAGATTGGACGCTTGCCGAGGGAGCAAGCATTCGTACCAATGGCGACGCCACACTGACATTAGAACTTGTGACATTAAATGCCACAGAACTTGTTGAAACTGCGAAGCTCATAAAAGATCAATGGGCAACGGCCGGAGTTGATCTTCAAATCAAAATTGTCACGAATGTGGAGCTTCAAAGCGATATCCTCAAGAACCGCGATTATGATATGCTCCTCTCCGGAGAGTTGTATGGAGTCGACCCTGATCCCTACGCGTTCTGGCACTCTTCCCAGGCAAACTTCCCCGGACTCAATCTCTCCATGTTTAGCTATCGCAAAGCCGATGAATACATCGAAGCCGGCCGCACCACCAACGATCTTGTAAAACGCGCAGAAGCCTATCAAAACCTTCAAGTGCTTATTGCCGAGGAAGTCCCGGCGATCTTCTTGTATCAACCAAAATACTCTTATGTTTTGCCGAGCCGCATCAATGAAGGTTCTATAAGCCTTATGACATCTCCTTCCGATCGTCTTGCGGATATAGCGGACTGGTATATTAAAACAAAACGAACCTTTGCACCGAAAGCTGAAGAGGTCACTGATTCAACAGAAGAAACCACAGAAACAACGTCGACAACTGAGGAACCGGCCGTTGACACAACGCCGGGAGAATGATACGTTCCTTTTTCATTTCGGGCGGATGGTGAAACGGTAGACACGCAAGTTTCAGAAGCTTGTGAGAGTAATCTCTTGAGGGTTCGAGTCCCTCTCCGCCCACCAAGGGTCGACAAGCCAACCATTTGGCTTGTTAATGGACTCGAACGCCGGAGCCATATTCTGCCAGCAGGCAGAATGGCGAGGCGGTGGCCAGACCGAGGCTTGCGACGGCAAGCCGAGAGTCGAGGCCGAGTCCCTCTCCGCCCACCAGCCTTCGCTTCAGCTATCGCTGAAGCTTCCACCTTCACTAGAGTTACGGTGGATAAAACGGCTGGCAAGCCACCCTGCTTGTCGGCTGAAGCTACGGCTGTCCTCCGAAGCTCCGAGGTAATGCTGAGGAGCGTAGGAGGACGCGAACAGGCCATTCAAGCCTACCTCGTCAGTCGGAACGAAGAATGATACAGCCATCCTGCCCGGCACCAGGAATAAAAAATCAATTCATCGAGAAACTCATTTGTCTTTCTCCGAACACGTCGAAGACAGACAAATAATTTTCTCTTAATTCTTCCCGGCCATTGAACCGGGAACCAATGTTATTCTTATGGCAGATCCAAAACCAAATTTTCGTCCAAGATCACGTGGACGCATTCATCCGCGCAATCAAATGCGACGACCGCCCATCGATCGTAACCGACTTCACGTCTTCCGCGCGCCCCAAGGCGATGCGGTACGCGTCATGGTCCTTGGCGGACTCGAAGAAGTCGGGCGCAACTGTACACTCATCGAATACAAAAACGACATCATTCTTATTGACATGGGACTCGAATTCCCAGATGAGGAAATGCCGGGGGTCGACTACATCATCCCGAACATGAGTTACCTCAAGGGCAAGGAAAAAAATGTGCGTGGCGTGATTATCACCCACGGACATCTTGATCACATCGGTGGAATTCCTCATGCCATCCCGCAAATAGGCAATCCTCCGGTCTATGCCCTCCCCATGGCCGCAGGCATCATCCGGAAGCGCCAAACCGATTTTCGAAACTCTCACATCACCGTAAAAGACCTCACCATCGACACTGTCCTCCAGCTCGGCGTCTTCAAAGTGAGCTTCATCCATATCAATCACAATATTCCGGATTGTGCGATGGTGGTGGTGGAAACGCCGGCGGGAAATATTATCCATACCGGGGATTGGAAATTCGATTTTCATCCGGTAGGCACCAAAACAACCGATATCCACAAAATGGCTTCCTGGGGCGAAAAAGGAGTAACCCTCCTCATGGGCGATTCAACGAATTCGAATATGCCCGGGCACCAAATATCGGAAAAGGTTATTGGTGCTGAACTATATAGCATTATCGCCAATGCGCGCGGTCGCATTATTATTGGAACATTTTCCTCTTTGCTTTCACGCGTGACGCAGGTGATTCAGATTGCGGAAATCCTTGGACGCAAAATCGCGATTGATGGGTTTTCTATGAAATCGAATGTGGAAATCGCCATCCGATTGAGCCACATGCAGGTGAATCCAAAAATCTTCATCCCGATTGAAGCGGTTGAAGATTACCCCGATGATAAGGTCCTTATTATTTGTACCGGTGCGCAGGGTGAAAAAAATGCAGCGCTCAGTCGTATTGCCAATGATGAGCACCGTTCCATTCATGTCAAAAAAGGTGATACGGTTATTTTCTCGAGCTCAATTATTCCCGGAAATGAAAATTCTGTGCAACGCCTCAAGGATACCTTCTCTCGAAAGCGCGCCATGGTGATCCAAAAAGAAATTATGGATGTCCACGCCGGCGGCCATGCAAAAAAGGAAGATATCAAACTTCTTCTCACACTGCTCAAACCAAAATATTACATGCCAATTGAAGGACTCCACTTTCTTCTTCGAGAAAATGCGGAAGTGGCTCTTGCACTCGGGTATAAGGAATCCGATGTCATCATCGCCGATAATGGCCAAGTCGTCACCGTGGAAAAAGACCGCAAGGGCGATTCGATCGTAAAACTGACAGAAGAGCGTGTACCCGCTGAACATGTTTTCGTGGATGGGCTTGGTGTTGGGGATGTCTCCCAAATTGTCCTTCGCGATCGCAAAACACTTTCTGATGATGGAGTTGTGGTGATCATTGTTCAAATCGATAAAAAAACCGGTGCCATGATTGGCCCTCCAGAAATTATGAGCCGAGGATTTGTGCAGATGAAAGATAATCACGAACTCGCAGAGCACACGAAAAAAATTGTCCAAAAATTCGCTGGAAAAGATCCGGACCCTCAATCAGCGGCCGATACGAAATTCATCAAGAATACCATTCGCGATGAGGTCGGAAAATTCCTCTTCACAAAAACAGAACGCCGCCCCATGGTCTTGCCAGTGGTGATCGAACTGTAACCATTTAGGTGGGTCACAGATCCACCTATACGGAATCTGTAAGGGCCAGTGATAATGGGCCTCAATGTTGATGATGCACGAAATGGAATAATCCTCCCGATTTTGTTATGCTGAAGGAACAATGATTATTGTTCTCTGCATCTATGCGTATTCTTACTGGCATTCAACCCACGAACACTCTTCACATCGGCAATCTTTTTGGCGCCCTGATTCCTGCATCAACGCTCCAAGAAAAAAACGATGTTTTCATGATGATTGCGGATTATCATGCAATCACGATTGAACGAAAACCCGAGGATCTCCGAAAGGCCATTTATTTTGCCACGGCCGCCTATCTTGCGGCGGGAGTCGATCCAAAACGAACCATCCTTTTCCAACAATCCCAAGTTCCAGAGCATACCGAACTCGCCTGGATTATGGAGACGATCACCTCCTTGGGTGAAGCCGAGCGCATGACGCAATTTAAAGATAAAAGTGCGAGCCAGGGGAAACGAACCTCGGTTGGACTTTTTGCCTACCCCATGCTCCAAGCCGCCGACATCCTTCTTTATCACGCCGAAGGTGTGCCCGTGGGAGCCGATCAAAAACAACATATCGAGCTCACACGCGATTTGGCCCTTCGTTTCAATACACGATTCGGAGAGACGTTTACCATTCCCGAACCCCTCATTCCAAAAAGCGGGGCACGAATTAAATCCCTTTCCGAACCGGAAAAAAAGATGAGCAAGAGCGCCCCGAGCGCCAAGAGTTATCTATCGCTCCTCGATGACGATGAAATGATTGCCAAAAAAATTCGCAGCGCGGTCACAGATTCCTCCCCCACCATCACGTTCGATGAACAACGAACCGGCCTTCATAATCTCCTCACGATTTTTGGAATCATCACAAAGGAAAAACCCGACGCAGTTGCCGCACAATATGCCACAAAGGGCGCAAAGGCACTCAAAGATGACCTTACCGAAGCTATCATTCTTTCCCTCCGACCGTTACGTGCGGAAATCCTGGGATACCTCAAAAACGAAGATGAACTCAAGAAAATCCTCACGATTGGATCAGAAGCAGCCCATCACATTGCACACGATACGCTCAACACGGTGAAAACAAATATTGGCCTCAAGCTCTAAGTTATGAACGTCTTCGAACGATTCCCGCAACCGGAAAAACCGGCAAATCAGGAAAATAATCAAAAACAAATCTCTCTTGAGAATTTCTTTTCCGAAGATCGAAAAAACGAACTTATCCGATTCGTCTCACATGTCATCCTTGAGGAAACACATGCCACGGGACACGATTCAATAAAAAAACGCCTTCATCGCGACATCGCGCAAACCGCCTGGGAATATGGTCCCGAGGTCATTCAGGCCTATCAAAAGAGCATCCCCAATCTAGAAAAGGGTGTGCAAAAGGAGCTTGCTGAGGAACGAATAAAACAGTCAATATCAAATCTCCAAGACCATCTTGAATGGGCGCATCTTACCAACAACGAAAAAGATAATCTGCGAGCACGGATTCTTCGTTCTAATCAATTCTTCGCAAGCAACGAAGATGTCCAGAATCAATTCCTCGAAGAACTTATTCAACAGGCTTACCGGCGCAATACTGATATTCAAATCGCAGCCAAGTAACAAAAAACAAAACAAAAAAAGAACCGCTTCCCTTGACAAAAGCGGTTTTTTTGGTATTCTTTCCTGGTCCTAGCCGCCCGGCTTGGATCAACAGGATATTCCCACCCCAGCACGGAGGACTCACCATGAGTCTTCACCAGTCCGAAATCAAGGGTCGTCGACAGCATCACCGTTCTTCTCGGAGGCTCAAGATCGTGCGGGCCTGCATGAATGAGCACCAGAGGGCACTCATGAGCGCGATCACCTCGATCATGCCCATGGTCGAGAGGAGCCCGGAAAACGTGATTTGGCTCCACACTCTCGCGCAGTGGATCGTCGATCTCACTGCTACCAACGAGACTGAGTGGCAGTACCACTACCGGACTTTTGTCCGGAAAATCCCCTTCTACCTCCACGCGTTCTTGCCGCCCGAGGTGTTGAGCCTCGGCCTCGACCGCGCCCCCATCCCCACGGCCCGCCCGCCCATTCAGGCGAGGCGCCCCCAACTCTGGCCCGCGGACATCTCCGTTTCGTAGACGGACAATCCTCCGCTCGAGCCTAACCGCCTCCTCCCACGGCTAAACCCGTGGCTTTTCGTTTTTTAGGCTAACTCTTGACAAATTTATAAAAAAGGGATACTCTTTTTTCGCGCGGTGACGTCTTTTCGCACTGGGCCCTTCCCCGTCACCCGGGATTGAGAAGTTGAAAAATAAATGCCGACAGGCCTTCGTCTAAAAGACGAAGTTCAAGCACAATATCTGTTGCTCCCCTCACGGGTTTGAGCACAGAAAAAAGCTTGAGGCATCGGCTGATTCATGAGTGAATCTAGCCTTTCAATCCGCCCTCTCTCGGGAACGCCCCCCAAACTCACCCGGCAAAAAACGACACCGCACAATTTTATTCTCCCCACCGGAACCTCCTCCAGTGGGGTTCTATTTTTATTGACTTTTGTTGGATTTTCCTGTACTTTCACCACACTGCGGTGCGTAGGAGAAGAGGAACAAAAGACGTAGCTGTGGTCGTGGCGAGGTCGAATATGTCAGGGGCGAGTTCTACGCCTGTCTTGTGTGATCAAGAACGTGTTACTTTTGCAGGTAGCCTCTTGATCATGGGGTAAACTCACGCACCAAGCTCACATTCAGGGTGAGGGGGATGTGAGAAGTGGGATGCTTCGTTAGAGGTCCAATAGCGAAGAGCGTGAGAACCCACCACCGAGGCCAATCCGCTTTGGGATAAGCTGTTGAGAAGTCACTCCGGCTTATCGGACATGTGGCGGATGCCAAACCACGAAACCCTCTACACTATCTTTTTCTTGTTCTACGCACCGCATTCTTCTCTTTTCGTCTGCTCCAAGGCCCCTTGCCCTGGAGCATTTTTTTATTGACAATTCAGCTGTTTTCTGCTATTATTTCGGCATTCAGGAAATGGTGGTGGTTACTTGGAATCTTCGGATCCCAAGAGGAAAGTCCGAACACCTTTTCGATCGCAAGATCGAAAATCAAAAGGCGTTGCTAACGGCAACCGGGACATAGGAAGAGTTCAAGGAACTGGATTTATCCGTTCCTCGGTCCCTTCCCGAAACCCAGAGATAGCGCCACAGAGACAATACTAGTTTTACGCAGTAAAACGATCCCGAGCGAGCAAAGCGAGTCGAGAGGTGCAACGTGACCCTTCGATACCTCGACAAGCTCGGTACTCAGGATTGTTCCACTGCGTAGAACAAAAGGTGAAAAGTGATTGGAGGTTCCCTGACGGGAGCCACCAGTCTCCCTCCATGGCGACATGGAGCGGTGGCAAACCTGCCTTGGTGCAAGAGCAAATTAGGTAGCTCGCATGAGACGTCTCGCAAGAGACGCCCTAGAGAGATGACCGCCCCAATGCTTCGGCATTTGGAACAGAATTCGGCTTACGCATTTCCTGAATACAAAAAACCTCGCTGAAAAGCGGGATTTTTTGTTATAATAGATTTTGTATGAAACGCATTGATTTATTTTTTACGGCCGCGCTTGTTCCATTGGATTATCTGACTCTCATCCTCGCGGCAATTGCGGCGTTTAGTCTCCGTTTTATCCCGATGTTTACAAATATTCGCCCCGTAACATTCGATCTCACGCTTGCCGGATATCTTCAAACCATTGTACCGCTCGCCATTGTCTGGATTGTCATTTTTGCTCTTTCCGGTCTTTACGCCATTAAAACGCGTCGACTCGCAACTGAGGCGACTCGAATTATTGTTGCTGTTTCCGCCGGTATTGCCGTGGTGCTTGGCATTGCTTTCTTTTCGCGCGAGCTCTTTGAATCGCGTTTTATTCTCTTGGCAATCTGGGCGGTCGCTTCACTCTTTTTGATTATCGAGCGCCTCACGATTCGTATGATTCAGCGCACGCTCTACAGCAAAGGGATTGGTGCAAAATATGTCGTGATTCTTGGCAAGACAAAATCCGGTCACGAACTCCGCGAATTCTTTACGCGTTTTCCCCGCCTTGGATTCCATGTCTCTCAACAATTCGGATCTTTTTCCGAGGAGACAAAACAAAGAATCCTTGAACTTCGAAAAAAAAATAAGGCGGACATTCTCTGCCTGGCTGATCCGCACATCAACCACGAACAGCTTGAAGACATCAAATCATTCGCGGACATTGAGCATCTGACCTTTCTCTATTCCGCTGAGCTTTTCCCCGGAAGCGCCGTGCAACCAATCATCCATACATTCGCTGGTATTCCAGTCATCGAGATCCCGAAAACCCCCCTTGATGGGTGGGGCGCGATCTATAAACGCCTTTTTGACATTGTTGTTTCTTTTTTCTTGATTGTTTTTTCTCTCCCCATCCAAGTGATCGTTGCCGCGGCCCTTCTTATTGAACGCCAAGGCGGTATTCTCTTTCATCAAAAACGCATGGGACAAAATGAAAAACCATTTCAATATTTCAAGTTCCGCTCCATGGTAAAGAATGCTGTCGCCCTTCGGTCCGATCCCGCCTTCATAAAAAAATTTGGAAACGAACGCAAGGGTCCGCTTTTTAAACTGAAGGACGATCCGCGCGTCACTCCGGTTGGACGCATTCTCCGAAAATTGAGTCTCGATGAGATCCCGGAATTCTATCTTGTTTTCTTTGGTCGCATGAGTATTATTGGACCTCGGCCACATTTACCCGAAGAGGTCGCAAATTATAAACCAGCCCAACGCCGGGTCCTCACGATCAAACCCGGCATCACCGGCATCGCGCAAATCAGTGGCCGTGCAAATCTTGATTTCAACGATGAGGTGCGCCTTGATATGTATTATATTGAAAATTGGAGCCCATGGATGGATTTGGTTGTTCTTGTAAAAACTCCACTCGCCGTCTTTTTCCGAACTGGAGCGTATTAAAATCGTTTGACAAAGCGCCTGTATTTGCTAAGGTCAATGCGCTATGAAAGTGGCCTTAGTGCATGATTATCTCTGTCAATACGGTGGCGCGGAGCGAGTCCTTGAAGCGCTCCAGGCCCTCTATCCCGAGGCGCCAACTTTTGTCTTGTTCTACGATCAGGAAGCCATGGGCGATCGTTTTATCCATCGGGATATTCGCTCATCATTTTTACAAAAATTTCCCGGGGCCATGAAGCATCTCCGCTGGACCCTCCCCCTCATGCCGACCGCAACCGAGATGTATGATCTTTCCGAATACGACCTCATCATTTCAAGCTCGAGTGCCTTTTCAAAAGGAATTATCACACGTCCAAACGCGATCCATATTTGCTATTGCCATACTCCGACCCGATATCTTTGGTCTGATACGCATAGCTATGTGAGTGAACTTTCGGTTCCTGGACCAGTAAAAATGCTTCTTCCTCCCCTCCTCAGCTACCTTCGATCCTGGGATCGTCTCTCTGCCGATCGCGTTGACCATTTTATTGCGAATTCCGAAACCGTAAAAACACGTATAAAAAAATATTATCATGCTGATAGCACCGTGATCTTTCCTCCAGTCGACACCCATAAATTTTCCATCACCCCAGGACCAAAAGACTATTTTTTAGCCGGCGGACGTCTTGTTCCCTACAAGCGTTTTGACATGATTGTCGAGGCATTCAATCGCCTTGGCGTGCCTCTCAAAATTTTTGGTTCTGGCCCCATGGAACAGTTACTCCGAAAACGGGCGGGAAAAAACATTCAATTTCTTGGTCGTGTTTCCGATGAAGAACGCATCTCTTTATTTCAAGGAGCCAAAGCATTTCTCCATCCTCACGAGGAAGATTTCGGCATCACCCCCATTGAATCCATGGCCGCTGGCCGACCGGTGATTGCCCTTCGCCGGGGTGGAGCCACCGAAACGGTTGTCGAAGGAGTCACCGGTACATTTTTCGATGAACAATCCTGGGAAGAGTTGGCCGATACGATCCTTCATTTTGATGAAACACTATTCAATCCGGAAGTCATTCGACAACACGCGGAACATTTTTCCTTGGCCGCTTTTCGAGAACGATTCACGAGTTTCGTCGCAAAAACTTGTCGTTCTCATGCGGATAAACCCATTGCATGATTATTGGTGTTGATATCCGTCATCTTTGCGCTCCAACGATCACGGGCGTTCCACGCTATACGCTCGAACTTCTTCATGAACTCTTTTTGCTTGACCCAACGACGCAATGGGTTCTTTTTGCGTCTGGAAGAAAAATGGCCCTCAAACGCCTCCCCTATTTTCCTGAAAAAAATGTCTCTCTCTGCACTCATCTTCTCCCAAATAAACTGGTCAATGCCAAAATTCTTCTGGGAAAAAATCTCGAGGACTTTTGTACAAGAAAACCTGACATCTGGTTTTTTCCAAATCAAAACATCATCCGCACCAGGCTTCCCTACGTGCTCACAGTTCATGATGTGAGTTTTCGTATCTTTCCTGAATTTTTTTCCTATAAATCTCGACTCTGGTATGCGCTCACGCATTTTGAGACCCTTCTCAAAAATGCCGCCCATCTCATTACCGTTTCCGAGAGTACTGCCCATGATCTTTCATCGATTTTTTCTATTCCCAAGGAACACATGAGCGCCATTCCCTTGGGATACGAAAAACAATATCAACCCACTGTCAAACCATCGGATGAGTCTTATCTTCGAAACTACAAAATTGAAAAACCGTATTTTCTTTCACTCGCAACGCTCGAGCCTCGAAAAAATATCCTCGGAATTCTTGAAGCATACGAACTCTTTTGCGCAGAATCGAAAAGAAAAATTGACCTCGTCTTCGCCGGAGGTTCTGGGTGGAGAACAAAATCATTTCTTGATCGAGTCCGCCATTCCCCGCATCAAAAACAAATTCATGTCCTTGGCTATCTTCGCGATCAGGAACGTTCCGCATTTTACCGTCATGCCGAAGCCTTTCTTTTCCCCTCGTTTTACGAAGGGTTTGGTCTTCCGGTGCTTGAAGCCTTGGCCTCAGGCACCCCGGTTATTACCAGCCCGGTCAGCTCCATTCCAGAAGTTGCAAAAGACGCGGCGATTTACGTTGATCCTTATCTCGTTTCAGATATCGCAGAAGCCATGCGTCTTGTTTCGACCGATCCATTGCTTCAAAATGCGCTTCGAAAAAAAGGACCCCAGATCGCCCATTCTTTTTCCTGGAAATCCACGGCAGAGGCAACACTCACGATTCTTCGCAAGGCTGCAAAAATCTAGAGTTATTTTTGGCCAATATTGCTAAAGATATCTCTTTTTTATTTGTGTACAACTTCGCATCCGAAATGTTGATTTCATGATAAAATGAAAGACATGAAAATCGGTATTGATGCACGATTTTTTGGTCCGAGATCAGGTGGGGGTGGAATTGGCCGCTATGTCGCGGAGTTAGTAACGCACCTCCAAATGATCGACCACCGAAATGAGTACATTTTATTCCTTCGAAAAGAGAATTTTCATGAATGTCGCATTCGCAATCCGCGATTCTACAAACAGCTCGTTAACATCCCGTGGTATTCCTGGAAAGAACAAACCGAGCTTCCTCGCGAGATTCGTCATGCGCGAGTCGATTTCATGCACTTCCCGCACTGGAATGTCCCGCTTTTCTCCAAAATTCCTTTTCTTGTTACGATTCATGATTTGATCCTCTTGGAGGATCCGGAATCCGCTCATTCCACAACCAAAGGACCGTTGATTCACGGAATAAAATACGCGGCATTCCGAACAGTGCTCGAACACGCGGTCAAAAAGAGTCGTCACATTCTTACGATTTCAAAATATTCTCGTGCGTCGATTCTCAAGCATTTTCGTGTTCGTCCGGAAAAAATCACGGTTATCCCAAATGGAGTCCTTCCACCGGAGCGACCACGAACCGTCAGCCTCACACAACTTGGGGTGTACGAGCCGTATTTTCTCTACGTGGGGAACGCGTATCCGCATAAAAATCCCGAGATGATGATGCATGCGTTCCGACAATTCACAGAACACGACCACCAAACACAACTCGTGATTGCCGGAAGACGCGATCCATTTTCACAAGCCCTCGAGAAAGAAGCAGAGGAAATTGGAATTCCCAAACATCGATTACGCTTTGTTGATCTTCCAACCGATGAAGAAATTGCCACTCTCTACGAGCACGCCGCCCTTTTCATCTTCCCGTCACGACTTGAAGGATTCGGCATTCCCCCGCTTGAGGCCATGAGCCATGGAGTGCCGGTTGCTTGTTCGAGCGCTTCTTCTCTTCCGGAAGTCTGCGGAAATGCCGCGGCCTACTTTCACCCAGATGATATTGAAACTCTTTCCGAGCTCATGCAAAAATCCGTGAAGGAGCCAACCTATTTCACCCCGCTCGTCGAACGAGGATTTCGCCGTGCAAAATTATTTACCTGGGAAGAAACGGCAAAAAAAATTCTCGATGTTTACGAACGATTCTTCTATCTCTAACATGATTCAGAAAAACAATCATCGTTCCGAATCTAATCTCTCTCATCACACCGAGGATCTTTTTGATGATGCCGTGCCTCTTTCTTTGCGACAGACACACGCGGTTCCTCGATCACCTTCCATTCACCACGGAAAAACGCTCCCGCTTTCTCCCTACATTATTCGACTTTCCCGAGAACACGCACCCGAATCCGATGCAGTTGCCGATCATCAACTTCTCGAAGATCTTGATCTCGATCCAGAGCTCCTTCTCGAAGATGAAGAAAGAAAGCACTCTGATGATTTGGAAGTGGATCTCGATGACGTGAAAGCTCAATTGCAAGAATTTGAATTGCAGATTCAATACAAAGTTCCCGACGTTCTCCTCCAAGTTTCGACAAGCACCTCGCCGAATCGCCCGGTGGCTCACCCCTCTCACACGCCTGGAAATTCTCTTGCACTCGCCCTTCAAAAAACAGTCGCCGAAGAGGATCCGCTCACGCTCTTTTCCGAGGATGAACACTCGTTCTTCGATGATGTTTGCGCAACACTTTCGCACTATACCCATAGCAAAAAACGTTTTGCCCGTACGCCTCTGCGCTATCGAGCCGTTGTTATTTTCGCCTTACTTGCCGTCGTCTGTATTGCTCCACTTCAGGCCGTCTATGGATTTGCAAGCACGCAAGAAACTCGCGAAGACGTCACCGATATCGGTCGACTTGCCATTGATAATCTGATGCGTGGCGCCTCGGCGCTTTCTACGCAAAATTTTGACGTTGCGACCACGAATTTTGAAAAAGCTTCACAACAATTCTCCGAAGCTCAAAGCTCACTCGCTTCCGTGAATCTTCTTGTCAGCACCGCGGCCGCCGTCCTTCCCAGCACCTCTCACATGATTGGAAGTGCGCGAGCTCTGACGGATGCGGGCACGAATCTCTCCGCCGCCGCCTCGCTTCTTGCCGACGCGGCCGATACGCTTTCTTCACAATCTTCGCCAACGCTTGTCACAAAAATCGATGTATTAAAAAATTATTTCACGGAAGTTTTACCGCTTGTCGAGCAAGCGGAAGAAAATTTTTCACACGTGGATTCCGATATTATTCCTACGGATTATCAAGATGAATTCGCACTTCTCTCCAAAACGCTCCCAACGCTTCGCGCATCGATCGAGGAATTCCTTTCCTATGCCGATACGCTCAATACCATTCTTGGACAGGAGCAAAAAATGCGTTATCTCTTCATCTTTCAAAACAACACCGAGCTTCGCGCCACCGGTGGATTTATGGGGAGCTTCGCGGAGATTGATCTTCTTGACGGCGCGCTCGTGAATATCCGGATTCCGGAAGGAGGATCCTATGATGTTCAAGGACAGCTTTCCGCTTATGTGAGCGCCCCAGAGCCGTTGCAATTACTCGATCCACGATGGGAATTTCAGGATGCCAATTGGTTCCCGGATTATCCAACGAGCGCCAAAAAAATTCTTTGGTTCTACGATCGTTCGGGCGGACCAACCGTTGATGGGGTCATTTCTTTGAATGCTTCCATCCTTCCTCAAATCCTGAAAATCACAGGCCCGATTGAACTTCCCGCCTATGGAAAAACCATCGACAGTGAAAACGTTCTTTTTGAAACACAAAAAATCGTGGAAGATGATTATGTCAATTTTGCCGTTGCCGATGAAACGCGTACTGTTGAAGCTCCAAAACAATTTATCGGAGATTTAGCAGATGCCATTCTTATACACATGCAAAATGCCGATTTTGAAGAATTACTTGCGGTCACAAGCATTGTTGCAAATGCACTCAACCAACAGGAAATACAATTGTATTTCTCAGAAAATTCTCTTGAATCGCAAGTTCTTGCCCTTGGCTGGGCCGGAGCGCAAACCCATTCTGGAGGAGATTATCTTGAAGTCGTGGATACGAATCTTGGCGGTGGAAAAACCGATGGGGTGATTTCTCAAAATATCGATCTTTCGGTCGATATTGGAGACGATGGATCAATCACGAATACCGTCACCATCACAAAAACACATGAAGGTTTAAAATCCGCCCTTTTTGAAGGCCTCAATAACGTGGACTATCTCCGAATCTATGTGCCGCGCGGAGCAGAACTTTTAAGCGCTTCCGGATTTAACATCCCTGACGATTCGCTTTTCGAAACATCTGATCTCCCCCTCACCATCGATGAAGATTTGCGATCCCTTATGCTCAATGCTCGAAAGGAAAAAGAGAGTCAAACAGACATTTGGGAAGAAAATGGATTCACGGTTTTTGGAAACTGGATGCAAACGGCCCCCGGGGAAACGCAAACCGTCACGTTCACTTATCGCCTTCCCATCCGTCTCTCGACTCCATCCGCGACACCAACCTTCTTTGAAATGGCAAAAGAGAAAATCGGATTCAATACGTATTCGAATTATTCCTTAACGGTCCAAAAACAATCCGGTGTTCTTGATCGGGTAACCAATGTCGTCATCCATGCCCCAAATTCTCTCACCTCGGTTTGGGAATCTAAGGAAACGACCGGTCGCGCGTATCAATTTGACAATCAATCGTCTAAACGGTTAGATATCCTTTTTGAACAGCAACTCCCCTATGGCTTCTAAGCACATGAAAGAAAATGCCGAGGAAAAAAAACCAGAAGCAGAGAAGAAGGAAGAAGAGAAAGCTCCAAAAACTCCTCAAGAAAAATCCGAAGTCCAAATGCATGAAGGGCTCGAAGCGATTTATGGTGATGAAAAAGAAAAAATTGATTTCACGAAACTCGAACGTGCCAATAGCCGATTCACCGGAATTCTTTTAACGATTATTGCCACGCTTGGCGTGATTGCCATTACAACGTGGCTTGGATTTTTTATTTACATGCGTTTTTTCTCATTCGAGAAAGAAGAAAGTTTTGAGCTCACGATTGAGACTCCGGAACAAATTGAGAGCGGAACATCCACCACGGTTACGGTTCACTACAAAAATCCAACGACCATTCCTCTTGCGACTCTTTCGATTGAGATGCGATTGCCAAAAGGTTTTCTCCTGGAAGAAATGAATCCGATGCCAACCGAGGAGGCGGAAAAAGTTTGGGATCTCGGGAGCCTCTCTGCCGGCGAAAGTGGAACGATTGTTCTTTCTGGGCTTTGGCTAGCGGAAGTCCCTTCATCGACTCCCATTCAGGCATTTGCCAATTATCGACCATCAAATTTCAATGCGGATTTTCAGGATATCGAAACAGTCTATCTCACGACCACGGGAAGCGTCATGGAAACCACCATGACCGGGCCGGAAGAAACCTCTCCCGGAGAGGACGTGTCCTATGAAATGGTTCTCACCAATGCCTCGGATAAAATGTTCGGCCAAACCACGGTTGAGCTTGAAATTCCAAACGGATTTTATTTCGAATCGAGCGACCCGGAAATTGCGGCCGGAAGTTCTCCGGTATGGACATTCGAGAATTTGCTTCCTGGAGATGAACAAATCATCGCCTTTACCGGATCATTTGCGACCGATGTTTCCGGATTTCAATATTTCGACTTCACGACACTTGTTTCTACAGGGACAGCTTCTCTTATTCAACACAACGGGCAAGCCTACACCGATGTCCTCACAACCGACGTGACACTCACGATGGCCGCGAATGGTTCCACAGAAAAAGCGGTCAGCCAAATCGGCGATGAAGTACGCGTCCCGATCGCACTTGAGAACAAGAGCGATGATGCGCTTGCCGCGGTTTCACTTCTTGTAAGCGCTGAAGCAGATTTGAATCTTCCAATCGATTGGGCGAGCGCTTCACTTTCCGACGGTCTCATGACCTCGCAAGGAATCTCTTGGGACAGCGCAACAATCGGGGGAATCGCCGCCGGTGAAAAACGCATGATTACGATTACCCTACCGCTCAAAGATTCCATCGATGAAAGTACGTCCGATATTTTTACTCTCTTGGCATCTGCAAAAATAAACGGCACGACCATTCGTTCTTCCCCTATCACCGTTTCTCTCACAACGAATGCGACTTTTTCTGCAAACGCTCGCTATTTTGATGAGAGCGGAACCCCGGTCGGATCAGGCCCCTTGCCTCCGGTCGTGGGATCAAAAACCTCCTATCAGGTGGGATGGGCGCTTTCCAACTCCCTTCACGCTCTTGAGATGATCACGATTGAAACAACGCTTCCCCCGGATATTTCTTGGGACGATGTCACAACAGCAACTCTCGGCACAGTAAACTTCGATGAGGAAACAAGAAAAATCACATGGAAAATAACTGAGCTTTCTGTAACGACTCCCGAAGCAGAAGCAACGTTCATGATTTCCGCAACCCCCACAAGCGAGGACATCGGGACTTTTGTAAAACTCCTTTCCCAGAGCACATTCAAGGGCACGGATGCCAACACCAATACTATTCTTCAAACAACAACCTCGAGTCTCACAACGGATTTGACCGAGGACTCTTACGCCGAAGGAAAAGGAATCGTGGTGGAATAAAAACAAATGGGCAGACCCGAGTATCTGCCCATTTTTTATTTCATTCAATTCGGATTCAGGGCAATCTTGTCTCCAATCTCAAATCGTGCGAATAGAGTAACAGGAATATCAATCACGTATTGTGGCCATTGAGGGCCGTACATCTTGACGGCCAATTCCTCGCTCGAGATCCAATGAAGAATGGGGCGATATTCACTGTCGGGATTTGTGGAGACGAGATAGACCTTTGGATCACTCTGGATTTTCACAAGAACGGTCGAAGGCTTTGGAAGCATGGGACCGGCAAGATTGAGGAGAGGAAGCGTGGCATCAGAAACGATCTTTACGGCATTAAACGAACTCTCATAGGTAAAGTAGGTTTGAGCGTCCATGAATGGACGGCGCTCCATGTTTTCCGTGACATAATAGACCGTTGGGAAATATGGACTCTTGATATAGTCTCCAGGGAAGACTTCAGTCACCTCTTCCTGTTCACCTGTGACGGGAGATGCGGCCTCGGGAGAGGTATAGGTAAGGATGGGAGATGGTTCATCGCCTGTTTCTGCGGGAGTTTGAGTAGCCGATGTTGTATCCGTTGGAGTTGTTGGGAACTGGTAACCAAGAATGGGAGAGGGAGCATAAACCGGAACCACTGGGACGTACGTGGCTGGTGGAGTTACGACCGGAGTCGTTGATGTTGGTGGGGTGGTTGTCTGTTCGAGGATGATAATTGGATCACTCGTGAGCGTATCGAGAACAAGAGCAAGATCAGTTCCTTCAACCTTGAGCATGAAGGTGTCACCCAGATCACTTGGCATGGTAAAGGCGATATTACTGCGATTTGCGATGGGACCAACAAGCGTCTGCCAGGTGGATCCATTATCTGTTGAATAAGAAACAAGCACATACGGAACGGAGCCGAGTGTGAGCCAAGAAACACTTGTCCACTCCCCTTCGGTGAGAGTACCGGTCGTAGTGCCATTGCCTTGAGAGATGACGAGGCCCGTCAGTTCCGGCGTGACCTTTGGTTGTGATGGAGTGGAATCGCTGGGATTTGATTCGAGGTTATTGAGTGAAAACGCTGAGCTTGTTGCTGAGGTTCCTTCTGAAGTCCCGTCATAAGGGGTCACGCGAATTTTTGCGGTTTGTGTTGCCGCTGTTGGAACATCAACCGCGGAATTCCATCGAACCTGAATCGTATTTGCTCCGGAAGACGTTGTAATGTAGGCACCGGATTGTCCAACCTGATACGCAACGGAATTATTAATATCCGGATCGCCATAGGTTGCGGTAGTATCGGCATCTGATGTGCTGAGTGTTGGATCTGCCCATGTTGCGCCGTTATCAAGGCTATATTGAATTCTTGCCTGATCGGTATCATCATCGTCTGGATCGTCGAGGGTAAATTGAATGAGTACTCCACCCCACCCATCCGAGGAACCACCAACGCTCAAATTCGAAATCCAACTATCCTGAACGCTCGGGTCATTATCGTCAAAATCATTGCCGTCGAGAATGCCGGCTGTTCCCGGCATGCCATCGTGATCGGAGTCAACGTAGAGATAGCCAAGATAGGCGGCACCGGCACCGGATCCAGCATCATCATTTCCTGTTGCACCGATGATTATTTCATTATAATTGTCGCCGTTCACATCACCGGCACAAGAGACAGAATCACCGGCACTATCGCCAACAACTTCACCCGTGAATGTATTGAATGTTGAAAGCGATCCACCAACAAGGGGAGCTGCCTGACCAAGAGTGTAATAGGTGGTATTGTCATCTTTAAATCCAATAAAAAGATCGTCGTATCCATCGTTATTAACATCACAATGATCAGCGAGTCCAATTGAGGCTCCGGACGCTGTGGCATTTATGCCCATAAATTCTATTGCAGTCGAAAGAGAGGCGTTTGTAAGTGCGGCGGCTTGTCCATAAATCAGATAAATCGCACCGGCATTCACTGCGCCATCGTCATTTTGTGTGGCGGAAATAATCATGTCGCGATATCCATCGCCGTTGATATCCGCCAACGCAACGTCCATTCCTGCCAAATCGCCACTCACCTCAGGTGTGAACTGAACGGATGATGCGAGATAGGATCCGCTCACAAATGATGCGGCCTGACCGTAGAGAAGATAGGCAATGTTTAAAGTATAATTTCCGATTAAAATATCATCATACCCATCTCCGTTTACATCGCCGACCGAAACTGGAGTATTATAGCCACCCGCTGGCGCACCGGTTAATGCAACAGCCGTTGATAGCGATCCACCAGCCAATGGTGCGGCTTGACCATACACAAGATAAACAACGGTTTTTCCATCACTACTTGAAGCGGCATCAATAAGAAAATCGCTATATTCATCGCCATTGATATCTCCGTATGCAAGAGCGACACCGGCTTTGTAGTTAATACCTTCCCCAGTATATTTCACTGCCACACTTGATAGCGATCCACCAGCCAATGGTGCGGCCTGACCGTAAATAAGATACACGGCGCCGGCGTTTGAAGCACCGCTATCGTTAAAAGAAGCTGTGATGAGAAAATCATCATACCCATCACCATTCACGTCTCCGGCTGTTTTCGCAAGATTAACCATATCCGACACCGTTTCACCGATATATTCAACCGCATTTGACAATGATGTTCCCGCAAGAAGCGAAGCTTGACCATACACAAGATACGCCGATCCTGATGAGCTGCCACCGTCATCATTCGCATTTGCCACTACAAGGAAATCATCATACCCATCGCCGTTCACATCTCCAGCATTGCCAATGTCACTCCCCGCGGAGTCATCAGACGCCACAGCGGTATTCTCATAAGCTTCCCCACCAAAATTAACCGCGGTTGAAAGTGACGCGCTCGTGAGTGCGCTAGCTTGACCATAAATAAAATAAGCCGAACCGGAATCGGCACCATATCCATGATGCATAAAGGCGCCGACCAGGAAATCATCATAAGTGTCGTTATTCACATCCCCGGCCGAGGCAACCGTGTAGCCCGCATAATCAATAGCGGCTTCACCGATGAACTCAACTGCGGTCGAAAGAGAAGCACTAACGAGTGGCGCGGCCTGACCGTAAATGAGATAAGCCGCTCCTCCATCATTACCCGGGCCATCATCGTTAAAAGCTGCATTAACGAGAAAATCATCATATGTGTCGTTATTCACATCCCCAGCTGAAGAAACACTGGTGCCTGCAAAGTCCATTACACCTTCACCGGTAAACTCCACCGCAGTTGAAAGTGAAGCGGCGACAAGCGGAGCGGCCTGACCGTAAATTAAATAAACAGCGCCGGCCATGCTCGCGCCGTCACTATTCAAGAAAGCTCCGACTAAAAAGTCATCGTAAGTATCGTTATTCACATCCCCGGCTGAAGAAACAGAATACCCGGCCTGGTTTCCGGCAACTTCACCGGTAAATTCCACAGCCGTTGAGAGCGAGGCACTAACGAGTGGCGCGGCCTAGCCATAGATAAGATAAGCCGCGCCGCCATCGTCACCAGGGCCATCGTCATTCGATTGTGCACCAACGAGAATATCGCTATATGTGTCGTTATTTACATCCCCAGCTGAAGAAACACTAGTACCAGCGTTATCTCCGGCAACTTCACCGGTAAACTCCACGGCGGTTGAGAGTGATGCACTCACAAGTGGATCAGCCTGACCGTAAATGAGATAGGCGGCACCGCCATTGTCACCGGGGCCATCGTCATTCATATAGGCGCCGACCAAAAAGTCATCATACGTATCGAAGTTCACATCCCCTGCTGAGGCAACGAAATAACCGGCTTTATCTCCGGCGACTTCACCGGTAAATTCGATTGCTGTTGAAAGCGAAGCACTGGTAAGCGTAGCCGCCTGGCCGTAAATCAAATATGCGGCACCGGCATCTGCTCCGGCATCATCATTTCTATAGGCGCCAATAAGAATATCATCGTATCCGTCACCATTCACGTCCCCGGCAGAAGCAATAGAGGTTTCGCCGACCAAATCTCCAACAGCTTCTCCCCAAAATTTTATGTCATTTGTAAGGTTTCTGCTGGTAAACGGTGTTGCTGAACCGTAAATGAGATACACCGCACCTGTATTGGCGCCACCATCATTATTGCCATACGCTCCAATAAGGAAATCTTTGTAACCATCACCGTTTACATCGCCGGCAGGGGCGACCGTCCGCCCCGCATAATTACTATTTGTGCTCTCACCGGTAAACTCAACAAAAAGCGACAGATTGTGCGTTGTTGCCGCAAAAGCAAAAGGGATAAAACACAACAAAGCAAACATCATGGCAATGGATGCTTTTTGGATATTAAATTTAGGAATTGGTCTGCTCATTTCTTTGCAATGCAAATAAGACAAATGATGGATTAAGTATAACACGACAATCCAAAGATTTTTCGCTTTATACACAGCAAAGAATCGGCGTTGGGACGTAGAACACCCATTGGCAATACTGGATTGCTTCGTCACCAAAAAATGTAAGACAGTTCCTCGCAATGACGGCAGGGGGCACGGATCGCTCTGTCACCGAATAATTTTTCATCCACTCCTCGCAATGACGGCAGGGGGATGGGTTGCTACGCCACCGAGAATTCTCACAAGTTCCTCGCGATATGGCAGAGGGATGGCATAGACCCATCCGCACCCCGCAATGACAACATAAGCAACACGATAACTTCGGAGCTTCCTTTCTGCCGTCATTGCGAGAAGGCCTCATGGCCGACGCCTGCCCGTCCGAAGCTCCGATTTATCCGTCGTAGCTTTAGCGAAGACGGAATGAGCGAAGGCGGGAAGCAATCTATTCGAACGGATTGCTTCGCCCTGCGGGCTCGCAATGACGGCAGGGTGAGTTTTGACGCGATACCCCCACGTCATTGCGAGAAGGCCCAATGGCCCGACGCCTGCAGTCGCGGTGTCGTAAGGCGCAGCAATGACTAGATCAGAATTTGCCACATACGCGGGATAAGAGAAGGCCGGAGTCGGTAGGAATGCACAAAAAATTTGCAAAATAAATGCAAATAAAACGCAAAGAGCCTCTATTCGACTTTTTCGACGTTTTATCACAGAAGTGGCCCGTTTTCTAAATGATTACAAGATGAATCATATCAAAAAAAATCGCGTTTGTCGCGATTCATTGTTGATGAGAAATTTGATCCTTCTTACTTTCCTTGTTTCGGTAAAACGCTGGGTGCTATCCTAGATGTTTGATTCTTTTCCCGATCCCGTACAAGCTATACCACAAGTGCTTCATGGGCAAATCATAGGTTCCCGGCATGGAGACAACGGTACCGCCATAGCCTTCTTTATATCGAGAAATCCCTGCCCAAGGATGATTTTCAGAAGCATCGACCGGGGCGATGCCCCAAAAATCAAACGTCTTATTTCCGCGTTCTTTTGCATCATGAAAAAGAAAAGCATGGAGCGCAAATTGCGCGCGAATATTTCGATGGAGATTGCTCGTACCCCCATGAAGGTAGGTACGAGCTCCGCCAAAATCGATACAAAGATTTCCGGCTAACGGTCGGCCCTCAAAAAAAGCCATGGCTAAAAATGATTCAACCTCCCCACCTTGAAGAGAAGAAAGCATCGTCTGATAGTGTTCGCAAGAATGCGCAGCAAAACGATCACGCACAGCCGTCTGTTCCATGAGGCGACAAAAATCATCAAAATGTTCTTTCCCAACCATGCGACACTCAACTCCCTGACGTTCTCCGAGCCGAATATTGTATCGCGTTTTTGATTTCATTTCTTCAAAAAGGGCTTCCTCGCTTTTGCGAAGATCAATAATTCGTGTGGTGGCCGGCTGAATATCAGATACTTTTGGAAACGGAACTTCCTCTTGGGGCTCCAGACGTAAAAACATCGCCGATCCCAAACGTTCGCGAATAATCTCAATTTTTCGATCAAATGGAAGCGTCCCAAGCGGTCCTTTGGGGAAATACCAGTAAACCTGACGGCCTGGCAAATGCATCTCAATCCCTTGCGCCAAAAGAGTCCCGGCTTCTTCTTCGACAAAAAATCGCTCAATTTCACGCCCCATGGAACGCTGAAATTCTCCCCACTCCCAAGACTGAAGAAAAGCCCCGAATGGAGGCGCAAATCGACGAACCTGTTCATTCCAGAGTTGAGCGTCCATATTTAGGAATGGCTTAAAAGTTTTAAGGCCTCACGAATACGCTCTTCCTGATTTTCTCCATGCAAGGAAGAGAGAATTTCTTTACAATCTTTTCTTGCGTATCCCAAATGGATCAAGGCTTCAAGAGTTTCGGTGTCTTCTTCGCTCACCGCCTCTCCCGAGACAAGGACCCCCTTAAGTTCAAGAAGAATCTTTTGCGCCATCTTTTTTCCAATCCCCGGAATGCTTTGAAAGAAATCAAGATCCTGCTTTTGCAAGGCTTCAAAAAGGCGATCAGGGGAACCGGCGCGCATGAGCTTTTGTGCCATTTTGGCACCCACCCCCGAAATCGTTAGCAATTGTTCGAACATCTTTTTTTCTTCGATGGTTTCGAACCCATAAAGCTCATGCCGATCTTCTCGAATCCAGTCGTAAATGTAAAAATCCGCCAAATCACCAACGGCAATATCGCTGAGCATGTGAATGTCGTATCCAATCCCCGAAACAAGAAGAACCACCGATTCCTCAGTCCTCGAGAAGATGGTACCAGTAAGATAAGCGATCATAGACCGCATTGTCTCATGAGGTCTCTTTCTGCGTCAAAGCCATTCGCGCCCGAGCGACCCGTGCGAGAATTTCACGGGAATGGCTTCCAAAATCAGCGGTTTCAATCTCTCCGTGAACCAGGGCAGAAATGGTATCCATCATTTCTTTTCGCTCCGGGCCAAATGGGGTTCCGAGAAGATGAAAAACAGCATCTCCGTCGAGTAATGCCTCATGAAGAATTTTTCTTTCAATTTCGTTCTTCTTTTTCTCGATTCGAACCCGGCGATCCGCACGACGAACAGGACGTGCCGATTCCTCAGCGAGAAATGCATCAAAAATCGGCTGATAATCAACACCATATGTCCCTTCACGATAGCGGACACATCCAAGAGTCACATCAAGAAATCGAGCGGCAAACAAGACATCGAGGGCATCATCACCATCAAGTCCATCTTTCGTGGCCCGATGCACAAGATAGTCAATCACCTCCGGCGCGTTCATCGCGTCCATGTGATACCGAATAAGAAAATGCAAAAGCCGTTCATTGCGATCGCCCAAGCGAAACGCTTCACTGACGCGATCGCATAACGGTAAATACGTGTTTCCAGCACCGATCTCGGCATGTCGGAAATAGTGCGCACGAATTTCGTACGTATCATAAAACTTCGCCTGTAACTCGTGTGCCGAGGCTTTTGGGTATTGGAGTGCAAAGGCATTCCACAATTTTTGAAACCAGGCCCGTTCGCGAACGGTCGCAAGAATCGGATGATGACGATCGCGTTGGGCAAAGCCCTCCTGACTACCTTTTGAACCAAGAGGTGCTGAAAAAGAAAGCGTTTCGACTTTTCCAATATCGTGAAGATAGATAAACGCCTGAAGCGTTGCCGCGTATTCCCCAATCGTTTCCTCCATTTCTTGAATCTCGGGGATAAAAATTCTCTGACATCGAAATTCCTCCAAATTCACAAGATGATCTCCGCGAAGAACACCGAAAAGCCCGGCAAACATTCGGCGAAGATGTTCCGAAATATCACGACCTTCCGCATGCCAAGGTGGCGTTTGGGGGGTTGCATAAAGGCGCGAAATTTCTTCACCAAAACTCTCCCCTTTTTTCATGGCTTCTCCAATTTTTTTGGTTATTTCCTCATCAACAAAAAGTCGATCCATCCAGGCGAGGGTCGTTTCAACTTGGTTACTTTTTTTCTTGACCACCTCCCACATACCTATTGAGTATATCAGACTCTCGCACCGATGGCCCGGACAAGAACTTCGAGAATTTCTTCTTCTTTTGGAAGATTTCCGTCATCTTTGAGAATCCCCCAGCAACGATCGCCCCCAAACGTAAATCCTCCGAATCGATCGAATAACGCTGACGCGGCGTCTGTATCCTGCACATACATCCGCCGATGGCCTTGCACGATAAAAACGGTCTGCGGTTTTTCAAACGTCGTGGCCACGAGAAATGAAAGCGCATCCCGAATGGAAATATCATCCGCAACGCTACGAACCATGAGGATACCATTTTTCTCTTCACGAGCTTCCCAGGCGATCTTGGCCGCGGTTTCTTCTTTTTCTCTCCGAGCTTCACCGAGTTGGAGTGTGAGCGTGCGATAATAGGCCAGCGCTTGCTGGATTTCTTCCGGGGCATAGCCTTGCTCTCGGAGTTCCCAAACGAATCCGCGATCAATGGCCGCCACCCAAGAAATTTCCTTTGGTAAGAATCCAAGAGCGGAAATTTTCTCGTCGTTCAATTTGAAATATTCACAAAATTGTTCGAGGGAACTTTTTGCGTTTCGACGGTCCACCTCATCGTAACGATGATGATCAATCACGTGAACATCAAGGCCTTGCGCCCGAAGCATTTCTTCTTCTTTTGACCCGGGAATTTCCACAATAACCACGGTATTCACCTGAGGATTGATCTCGAGAATTCTTTCAAGAAGATGTGATTCTTTTGCGAGTTTCGCCCCATGCGGTTGCGAGGAAACCACCATGGATAATCCGATTGCCTCGGCGAGCCGAAGGATGGTGAGAGATTCCTCATCATTTCGCGGGCAAAGAAGAACCGTGGTAGAAATTTCCATATTAAAATCCGACAGAGAACTCCTGTTCGCCTGTTTTGAATGTGGTCTGATGCTCCATAGCTGAACTCAGAGGACCCATTTCAATGGAATCAGCAAGCGTTGCGGAAAGGATGGTCGCCTCATGTTCACGCAACATCATCTGTCCTTCTTCACTATTGGAATTGATACGTAATTGAATGCGATCCGCGATCGTGAGACCGCTTTCCTTTCGCAATTGATTCACATGTCGCACCACATCACGGCACATCCCCTCTCGACGTAAAGCTGGGGTGATGGTGGTATCTAAGGCGACAGCGAGTTCTCCGGATTGCACGGTCATTTCTTTCACATTCACCTCATCACAAATAACCGTGCGATAGGCTTCGAGGACCGTGCCGCTTGGAAGCGTCACCATCATTGATTGAAGAGCTTGTTTTACCGGGATTCCCGCCTCTTCGCGAAGATCAAGCGCTCGGCTCACCATGGCGCGCGCCTCACCCATCGCCGTGAGAATCTCCTGTTCTACGGATTGAATCTCCGGCCAGAGTTCCAGATGAACAGAGAGATGCTCCTCCTCGCCGGAAAAATGATGATGAACACTCTGATAAATAAGCTCGGCAAGAAAAGGCAGGAACGGTGCCATCATCTTTGCAAAAAATTCAAGCACTGATCGCATAGTCGCCAAGGCTTCCACTCGATCGCTTCCCTCAACTTTCATTCGATCTCGAGAGCGACGCACATACCACGTTGAAAAATCCGTCACAAACGATTGAAGAACGCGCGCCGCCTCCTGAAGGTCGTACCGATCCATCGCCTCAGTTTCATGCTGATGCGTCTCATAAAGTCGAGAAAGAATCCATCGATCAAGAATCGCGAGCTCGGAGCGTTTTTTTAAGATCATCCCGTCTTCGAAAAGACCTTCTGCGTTCACCTCATAGGTTTTATCATCGAACGAAGCATAAAGCTCGTAAAATGAGAGGATATTGCGAAAAATCGTGATAAATTTTTTCGAGACTTCGTTCACATCCTTCTCGCTGAATCGAAGATTTTCCGCATGCACCACCGGACCAGACATCAAATAATATCGGACCGCATCTGCGCCATGACGCTCCATGACTTCCATGGGATCCGGATAATTTTTTAGACGCTTACTCATCTTTTTTCCGTCTTCCGCAAGGACAATGCCGTTCACCACCACATGTTTAAAAGCTGGCATCCCGAATAATGCATTGGCAAGCACATGCAAGGTATAAAACCATCCACGCGTTTGATCCTGACCCTCCGCAATGAATTCCGCGGGAAATCCTGCATCAAATTGCTCTTGATGCTCAAACGGGTAATGCAACTGCGCAAAAGGCATGGCACCTGACTCAAACCAACAATCAAGCACTTCGGGCACGCGGCGATATTCTTTTCCATCTTTTCGAATCCGAATATCATCCACGATATGTTTATGCAAATCCGTGACCGCAATACCGGATAATTCTTCCAATTCTTGTTTTGACCCGATCACGAGAACATCCCCATCCTCGCTTTTCCAAAATGGAAGCGGTGTCCCCCAAAAGCGCGATCGAGAAATTGCCCAATCCCGCGCCCCCGAGAGCCAATTGCCGAAACGTCCATCCTTCATATGCTCCGGCACCCATTGAATTTCCCGATTGGTAAGAAGCAGTCGTTCACGCTCGGAGGCCACTTTAATAAACCAAGAATTCGTGGCGTAATTTAAAAGCGGCGTATCGCATCGCCAACAGTGAGGATACGGGTGTTTCACTTTTTCTTTTGAAAAAAGCAAACCTTTTTTTGCAAGATAACGAAGAATCTCCACGTCCACTTTATCGTAAACACCCTTCTCCTTCATTGGGATGCCGGCAAGAGGAAAACCTTCTGAATTGAGATGATCAACAAGCTCCGGTACAAAAGTCCCATTGAGTGAAACATGCATGATGGGGTCAACATCTTCTCGAAGCCCCAATTCCATATCATCTTCTCCAAATCCCGGAGCAATATGGACAATCCCCGTCCCCTCTTCAATGGTCACAAAATCCGCTTCAACAACACGGAACGCATGCGGATGATCGGCAAAAACCGGAAAGAGCGGTTCATATGTCGATTTTGCGAGCAGACTTCCCGTCAAGGTTGCGATTGTTTTTGCTTCTTTTCCTTTTAAAACCGCTTCCATGCGATCTTTCGCGAAGATAAAACGATCACCTTCAATTTCGACAACAACATATTCAATGGACGGATGCACCGCCAGCAAAACATTGCCCGGCAATGTCCAGGGGGTCGTGGTCCATGCAAGAACAAAGGCTCCTTTTTGAGGACCGCTTGTTAATTTGAACTTTGCCGTAACCGTAAGATCTGTGACATCAGCGTATCCTTGACCGACTTCCGCATTTGAGAGAACCGTTTCACAGCGTGGACAAATGTGCATGGGTTTTCGACCCTCATACAAACGATCTTTCTTCCACAGCTCCTTGAGTGCCCACCACACAGACTCCATAAAAGAAAAATCCATGGTGTGATACGCATGGTCCATATCAACCCATCGCCCCAACCGCTCAACGACTTTTTTCCACTCGTCGACGTAGGTCAAAACATCCGCTCGACAGGCCTCGTTAAATTCACGAACGCCAAAGGCTTCAATTTCTTCGCTTGTTTTTAAATCATGTTTTTTCTGAACGATATTTTCAATCGGCAACCCATGACAGTCCCAGCCCCAAATACGCTCAACACGTTTCCCGCGCATCGTGAAATAACGTGGCACAACGTCTTTCATGACACTCGCGACAATATGACCATAATGCGGAAGACCCGTGGCAAACGGAGGACCGTCAAAAAAGACGTAAGGGTCGCCTTCTGGGCGATTTTCAACAGACTTTTCAAAGCACCGATGCTCCTTCCAATACGAGAGGATTCGATGCTCATCTTCGGAATGTGTGGTTGGTTTTTTGGCTTCCATACGGCCGTAATCGTATCAATGAAATGCAAAAAGCTCAAGGGAAATGCTATACTGAACCCATCTATGCAAACAACCGTTTATCTTGGCGCCGACCATGCGGGATTTGATTTAAAAACCATCATTTCCGAACATTTAGAGTTACATGAATACGCGGTTGAAGATTTGGGAGCCCCAACGCTAAACCCCGCCGATGACTATCCCCAATACGCCAACGCCGTTGCCGAGGCCGTACTGGCGCACCCCGGTTCGTTTGGAATTCTTATCTGTGGGAATGCTGAGGGTGTTTGTATTGCGGCAAATAAATTCCATGGGATTCGTGCGGGCATCGGGTATTCGAAAGAAGCGACAAAAACCCTCCGCACCGATGACAATGGGAATATCCTCTGTCTTCCCGGTCGCATTGAAATCGAGGATGATCCGTTAAAAATTGTCGATCTCTTTCTTCAAACTCCTTTTTCGAAATCAAAACGTCATGAGCGACGCTTGAAACAAATTGAAACATTCGAATAATCATCGGCTATGACCCAACTTATCCCAACGGTTCTCGCTCACTCAAAGGAGGAATGTTTTCAAAAATTGTGTCATGAGGGTCTTCGCGCTCTCGCGCCTCTTTGGCAGATTGACGTTCTTGACGGCTCACTTTTTGGTGCCTCATCATGGGCATCGCCCATGGAAATCACCGCATTCCCCTCACTTCCGGATCTTGAAATTCATTTCATGGTCAAGGATCCTCTTGCTGTCCTATCCCAATGGTTTTCGCTTCTTCCATCGATTTCGTGCATCACTGTTCACCCGGAAATCGATCATCGCTCACAAACCATTGAAGCGATTCTCGCCTCGGGTAAATCCGTGGGGCTCGCCATCGAAGCCACAACCGATCTTTCCATGATCCAGGATGATCTACCGCTTCTTTCCTACCTTATTATGATGGGCGTTCCTCCAGGAGCTTCCGGGCAACCATTTCTCGGGGAACCTGTTCTTGAAAAAATAAAAGAAATCCACAAGTTGTTCCCAGGGCTTCCCGTGGGGATTGATGGCGGTATCACGCTCGCCATGAAAAAAACATTGATTTCTCTTGGTATTGAACGTTTTTATCTTGGATCAAGCCTCTGGAATTCAGAGGATCCGGGAGCAGCCTATCAAAAATTTCTTGAGACCTAAAAAAATGTGCTATACTAGTGTCGTAATAAATAAACTATGAGTATTGCTTTGTCTTTTAAGAAGACCGTGGTTGCTTTTTCTGCCTTCCTTTTAGTCGGGATGGGACTTTTCTTTGCGATCGTGCCCGAGAAAGCAGGAGCAACAACACCCCTTAGCTCCGTGGTTGCCGGCGATCTTATTCGCGGCACAACGTATTCCGCCGTTTATTATATGGGCCGCGACGGGCTACGCTATGTCTTTCCAAATAGCAATACCTATTTTACGTGGTATTCAAATTTCGACACGGTAAAATTCCTCTCTGATACCGATCTATCAAAAATCCAAATCGGTGGAAACGTCACCTATCGTCCGGGGGTGATGATGATTAAAATCAATACCGATCCAAAAGTCTACGCCGTGGCGCAGAGCGGAACCCTTCGTTGGGTCAGCACGGAGAGTATTGCAATCTCACTCTATGGAAGCAGTTGGAATACAAAAATCCACGATGTCCCGGATAGCTTCTTTAGTAACTACACGGTTGGCGAAGCCATCGATGACGCCGCCGAGTTCGTTCCTTCAACAGTGACCGCGAGTGTTGCGGATATTAATAGTGACAAAGCGCTCGAGGAGCCGGGAGAGATCTCCATTACGAGCTCCGGCTATAGCCCAATTTCAGTGACGATCAATGCCAATGGGACTGTTCGATTCACAAATAACGATACCATCACTCATACGGCAACGGCGGAAGCGCTCACGTGGGGTACTGGAACACTCAATCCAGGTGAAAGCTTTATTTCACGTTTTAAAACCGCTGGAACATTCGGGTTCTTCGATAGTTACAATTCGCAGTTGACAGGGGCGGTCTACGTAGAATAAAAAACGAAAATCTTATAAGAAAACAGGGTGAAAAATCACTCTGTTTTCTATTTCTCATGTATTTTTACTTCTGCTATACTAGGGGGTGATCTATGGAGAAACCCTCTGCCCTTCGCGTCCTCACTGATTCGGATTTTTTACGTTTAGAAAAAATCGCACGCGAGATTCGTGTGGATATTGTTGAAATGCTTGCGACTTCCCAAAGCGGACATGCGGCCGGATCCTTGGGGATTGCTGATCTTATGACCGCGCTCTATTTTCATGTTCTCGTTCATGACCCGAAAAAACCTCGATGGAAGGATCGGGATCGTTTTATTCTTTCCAATGGTCATGTGTGTCCTTCGCGTTATGCCGCGATGGCCCGAGCCGGATATTTTCCACGCGAAGAACTGAAAACCCTGCGAAAATTCGGATCAGCGCTTCAAGGTCATCCGGAAATCGCCTCTCTTGCTGGAGTTGAGACAACCTCAGGCCCTTTGGGAGACGGAGCCGCACAATCGGCCGGGCTCGCCTACTTCGCAAAACAGCACGGTCTTCCCTGGCACACCTATTGCCTCCTTTCTGACGGCGAGCTTCAAACCGGGATCGTCTGGGAAACCGCACTCTTTATTTCAAAGCATCATCTTGATACGCTCACCTGGATAGTCGATCGAAATGGCATCCAAATCGATGGGAAAACCGAGGACATCATGCCTCTTGAACCTTTACGTGAAAAATTCGAAGCATTCGGTTTTCAAGTACTCGAAGTGGACGGACATAATATTCGGGAAATGATCGATACCTTGGGACTTGCACGTTCAACTTCGCAGATTCCAACTGTTCTTCTTCTCCACACCATCCCGGGAAAAGGCGTTCATTATATGGAGCATAATTATCGTTGGCATGGCGCGGTTCCGGGAACCGGTCCCGAGGATAAGGTCCCGCGATCACGGCAAAAACAACAAGCTTTAAGTGACTTAAAACATCTATGAAAATATCCAAACCAACGTTCTACTGGCTCCTTGGCCTCGGCGCTGTTCTCATTGTCGCCCTTGGTCTCACCATCTTTTGGGGACGCCCAGTTCCCTACACCACTTCAAGTGGAGGAATGGGGGGCGTCTATTTTAGCGATGAATTCGCGGTCAAAACCATGAATTCTGAGGTGGCGCCCGAAGCTGCATATCTCTCTTCAGACGCTTCAATTGATACCAGCGGCGCAACTCAACTTATTATTAAAACCGGTGATCTTTCCATTACCACATCCAATGTGGAAACAACCGCCGATGCCATCGCGGGTGTTGCCAAAGAACACGGTGGACTTGTCACTAATCGATCCATTTCAAATTATCCGGACATGCCAAAAAGCGGGTGGATGAGTATCCAGGTTGAGGCAACGGCATTCGATGCGGCCATGGGTTCAATAAAAGATCTTGCGAGTGTTATCGAATCTGAAAATGTGTACGCGAGTGATGTCACGGAATCAGTTATTAATTTGCAAGCTCGGCTTTCAAATGCCCAGGCAGAAGAAGCGCAGTATCTTCTCATCATGAACCAAGCCACGGAGGTCGAGGACATGCTCATGATCGAAAATGCGCTTTCAAATGTACGTGCAGAGATCGAAATGATGGAAGCGGAAATGAATTATTACGAAGAATCCGTCTCACTTTCAACCATCAACATCTACCTCTCGGAAGAAACGACCATCGGATTCGAGACTGACACCTTCCGCCCCTGGCAATCAATCATCGAAGCTGTACAAACGGTTGTCCAGCTCTTCCAGGATTTCATCGTGGCCCTCATCTACACGATCATTGTTGGAGGCGCCATCGGAATTCCAGCTGCCGCTCTGTTCATTCTTGGTCGCGCCATCTATCGCAAGGTTCGTAAATAGTATGAGCCCCTCCCCGCTCCAGCGCGGTTGGAAACACCGCGAAACCGTTTTGCTAAAATCCACCCGTGATGGAGCGGGCTTTGGCTTGCTTGAGGCAGGAAAAAGGCATCAAAATCTTTACGTTCTTTGCGCAGACGTGACCGAATCCGTGCGTGCGACTGATTTTGCCAAGGCCTATCCTGATCGTTTTCTCCAATTCGGCGTTTCAGAACAAGCCATGGTAGGGATTGGCGCCGGTCTTGCCCTTGCCGGAGCAATTCCCGTTGTGGAAACATTTGCCGCCTTCTCGCCCGCAAGAAACTGGGAACAAATTCGTACCACCATCGCCCTGCAAAATCTTGATGCGAAAATCTTTAGTTCTCATGCGGGTCTTTCGGCCGGAGGCGATGGAGCGACCCATGAAATGACAGAGGATTTGGCACTCATGCGCGTGCTTCCGAATATGGTCGTTCTTGTTCCAGGCGATGCTATTGAAACAGAGAAAGCAGTAAAGGCTGCTATTGATTATGAAGGCCCGGTCTACCTTCGATTCGAACGAAATGAAACACCATTATTTACTCTTCCCGCCACACCATTTGAGATTGGAAAAGCGTCCATTCTTCTTGAGGGAAACGATGTCGCGCTGATTGGGGCGGGGCCGATCGTTTACGAATGTCTTCAAGCGGCTCTCCTCTTGGAAAAGGATGGCATCCGCGCCATGGTTGTGAATTCCCCATCGGTGAAGCCTCTCGACGAAAAAACAATCATCGCGGCCGCCAAAAAATGCGGGGCGATTGTGACGGCGGAATCACATCAGATTGCCGGAGGCCTGGGGGGAGCAATTGCAGAATTATTGAGTCAGAATGATCCGGTTCCCATTGAACGCATCGGTCTTTGTGATGTTTTCGGGCAATCGGGAACACCCGAAGAACTCGCTGTCCACTATCATATGAGCGCGGAAGATATTTATCGCTCGGCGCTTCGAGCGCTCAAAAAGAAATTTCGAACATGAACGGAACACGCATCAATAAATATATCGCCCAATTCGGATCGTGTTCACGTCGAAAAGCCGATGCACTCATCGAAGAAGGCGACGTGATGATCAATGGGAAGAAAGCAAAGCTCGGAGATGCGGTTTTCCCGGGAGATCAGGTGATGGTCCAAGGAAAAAAACTTCGCGCAGAAACGAAGCGGATTTATGTTGCTTTTCATAAACCCGTTGGCGTGATTTCCACGGCCGATCCACATGCGCGCCGCACGATTTTTGATTACGTCAAACTCCCGGAGCGCACGTTTTCCATTGGGCGATTGGATGTGGCCTCTTCGGGACTCATGATTCTCACAAACGACGGTGCCCTCGCAGAAGCGCTCTCCCATGCCAGAGGATCACATGAAAAAGAATATCGCGTCGTCATCAATAAACCGCTCACTCCCGAAACACTTCAGACCCTGGAACGCGGTGTGGTTATTCTTGGCAAGAAAACAAAACCCTGCAAGACGAAAAAACTTTCTTCAAATACCTTTCTCATGACTCTCACCGAAGGTCGCAATCGACAAATTCGGCGCATGTGTGAAAAGTTGGGATACGGAGTCACGGCCCTTCAACGCATTCGAATCGCAACGCTCCATCTTGGAAATCTTCCTGTTGGGACTTGGCGGCCTCTCACACAAAAAGAGCTGGATGACCTCTTGCGCATTTTATGAAATGGATTCTTTTTCTTCTTGTTTGGAGTTTCATTGCTTCGGCGGCCATTGCCGGACTCTCTGCCGCGCCATGGGTCCCGACAAGAAAACGAGAACGAAACCAATTGAAAAAAATCCCCCTCCCTGCTCAAGGCATTGTCATGGATTTGGGATGCGGGGACGGTTCGCTCTTATTCGGACTCAAGGAAACCGCGCCAACACTCAGATATATTGGGTACGACATCTCTCTTATTCCTCTTTGCATCGGCTGGATTCGGATACTCATGCACCAAAAAAAATATCATGGAGTCTCCCTTCGCTTTGGAAATCTTTTTTCCATTGATCCTTCCCGCGCCGACGTGGTGACGCTCTTTCTCATGCCAAACTCCTACAAAAAAATCATCAAAAAAATCGGTCCGCGACTCAAAGATGATTGTCTGGTACTTGTGGAAGCCTGGCCACTCCCGAATATCACACCGGAAGCATCCTTTGCCGAACAAGGTGCTCTTCCCATTTTCCTTTATCATGGCCGGCAATTGAAATCTCTATGAAAAATCTCTTTTTTCTCCCCTTTGATCACCGAGCCTCATTCGCTGAAGAACTATTGCGAACAACTTACCCGGTGGCATCCAGAGAGGCTCGACGCATTCGTCACCTCAAGCGCATTATTTTTTCCGGCTTCATTGAAGTCTATCGGAACTCAAAAAAGAAAGAAGAATTCGCAATTCTTGTCGATGAGGAATTTGGGAAAAAAATACTAAAAAGTGCCAGAAGAAAAAAAATAGCATTTGCGCTCACAACCGAACAAAGCGGTGGAGAGTCGCTGGCGTTTGAATACTCTGATGCATTGAGTGACCATTTGAAACGATTCCGGCCAACCTATGCGAAGGTCCTGATTCGTTACGCTCCGGAAAAGCAAGAAACCCACGCGCGCATCCATAAACGCCTCAAAGAGTTGCAAATGATCGCTCGTGATTTGCACATAAAAATTCTCATTGAAATTCTTGTAAAGGGATCGAAACCGAAATATCAACTCTTAATCGACGCCATTAAGAATCTTCAACAAGATGGAATTCTTCCTGATCTTTGGAAAGTCGAAGGGTTGAATTCCACAAAAGAATGGCAACAAGTCGCACGAGCAACCGAGATTCCACTCATTGTTCTTGGTCGTGGAGCATCAAAAAAACAAGTGCGCACCTGGATCCAAACCGCAGCAAAAAGTGGCGTGGTCTCTGGTATGGCAATCGGGCGAACGATTTTTATGCCAACGCTCACGCTCTACGAGAAGAAACGCATTTCAAAAAAAGAAGCCATCCGACAGATTGCTCAAGAATTTTCTGAAAGCATTGAGATGTGGAAAAAAACCCAAAAAAAAGCATCAAAATAAATCTTGTATGTACGACATTCTTACCCTTGGTTCCGCAGCCCGTGATGCATTTCTTGTTTCAAAAGCATTCACCCGTATTGATCCCGATCCTCAGACGCCTGGAGCATTTGAGTGTATTCCGTTGGGAGAAAAAGTTGATCTTGATCAATGCGTCATCTCAACTGGAGGTGGTGCCACGAATGCGGCCGTCACCTTTGCACGACTTGGCATGAAAACTGGAGCCATCGTCCGCGTTGGAAAAGATGATTTTGGCGATGAAATCATTCGCGATCTTAAAAATGAACACATTGAAACAACCTTCATCAAACGCGACCCTCAAGAACCGACGGCATTTTCTGTCTTGCTAACTGCCCCAGACGGAGAACGGTCTGCTTTGGTGTGGCGAGGAGCCAGCGCTCACATCCATGAAAAAGATATCCCATTCGAGAAATTGAAAGCGCGTTGGATGTATATTGCCTCTCTCGGAGGGGATCTTGCGCTTGCGCAAAAAGTCATTCGATATTGCGTCGCGCACAATATTCGAACCTGCTACAATCCCGGTGCGCAAGAATTAAAAAAAGGCATTGAAAATTTCTCTTCGATTATTCGCAACCTCACGATCATGAATATCAATTTAGAAGAAGCACAACTTCTTCTCAATACCGAATCACGAGATGTGGTAAAACTCTGTCGTGGGATTGCACAAAAAGATTTATTGCTCGTCATAACCGATGGTCCGCGTGGAGCGTATGCTTTTCAAAATGATGCGCTCTGGTTTGTACGACCAGAAGCTGTAAAAGTCATTTCAAGCACAGGCGCGGGTGATGCATTCGGTTCCGGATTTCTCGCCGCTCTCATGGAGGAATATTCTATCGAGGATGCTCTCCGATACGCCATGCACAACGCCCAAAGTGTGATTCAATATTTCGGGGCAAAAAAAGGAATCCTTAAAAAAATACCCGGAAAGAAACGCTTGCAAGAGATTAAGGTGCGTAAGCTTCGATAAGCAATAGATCCCCTTCTCATTGACGAATTTGAGTTTTTTCGATACGATAACGACCACGAAATATCTACGGGCTTGTAGCTCAGCTGGTTAGAGCGCCTGCTTTGCAAGCAGGAGGTCAGGGGTTCGAATCCCCTCAAGTCCACCAAGAAATTTCCACGAATTTTGTTAAGCTACTGTGTTATGGGTCCCGTCAGTTTTCGTCAACGTACATTTGGGTACGTTTCCTCGACTGCCACCCATGCCTTGTATCTGAAGCAAAATACGTGGAAATTTATTGATTAAATTAGACGCAAGTCAACCATTTGGCTTGCGAAGGGATTCGAACGCTCCTCCTTCGCTCCTTCCGTCTTCGCTAAAGCTACGACGGATAAATCGGAGCTTCGGTGGATAAACTCCGCCATTGTAGGCGGCCTGCCCGCCGAAGCCTTGCGAAGGCGGGTGGCTAGTCTGCCTGCCGGTAGGCAGGGCCGAGGCTTGCGACGGCAAGCCGAGAGCTGAAGCTGAATCCCCTCAAGTCCACCAATTCTATGATCATCGGCATCGACTTTATTGGCATCTCCACACCATTTTTTTGTCATGATAGCGAAGGCAACTTTCTTTTTCACAAACGGAGTCAAAAATGTCGCGATGAACAAGGCCACTGGGATACTGGGGCCGGAAAACTAGAATTTGGGACAAGTATCGAGCAGAATGTCTTACGGGAAGTTCTGGAGGAATACGGATGTCAAGGGGAAATTCAAGAACGACTTCCCGCTCACGATATTTTTCGTGAATCTAACGGAGTAAAAACTCATTGGCTTGTCATTCCATTTTTTGTAAAAGTGAATCCACTGGAAGTCAAAATAAATGAACCGGAAAAAATTGATGAAATCTGTTGGCACCGACTCGATCGTTTACCAAATCCTTTACACACTGGGTTTCAATATACGTTCTCAAAATTTTCCGAGCATTTCAAAAAGTACATGTAATCATTTTCTCCCACGAAAAATAATGTGGGAGAATTTTTCTCTCTTGTGCATAACTTTCTGTAAAATTATTTTTTTGTTTTGTAATTGACGTATAATAATACTATTGCATCACGCATCGATGCATGATGCATTTCTTACAAAAAAAATTCGTGGTCGACGAATCGTAAGAAATGACACGGCAGTAATGCCAGAAAGGAGGCTCCATTAATATGCCAGCAAAAAAGAAACGCAAAGTTGCAAAGCGTAAACCAGCGAAGCGCGCAAAGAAGCACGTAGCCAAGAAGCACGTTGCAAAAAAGCGCAAAGCTGCAAAGCGCCGCAAATAAAAATTTCCCCGCCCACCTTCAAGCGATGCAATGTGGAGGAGCGGGGATTTTTATTTAAGGACTTCTGTATTTGGCGCATAACTTTGTCGAAAACCTCCGTGCTTCGTCACCGTACATCTATGTACGGCTCCTTGCTACTCGGTTTTCTCCTTGTTCTGCACTCAAATACAAAAGTCCTTCGAAAATAAATCTGCACACGTCTCCTCGTTGCTCGGTTTTTTCCTCGTGCTGCATCTAAATCTAAAGCTTCTCCTTGTTTTGTATTCGTCTCGCGAAAAGCCTCTGCCTCTTCTCATTCTGCACTCAAATACAAAAGTCCTTCGTGTTAGAGAAGTGAGGTTTGTTTCGCAATTGGTAGCGGGTCGTTTTCGAAATAAAATTCTACCTGCCCATACACGCCATCATATCCGGGACGAATATGCATCTTTCCTGCTCGCATACGTCGGATAGATTCAACAACAGCTGGGGGAGAAAATTCTCCAATCATCTTCAAATCCGCGTCCAGAAGAATAAAAAATTCATTTCCAAGTTCAAGCAGCTTTTCATATTGCGCCTGAACTTTTTTTGATCCGGTCCCCACAACCCCAAGAGACTTGGCAATGACCTCTTGAAGAGGAACAATGGATTTGAACGGGATCTGATTCTTCGGCATGATTTTTAGACGTTCACGATCCGCTAGTTTTTTCACTCGTGCGAGCACGCCAACGGTCAATTGCTTTTTGCACTTCGGACAAATACCGCCCAGACGAATCGTTTCTTCCGGCTCACACCAAAATTCACAGTCCGCATGACCATCCGCATGATACTTCCCTTCCTCTGGATAAAACTCAATCGTAGACAAAAACTTTTTCGGATCGCGTGATTTTAAAATCGAAAATAATTCATCATATGATTTCTTTTTCATCTCAAACACATTTGCTTCACGTCCAAAGTTACGCGGACTATGCGCGTCGGAATTTGAAATGAGTGCGATGTGATCGAGACGCGAAAGTGAACGATTCATGAGCGGATCGCTTGAGAGCCCGGTTTCAATCGCAAATATTTCTTTTGTCATGTCACCAAAGCATTCCTCGAGTGAATCAAATCCAGAATATGATCCAAATACCGAAAACCACGGCGTCCATGCGTGCGCAGGGATGAGATAAATACGTTTGTCGATTTCTTTGAGTGCTTTTAACAACACTTCTGAATCGATGCCAAGAATCGGTCGACCATCTGCTTTACGATTGAAGTGATGATCATCGAGCCAGGCGTGAATCTTCTCAACCACGTCGAGCGAAGGCGCAAAAACAATATTGTGGATGCGACGCGTCTTTCCATTCTTCTTATAAATCTGCGAGACCTCGGTCGAAAGGATAAAACGAATATCAGGATAATGGCCAGATTTGAGCCGGAATAATCCCGGTTCGTCCTCGATGAGCTCTTCTTTTATTTCCTTAAACCACGCCGGATGCGTAAAGTCACCGGTCCCTAAAATCCCAACGCCTTTTTTTGAGCACCACAAAGCATTATTCTCGAGCGTCAATTCCTTGGAACAAGCACGAGAAAATCGAGAATGGACATGAAGATCGGCAATGACTTGCATAATCACCTCATTTTAACAGAAAAGAAAAACAGGGCAATCACGCCCTGTTCTTTATTTTCCAAGTAATCGTTCTGCGCGTTCAAGTTCTTCCGGCGTGTTAATGCCAATCACTTCAAATGGATCTGCATGAGCTGTCACAACATCTTCACCTTCTCCAATCGCAATCTCAATCAAATCGGTTAGATGATATTCCTTACTCACGTTTTTATTTTGCAATTCAGGTAAATGCTCCCAAAGCCAATGAGCGTCAAATGCGTACAGAGCAGGATTAACCTCTTTGATCGCGAGTTCTTCTTCTCCGGCGTCTTTGACTTCAACAATCTTTTCAACGTTCCCAGAAGTATCGCGTTTAATTCGACCCCAGGATTGAAATGCCGCAAAATCTCCTTGATAATTTGGGACTTTCGCCGTAATCATGGAAACGGCCGCATGATGTTCTGTGCGCATTGCAACCAATTCTTGAATAACCTCCGGTGAAGTAAAAGGATGGTCACCATTGAGAACAACAATCGTATCCGCATCGCCTGACAATTCTTTTGCCATTCGTGTGGCATGACCGGTTCCCAACTGTTCCTCTTGAAAAGCGAATTCACACCGATGATTCTCGCAAATTGGACGGAATAACTCAGTCGCATCCGGAGAAATGACAAGAATCGGCAATGGATCAACACCGCTTTCAATAATATTCGACAAAAGGTGCTCAACGATTGGTTTTCCTGCGATTTCAACAAGGGGTTTCGGCAAATCTGCTCCCATGCGTTTTCCCTTCCCAGCGGCGAGTACCACAACGCGTGTATTCATAGTTGGCGACAATATACTAAAAAAAGCGTTGAAAGTCAATCACTCGTAACCCCGTGCCAATGGAAAAGCTATCTTCATTTTAACTCAGCATTCATCTCTGTCGGCTTTTCCTTCCAATTTTTCAACTCGTAAAATCCTTGAATATCTCCAGCTTTGTGCACATGTTTTTCCTCTATATCTATTTCTCCAAAATCAACAATCGCATATTGCCGATCGTCGATTTTTCTAATATGCCCCTCGGGAATTTTGTCCGTATCAATTTCGTAGACGTAGACCCTTTCTTCTGGATCAAAAAGCTTGGGATTTTCAAATGTTATCGCCTTGTGGTCGTCGTCTATGTCCGTAACGCCTTCGGGTCTTGCGCCACACGCCAAAGCAAAGCCATAATCAGGCGTTAGATAAATAGCATCCAATAATTCACCCTCAGGAACCACAATGTGGTCGGCCTTCATCGCCTGCTTCTTCCGGATAGAAGAAAAATCAATTTTTGATCCATGATAGAGTTTCATGTTTGCATTTTAGCACATCTCGTGACGATAAAAAGCGTCAAAATTTGACGTTCATCCAAACAAAAAATCGTTGCATTGTTCTGGCGACTACCTACTCTCGCTTCCAAACAAGATAAAAAAATGGTGGATCGCGAGGATGTTCAATCCTTCCGATAACAACAAGTTTTCCAAGAGATAAACTCTTCTCTTCAAGAACATGATCCCCATGTCGCGTCTTTCCCTTCATGAGCTTTGCGGGATTTCCTTCAAAATTATCTGTTGTAATCGATTGCCCATTCTCCCAAAAAATCGCCTCGCTAACTTCGCAATATCGATTCAGAGTTTTAATTTTTCCCTGCGTGATTAATCTTCGAACCTCTCCCACGATCTTCTGTTCTTGTTCTGGCGTGAGAGGAACCTCTTCTGGCTGTTCAGTTGGTTGAGGAAGTGCGACCCGAGCCTCATTTTCGTGACGCTCAATATCAGAAAAAAGCTTTTCGACATCCCGAACATAGCGTTCCATATTTGGTTTGGCACTTGGGATTCTTGATTTTAGACGTTCGAAAGCACCATCAAGACCGTACTGTTTCGCCTTATCTTTTACCTGCCAATCCAAGCGATCATACGCTGCAATAACCGGACGAAGTTCTTGCTCGATATTCATGATCTGTTCTCGAAATACTTTTGTCCGATCATCCCATTTTTTTGTTGCTTCTTGAATTTTTCTCTCCCTTTCTGGGTGATTTTCATCAATGCCTTCCATATCGAGAATGTGCACTTGCGCATCATAGAGATTTTCCCACGCCAGGAACAAATTTTCTGCAGCGGTTTGTCTTGTGACATCCGTTACTCCCTCGATTTCTTCCAGAATTCCTTTTTTATCATTAAATTTCTTTGATTTTGTTTTTACGAAACCTTCAAATGTTTTTTCATCGAGCAATTTTTGAAAATCAACGACTCGATTGTAAAATCCCGTCAATTCAACCTCTTCCGGCGTCTCTTGGGCTCTTTCAATCAGTATTTGAAATAGCCGATGCGAAACTGCTGGGGGTTTCTCCGCTAAAAATTGAATGACGCTTTTTCGTGCGACTCCGCGCTCGTACGATTCCTCTGATTGTCCTTCGGGATTATGTTTTCCAAACCCTCCAACAACTTTTCCCATAAATAATGATAATTGACGAACAACCAAATTTTATCACAAAAAAAGGGCGTCATAAAGACGTCCTTCTTACAAAAAATCGTTGCATTGTTCTGGCGACTACCTACTCTCGCCCTAATGGACTACCATCGGCCCCGCAGGCTTAACGGCCGTGTTCGGGATGGGAACGGGTGTTGCCCTGCAGGAAATGCCACCAGAACAATATAACGATTCTTTAGGACTTCCACCTTTAGCGCATAGCTTTGTCGAAAACCTGCGCACGTCGTCACCGTACGTCTGTGTACGGCTCCTCGTTGCTCGGTTTTCTCCTCGCTCTGCATCTAAAGGTGAAAGTCCTCTGATTTTATTAGAAACCACTGATAGAAAATCAGTCGATGGATCTATTTCGTCCAAAATTGCTGTAGATACAGGCGAACAATGCGTACCGGAGCGAGCCGTACCAAAATGTACGGCGAGCGAGGAACGCAAATCGTGAGCCTGTAGATGCAGTAATTTTGAACGAAATAAACATCATCAATGAGTGGAGAGCTGGACCGATTAGTACACCTCCGCTTCACGCGTTACCGCGCTTTCACGTAGTGCCTATCAACCTAATAGTCTCTTAGGGGTCTCATAATGAAAGTTAATCTTGGGATCGGCTTCGCACTTAGATGCTTTCAGCGCTTATCCGAACTCGACATAGCTACCCAGCGATGCCCTTGGCAGGACAACTGGCACACCAGAGGTCAATTCATCCCGGTCCTCTCGTACTAGGGATGAGTTCCCGCAACTTTCGACGTGCATAGTAGATAGGAGACCGAACTGTCTC
>JBAZUI010000004.1:0-72130 GCA_041661425.1 Patescibacteria group bacterium | reverse complement strand
TGGGACTTAAAAAAGATGACTCCTGTGGGATACAGAAATCATCTCTTAACAACTGCGTAGTTTTTCTCCTCGTGTCTACTTTACGGGGTACGGATCAGGCAATCGCTTGGCGGTTTTTTATTTTACTTTGGGCTTTGTGAGGCTTCCAATGCTTTTGCAAGAATCTCACTCTGTTCGATCATCAAGTTTTCTTCTTGTCCAAACACATTGATTTGATAGGCCCCGCCTTCGGCCTCTTTTTTACCGATCACAATCGTCCACGGCGTTTTCATGAGTGCGGCATTACGAATTTTCTTGCCGACTTTTTCATCGCTCTTATCGAGTGCCACTCGAAGTCCATGGCCCACAAGCTCATCCATCAAATGTTGTGCAGCTTCAATGTAATCAGCACTCACGGTTGCAATACGGATTTGCTCCGGAGCAAGCCACATGGGGAACGCTCCGGCATAATGCTCAATCAAGAGCCCAATAAAACGCTCGAACGATCCAAAGAGCGCCCGGTGGAGCATATACGGTTGTTCCTCTTTACCATCTGCATTGATATAGGTCATGTTGAATCGCTCCGGCAAGTTGAAATCAAATTGAAGCGTGGAGCACTGCCATTCACGGCCCAAACAATCTCGCACTTTGAAATCGAGCTTTGGCCCATAAAAAGCGGCCTCGCCAATCTCCTCCTTGAAATCGAGCTTCTTTTCCTTGGCGACCTCGCGAAGCACATCTTCGGTGAATTTCCATCCTTCATCGTTTCCAGAATATTTTTTCGTGTTCTTTGGATCGCGAAGTGAAAGATAGACGTGCACATCTTTTTCTGCAAACCCAAATGAACGATAGATGTAGAGAATAAAATCAACCACGCGTTTCAATTCCTCACGCACTTCATCCTTCCGGCAAATAATATGCGCATCATCCTGTGTAAATCCACGAACCCGCACCAAGCCATTCAATTCCCCGCTCTTTTCATACCGATAGACCGTGCCACATTCTGCCCAACGAAAAGGAAAATCACGGTAGGAGCGCATATCGTTTTGATAAATGCGCACATGAAAAGGACAATTCATTGGCTTAAGCAAATACTCTTCGGATTTTTCCGCTTTGATGTTTTGCTTCTTCTCCTCGAGCGTCTGACCGATTTCGATCGGAGGATACATGGAGGCAGAATAAAAGCCCCAATGTCCGGACGTTTCCCATAAGGTGCGATTGCCGATATGCGGAGTACGCACAAGCTCGTATCCATTTTTTTGATGCGCCCGATACCAGAAATCTTCTATCGTTCGCCAGAGTTGCGCCCCACGCGGATGCCAGAGCGGAAGCCCTAACCCAACCATTTCATCGATGTGAAAGAGGTCGAGTTCCTTGCCGAGTTTTCGGTGATCACGGCGCTTTGCTTCCTCGAGCATAGCTTCATAGGCCTCGAGTTCTTGTTGCGTTTCAAAACAAAGGCTATAGATGCGCTGCATTTGTGGATTCTTTTCGTTTCCTCGCCAATACGCACCGGAAATCTTTGACAGCTTCCAGGCGCCAATCTCCTTTGTGCTCCCCACGTGCGGGCCACGACAAAGATCCACAAAATCGCCGGTCGTATACATCACCGCGACACCCGGCTTTTCCACATCTGTCTTCTCTCCTTGTTGCGAAAGATCCGTGGTTCCGTATTCTTCAAGTTCCTTGAGGAGTTCAACTTTGAATGTTTGCCGACGTTCTTCGAAAAATTTGATTGCTTCAGCGATTAACATTTCGCTTCGCTCCATGGGGAAATCCGCCGCAATTATTTTTCTCATCTCTTTTTCGATCTTTTTCAAATCTTCATCGGAAAGAGGATTTGGAAGAAGAATATCGTAATAAAACCCTTCGTCGATTACCGGACCAACACCGAATTTTGCCTCGGGAAAAAGATGCTCGACTGCGGCGGCAAGAACGTGCGCTGCCGAATGCCTCATCGTCATTAGTTTGTCATTCATAAAAATCTATTTAATAAAATAACCGAGCTCAGCCAAAATGGCCGACCTCGGGATCCTCCAAAGCTCCAAGGGAGCGAAGAAGGATGGTTCCACCCGATTGATCGTGCGAATTTTCTCATCCGCATGATCGCTTAATTTTTGCATGATTCGTCATGCGACGTGGCTCGCGGGTTGGTGATTCCCGTTCAACGCCAGATTCAAGGATACGATGGCGAGGCCTGATTTGTCAACAAGCGGAACAAAAATTTTTGTTCCGTACGCCCGCATGAAAAGCGATTTATTTCCCTTTCTCGATGAGAATCGTAATATGATCCTTGAGCGTTGGGATACGCTTCAGCCAGAACGGCGTAAAATTGACCGAAACTGAAGCGACGTCGGGTGAGTTCGAAAGATCTCGAATCACCTCTTGCGCAGATTTTCCAATAAATCGACTCTTATCAAAAAGGCTGTTCATCTCCGAAATCACGGAATATCCATCAAGATAAATCGAAAGCGAAGCCGTCTCATTCGCGGGATCGGCCGATTGAATGGTCACTTGCAGCCCATCGGTATTCACGGAGGAGAGCTCATAGCCTTCTGCAATTCGGGTATTGAGATCGGATTCCGCATATTCCTGAATAACGCTCGCATCATAGAAAACTCCCGTCACTTTAATGGTTGCGGAAATGGTAAACGACCCCGCATCGGTCCCGGGGGCAACATCCGCAACCCGTTCAAGGATTTCGATCTTATCGACCGCTCCATCAAAATCAGGATTGGTAATCAGAGCTTTCATTTCTGTCGCGGCCGTCGCGCGAACCTCATCGGTCATAGAAACCATGGCCTGATCAAGATCCGCTTGCGCCACCACACGTTGATATTCAATTCCTCCTTGCATCGCATCAACGCTCACGGCATAAATCACCTTTTGTTTATCAGCCGCAAGGCCTGGAATGGTAAATTGTGTGGCATTGATATTTCCCGTGGCTCCCGGTTGATCGGCATACGCCAATGCTTCCACCTGACCATTCGCCGGCACAGTCGCCCCTTCGGATAATCGGAAGAGAATCCCTTCTTCTGAAAGCAAACGCGTGGTTGCAATAAGCGTTTGATTTGAATTTGTTTCATTGATGAGCGTCACTGTTCCCTTTGCCTGTTTTTCCACCGCAACCGCACCTTCCTCGGGAATAAAATAGACTTCGGCTTTGGCATAAGTGCGTTCAATCACATAGCCGCTCACTTGTCCGCTCGTCTTTGGAGAAGCCGTTACTTCGGCCCCGATTGTGGTACTTGCGACCTGCAATTTCGGCTCAATACGAATGGTGGCTCGCGAAACAGAAAGATAAAGAACAACCAATAGTGAAAGAAGAGCGACAATAACAAAGGCCAAAGCCGCTTTTTGATAAATACGAAGCGTGCGCGAAAGAGGTTTATTCACTGCATTCATAGTACCAATACTTTACATGAGGATTGAATTCTCTCCAAGGATCTTTGCGATTTCTTCAAGTAATCCCGGCGTTTTCTCGATCCGATACTCGGTGGACAATCGTTTTTTCTCTCCCCCGGATTCTACAAGAAGAAAAACCGGACTCCTACCGGGATGAGATCGAAAAGAAGCGCGCATTTTCTCAACGATTTCTTTTGATGGACGCTCCGGTACACAAATAGTAAGACCTGCGGAATAGTCTTCCTGCACTTCAGGCTTTTTGAGATAGGCTTCATCGACCGCTCCTTGAGAAAGCATGTGAGCGACCGCGGGAATTTCTTCTTCGGTGAACGGAAGAAACGTATTCACAAGAATCGAGGTCTCTTGAACCTCCCCGCGTGCACGGATCGAAACTTTTCCTTCAATAGTAGCCATCGTCTCCGGGAGGAGTCGTTCACGTATTTTTGCATAGAGTCGCGGGAAAATCACAAGGTCGAGTCCGCCGGTCGTATCTTCAAATCGCACAAAAGCCATGGGCTTTTGATCTTTCTTCGTAAAAATGCGTTTTGGTTCTCCGGTAACTCCGGCCATACGAACCACCGTGCCATCCGTCATCTCGCGTGCCTTATTGCATGGAGTCACATGCGGCCCAAGCGCTTGTTCAAATCCATGCGCCGGATGAGAGGAAATATAAAGCCCCAATAATTCCTTTTCCCAAGCAAGAAGTTGCGCTCGAGGAATCGTCGGCGTTTTTCGTAAGGGAAGTGCTCCCTCGGAAATTTGTGGCGCAAAATCAAAGAAGGAGACCTGATTCTGCTCTTTATCTTTTCTGACTTGTCGATGAAAAAGCAAAATCTGTTCAAGATTCCCAATCAAGAGCGATCGATCTTCAAAACGATCGAATGTTCCAGACTTCACTAAAGACTCAAGCGATTTTTTATTGAAAAATTTTGATTCCGTGCGCGCGACAAAATCCGCGAAATCTTTATATGGCCCATTTGCTTTACGTTCACGCACCATGGCTCGCGCGGCTTCTTCACCGAAATTTTTAATCGCTGAAAGCCCCCAACGAATATTCCCGGTTTGCGGCACCACGGCAAACCCGGCAAATGATTCATTCACATCCGGTGGCAGAACATGAGTTCCCAAACGCTCACATTCCGCGACCTCGATGGTGATACGATCGAGCGTTTGCAAATCTGAATTCATGAGTGCGGCCATAAATTCCGGCGGATAGTGTGCCTTAAGGTATGCCGTGCGATAGGCGATCATGGCATAGCAGGCCGCATGCGACTTGTTGAACCCATAAGCCGCAAAATCTTCAAGCTTTTGAAAAACCGCTTTGGCAACATCTTCCTTCACGCCTTTTTTTACCGCGCCTTCTATAAACTTCACTTTCATTTTTTCCATGAGCTCGGCGATCTTCTTTCCCATGGCTTTGCGCAATGTATCAGCTTCGCCTCCGGTAAATCCGGCCATATCTTTGGAGACTTGCATCACCTGCTCTTGATAGACCGGAATGCCATACGTTTCGCGAAACGCATTTTCCATGAGTGGATGTTCATAGCGCACCTTCTCCTTCCCGTGCTTGCGATCAATATAGCTCTCAATGAATTGCATTGGCCCTGGTCGATAGAGCGCGACCATGGCAATAATATCTTCAAACGCGGTTGGTTTGAGATGACGGATGTAGCGCTTCATGCCATCGGATTCAAGCTGGAAAACACCAGTCGTATCACCGCGACCCAATAAAGCAAAAGTCTTTTGATCATCAAGCGGAATCGTGTCCATATTCACGCGTTCGTGGCGCACAGCCTCGATAATCTCAAGGGCGTCCTGGATAACCGTGAGGTTTGAAAGTCCCAAAAAGTCCATTTTAACAAGCCCAGCGGCTTCGGCAGAGTTTAACGAATACTGCGTGATAAGCTCCATTTCTTCTCGCTGACCTTTTTGAAGTGGCACGCGCTCCACAAGCGGACGATCGCCAATCACAATGCCACACGCATGTTGCGAGGCATGCCGAGGGTTCCCTTCGAGCTTGATTGCTAAATCAAGCACTTCGCGCGCCATTGGGTTGCCATTGTAGAGTCCTGCAACTTCCGGTTGATCGGTAATCGATTTTTTCAGTGGCTCGTATTTTCCTTGCACCGGATCGGGAATCGCTTTTGCAATGATGTCCGCCTCACTAAACGAGAGACCAAGCACACGCGCGGCATCACGCACCGCGGCCTTGGGCTTCAGTGTTCCGAATGTGATGATCCCTGCCACACAGTCCTCGCCATATTTCTTTTTCACGTATTCCAAAACTTCCGCACGACGCGTATCGGCAAAATCCATATCCACATCAGGGAGCGAAATACGATCCGGATTCAAAAAACGTTCAAAGAGCAATCCGTATTTCAATGGATCCAAATCCGTGATCTGAAGCCCATACGCAATAATCGATCCCGCAGCTGATCCGCGGCCAGGCCCCACCAACATGCCACTTGATTTTGCAAAGACCACGAAATCTTGAACAATAATAAAGTACGAACAAAAACCCATGCGTTTGATCACTTCATATTCATACTCATATCGCTCAACAACTTCCGGCGGAAGCGGATCACAATAGCGTTTCTTGAGTCCGGCAAGCGCCAACTCGGCAAGATAGGCTTCATCGGTCTTCCCGGCTGGCATGGGGAAAATCGGCAAATAATTTTTCCCAAGGTCCATTTCAAAATTCACGCGATCGGCAATTTGCTTGGTTGCCGCAAGGGCATCTGGCACATCTTCAAAATAATCACAAATGATTTCCGGAGTACTCATGGATAAATCCACGTCTTCGGTATTGGTGCGCCGATGCTCCTCGAGCGTCCGGCCACGCATAATGCAGAGTTGCGCTTCGTAGGCATCCTTATCGTCCGGGTTAAGATAAAAAACATTTTTTGTGGCAATGAGTGGCGCGCCCGTCTCTTGCGACAATTCTCGAAGCCAGGTATTCATTTCCACTTGTTCGGAAAAATCCGGATGATGAATGAGTTCAAGATAAAAATTTTCTTTCCCAAATAATTCTTGATATTCAAGCACAAGACGTTTTGCCTTTTCTCGATCACCCATGGCGAGTGCCACTGGAATTTCCCCTTTTGTACTTCCGGTCATTGCGAGGAGTCCTTCGGTTTTTCCTTTTAGAAATTCTTTATCGATGCGCGGCTTATAATAAAATCCGTCCAAGAATCCGGCCGTTGATATTTTTAAAAGATTTTGATAGCCCACCCCATTCAAAACAATGAGTGGCAAGCGATGCGGCTTATCATCCACCCGTGCACGCTTATCACTCATGCGATGAGGCGCCACATAGGCGTCCATGCCAATGATCGGTTTTACCCCGGCTTCTTTACACGCTTTGTAAAACTCCACCGCTCCATACAGGCACCCATTATCCGTGAGCGCCAAAGCAGTCATTCCCTGTGATTTGATACGCTCAACCAAGGCCTTCGGCTTAGGAAGAGCTTCAAGAAGCGAATAATGCGAATGCGTATGCAAATGCACGAAATCTTTTGGATCCATAACGCCCCATCAGGTTATCAAAAAAATGGGCTTTGTACGATTCTCATATAGGTAAACCTTAATAACCTGTGCAAATCCTGCGGATAAACTGTTGACTTTTCCAAAAAACTAGCCTAATCTCCAGCCATTGCTCATTCAACCCTATTGCTCTGGAGGCCCCATGCCGCTCGGTCCGATGGTTTACTCGAAGTGTCAGATTGGCATCATGCTCGAGGAAATCGCACGGAAAATTCAACAAGATCTTCGGCACTGCAGGCGCAGGCCAGTGTTCACGATCGTGCTCTACGGCGGAGTTCCGTTCGCGCCCGATCTTCTGCGGCTCATGCAGCACCCCGAGAATATCGAGGTCCTCTACATTCACGCCGCAAGCTACGGAGAAGGGACGGAGTCTTCCGGACACGTAAAACTCCACTACAACCTCCCGGACCATCTGCGACGCGATCCCGACAATTGGAGATTGCTTCACCTCGACGAGATCATGGACACCGGAGGAACCGCCCATCGAATCATCGAGGAATTCGAGTCACTCGGTTTTCTCGATCAGAGGTTCGCGGTTCTCTTCGACAAACGCGTGAAGCGCAGACATTCAGTCGAAGCGAACTACGCAGGGGCAATCGTGCCCGATCGATTCTTTGTGGGCTACGGGATGGGATTGGGGGATCGTTTCCGCATGCTCCCCGATGTCCACACCTACTTACCCGATGAGCCCTAGTGGGAGGGATAGGGTCAACTACAAAACCGCCTGGGGTGCGTATGCTCCGGGCGGTTCATTGCATCTATACAAAATGGGCGGGTCATAGACCCGCCTGTACGGGCAGGTCTGCGACCTGCCCGATCTCACTTAATATTCTTAATTCCGCTTTTCACCGCGGCCTTCAAATGTTCTGCCATCTCTCCCAAATGAGTGGTACTTGTTTCGAATTTTGTTTTCATGCCTGCAATCAACCTCTCAATACGCTCAAATTGCAACTTCACTTCACGCAATAGGACATTAAGCCCGCGCACCACAATAATCACTTGATAAAGCAGCCAACAAAAAAATGCCGTGCACCAAATGGCGCAGAGTGCGAGCACGATGAATAGTAAATCTTTTGGGTCGATCATACACCTCCTAAATAATATTCTTGAGGACATTCACATTTGGCGCATAACTTTGTCAAAAACCTGCGCACGTCGTCACCGTATCCCGCCTGTGGCGGGACCCCGCCAAAGTGAAACGACGGCGGGGCATCTCACGAGAAGTTTCGGTTTTTTCCTCGTTCTGCACCTACCTACCGGTAGGCAGGTCCAAATCTGTTCGTCCTCTTATTATTACCGAAGTATAGCACCAAAGGACGTTTCGAGCATCTTACCAACCGCTCCCATTGCCGCATCCGCCTCTTCGGAAGAGAGTGTGCGATCAGGAGCACGCAAAGCAAGCGTGAGCGTGAGACTCTTTTTTCCATCCGCAATCCCCAAGCCTTGATAGACATCCACTAAATCAATCGTATCGAGCAATGGACTGCAAAGCCGAATTGCCTCGCGCACATCTTCGTAGGCAAGATGATCATCGACAATAAACGAGAGATCACGCACGGCCGCCGGGAATTGTGGTGCCGGATGATAGTGATGTTCACGGTGCATTTTTGGAATCAAATCCTCGAGCAAAAGATGCGCCACGACAACTGACGATCGAATGCCGAACGCTCGACGATAGACTTCATCAACTTCACCAATCACCCCAACGCGTTCACCGTGCAAAAGAATCGCGGCCGATCGGGTGGGATGCCAATACGGATCATTTTCCAATCGCTCAAAGGTGAGAGGAAGATTTGAGAGCTTTGCCAAATGTTCCAGGGTTCCTTTTGTTTTGAGAAATCCTGCTTCAACATCTTTTCCGTAATTCGATATCACAAGTTCTGTCTTTTCAAGTGGAAGATCGTTTAGTCGCGGAAGATACACACGCGAAAGTTCAAAAACATTCGCCTCTGGAACCAATCCCTCATTCGTTTCAACCGCAAGAAGGAGCGAAGGAAGAAGAGATGGCCGCAGATATTCAAAATCCGATGAAAGGGGATTATACAGTCGCAAGGCATCTGCGGGATCAAGATCATACTTTGTGAGGGCAGATTGACCAAGACAGGAATTACTAAATAACTCCGAATACCCCGCGGCACGCAATTCTTGCTTCACCCAGGCCTCCCAGAAGAGCTGCGGATCGGGATTTTGCATGGGTGGGGGATTCCCCGGAAGACGCGCGGGGATGTTTCCATAGCCGTAAATACGGGCCACTTCCTCGGCAAAATCAACGCTCGCTTCAATATCGTGATCTCGCCAATACGGAACTTCAGCAAAAAATTCTGAATTTTTTTCAAAAATCCGAAATCCAAGATGTTCCAAAATTGTGTAAATTTCACGATCAGAGATATCCACACCCATAATGGCTCGAATTTTTTTGGTCTCGATAGGGAAGTGGAGTGGGGGAGTCTCCCCTTTTGAAATATCAAAAATTTCACTCGCGATTTCCCCACCGGCAATTTCTTTCGTGAGCTCAAGTGCTCGGGCAAGCGCCGGCACCGGCGATCCCGTGGAAATCCCCTTCTCAAAGAGAAGCTGTGAATCTGAGTACAAATTTAAATCACGTGACGTCCGCCGAATGGAAATTGGATCAAAAGTCGCGGCCTCAAAGACAATCGTTTTCGTCCCCTCCCCTGTTCCCGATAACTCCCCACCCATGACCCCAGCCACGGCTTGCGCCTGCTCCCCATCCGCAATCACTAAATGGTTGGGTGTTAATTTGTGTTCGCTTTTATCAAGAGCCGTGAACGCTTCCCCATCAACCGCTCGACGAATCACCAAAGAATTCCTGGCAAGCTTATCATAATCAAATGCATGCAATGGCTGGCCGTATTCCAGTCGCACGTAATTCGTAATGTCAACGATATTATTAATCGGTCTCTCACCCAAAAGAAGCAATCGCTTTTGCAACCAGAATGGTGATGGACCCACGTGGACGCCATCGACAACCACGGCCAAATAACGAGGACAAAGGTCATTTGCTTCAACTCGGACATTCAATTTTTTTCCCTCACCTCCTTGCGGTAGAACGTTCGGTTTCCAAGAAAAATCCTCTCCCAATACCGCCGCCCCTTCACGCGCCATGCCAATGACTCCCATGCAATCCACGCGATTGCCAGTAACTTCCACATCAAAAATCGTATCGTCCAAATCAAGAGCGTCGGCAAAAGTTGTTCCCGGAGCCGCCTGCGTAATGCGTGTGACATCCCAAATCTCTTTTGGACCACAGACCACTTTTTCAAAACCAACCTCGGCCGGAGCGCAAATCATGCCCTCGCTTTTCACCCCACGCACTTCCGTGGCTTCAAGTTTTATGAGCTCCCCTTCGCCGTGCCAACGAACCCAAGAGCCGGGGAGAGCCACAACAACACGCATCCCTTGCAAAAGATTCGTGCCACCACAAACCACTTTGATTTGCCGGTCACCAATATCCACTCCAACCACCTGAAGACGATCCGCATTCTGATGTTTCTCGAGACTCAAAATAATGCCAATCACCAATCCCTCGAAACGTTCTCGAAGGCGCGTCATGTGCTCAACCGCAATCGACGTTGCCGTAATCTTTGCGGCAAAATCCTCATCGGTTGCGAGCGTTGGCAAATATTCTTTGATCCACGAATAACTGGCAAGCGTATTCATACTTAAAATTGCTGAATAAATCGCAAATCATTGCGATAGAGAACGCGAATGTCATCGATGTTCAATCCGGATTTCATCATGAGTGTGCGCTCAACTCCCCAGCCAAAAGCAAACCCGGAACACGTTTCCGGATCAAGTCCACCGGCTTTCAAAACATTGGGATGGACCATGCCCGCGCCCCCCAATTCAAGCCACCCGCGTTTGCACATACGACAGGGCTCCCCATTTTGCAAAACACCACGGCCCTTGCAAATCCCACACGAGATATCAATTTCAAAACTCGGCTCTGTGAATCGAAAATGATGCGGGCGCAAGCGCGTCACGCGATCGGGTCCAAAAAAACGCCTGGCAAAAAAATCGAGAGTTCCACGCAATTCCGCAATCGAGACATCTTCGTCGATGAGCAATCCTTCAAATTGATGGAACATCGGAACATGCGTGACATCAGATTGTCGGCGATAGGTTTTATTGATATTGATCATGCGAATCGGGAGTCCATGCGATTCCATTTCACGCACCTGTCCGTTGCTCGTATGCGGGGTGAGGACGATTTTTCCTTTTGCGCCTTCCATCACCTTCTCGCCGTCGGCCACAAAAAAGGTTTCCCATTCATCGCGCGCGACATGGCCTTTAGGCATATTGAGCGCCTCGAACGCATAATAATCCCATTCAACTTCGGGATGACGCACGCGCACAAATCCCAGCGCAGAAAAAATTGCCGAGACTTCTTCGATAGCTTGCGAGACCAAGTGCAAGTGGCCAACATCCGTGAGAGCTCCCGGACGCGAAATATCAATCCATTCTTTTTGACGTTGTGCATGAGACTCTCCTTTTCGAATCGTCTCGCCCACATCGGCAAATGTCACTTCCAACAATCGCTTCACTTCATTGCCGAATTGCCCGGCGTCTTTTCGAAGATCTTCCGAAAGCTCGGGTAATTGTTTCAGCACTTCGGCGAGCTTTCCTTTTCTCCCGAGATATTGAATGCGCAAATCCTCGAGCCCAGCGGTTGATGTTGCACCCTTCACGGCTTCTAAGAATTCATCACGTAATTTTTCCAAAGAGGCTCGCATATTAGAAGAGATTCACAATATCTTTAAATGTGACAACCACAATGAGGACGAGAAGCCCCATGAATCCAAATTGATGCACAAACCCTTCCACGCGTTCATTCACTGGACGACGGATGATTCCCTCAATGACGAGGAAAAAAAGTCGACCGCCATCGAGTGCAGGGATTGGTAGAATATTAAACACCGCAAGATTAAGCGAGAGAATCGCAGCGAATTGAAGCACATACGACCATCCCAAACGTGCCACGTCACCGGTCATGACCGCGATACCGACCGGGCCCGTGACCTCAAGCGTTGTCCCGGCACCGGTCACAAGATGCCAAAGGAATCCACCAAAGGCGACAAAAATCATGAGCGTGTATTGCCAGGTCGCGACGACCCCCTTCACCATGGCGATATGAATTGGATAGCGCACATTCGCCACATCGAATAATCCAACCCCGATTCCCGTTCCCCCGAGATCGTCGATATACGCAGGCGTGACCGGGAGAGTCAAAATTTCACCTTTGCGTTCAACCGTGATCGTGAGAGCTTGGGAATCACTTGCTTCACGCAGAACCAAACGTGCGGCCTCGGAATTTTCAAACTCAACCCCATTGATGGAGAGAAGCACGTCACCCATTTTGAGCCCAGCGATTTCCGCTGGAGCACCCGTAAGGACTTCGGTGACGCGAATGGTTGGCTCGGATTGTTTTGCCGAGGGATCAACTTCACCTTCGAGAATCGAAGGCGCACCAATTGCAAACGTTGCGATCAAAAGAACCACGGTTAAAACGACGTTCGCAAGGACACCGGCCGCGAGGATGAATCCTCGCCGCCAAATGCTTTTCCCTGCAAAACTCTCAGGGTCTTTTCGTGATTCTCCATCCTGCCCGAAAATTTTGACAAAGCCTCCAATAGGAATCCAGTTAATGGACCACTCCATGCCATTTTTTCTCTTCCACGCCCAAATGCGCGGAGGAAATCCAATGCCAAACTCATCCACGCGCACACCCATCCAACGCGCAACCAAAAAATGCCCGAATTCGTGAGAAAGAATGACCACGGAAAAAATCAAAAGAAACAAAAGAATCGTTCCAATCATACAAGCCATATTCTAACGGGAATACGGGATTAATTCAACTGAATGATGACAAGAATGGTCCGATCGGACCTTTCTTGTCATCACAGGCCATGAACATAACCGTCAACGCCCCAACGATGGTATCTGAAAAGTCTCAATTCCAGACCTGACCCCATTTTCTATTTCACGCTCTTTGCCGCCTCAACGATCTCATCCCGTTTTTCTTTCATGAGTGCTTCGCTCTCTGCCTCAACCGTAATACGAAGCAATGGCTCGGTGTTTGATGGACGCACAATAAACCACCACGAAGATCCGAATTCCGCACGCACGCCATCAAGCCTCGAAACCGATGTCGCTTGTGCGCCAAATGTTTTTTCAAGATACGCAAGAATCGCCTCCTTATCCGCCACTTCAATGTTCACTTCCCCACTGCTATAAAATCGACGAAGCGGACGAACCAAATCAGCGAATGTTTTTCCGCTTTCCTTCCAAAGTCCCAAAATCTGTGCCAATGCAAAATCAACACTTTCAAGATTTCCCATTTCTTCAAACATGAAATGTCCCGAGACTTCCCCTCCGAGCGTGGCTTGCTCATCATTTATCGCCTTGATGAGAAATGCGCGACCAATGGGAACATCAATGTAGGTGCCACCGGCAGCCGCCACAGCTTCACGCACGGCGCGACCTTGATTTGGAGCGCCAATGATTTTCCCTTTTTTCTTTTGAAGACTCGACTCTGCCAAAAGCGCGAGCGTCAAATCACCCGGAAGTGGAATACCTTCATTATCGACGAACGCAATACGATCCGCATCTCCATCAAGCGCCACACCAAAATCCGCTTTCTCTTCCACCACTCGTTTTTGCAAGGTGACAAGTGTCTCGTGCTTTGTGGGATTTGCTTCGTGATTTGGAAATGAAGCGTCCGGTTCTGAAAAAAGTTCAACAACTGAGACTCCAAGCCCTTGCAAAAATGGACGGATCGTCAACGCGCCCATGCCATTGCCAAAATCAACAACGAGCTTTGCCCCGGATATTTTTTCTTTTGCAAGACCGGATTTTTTCAATACGTGCGCAAGGTACTCATGAATCGAATTCACATTTTCTCTGACTCCTTCTTGTCCACGGAAGGGACTCGATTCTTCTTGCAACCATGTAAGCATTTCTTTCCCGGGGATTGGCAATCCATTTGACCAGGCCATTTTTATGCCATTCCATTCCGCCGGATTATGTGAAGCCGTCACCATAAGCCCGGCATCAACCGAAGGATCGGAAGAAACCGCAAAATTAAAAAGCGACGTCGTGACCATCCCAATATCGCGCACCGTAGCCCCAGCGCTTTTTGCGCCGCGAATAATTGCCTCGGCCAATTCCGGCGATGTTTTTCGCATATCGCGCCCAACCACAATGATTTTTGCTTGATTTTTCTCAACGAGTCTTTTTCCAACGGCTTCGGCAATTTCGGGAGTCACTTCATGCAAAAGTCCGCGAATATCATTCGCCTTAAAAATATGTTGTGGATAGATCATAGATTTATTGACAATATGGGTTAAAACACCATAATATACGAGTGTAGATTCTTTTATTCATTTCGGCAAATGACAAAAAATATATGACATTTCTTTACATCATCCTCGGCGTAGCGGCCGTGCTCGCCATTTGGCTCATCGCCGTCTTTAATGGTCTTATTCGTGGGCGTAATCGTGTCGATGAAGCTTGGTCCGATATTGAGGTTCAATTGAAGCGTCGATACGATCTCATTCCAAATATCGTGAATGCCGTGAAAGGATATGCTAAACACGAAGAAGGCGTTTTTGAAAAAGTGACGGAAGCTCGCGCAAATGCCATGGGAGCGCGTTCCATGGAAGATCATCTCAAGGCGGAAAATCAACTCACACAAACGCTTAAAAGTCTCTTTGCTGTTTCTGAAGCCTATCCGCAACTTCGCGCATCGGAAAATTTCATGCAACTCCAGCAGGAGCTTGTGGACGCTGAAGATAAAATTCAATCGGCCCGACGCTTCTACAATGGCAATGTGCGTGACTTCAATATCAAACTTCAAGTTTTCCCAACCAATATGATTGCGGGAATTTTGGGATTTAAGAAATATGATTTCTTTGATGCCCCGGAGGAAGTTGAAAAAGCACCAACCGTCCAATTCTAGTTTTTCACGATTCAATTCACTGAAGGCGGGCCCGATAGAGGTCCGCCTTCGTAATCTCTATGTATTCTCACATCACATCGAATAAACGAAAAACCGCCCTGCTCCTCGTGGTCTTTTGTGCTTTTGCAATTTTTCTCTTGATGGTGCTTGGCGCAGTGCTCGAAATCGATTTCTATTCTTCGCTCATCCTTGCAACGGCTTTTTCCCTCGGATATTCCTTGGTGAGCTATTATTTAAGCGATCGGATTACTCTTGCTTTGCAAGGAGCAAAAGCAATTTCAAAAACCGATGATCGTGAGCTGTATCTCTTGGTTGAGAATCTTTCGATCGCTTCGGGATTACCAACTCCCACGGTCTATTTGATCAATGATCCGGCACCAAATGCCTTTGCGACCGGCCGCGATCCAGCGCACGCTTCGATCGCCGTCACGACCGGACTCCTTTCGACCCTCTCAAAACTCGAGCTCGAGGGCGTGATCGCACACGAACTTTCTCACATCAAAAATTACGACATCCGACTCATGACTTTGGTCGTGGTGCTCGTTGGACTCATCATGCTCATTTCCGATTTGCTGATTCGCGTCAATCTTTTCAAGAACAACGACTCAAAAGAATCGGGAAGCTTTTTTCTTGTCGCCATCGCGATCGCCTTCATTCTTGGCCTTCTCTCTCCCATACTCGCACAAGTGATTCGTCTTGCGATTTCCCGATCACGTGAATACCTTGCGGATGCCGACGGCGTCCTGCTCACGCGCTACCCCGAGGGACTCGCGAGTGCGCTTCAAAAAATCTCCGGATTCGAGGGCCAGATGAAACGCGCGACCCATGCCACCGCACATCTCTACATCTCCGATCCATTTGCAAAAGGCCCACAGAAAACCTCTTCATGGTATCAACGACTCTTTCTCACTCATCCGCCCATTGGTGATCGAATTGAAAAAATCCGCGCCATGGCGATTGCTTCATGAACGAAATCATTCAAAATTTTTCAAAGCATCTCAAGGATGTGCTCACGCGCGCTCTGGTTCTTGCGGTCGAACAAAAAGAAGGCACCGTGCGTCCCGCTCATTTATTTTGGGCGCTGGGAACCGAGGATGGTTCCATGGCCTCGGAAATTCTAAAAAAATCCGGAGGCGATCTTGACGCACTGCAATCAACAACAATTTCTTCGAAAAAAAGACACACCGGCCTCGGGGAAGATGCGGTGCCTCAGCTCTCGGAAGACGCAAAACAAGCCATTGAGCGCGCGATCGCCATTGCACAAATGCACGATCACCGTTTTATCGGCACCGAACATCTGCTCTCCGGACTGATGGAAACACGAAGCCCGGATCTTCTGGTTTGTCTTGAAAAATATCACGTCGATCCGCACGTGCTTTCGCAAACGCTTGCCACGGTTCTCAAAACGACTTCCATTTTTTCGACATTCGGTCAAAGGCCAACCGAAGAAATGCCATTCCCTTTTGTTTCCGACGAACCCGAGGAAGGAAAAAGCGAAACACCGGCGCTTGATATTTTTTGCGATGAATTAAGCGATCCCAAGCTCGCAAAAACATTTCACCCGGTGATTGGTCGCAAGGAAGAAATCGCGCGGCTCATGCAAATTCTTTGCCGTCGCACGAAAAATAATCCCCTGCTCGTCGGCGAGCCCGGCGTTGGAAAAACCGCGATCGTCGAAGGCTTGGCCCGCATGATGGCGGAAAAAACCGTGCCAAAAAAGCTTGTTGGAAAAAAACTTTATCGTCTCAACTTAGCCGGACTTATTGCCGGCACCATGTACCGTGGTGAATTTGAATCACGACTTCAAGAGCTCCTCGAAGAGATTGAAGCGCGACCGGAATGCATTCTTTTTATCGACGAGGTTCACACCATTATGGGTGCCGGAGCCGCCGCAGGATCAATGGACGCCGCCCATATTCTGAAACCCGCTCTTGCACGTGGAGCCCTTCGCTGTATTGGCGCCACCACCGCGGCGGAATATAAAAAATTCATCGAAAGCGACGGCGCCCTTGAACGACGATTCGAGTACCTCTCCGTTCCCGAACCAAATAAAGAGGAAACCCTCTCCGTCCTTCTGGGGATCACTCCTTTTTATGAATCCTTCCACGGCGTTTCCTATTCACGTGCCATGCTCCAAATGATGATCGATGTCGCGGATCGCTATCTTCCGCACAAACATTTTCCCGATAAAGCCATCGACATCCTCGATGAAGTTGGAGCGCGTCTTGCGATTCGAGATAAAAAGAAAACCGTCACAAGCGAAGATATTCTTCATCTTCTCTCCCAAACGATTCATATTCCCTATGAACGTTTAGTCTCACACGAGGCAACCCTTCTTGAGGATTTGCCACGGCTCTTGGAGAAAAAAATCTTTGGGCAGTCCACGATCATTCAAACCGTTTCTTTCGCGGTGCGAAAAGCGTTCCTGGGACTTGGAAATCCCGAACAGCCGCTCACCTCATTTTTATTTGTCGGGCCATCAGGTGTCGGAAAAACCGCTTTGGCAAAAGCGCTGGCCACCACTCTTTTTCATCATCCAAAGGCTTTGCTTCGCCTCGATATGTCCGAATACGCTGAACGTCACACCGTAAGCAAACTCCTCGGGTCCCCGGCAGGATATATTGGATATCGCGAATCCGCGCTTCTTGCTGATCAACTCAAAGCCTATCCCCATTCCATTATTCTTTTTGATGAAATCGAAAAAGCCCATGCCGATGTACAACATCTTCTTCTCCAGATTCTCGATCACGGAACCGTCCAAGATGCAACAGGAGCGACACTTGATTTCAAGCAATGTCTCATTGTTCTGACATCCAATATCGGCCACGATCGTTTTATCGGAGGAACACTTGGTTTTTCAAACGAACGCACAGGAGAACAAAAGGAATTGGAAGAAGAGATTCGAAAACGCCTGAAAGAACATCTGAGCGATGAACTGGTAAATCGTGTCGAGACCATCTGTATTTTTTCTCCTCTTTCAAAAAATACCCTGGAATTGATTGCAAAACAAACGCTCAAAGAACTTCAAGCCCGATTAGCAAAGCATCACATCACGTTTTCCATGACAAAAGAGATTCCCAAGAGTCTTGTCAAAAAACTCCGCCCACACGCCCAAGCGCGAGACATCATCCACACGGTTGAACAGGATATTTCGCCTTTGATTTTTGAAAAAATCCTCTCGGGACGGACAACGCATCGAGAAAAATTCTCGCTCGAACAAAAAAAGGACGGAACTTACTTTTTGCGTTAGGCATCCATGTTGAAAAATGGCTTCGAAAAACCGCGTGAATGCGGTATACTCTTCTGGTATGGCTGGAGCGTCAACAAATGCCGCGGCCGCACAATTGTTTACCTCTCAACGAGCTGCGCAACAAGCTCGAACGCAGCGCTCTTTTGATATCCAGCCGCAAAAACGAATTCCCACCATGCGCATTCCCGAAGGCATGGCCGCGAATCGCTCCATTGTGAGCGACCGGGTTGAGAGGACCTCATCAACCGTGCTTCCGTTTCCGCAGGATCGCGCCGAGCAATTTGCTCGCACACGTCACACCGCCGCCCTCCAGCATCAAATCGCCACGCAACACTATGCACTTCCGGAGGTTGAACGAATGATTGAAAATGCCGAAGGAAATACGGCAGAAGCCATGCAAGAAACATTCGATGATTATCAGGACGACATGCGCGAAATCGCCTCAGCCAATAACAATAATGCTTTTCAGCAAATGGGAGGCTCCTTGGCGCGTCAAGCACAACAGCAAGTCACGGATAAAGTGATCAAGGAGGTAACGGAAAAAGTCGTGAAGCAAGGGGGAAAATTTGTTCGCGACATGATCTGGCGAGTGTTCGGTCGCGGCAGTGTTGTTGATACTCCCGGAGAAACCGGGTGGACGTGGTTGAGTGTCGGTGTTCTTACGACCTGGTATCAATCGGCAAAAACATTACTATTCAACGGAAAGGACTTTTTGCCCGGGATGTTAAATTTTCTTGAGCCGAGTGCTCTTCCCCTTAAAAAAAGCGACAATCTTCTCCAACAAGGCATGGGGATTTTTATTGATATTCCCTGGGCGATTGTTGGATGGTTCATTCTTCTCATCATCTTTGGAATCATTCAAGTTTTTCTTGTCATGGTCGGCCTTATTCTCCTTGGCTACTCATCGATTCTTGGCCCACTTGCCGATTGGCTTCCCTCCTGGGGAATTGATTTAATTGTTTCTACTGTCTTATGATCACGGAACGCACACGTTTTTTTATTCGCCTCGGCATCTTTATTGCCGTCACCTGTCTTATCGCCTTTGGGCTTTGGTACCTCATGTTTAATAATATTCCATCCATCATCGAAACGCCCGAAGAAGAAATTCCCACGGAAACCGGAACACTCCCGGGATCGGAAACAACAGAAGGCCATGCAACCGAACCCACAGACACTCCCGATGAAGAAACACCAGGCACACTTCCGGAAGGCCAAGTGGTCCCGGCCCAGCTCACCTCATCGGAAATTATTTCGCCAACCCTTACCGGAAGCGATACCATTGCCTTTTACAATCCAACCGATGGCCTTTTTTATACCATCGATAAAGCCGGCAACATCGTAAAATTATCTTCTGACATTTTTCCAAAGGCGAGCACGGTTGTCTTCAACGAAAATGCAGACGCCGCTGTTGTTGAGTTTCCCGACGGAACCAACGTCGTTTACGACTTCATAACCCAATCGCAAACAACACTCCCTGCTCATTGGCGCGAGTTTACTTTCTCGTCAGATGGAGAAAATTTGGTGGCAAAAAGTATTGGCTCGGTTTCCGGCAATGATCAGCTCGTCATCACCTCAACCGATGGGTCACAAGCGGAATCAATTGGCGCCCTTGGCAACAATGAAGCGAAAATCACCACTACCTGGTCCCCGAACAATCAAATCGTGGCCTTCTCAGCAACCGGCGGAGTGCAAATGGCCCTGGGCCGACAAGAGATTTATCTTATTGATACAAACGGCGAGGTTGCGGATTCGCTCGTTGTTGATGGAAGTAATTTTGAAGCGATTTGGGCGCCGAGTGGTAAGGCGATCCTTTATTCTGTGGCAAATTCTTCGGATGACTATCGCCCCGTGCTGTGGTATTCCCTTTCCGATGGAAGCAAACGCGCAGCGCTCGACCTTCCAACCTGGGCGGAAAAATGTACGTTCCAGAATGAGGTCACGGCCTACTGTGCCGTGCCACGATCAGCACCAATTCAAAGTGGCAATGACCATCGCTTGATCACCGCCTATGACGATGTCTACGTGCTCAATCTTTCGACTGGGCTTGGACGTCTCTTCACGAGTCCCATCACCAATGTGCAAATGTTTAATTTATCCGTCTCGTCCGATGGAAGCATTCTCTATTTTTCCGATCAATACGGCCGACTTAATTCCATTCCGCTTTGATGTATGAAACATTTTGGATTATTCATTTTGGGCGTTTCCATTGCGGCGTGTTTGATTTTTGCCGGATTACTCGCCACGCTCCTTCAAAACAATAAAATCGAATTCACAGATGAGACAACAATCACAGAACCGATCTTGCTCGCGACCGATCCCATGGAAGGGTCGGATTCACCACAAGTGATCATTGTGATCTTCGGTGATTTTTCTTCTGAAATTTCCGCGGATCTGTTTGCCGGTCTCTCAACCATTGTCGAGGAATACGCGAACAGCGTGATGGTGGTGTGGAAAGATTTCTCAAACGAGACGCTTGATCCGGAAAGCGGACGCGCGGCTATTGCCGCTCGATGTGCGCAAAAGCAATCGGCCTTCTTCCCCTATGCCGAAATGCTCATGGAGCATCAATATGATTTAGGCGATGAACTCTACCTTGGCATTGCGCGCGAGCTTGGACTTCGCGAAGGATCATTCACACGATGCCTCAAGAAAGAAAAAACACGTGAACTCGTCGAAGAGAGTCTCGCCCAAGTTGAGGCGCTCGATCTCACCGCCGCTCCAACCACTTTCATTGATGGCGAACGCGTAACCGGAGCCATTTCCGTCAACGAACTTCGCACGCGAATAAATTTATTGATTGGATCATGAAATATCTCTTCCTTCTTATTGTCTTTCTTGGACTTGTGCCCCCGCACATTTCTTTTGCGTTGAGCGAAAGTGATTGCGATATTGGTACAGAAACCTGTCTTTGTTATAGAGACGATGGAAAAAGTGCGAGCAACAATGCCTCGACATTTGACAATGCTCTTACCCTTTCCGATAGCTGTAAAGAAACGTGTGCGGATTGGGCAACGCTCGAGCCGGTCACGTCGTGGGTATTACAATGCGTTGTTGATGCTCGGACAACAACCGTTGCCTCGGGATCAGTGGGTGAAGAAAGTAGTGGCTACGAAGAACTTGAGGACGCTCTCACTCCACGCTTAGGTGTTGAAATTCCAGGGATGGATCCGGAACTCTCGCATAGTTTTTTTAGCAACGGTCAACAAATCGAATCAAATCTTCTTGGGCGATATATTGAGGCTGTTTATCAATGGCTCCTGGTTGCCGGCTCTCTCTGTGCGGTTGTGCTCATGATGGTCGGTGGTATGCAATGGGTTACCGCTCTGGGAGATTCAGGAAAAGTCGGTAAAGCCAAGGAACGCATTGTAAAATCTGTTTTTGGACTCGTAATTCTTTTTGGGGCTTATATTATTGCTTTCCTGATTGATCCAAGCACAGTGACATTCGACACGCTTGTCATTAAATATGTCGATCGTACGGAATGGTATCCACCGGAAGAAGAATCATTCGAAATGACGTATCGTACGGGAATTTCCGGCGAGACGGCAAATATCACAGGCGATCACGTAAAACCGTGGGCAGAGAATAATTATGTAAATCCCGATTTGATCGATCCGCTTGCGACCGCAGGCGATGCCCTCTTTGAAGAAACCGGCATGGATTTAGTCATCACATCCGCGACGCGTGATAAAACCGAACAAGCGCAAATGTTTTATGACTCTTGTCTTAAGAATGCTAATGGTATTTGCGTCCCAAGTATCTGCAATATCGCTTACGGAACGGGATTGGTCACAAAAAATGCCAATGGTGGCTATTCCCTTTCCGGTGAACTAGCAGATGAAACAAACTCCAGCATTATCGTTTCAACCATGGCTTCTCAGGGAAATGTCGCAAACTGTCCTCATACTTCTACCGTGGCTGTTGACGTCTGGTGTGCGGACGGCAGCATGAATTTTGAACATGACCCCGCCTGCCAGCTTGCCTTAGCAAAAATCATGATTGCCAATGGATTTTGTCGTATCAATTCAGAAGCGTGGCATTTTGAATACCCAGCAAGTGATCCTGTGAGCCGGGGATGTTCCACGTCGGGTCTTGAAAGCTATACCAATTCCTATGGTAGCTTTACTCCGGATGTGGCAGACTGTGCAAAGTGGGATTTCAAAACCAATAAAAAATGTGTGAAAGAAAAGTAGTATGTTTACCTGTTCGCACTGCGATACGCAATACCATAAATGGCAAGGCCGATGCACCGAATGCGGAAAATGGAGCACCATCACCGAAGCAACGGACATGCAAGTTAAAAAAATAAACACAAAGGAGGCGCCCAAAGCGCCTTTTCTTGTCTTGAGCGAAAGTAAAAATACAAAAATTCATCGCCTTCCAACTGGCATTAGCGAACTTGATCGTGTGCTCTCAGGTGGGCTTGTGCCGGGATCGGTCACTCTTCTTGCCGGCGAACCGGGAATCGGAAAATCAACGCTTGTTGCCGAGCTTGCGGCCACCTATTCCAAAGAAAAACCATGCTATTACGTCTCGGGTGAGGAATCAGAAGGTCAAGTTCTTCTTCGATTTGAACGTCTGGGCATCTCGCCAACATCAATTCTTTTTTCAAATGCAACCGAAGTCCGTTCGATTATTGCAACCGCACAATCCATGAAGCCCGCGCTTCTCATCATCGACTCCATTCAAACTATGACAACCGATGAAGTCGAATCCGTGGCCGGCACTCCCCTTTCCGTTCGCGCGGCAACTGCCGAGCTTATTCAATACGCAAAGACAACGGATACACCGGTACTTCTTATTGGACAAATGACCAAAGACGGATCGGTCGCTGGTCCGAAAACACTCGAACACCTTGTGGATACGGTGCTGACGCTTGAGGGCGATAAAAATTCTTTCTATCGATTATTGCGACCGTCAAAACATCGTTTTGGTAGTACGGAAGAGGTCGGGGTTTTTGAAATGACGGAAAAAGGATTGATGGGCGTTGAAAATCCATCTGCAAAATTTCTTGAGGAGCGAACCGGTCGCCCGGGATCGGTGATTACCTGCGCCGTCGAAGGCACCCGTCCGTTTCTCCTCGAAATTCAAGCGCTCGCGGAAAAAACCGTCTATCCAAACCCCATCCGTCGCACCTCAGGATTTGATACCGCACGACTTCACATGCTCTTGGCCATCATTCAAAAATTCGCCCGCGTAAATGTGAGCGCTACCGATGTGTACGTAAACGTCGTGGGTGGAATGTCCATTCATGAACCCGCAGCCGATGCCGCGGTTTGCATGGCGATTCTTTCCTCACTTCGTAATGTCGCGCTCTCAAAGAATCTTGTTGTGATGGGAGAGATGGGACTCGGCGGCGATCTTCGAACGATTCCCCTTTTAGAACGACGAAAAAAAGAGGCGGAACGCCTCGGTTTTTCACAAATCATTGCCCCGGATACGGCCAAACACATGGACGATCTCCTGCGCCTTCTTCCTTAGACTACTCAAAGTGAACTTCTTCGATATAATCACGCACCCGTTTTCCCAAAAGGGGGACGTTATCGAATTCCGGATCTTCATCGAGAATCGTTTTTGCCTCCTCGCGCGCCGTGGTAATCAAATCAATGTCCGCAATCGTGCCAAGTTTGAATTGATCAAACCCGGATTGATCAAGCCCAAAGATATTGCCCGGGCCGCGCAATTGGAGATCCTTATCTGCCAATTCAAATCCGTTTTGACTGCGCACAACCGTTTTTAATCGCTCGCGCGCAAGCGGACTGAAATCATTTGATGGATGAAGGTAACAGATGCTTGCTTCTTTCCCACGCCCCACACGCCCGCGAAGCTGATGAAGTTGTGCCAATCCAAAACGCTCTGCGCCTTCGATGTACATAATCGTGGCGTTTGGAACATCCACCCCAACTTCAATAACGGTCGTCGAAATGAGCATTTGTGTTTCACCGGAAACGAATTTTTTCATTTCTTCATCTTTTTCCACGGTCTTTAATTTTCCGTGAAGCATGCCAAGACGATACTGTTCAAAAGGCCCGGAAGAAAACTTCCCAAATATCTCCTCAACGGATTTTGCTCCAAGCGCATCGCTTTCTTCGATCAGCGGACAAACCACAAAAATCTGACGCCCGGCATCCATATGCACCCGCATCTCCTCATAGGCATCTTCCTCGTGTTCCGGCTCAATGAGACGGGTGAGGATGGGTTTACGGCCAACCGGATATTCATCGAGAAGTGAACGATCGAGATCACCATAAAGAACCAAGGCAAGTGATCGTGGAATCGGAGTTGCCGTCATGGAAAGTAAATGCGGAATTCCATTCTCATCACCCTCGCGATCCTTGAGGGTTTTTCGTTGCTTCACGCCAAAACGATGCTGTTCATCGACGACAATAAGCCCCAAACGATTGAACAAAACTTCATCGGAGAGAAGCGCATGCGTACCAACAATAAAATCGATTTTGCCATTTTTTAAGGCATCGAGCAATTGCTTTTTTGTGACTTCTTTTCCGTTCACGCGATGTTTTGTGCGCGTAAAAATTGCGATCGACATGAGCGATCCGGCAAATCGAAGCATGGTTTTTTCATGTTGATCCGCGAGAATTTCCGTTGGGGCCAAAATCGCGCTTTGCCATCCTTGCGAAGCCGCATTCCAAGAAGCCGCGGCCGCGACCAATGTTTTTCCCGTGCCAACATCCCCTTCAAGAAGACGATTCATGGGCGTTGTTTTTTCCATATCACGCATCACCGCCCACATTGCTTTCCGTTGAGCGTCCGTGAGTGTGAATGGAAGTGAGGCAATGAATTTCTTCACCGGTTTTTCTTGAAATGGAATGGCAGGAGCTGTTTGTTGTTGCAGTTCACGACGAACTTTTGCGTAAAGAAGGTGGTGAAGAAAAAATTCATCGAATTTTAATCGGTTAAGTGCCTTCCCTTGCTCATCCATGGAATTCGGATAATGCATGATGCGAATCGCCTCGTGGAGTTCGAGAAGTTTTTGACGCGCAAGAATTTCCTCTGGCATCCAATCCTTAACATCGTGCTGATACGTCATGGCTTCCTCAACCACACGCCGACGCACTTTTTGCGTGAGATCACTCGTGAGTGAATACATGGGAACAATTCGACCCGTATGCTTTGTGACGGTTGAGCTTCCAAGAATCTCGTATTGCGGATTCACAAGGGAAAGGCCGTAACGATCGTCCACTTTTCCGGCGAGCGAAACAAGCGTTCCAACCTTGAGTGTTTTTGTAAGAAATCCTTGATGGAACCACACCGCTTGAATACTTCCGGTTTCATCGCGTACCATGGCTTCCGTAATCATCATCCGGCGATTCTGGGTGCTTTTTCGATTTTTGATGACCGAGATCGTGCCACGAACCGTTACCTTTTGCCCGGGCTGAACCGTGCCAATATCAACGCAAAGTGAGAGATCGTCGTAGCGAAATGGAAAATCAAAAAGAGCATCGTAGAGAGTCTCAATGCCCAAACGTGCAAAATCCTTCGCTTTCTTTGGCCCTATCCCCTTAAGGTATCGAACCGATTTTTGAAGCCCTTCTTCCATATCCAGGGGATTGTAACACGCTCCCAGAAAAAAGAAAGGTCTTGCTCTTGACGGAAAGGCAAATTTTTTCTACACTTCTCGCCTGTTCGTGATGAGTCAACCTGGAAAAGGAGGGACCTTGGTCCACGACTGCGGAGGAGGAAGAGAATTGGTGTATATCACCATAACCCCCGATGAACACAGGCGCGTCGTCGAGACCCTGCCGCCCTGGTTCGCTGATCTCTGGCCCCCGGCCAGACAGGCGGCAACGGCCGGCATCGCGGTGGTGACTGTGGTCTGTGGCCACAAGGTGTGGGTGCAGTCAAGCGTCCACACCGGACACATGTCGGTCGCGGATCTCGAGAAGCTCCGGCCTGATGATGTCAGGATCGGCCTTCGAATGGACGAAGGAAAGCAGCGCTTTCTAACATCGGATGGAGGTGTGGTGGTGGACCACGAGACCTTCGAGATCTTCACCTGCGAGGCCTTCATTGGCCTCAACATGCAGGTCGGCGGGTGGTCCGTGTTGGGTGGTGGCTTGTTCTTCTTCGCCGAATACACGGTCAACCCCAACACCTAGGTCGCCCTCAACCCTTCTTCTTGGCCGGCACTGCCTCGCAGCGCCGGTCCTCGTGTTTTAAAGAGAATTATTCGACGGATGATCGTGGGTCAACTCCAGGATGAGTTTCTTCCCATTCCTCAAAGGCATCGGCCATTTCCGAATACGTTGCCCATTCAATCTTTCCTTCAGCAACGTACGGATCAATCACTTCTGTTAAAAATTGTTCGATCACATCAAAATCACCGGTTTCATCATCTTTAAATTCACCTGCATGAACCGTAAAGTGGAACACGTTCACACGGTCTTCTTCTAAATTCGCAAGCGAATTCTCAAGGCTGTCTTTGAGGAAATCAAAATACGCTTCATCGCCTCCAGCGACTTCACTTCTTCGGGAGGCAGCGGCATCTTTCCGGTCGTAATCCCCCTCTGGAAGATAAATGATATCCCCTTCTGGATCGTGGACTTCAAACACGGATGTATCATTCCCCTCTGATCCTCCTGATGGTCGCCAAGGAGACAATCCAAACATGGTGAGATTCGTTTCTTGTAAGAGTGGATTTTTCCAATCACTATTGACCTCAAGGCCTGCGCAGGTGGCAACGGCTAATAAATCTGGATAAAGATTTCCTCCGCTCCAATAGCGAACATGGTCGACTCCAAGCGCTTCAATCACGTCGATTTCTTCCTTCATAACCGCACACCAAATAGCAGAGCTCAACCGATTTGCATAAACTCCAAGATGAGAATATTCATGAAAATGCAAACCGATTTCATGACCACGCGATTCCCAATCACCCAGAAGATGTTGTGTTGCTCGTTTCCCAAGCGCGGTGGTTGTGAATGGGCTCTGGACCTGAATCGTCATACGTCCATCATGGGATTCGAGAATCTCGAGCACGCGTTCGATATCCTCCAACCCCTTTTGGAAAACTTCCGCATTTTGATAACTAATTCCAATCGAAGATTCTGAATCAGATTCTTTTTGATATTCTTCCGGTACCAGATCACTTATTTCAACGCCAAAAGGCTCAACGTGCATGCCGATCGTAAACAAAAGAACCGGCTCTTCTGTTAAAGGTTCTTTTTGGGGAGCAAATTGAATATAAAGGAATACCCCGATCGCAATGGTCAGGATGACTCCAAGAAGCAGAGAGAGAAAAATTAACAAATTTTTTTTCATAAGAGTTCGTTCATGATGATTATATCTGATGGGCCATGTTTTCACAATAAAAAAACGTCCACCTTGGACGAATTTTTCTTGGCGGAGAGGGTGAGATTCGAACTCACGGTACCCTTTTGAGGCACAACGGTTTTCAAGACCGTCCCCTTAAACCACTCAGGCACCTCTCCAAAAATATGTTAGTGAACGTTTGTAGCTGGTAGATCTGTTCTCGTACCCCACTTCGCCCAAGAAAATTTCACCGATAGCGGAACAAGAGGCTTCGTTAGGGGCATCCCACTTCATTTGAGCGAAATCGGGAAATCCCCAACGGAGCCCAAAGGGCAGAGTGGGATGGCGGAGAGGGTGGAATTCTGGCCTTCGGCCAGATGCCACAGCGTTCGCTCGGGAGATTGAAAAGGATTTCATCTCCCTCGCTCACTTGCGTCATCGAACCCGCAAACGTGGGTTCTCATCCGCACCCGATCAAGAAAATGGAACAATTGGATGCGCCATTTTTCATGGCGGAGAGGGTGGGATTCGAACCCACGGACCCATTTCTGAGTCAGCACATTAGCAGTGTGCTGCTTTCGGCCACTCAGCCACCTCTCCAACGTGGCAATAGAATAGCAAAAAACGCAGATGAAATCAAGTCCTAAATCTGGTATACTGTAAGATATGCCCGAGAATCAAGAAGAAAAAAACCAAAAATCCCTCGAAGAAGCATTCGATGAAATCGATGTCGGCGATGAAATAATTGCCTGGGAAGCCTGGGATAATCCTCCTCAGGAACGTGGCCGACTCTGGTATGCGATTGCCGGTGGAGTTGCGATTGCGTTAATTGTTTATGCGGTGATGAGTGCGAATTTTCTTTTTGCCATCATTGTGCTCATGACGGCCGTTATTATGATTATGAACGGCCTTCGTCCGGCTCATCTTCAAAAAATTCATCTCACGTCCCTTGGAATTGTGTATGGCGACGAGTTCTACCCCTATCAAGAAATAAAGGATTTTTCAATTATTTATCAGCCACCGGAAGTGCAAATCCTTTATATTGATTTTCATAAACTTTGGAGACCACTCATTGCGATTCCTTTAGGAGACGTCGATCCAAACGATGTACGTGCCGCATTACTTCCGTTCGTTTTTGAGAATTTAAACCGCGAAGATGAACACTTGACAGACGCAGTGAAACGGATGTATAAACTCTAGGCACTAAATGAAATTATAGAACTTCCGCCCTTGGATGCAGAACAAGGAAGAACCAAAGCTTTTTGTGAGACGTATACCGATATACGTTGAACAAAAAGCGAAGGTTCTGACGAAGCTATGCGCCAAGGGCGCAAGTTCTAACAAATGCGCCCGTAGCTCAGTTGGATAGAGCATCAGCTTGCGGAGCTGAGGGTCGTGCGTTCAAGTCGCGCCGGGCGCACCAGACTTTCATCAAATCGCCATTGGGCGATTTTTATATCTTTTGATGGTGTTTGTTGGACAATTTCTTATCAGCAGACTCACGTGCCTCGGGCATGCGAGCCAACCGATGGGCCACCCAATTAAAACAACCCTTTGCAGGATTGTTTTAATTGGGTGGCCCATGTGCAGTAAATGACTTTACTTTAATTTTTGTGTCTCATTTCCTCGCAGAACGAGATGATGAGAGGGAACATCAAACATTCTTTCGATGAAGAAAACCTCATACCCTGCTTTTTTAAAAAGAGCGAGCATCTTCTCACTATCTGGATTTCTATATTCTATACGCGCAATAGAAAAATCGATATTCTTCACTTGCTCAATATCCCATTGGGCAACATCTAATAGGGAGGCGGCGATGCCCTTGCCTTGAAACTCGGGTAGCACTTCGACTTGATGAATGTCGGCAATATGCTGAGCGTGTTCCAATCTACTACGCCATTCATCCGCACGCGCTTGCCGCGCCTCGGCCGCGGGTTGCGCCTCGTCCCAAGCCTCTAATCTTCCTGGATCCGTGACTAAGTCGTGATACTTGGATATGTACGTTAGCTCCTTGATTGCCGCATTGCTTGATACGAGCGAGTATATGAGTGTTCCTTCTTTCCCGACATATATATCGGCGGTGCCACTCACTCTATCTCCAAAGGTATACCGTTTTTTTGCCTCCTCCTTCATCGCCTCCGTCGCTTCTTCTAAAGCGCGGTGAAGCTCTGGCAACTCTTCTTGCACCTCTTGCTGCGCCTTTTTCCACATTTCATATCTACCGTTATCCAGATAGTTTGCGTATGTTGTGCTGGGATCCCACACGTGAAGTTTTGCTAAAACGGCTTCATGTATCACTTGGTCTATACGATTACGCTCGTTACGTAGATTGGTTTCTCGCTCGCTGCTTGGTTCATTGAGTGTTCCAAGCTTCATCATACCACCTACTCCTAGGGAACCTTTATTATCAAAATATTCGGATTCAGGATTGGGCGTAATTTCAACTGGAACTCCTTTTTTGCTGATGATTTGTCTTGTTTCCTCAGGGTGAAGATGACTTTGATGCATATGATAACTAGTCTAGCATGAACTAGTTGTGGGATGCTAACAGTATCCGACTCACATGCGTCAAAAATGACCCCGATCGGAATACCTGAGAACTCCTTACAATACCCCTCAGGTGGCGATGTTGAACTCAGGTACACCGCCAAGAGATACAAAAATCGCCATTGGGCGATTTTTTTATTATCCTTTCGCTATGGTATAGATAAAAATCTTTTCAGCACCCCTTGCACGAAGAGCCGAAGCGGCCGCGGACGCCGTCGAACCTGTCGTCCAAACATCATCGATGAGAATCAAATTTTTCGGGACGGAAAAAGGAAGAGCGGAAAAAGGATTTTCCTGCATAGACACGCAGCGCTCTTCCGGAGTTCGTTCCGCTTGTTTGCCGGTATTTCTTTCGCGGACAAGAAGAGGCCGACAGGCGCACCCAAGCTCTTGCGCAAGAAAACGTGCAAGCGTTTCCGCTTGATCAAATCCACGTTCACAGAATCGCTGATCATGAAGAGGAACCGGGATAAAGGCCTCAATTCGCTCGGAGCGAATCACCTCGCGAAAATTCGAAAACGACGGAAGAATTTTCGCTTGGAGAATACTCCAAGCCGTGGCGTCAAAATAATATTTCCATGAACAGATGAGTTCTCGTGCGATGGGGTCCGCATAAGCGAACGTCCAAAACTGTTTTCCAATGTCCCCGCCCTTCAAATCCTCGGAAGAAAGATGCGTGGTATTCCAATTCGCAAAACAGGTCGAACATAAAAGCGCTCCTTCTTTTTTACAGGCGACGCAGGATCGTGGAAAAAGGACGTCTCCGGTTTTTTCGAACCATCGATTGAAAAAATTCATAGGATGATGACAGAAAAGGTCCGATCGGACACTTTTTGAATTGACGAAAAAAGGGGCTTGCGCCCCCATTATTCTTGCCAAGTGAAGTTATCGACCAACCAACTTTTTTCATGCTTTTGAAGATAAACCAGGATGTCTTGATAGCGAAGTGACGTATCTTCGGGACTTCCGATCGATTCTTCCCGTTGCGTGGTGAGACGAAGCGTCACCGCATCATCCGTCTCTTCCTCGACTTCAACAATGATCACTCGCGTGGAAACTCCGTAATAGTCGCCCTCTTCTTCTGCTCGTGCTTCTTCGGCAATGGTTTGTAATCGTGCAGAGAGTTGTGTGGTTGCGAGTGGAATCACATCTGTCACATTTTGATAATCCGCCTCAGTGGAAAAACTTCCGAATCGTTCCACAAAACTCCGCGCAATGGAACCTGGCTCAACCTCTCCGGTTGGGATGACGACCGTTTCGCCACCTTCTTCCTCGGCGACATTTTCCTCACCTTCCGGAATCACTCCCGTTGGGGCCGTATTTCGTAAAAAGAAAAACCACACAAAGAACCCTAGAAGAGCAAGGAGCAAAATGATACCGACAATTTTGAGTGTTTTGTTCATACTTATGGAGTCACTTCATTTTCCGGAGCTGATTGGACCGCCACTTGTGGCGGAGCGACCACGGCCACGGTTTCTTTTTCTTCTGCGGGGAGCGGCGCGGTTTCAAGAGCCTTTGCCGCTTTTTCGCGCGTCGCTTCAATCGAAGTTGCCGGCGCCGGCGTTTCGGCTCCAAAAGATTCTTCGAATTCTTTTCGCGCTTTTTCAAGCTCGAGCAACTGCTCAGGATTGGTGGTAATTAATTGATCCTCCGTATACGATGCGACGATTTTAATGGCCGCGTGTTTTGAGCCAGCAAAGAAGATCCCCTCTCCCACGGCCGCTTCCATCAAAAGATAACTCTCGCTTTGAGTGAGATTGAATGTATTGGTAATAAGCTCCATCGCCGCCGATGACTGTTTGAGAAGAAGTTGCATGGCCGAGTTTGTCACAATGGCTTTTCCATATTGATTTCCAAGGAAATCATTGACGTCCTGCGTGATGGTGGTCACTCCAAGATAATATTTACGTGCACGCTTCACAAGAGCGAAAATGAATTTCGCCGAATCCTCATGTTGCATGAGCCACCACGCTTCGTCGATCGCAAGCACGCGCTTTTTACGCTCTGATCGCACCACGTTCCAAATATAATTGATGATCGTATAAATCGCCATGGGTCGGAGCTCGTCTTCCAAATCACGCACGGAAAAGACGACCAATTGATTGTTCGTTTCAACCGTGGTGGGAGAATTTAATAGTCCCGCGAATGTTCCCTCTGTATATTTTCGTAATCGAGCCACTAAATCGCCCGACCCTTCCATGCCTTCGAGCACATCCTGGAGATCCTGCAAAACAGGCGGTTCTGCTTTTGCCAAATCGGCAAAGGTGAGGTCGGCGGTGATGTCTTTCTTGGCATACGCTTCAATGAGCGCGCGATCGAGCGTAGAATCTTCGGTTGGCGTAAATCCAATCATTTCCGTCTGACCGATTGGTTGACCGATCATAATGCGCAGAAGCCCTTTGAGTGTAATCACCGCGCTTCGAAGCAGATCATCCACCGACCCCTCTTCCCCGACCGGTCGCGGCAAATCAAAAGGATTGATCTTGCTGTCTGATGCAAGCGAGACACTGACATACGTCCCTCCAACGGCATCGGAAAGCGTTCGATATTCCATTTCCGGATCGATAATAATCACATCGACCCCCATCATCATGGTGCGAAGAACTTCCAATTTAACGGCATAACTTTTTCCAGCGCCGGAAGTTGCAAAGACGACCGCATTCGCATTCTGCAAAGAAAAACGATCGAAAAGAATAAGCGAATTATTATGACGATTAATGCCGTAAAGAATTCCACGATCGCTCGTCAAATCCGAGGAGATAAACGGAAAGGAAGAAGCAATTGGGCTTGTATTCATGTTGAACGTGATCATGAGCTCATCGTTGCAAAGCGGAATGGTGGAGTTGAAGCCTTGCTCGGATTGATAGAATCCCCGCTTCGTATAAATGAGTTTTGCGCCAAAAATCGATTCAATTTCGTTGGTACGGGTATTGAGTTCCTCTTTTGTATCCGCGTAAAGCGTGATGTAAAAAGCGAACTGAAAAAAATGCTCAATCCCCTGCGTTAAATCATCACGGAGTTGTTCCATATCCTGGAGAGCTGTTTCGCGCGTTGGATCACGTGGAGCTCCTTTTTCACGGTCAGAAGAAAGCTGTGCCTCAACAATTCCCACGCGGTTTCGAAGCTGTTTGAGAATAACTTCGGATTTGACCGGATAGAAAAACATCCCAATATCAACTGTCGCATTATAATTGATAATTGGTGCTCCCCACCCAATGCCTACATAGCGTGGATAGGTCACAATAAACATGGTGCGCACAAATTTACTTCCCAACTTCAAATGATCCGGATTCACTTCGAAGGAAGACGGGGCGATCAAATCACGAATCGTAATCGTCCCGCGCCGATAGGAGCGTTCTTCTTCGAGCGCTTCCTTATCCTGGGAGATTTTTAATTCATTGGGCGTCCTCGGTTTTTCAACTCTTGGCGCACGCTCGTATTCGGGAAGTTTGGTAACATCAATGGCCATACAAGAAAATTAGAAACCCTCTTCTAAGCGGACTTTGGATGTATCCTGCATCTTTTGCCGATCAAAAACCTGCGGATTGTAAACCGTATAATACAGCTCAATGAGTCCTTGCGTATCGAGCATGGCGCTTTGCAATCCCATGCTCCCCAAGGCACCCGAGAGCACATTCACGCGTTGCATCATGGCTTGTTTTCGCTCGGCGAATTGTTCTGTTTTCAATTTGATGATTTTTGCCGGCGAGATGGCTTCCTGTAATTTTGTCCAAAAATTTCTTTGCTTATCGGAAGATGGATCGTAAGGAATTACCAAATAAAAACGCTTTTGCATGATCTCTCCAAGCTCAACAAGATCATTTACGAAGGATCGATAGTCACGGATTTGTGCGCGTAATAATTCATTGCTGATCTTTTTCTCTTGATCATCGAGCGCCGTGAGATAGGCATCAATATTCATTTTTCGTGATTGCACAACGATTTGCACCGGATACTCAAGTCCATTCAAAAACTGCATATAGGATTGAATGGTCGCCTGCTGTTCATCTTGGGATTTCAACGCAAAATTAATACTCGACACCATGAGTACGGTGCGCAACGTGCCATCCTTGAGAATCACCACATCCTCACGAATCTCGGCAATATCAAGATACTGTTGCGTTGGTGGCCCGGGCTTTGACTTCGCAAGTGTATTTTTTCCCTTCATATTATTCTTCTTTACGATAGACCCCACCGGTATTCACCACCATGCTCAGTTCCGTAAGACGAGATGATTCAAGCGGCGCTTTTTCCAAAGGTTTCTCTTCCTTTTTCACGTCTTCTTTTTTGATACGTTCCTGAAGCATGGCATCACTATATTCTTTATTCCAAACGCGCAATCGTGGCTTGCGAAAAGTTTGGACCATATTCAAAACAATATAATGAAACGGCTGGCCGTTATATCGTGCAAACGCGAAAACGACACCGATGGCTGTGATAGGAATATCAAATGCAAGAATGGCGACAAGATTCAAAAAAATCCGATAGAAAAGGAAGTCCAAAAGCAAAACAGCAAGCAAAATGATAAATTGTCGGCCGGTAATAGGCCCGATCATTTTAGTTTCCACTTCCAAAAATTGAGGAACGACGAATTGATCTGGCATGAATCCATTATATCACGGAATCGAGGGCTAAAAGCCGATACGACGGTGGAGGTCGATCATCGCTTTGATCTCCGCCGGACTCAAGGTCTCCTCTCCGATATTTCGACGTCCGCTTGCAACTTCTGTGAGAGACTTCCCCTTTTCTAGTGCCTCGCGTGTCATGGCGATATAGAGCGCATAAACCGGACTCCGACGCCAAGCACGAACACCTGAAACACGCGCTTCGTAAGAGTGTTCCTCGAGAAGGGCGAATTTATCTTCAACTTTTTTAGCGGCTTGTGTGGGATCGGTTGAAAGTCGACGGAATTCCGTCACAGTCATGGTTCCCAATTCCTCCTCCGGTCCAATAAGAGCACGTGAGAATTTCACATCAGCGACTTTTCGCACATCGCCTTGCATGGGCGGCACACTCGCCGCGGTCAATTGCACATTCGCTTTTGGAACTCTTGGTTGAAGTGCCGCAAGCGCGATCTTTTTTTCCTCTCTGATTTCTTGCTCTTCTTTTGCCGGTCGCGCCGCGCTTACACGATACACCGGTTGTGATGATGGGAGGCGCGTGGTCGGCGAAATCGTCTTCGGAGTTGGTGGCGTAATTTTTGGCGTGATGAAATGATGTTCTTTTTTCTGGTCTCCGTGTTTGACTCTCTTCGCTTCCTCGAGCGCTTTCATCATGCTTGCCAAATCCTCCCCTTCGAGATTGAGTTTCTCCGATAAGAGCCGTTCAGTTTGATGCGGATCGCGAATCCCGCGCACATGCGCATTGACGACCGCATCAAAATCTTTCTTTTTGATTCCATTTTTCTTAGAAATCGCCATGGCCGGTTGCAAGGCTTCACGCACGCCGTCCGTGGATGGCTCTTCGATGCTTGGCTTGGAGATAACCGGAACGGTTGTTGCTAAATGGTTCTCTGACTTGATGCTTAATGCTTTTGACTTCGGTGTAGCCTGTCTTGGCGTTTCAATTTTCTTTGATTCTTTTTCCGGCTTTTTCTCCATTTTTCTCTCAATACGCATCACGATCGCAGGTTCTCGAGATTCAGGACCCATGGGATGGAGCGGAACCACTTCTTCTTTCTTTTCCTCTATTTTCTCAATGACCTGCTCCTTTTTTTGGATCGTCGGTTTCATTTCTTGGACGCGCGCCGGCAATACCGTAAGTTTCTCAAGAACCTCTTCTTTCTTTTTCGCTGGCACACTTACGATCCCGGTTGGAAGCTGATCCGCAAACGGTGTTTTTATTTCGCTGACAATGACCGGGATTGATGGCATGACTTTTGCCTCTTCTTTTTTGACAATAATTTCTTTCTCAATCAGATTCTTCTTCTCCTCAACAGGGACCATGATTGGCACTATTTTCTTTTCTTCAATAGGACGCACAACCTCCGGCACTTTTTCTTCCTTCACTTCAACGGAAATCTCCGGCAATGAGGCGAGTGTATCGAGCGCGGTAAAAAAGCCATTCACTTCAACATCGGAGAATTCCAAACCGCCAATGTCAAAAGATCGTCGGAGAATTTTTTCCGTCGCTTCTTTGGTGCGCGACTTTTTAAAATAGCCCGTCGCTAAATAGACAAAACGATCCATGAGCTCCTCCGGGAGTTCCAATCCCATCTCTTCCGCCATTTTTTTCACTTTATATTCCGGCGTTTCCTTTTCATCACGGATGCGAAGATCAGGATAGTCCTCAACTTTTCCTCCCCAGGCGAGAATCGTCTTGGCGACATCCGGGAGGTAATGCAAAAGAGGAAGTAAACGATACCCTGCCAAATCAAGAGCTAACTTCTTTGAAATTTTCCGATCAACCTTCAGACCCTTTTCGATCTCTGTTGGAAGATCCTCAATTCCAATCGTTCCGGAAACAACATCCCCACAGATCATCAGTGCCTCCCCGACAAGTTCTTCGCCAAGCTTGAATTTCTCCAAAACACGAAGAACCTGATCGTATCCCGAGGGTTCGAGCAGGTAATTCATGACCGCTTCATTTTTTCGTGCATCACTCCTTTGCATGTAAAAAATCATTAACTAAGGGCTGGGCGGTGGACCGGGAGGCGCCGGAGGAGGCGGAACCGGAGTCGGCGCGGGTGTTGGTCCCGGACCTGTAGGCGAAGGAACCGGTGCAGGTGCCGGACCACCCGATGGGGTTGCTACTGGTGAGGAGGCGATACGGCCAATGGCCGCTTGAGCCAATGCAGTCGCACGCCCGATACCGGCTAATTTTTCCCGTTGCGTTTTTTGTTTTGCCGGATCAGATTCCGCGCGTCTGAACTCAGCTTGAGCCGCATTGCGAGCCACCGTAATCTTTACTTTAATTTCAGCACGCACGGCCGCATCTGTTGAGGTACGATATTGTTCGACCCAACCGCGAATCACCTCAGGTTTGATTGCCTCGGCAATCGCCTGAGTAACATCGGTAGTGGTTGGTACGGTTCCCGGATTTTCCGTTTTCAGAGCATCGGAAGCGAAATTCAAAACAATATTCGGATCTGCGGAAATTGTCTCTTTCACGGCCGGGCGCATCCGTTCTTCAATCGCTCCATTTTGAACATCCGCGATACCAAGAGCAGCTACATTACTTCTATCAACAGCAAAGAACGCCTTTCCTAAATCAACAAGTTTCTTTTTTGCCGCCTCAGAAGGATCTCTTTGTGCTGCGGCAATGTCTAGTTGTATTTTTCTTAAAAACTCATTCTTTTCCGGGGGCTTCATGGCGCTTAAATCCGCTCCTTTTTGCCCGGCTCGCACAATCCCTTGATACACTTGATCATTTGCCAGTTGGCTGACACCCAAATTCTTAATGTTAATATGACCTCCGCGAAGATTATGCTCAATGGCTTCTGCATTTTGTGCATCGAAAGAAATAATCTCCCCTTTCTTAGTTTTACGTGGGGCCGAGGCTCGTTCGCGCACGGCTTTCGCAACTTCCGGAGCAACGCCAACGCCGCGCAAAACATCCTGAAGCATGGTAACGTCGTTTCCTTGAGCATCGAACTTGCCGGTTTTTTGGTTTCCCATGGCCTCGCGCAATTCAGGAGAATCCAGCGATTCCACTGAAAGCCAGCGCGTTTCAAAATCAGGATCAGCAACCATATCTGCGAAGCGCTTCTTGAGCTCTTCAGAAGCAGCTGCTTGTGCATCGACATCGGACATTCCTGGATTTGTTTTCTTTTCTTTTGCGGTCAATCTTGCCTTCAGGATATCTGGACGTCCAACCAACATGCGATTCGTGTCTTTCTTCGCCTGTTTATCGCTTCCAATAAGTTTTTTCCGGACTTCTTTATCATCCATTCGTTCCGTTGCAATCCCAATGATTCTATCGTACTCAGTGTTTGCTGCCTCTTCATCATTTCCGTAAACCTGCTTCAACTCTTCTTTTAGATCTTTACGGGCATCAGCATCGGTTATGATTCGACGAATAGATTCATCGTTACGATCTCTATTCTGTTCAGAAAGAAACGATTTTGAATCTGTGATCGAGCGCAATGCCTGAACTTTTTCAATTTCAGATTTGCCGTCGAATTCTTTTTTCGCATTTTCACGCGCCACCTTTTCACTCGCGGTTGATCGAGCGGCAAGTGCTCCCCCTGCACCGGAAACAAAACCACCTACCGCCGTTCCAACAAGAGGAACATTACGCGTAATCCCTCCGCCAAAACGTGCGATTGCTTTTCCTGTTGCCTCTCCAATCCCCGTCCGCCTTTCTAATTGTCGAGCACCTTCAATGGCGGCCATACCACCAACCTTATACGCCCCACGCGCCGCGCCCACGGCGGCTTTCTTGGTATATTGATACGGCATGGTAAACGCTCCTTTCACGAGCTTATCGCCCATGCCTTTGCTCACCAATTGCCCAGCAATCCCTCCCATCCCCGATGCTGCACTGCTCGCCGCCTGAAATCCGACTCCAATAATAATCACTCCAATCATCAGGCTCAAAATTTTATCAACCTGGAACACTTCGGCATAAAGCCCAATATTAAACGAACCCGCATCGGTGGAGGCCGGGCTATCAAATCCCTCACTTGCCGCAATGGAGCCATTGCTCGCCGCCGCGAGCCCAAGCCAAAGGAAGAATGTCATGATCGGGCCAAGCAAGATTGAACCGGTAAATTTAGACCACCAATCTCCGCCGGGAAGTTGACCTGATTGCGGAAGAATTGATTTTGCTCCCCACATGAAAAAGGCGATCGGAGAAAGAATCACAAGTACCCAAAGAAGCACAATGCGATACACAAAAACGACCGCAAGAATCACCAGAGTCGCGAGAACGATTCCCAAAAGAGAAACCGCGGCATAGGCACTCCCAAGATAACCAAAAGCGCTGACGGTTGAGCCTCCGGTGATTGTTTCTGTGGTGAGCTGGCTCGTATCCATGCTCATGAGCGCATTCAATTGAAAAAGATTCACGAAATTTCCGGCGGCAATGTCCTTGATGGCATTCACGAACGTGAACATGATCACCTGACCGAAATCAATAAAAAGAAGACAGAGTAAACGGCTGAAGTTTACGGCAACCACAGCAAAGAAAAGACGAAGAATTTGTTGTTGAGCTTCCTGCACCCCCTGCTTTGTGAACATTGTTTTGAGAGCAATGATCAAAAGCAAAATGATCACGAACATGTTGACCACATCGCGAACGAGCGGCCAACCAATGCTAATCACATTACTCGTGGAAAAACCATTGTACCCAAGCACTGGGATAATCACGATTCCAATGCAAAGAGTAATGAGTTTTCCAAGTGCCCAGGCAATGACGTTGTAAACCATGGCAAGTGCCGAGAGGAGCGTATTGATGGCGATTGCGCCAGAGTCCACATCCTTTAGCTCAAGAGTCTGTGCAAACGTTGGAACAATAAGAAAAAACGACAAAATCGCTACTCCAAAAACAAGAATGTAGCGATGCCGTTTTAAATGCTCGGCAAGAGTAAAGAGAAGCGTCACGATTCGTGACATATGTGGGTAAATTATATCACGAATCAATCAATTCATTTCGTGGATACCCACAGCAGTAACCAATAGATTGCTTCGTCGGCTCGGAGCCTCCTCGCAATGACGGCGGGGGGATGGGTTGATTTGTCATTGAATCGCCTCGTGTGTACCACCCGCAATGACGGCGGGGGGATGGGTTGCTTCGTCACCAAAAGAATAGGACAGCTCCTCGCAATGACGGCAGAGGGCACGGATTGATTTGCCACTGAATCGCTTCGTGTGTACCACTCGCAATGACGGCGGGGGGTTAAAAAGACACGTTACAAAATTTCGGATTAGAGGCGCTCGGATGCCACATCACCCCCTCTGCCGTCATTGCGAGCCCGCAGGGCGAAGCAATCTATTGAGCGATCTCGTCGTACAAATCCCTCCAAGTGGAATTCATCGATTCGATCAGTTGGATTTTCTTTCTTCTCGAACCAGCTTTTATTTGTTTTTCTCGGGCAATGGCGTCGAGAATCGAGTCTGCACATTCAAAATAGACCAGATATTTGACGTGATACTTTCTGGTAAACCCGTCATGCAAACCCATTCGGTGCTCATGGGTTCTTCTCACGAGATCATTGGTGACTCCCGTATACAAAACCGAGTGAGTAAAATTTGTAAGTATGTAAATAGACATTTGATGATACATAATCAATAGATTGCTTCGTCGGCTCGGAGCCTCCTCGCAATGACGGCAGAGGGATGACGTTAATTCATCCGTTCCTCGCAATGACGGCAGGGAGATGGGTTGCTTCGTCACCAAAAGAATAGGACAGTTCCTCGCAATGACGGCAGAGGGATGACGTTAATTCATCCGTTCCTCGCAATGACGGCAGGGAGATGGGTTGCTTCGTCACCAAAAGAATAGGACAGTTCCTCGCAATGACGGCAGAGGGATGACGTTAATTCATCCGTTCCTCGCAATGACGGCGGGGAGATGGGTTGCTTCGTCGCCACTTTCAGAAGCCAGCTCCTCGCAATGACGGCGGGATAATCCTAACGCCCCGAGAAGTTACGCTTCACGGGGCGTACGAGAAAAAAAGTCTACGGAATGGCGAGCAAGCAATCGTAGCCCGTGCCGCCATTTGAGACGACGTCGGGTTCCACCACCGCGCCATCGACTTCGAAGCGACCGGAGTAATCCCCCGCGCCATCCCAGTTGGCGCAGGTCCACCACTCATAGGCGTCGTCCGCGCCATCGCCATCGCTGTCAACGGAAAAATCCTGCGTTGGGATTTCCGCTCCGTTCCAGTCGTTCATCTCCACAAAGAAAACGCCGTTGAGCAATTCCTCTTCACCGCTTTCCGTGAAGACCTGAGCGCAGAGGCTTGTGACCGCGCCGTTGCCCGTGGCAACCGGCCAGAGGTACCAGCCCGCGCTTTCCACCCAGAGCTCGGCGTAGAAGATATCCGTGAGATCTTCGCCAAAGCCACCGTTATTTTCGGTGTACCAGCAGATCTCGTGTGTTTCGGGCTCGACGTTTTCGGAGCAATCGTCATGCTCGTCAACGCCACCGTCACAATCCTCGTCCACACGATTTTCGCAAATCTCGGTGGCGTACGGATGGATTTCGGGATTCTCGTTATCGCAGTCCTCGAGTCCTTCGGCAGAAACGAGGTTGACGGCAACGTCGAAACACCGATATCCAGCCGGGACCGTGTAGACCGTATAGCGCCCAGCGCCATACCCGTCGCGATCATCATCAGGCCAGCAATCGATGTCGACCTCATACTCTTCGAGTTCTTCATCGTCGGGCCCCGGGTCGGTATCCGGCTCTTCGCCACTCTCCACGAGATCGAACCCGCAGGTCTTGGCCATGGTGTTCGTGAGGCACGAATCCCCCATCGAACAGCTTCCGACCTTCCCTTGGACCGCGAGGACCGCGCCATCGGGGACCTCGAGAATCGACTTGTCCCAGTAACCCTGCAGGAGATAGGTATCCCAGTGCTCGATGGGCATGGCAATGCCATCGGAAACCGCGTAGACCGTGCTCGCGCCCTCCTCCTTGAGAAGAGTGCCATCACGGAAACGCCCTGGATCAGCCGAAGCCGGGTAATCGGCATAGTCCTCGTGGTCGAGATCTTCGATGTTCTCGGCCGAGGCAAGGCTCGTGTGCCAGCTCGTGAGCACCACATCAACGTAGTACTCGGGCAGACGATGCTTGCGGCGATACGGATCATCGGGCCGGCCAAGGTAGAGCCAGTACTCCCCGTCATCCTTCACCACGCGCACATTCCCATCGACCATGGGCTCGCCCCTCACGTAGCAGGCGAACTCATCGAGGGAAACGAGCACGGCGTCCTCGAAGGAGTAGTTCCAGTCCCAGAGCTCATCGTCGCTCGGGAATGCCCGCGCCGTCCCCTCATCGAGAAGGAAAACCGTCTCTTCGTAGGGATTGGCAATGAGCATGCCATTGGGGTGCCACTGGTTGGTCTCGAGATTTGATCGGTACTCATGCCCCCAGCCAAGATCGCAGTAGAGATCCTCGGCCATGAGCGCGCCGATTTCCGATGCGTCGGTCACGCCCTCGACGTCGATCTTGAGACCGCGAATCGAAGTGCCGAGCGAGCCATCCTCGCTCGCATCGCCCAGGTGGCGACCGAAGTGCAGATGATCGCCCGTGGAATCGCCGGTCGTACCTTCGAAGGCGAGCATCTCGCCCTTGCGAACCTCCTCGCCGCTCTCCACGAAGGCCCACTTGAGGTGGCCGAAAACGAGGTAGGTGCCGTCGAGAAGATCGAGGTTCACGTGAAGTCCGAATCCATCTTCGAGATCACCATCGTGCACATAAGCCACTCCGTCGGCCGGCGCGTAGACGAGATCATCGCGATCGTTCGGCGTATCGAAGTCGAGGTCGAAGAGCGTACTTTCGTACGAGTGCGAGTACTCGCCACCCACACCCTGAGTGCAGAGCGCCTTGTAGCCGTCGGCAAAGGGCATTTCCACGGTCACGGTATCCTGGCCCCCGAAGGCATCGAACGTATTCGGGATATGCGGGATGTCGCGACAGGCGATCACGAGTGAAAGCCACATCGCAACGATCAGGTTGAAAAATCGGGAGATCATGAACGTTTCCTTTTTTGAACGAACCACTGTCGAGGCAGACCATCCACCTCCCATGAAGGGGGAATCGGGATCGATATTCCCCATGGGAGAGCGGACCGTTGGGCCGAGCGAATGACTCCCCTGACACTCTCTCGGCCCATGAGCCAATGGATAACCGGCCAATGCGTTTGAAAAAGAAGCGCTCCTGTATTCCGTGCTTCCCTCCCGCCCGTCAAAGGCGAGAAATCCTTTGCTCTGTATTCACCGTATCTCAAATTTTCGCTCACCTACAAGGAAAAAATATGATTTTTTTGTCAGGAGCTTTCAACAGGCCATGGATGATTTTCAATAGGCAACGGGTGAAATATCTGTCAGGACCTTTCAACAAAAGCTGGGGAAAAGACAAACATCCGGATTGCTTCTCTTGGTCATATTCGTCATCCTGAGCGGGAGCGAAGGATCTCTCGGATTATTTATCTTGGGATCCATTCGGCCTTCCGCCTTCGCTAGAGCTTCGTCAGACAAGTCGGCCTCAGGATGACGTTAAAAAATCACCATTTCCTGTCCTCCGCCGGAATCCTTTTTGACAATCAGGAGCCTGGCGGGTTCGAAATCGGGCTCTTTTTTTACAAAAAATCACCAAATGACGCCAAAATAGAGAATTCGCTATTTCTAGCAAAATTTTCCACAACCTTTTCTCTTTTTTTCCCAAAAATACATTGACAAAAGTCAATTTTTCTGCTACGTTTTAAATAGATGAGGGCCTATAAACCAGCTGGTTTTAGCCCTCAAGCCCTTTCCCAACTCCCGTCTTCACCCGGAGCTTCCGTGGTGATAGGCGGGAAACCTACCAAAACCGCCGGCGGATAGTTGTCCGCCCGGCTCTGCTACTCCCCGCCCGGGGATCACAACGTGGAGGAAACCATGAGCAAGATTCAGTTCGTTTCCGCCCTCCTGGGCGGAATGATCCTTGTGGCCTGCAATGGCCACCCGTGCCTCGATCCTGACAACGCCAGCTTGGACGTGTGCCAGGAGCAGGACACGGATACCGATACGGACTCCGACAGCGACACCGACTCGGACACCGACGCCGACGGCGAGGCCACGATCGTCGCGACCGTGATCTGGCCCGATGGCACCGAGGCGACCGACGCCGAGGTGTCGGTGGAGCGCGGACCGGCCGACGTAGCCGACGTAGTGGCCGAGGCATGGTCCGGGGACGAAATGATCGTCCCGGCCCCGGCCTCCTACCGAGTTCTCGCGGGAGACCGCGGGAACAAGACCCAAGAAGATCTGCCCCTGCCCCTCGTCACGGACGAGAGTGGCTGGGAGTGGGTTTCGCCGGTCTACGAGGCCGACGTCACCGACGAAGGCCTGACTGTCGCCACCCGCCCGCTCCACAAGTACTACTGGGGCCTGGTGGTGTGCGATATCTGCGTCGGCGATGGGTGCATCGCTGAAGGCGACTACTATAGCAACGAGGAGGGGACGTACGGCGTCGAGGAGGGATACCTCCTGAAACTCGAGGCAACCCTCGGCTACTTCTCGTGGCTTGAGTTCACCGACGACGGCAACCTCAGCCTCAAGGGGGACCTGGCAGAAGACGGCTTCGTCGTAGTGACCGGTGCCACGATCATGGACGAAAACACCATCTTCTTCCAGATCGACGACGGTGGCGGTGCATTCGAACAGCTCGTCACCTTCGAGTAGATGTTCCTCTTGGTAGGCGTCCTCTGACCCCCGATTCGTGCCTCGCGCGAACGGGGGTATTGTTTTTTAATGGTTGACAATATTAAAAAAATATTCTACAAATAATTCATCTCCCCAGATAATTTTGAGGAGATTTATGTTTATTGAATTCAATCGCCGATCAATACGATTACATAAATACGATTATTCCAATCCCGGATATTATTTCATCACAATAAATACAAAATATTCTGATCCAATCTTCGGAACTATTCATAATTCAAAAATAATTTTAAACGAAAATGGATGGGTTGTGAGAAATACCTGGGATCAATTACCGAACCATTACAGACATATTCGACTCGATGCATTCATCATTATGCCCGATCATTTTCATGGAATCATTCAAATTCTCGAATCTGTACGGGCGGGTCTGCGACCCGCCCATATCAACGAAAAATCACAAATCGCTTCTGAACGAGATGCTTTCTATTGGGCAGGTCACAGACCTGCCCGTACGCAATATCCATTATCGGAAATAATTCGCGCATTCAAATCCTATTCTGCAAGAAGAATAAATATTCTTCAGAATACGTCAGGAAAAAAAATTTGGCACAGAAATTATTATGAACACATCATTCGAGACGAACAGGAATTATTTTCAATCCGAGAATATATAAAAAACAATCCAAAAAATGTAAAGGCAGGTCTTTGACCTGCCTTTATCGAACTCTACGGCGTCACGGTCACGATCCCGTCATAATAAACCCAGGGATCTGTATCGTCGGTGGCAGATCGTGGATACATTAAGTAACTGCATTCATTGCTTCCAGCCGTGGTTGAAATTTGCTCATTTGTAAAACATCCCTCATCGCACGTCCCCGAGCACCAGCCCCAGTTATCACGAATGTGCACACGCGGCTGGTACATGCAGGCATTGCCATCGGTGCACGGGCTATTCTTGATGCGGCCGTCCGTGCCATATTCGCATGAATCAAGATTGGCCATGATGGCATTGCTACAGCGATAGTTATGCGTGTAATTGAAGTAATTCTCATCGCAGGAATCAGCGGTCATGCCCCATTCATCGCCGGTATCGCAATACGTCTCGCTCTGGGAATCCACAATGAGCCCTCGATGATTCTTGTAATAATTGTCCGCCTCGATGGAACCCGTCATTTCATCCGCACCATCGCCCCAATCCACCAGCACTCGTCGGATTGGCAATTGATTCTTATCGGCCGCGGCATAGAACTTTACATTCGCTCGGAAGAATCCATTTTCCGCGCTCTGATCGCCCTCGTGAACATCATTGAGAGTGATGGCATTTTCCTCTCCCTCGCGGCAAAGCGATCCATAGCAATTATCCGTTTCCACGGCCCAAACCATTGGTGGGTTTCCTTCTGTTTCACGCACATCCTGGGAGTATCCGGCAACCTCGGCGCTATAAGGCGCTTGTTCATCGTAGGAATATCCCGTGAGATAATCCCCGGTCCACTTATAGAGACGTGAAAAACCGATATAGGCGAATATTTGATTTACGCGATCAAGAATGGCTCCAATACTATCTGTTGCCGGATCAACCGACCAGCCACTCGAAGATGGAGGAGTCTCACCATCAACACCCGTTACATTAAAAATGAAATCAATGAATGATCGCGCTCCCGGAGCCGCAGGATTCGTATAGGTGAGCGTGCTGTCGAATCCCAGCCATCCTTCACCTGCACCGCATCCATCAAATCCATCTGTCGCTAATGGATTGCGAAGAGTGACATCCATACACGTTGCCACTTGAATCGGGCTACTCCCATCCTCGAGTATTGATGGATCGAGAACGCTCATGCCGTATGGAACGGGTGTGGTATTGCGTTCATACTCCATGTTCGGGTAGGCAGCATCAGAAATGGAATAGGATGTTGAAGATTGAAGCAGACGATCTGTCCAGGCATACGATCCATCTTCCGTTGACGCAACCTTCGCGACAGTTGTACACGCCGGATACGGCTCAAAACTCAAATGAAGTTCTCGGTAGCCACTATCACTCGAGTCATTGCAGTCTGTTGCGCTGCCATCACTGCATGGAAAATTGAGAACAGTGAACATGTCATCCGTCACTTTAACGCCACGTAACGTACAATCAGCATATGTGGCTAAGAGTGTATCAAATGCTTCGTAATCCGCATTTGTCGGATCGTCGTCTACTGCCGACCATAAATAAACATCAACATCAAATCCGGGATCAATTTCGTCGGGTATGTAAGCGCCAATGGCATCATCCACATCAAAGGCGTCACCTGGAGGTGAACACAAAGTGCCGTTTTCATGGGTCGCGGCCTCTGGAACACAGATATAGGGACAATCATTATCCGCACCGAATCCCTGAACACAGAAACCTGCTGCTGTATTATCAGACACTCCACTTGTTCCACTATAAGAACACATGCCCAGAATGGCATAGTATCCATTCGGGCAAACAACCGTATCCGCACAATTATACATTTCGTCTTGATTTTTTCCACAATTACTGCTCGAACTTCCGCCAACCAATTCCGCGCATGCCACGCCATCCGTCACTCCCAAATCCATCACCGGCTCGGTAGAGGCGCAGAAATACGTATCATCGAATAATCCGGCTTCAACATATTTTGCATACAAATCCGTATCGCCCTTCAGCTGATCAATTGGCAACCACGAGAGGCAGGCACCTGTATTTGCATCACCATAAAGATTAATGGCCGTATCACGCTCCAAACAATAGCCATTCAAGCCCACCATCAAATCTTCACGCGTAATGGTTTGACATGTTCCGGCATTGGCGGAAGGACTTGCGCCATCTTCGGTATTGAAACAATCTTCATTTGATTGACAGAACGTGCCGTTCAATGTTCCACCGGAACAGATTCCTAGCGTCCGATCCACATCCGATTCCGGATCAAGATAGACCGACTGTCCAAGGGCAGAGGAAATCTTCTTATACGAACATTCGCAATCTTCGCCGGCTGTGCAATACGTTGCCTGTTCAAACCCGGAGGCAAATGAATACGCCATGGAACCAAATCGCCCGGGGATTTCTGCCGATGGATCAGTGAGCCCGGGAGTTTCCAATGAATCATCAACCTCAACCCATGTTTTTACAATTTGATTCGGGAATGGAGAATCGACTTCGGGGAAGGCGCGACAGCTTGAGGATTCCGCGCTTTCATCCGTGAATGTGGTTCCCTGAATCGTCACAACACACTTGTCGCGATAGCACGACCCCATGGCAGATGATGGGGCCGGGATGCAGGTACTTCCGGAGGCGGTGCAAGAATAATCCATGGCGCACGTTCCCGTCTCTTCCGCACAATTTCCCGAGAGACAAATACCGGTCGAGCAATCCGTATCTGAGGTGCAAAGATCAGCGGCGATATCGTAACAAAGACCAACCACGCAACTTCCGGTCACACAATCATTACTCGTGGTGCAAATCGCTCCGGAATCCTCGCAATAACCGATTTGACAATCACTCTCGTGTCCACCGGAACAGGAACCCGCGGAAATTCCCAATCGATATTCCGGGTTCGTATTGCTGATGCAGGTATCGGCCAAGCCGGTTCTGAATGACGAACAATCGCTATCTGTTGAACACGCTTTTGTTGAAAGGTACGAGCCGTCCTCTGATCCACATACGCTCTCCGGGGAAATATCCACCTGATCAAGCGCTTGCGCCGGATAAATTCCAGGAATCGCGAACCCGGCAAATTCCTTCCCATACCAGGAAACATCACGACCGACATAACGCTCTTCATCCAAAATCACGGCCGGATCATCGGGATTCCACTCGGAGCAGAATGACGCATCACCGGAATCGGAATATTCGGTGCAGAGGTCAATGGCATCGCAGATGGTTTGATACTCATTTGTTGATTCATCCCAAACCGTTCGCGAAGAGGCACAGGTCAACCACTCCGCACACGTGCGATCGCGATCGACTTGGAGAACCGTATTCGTATCATTCTCGAGACGCGTAACCGTGACCGGTATTCCGGAAATGTTGATGAAACTCGTCTCGCAACTTCCATGAACCATATTGCCGGTTTGACTCTCATACGGAGTGCAATCAGAATCCACTAAACACGAATTTCCGTAAGTATACCCGGTCGACAGGGTCATGCCGGAGGCGGAATAAAGGAGCGCATCCGAATACACGCATCGCTTTGTGCACAAATCAACCTTGGTTCCATTTACGGCATCGATGGTGCTATCGCCGCCATCGCAATCGATCGGGTCGACAAGCGAATATTGTTCTTGTCCGAAGAGCGTATCCGCGTGCATGCTCGCAATGTAGGTGGCGCTCGTATTGTAATCCTTGCTCGGGTCTCCGGTATCGTAGAAGAGAGCGCATCCCTCTTTCTGACTCACCTCGCCGTTGCACTTCGTATCACCAAGCAAATCATCATCGGCAAGCAATTGATTATCAATAAAGTAATACGATGTTCCCGGCACGGTCGTGTAGAATTCATCGTCGTCAATCGCCAATGGATCGCGATACTCCGTGCATCCATCTTCTGCTGATGTACACGTGGCGACCATTCCATCGTAAGCGCTGTCTCCATTCAACCACACACCCGAATACGTGCCGTTCACAAGATAGGTTCCGACATTTTTCATGCAGGTGGCCGTGGATGTTCCTTCGCAAGATTCACTCGATCGGCAATCCGCATCTTGCGTACACAAGGCTCCGGTCACGGAACAATTTCCCGAAGAAACGCGACACGCTGAATCCGTGGAACACGATGATCCGGTATCGGAACACCCTCCCGTCCCATAGCAAAAATCATTCGTTCCTGTGCGGAACCAACCGCTATAACTTGTTGAGCCAATGTAAACATCGGTTCGATATTCACAGACGCTCGCTCCGGGATCCTTGAAGTAATACAACCCATTGGAACCTGCATCGAATTCCTCACACATCACTTCTTTCCCTGAGCATAAAATCGAATCATAACGATCGGGATCATTCACAAGATAGGCACTCTCCCAAGAGGTGACGACCGAACGATCTGAAGAAAACGCTGGCTTTCCAAGCTCGGTGCACCCTGCATCTTTCGAAGAACATGAATTGGCGCTCGATGGAATTGCATACACATCTGTATCCCCCGGAATGGCAACGGTTTCAGGTCCATAGGAAAGATGAGCATAGCGGGCATCGGAATCCAAGTCCGCTTGAGAAATCATGAAGTCAAGATCAAACAAGCACGAGTGTTCACCAGCCACGATTGTGCAAAGCGCCGTACTCTTTGTTTCGTATGTGCCGGCCGTCCCCGAAGAACCAACCAAATAACAGGTGGTCGGTGTCGAAACAATTGCCGGATTTCCTGCGCTGTCCGTGACGACATTCGAACACGTGGCATTCACCATTTGGGCATTCGTGGCTTCGGATTGTTGCGTGGCAAAAAAACCAGTACAACCAACTTTATTTTCACTGCAGAGTCGGCTGAACGATCGAAGCGTGACGGTTTCGCCATCGGAGCTTTCATATTCAGCGCAACCAAGATGGAATTGCGGCGAACTTGTGCCTTCAAAATTTCGATCACAACTTGCCGGTGTTACCCAAGAGTCGGCAATCAACGTCAAATCTTCTTCTCCTTCACGAAGCACAAGATTATCAACGTAGAACGTGCCGGCCGTGGTCGGTTTAACCACGAGGACCGTGCCATCACCGAAGGTTGGATAGTCAGCCTCATTCACATCGATCGGTCCAAATGTATACCGTTGCCAGAGGGTGGAAAGCTCAATCGTATCGCCAAAACTCACATCAATGGATGGCGTTCCGCTCGCTTGCAAATCAAATCCAACATTCAATTTTCCCGTTCCTTTTGCCCAGAAAGAAAGCGAATACGTTTTCCCGGAATAGAGATTATTCTCGAGCGTGCCACAATACTGATTGTTTTCCGATACGGTGCAAGACCCTCCCAAAGTCGCACCGGTCGAAAGACAACCGGCCGCCGAGGTGCACGGGGATCCATAATTATAGAAATGCGTCCAAATCGTATTGCCAACCGAGGCAATGGAATGGCCATCGGTCGCAATGGACTCATTGGAAAGCGTCACCGATGCGGCGCTCCCAGCATCCCAATTTGTGAGATCACCGCTCTCGAATAACTCTTCAAAAACTTTTCGACTATTATTGCTCTGCCCACCAGTATAGAGTCGGCATCCATTTTCTTTTTCACTGCAAGTGGTGCTTTCTTCATTTAATCCGTAGAACTTGCACGTGGAAATGGCGCTGTCGAAAAATCCACCGGCCACGGTACAATTCTCTTCCCCATCATCCGTTCCATTTGCATCGACATCATTTCCCAGCCCGGCAATTTCGGTTTTTCGATACGTGGCGCAACTATTGGAAACCGTCACTGTTTCATTCCATTCGCGATAGTGGATTCCTCCATTGGCGTCATAAAATTCTCGGCAATCCGGATTGGAAAAAATATCATCATGTTCATCGCACGTCGCGGTGTAGGCATCAACCGCAAGATCGCCGTTTGAATCGTCATTGCAGGTGGTCCCCGAGGTGGTTGAATTCCAATTTGTACAAGGCGCGGCGCCCGGATGCATTTCCGTGCTCGCTCCATAGGTCATACGGGCATACGGCGCGCTGTCCAAATTCGATTCCAAAAGTGACCAGGTACGCAACTGATATCCTTCTTCATCGGACCCTTCCCAGGTATAGAAAGTTGCTCCGGCATCGCCAACGTTTACCGCGGCTTGCGCTTCGGTTAAACACGCACGAAGATAGGTAAAATATTCCTGATCCTCATTTGAGATATTCGTAAACTCATCGCATCCCACGGCATTGGCACTACATTCATCGGCCGTTGATGGAATAAAATAAAGTGGGAAATCACCGTTTGGTTCGTAACGGGTTCCTTCTTGTTTATAGGTGTCGTAGCCCACGCATTCCGCGGGACAGGAATCAAGCGCGCTCGTGATCGCGGAAATTGAGGGGTCGCCGTTTGCCGGAGTATAGAGTCGACATCCGTCATCGGAGGCGCCACACATGGTGGTGTAATTTGCACACGCCGCTGGATCATCTTCCGCCCCGGTGCATCCAAGATAATCCGGAGGAAGGGTGACATAAGTACTGGTCGTGGAGCCCGAATAAGCCACGTGATAACTCGAGGGGGTTTCGCTTTGTTCGAGCTGAACATCGTCCACCCAGCCCGTGCCCGCGCTTATGACCAATTGAGCATTCACGCGCGCCGCTTTATTGTTAAATGTCGGCGAAGTAAAAATACATTCAAACGCCTCATAACTTGTCGGGGAAGGAGTGACTTGCATCACGAGTGAATCATAATTTCCATCCCCATCATAATCCGCAAATGTGCAATCCCCGGTCGCTGATGTTCCGGTAAGGTCAACGCGCTCCTCGCCAAATTCTTGCGTGAGATTCAATGACCCGGTGATGGTTGCCGCTCCGGCAGAACCGCGCTTCGCATAAAAAGAAAAACTGTAAAAACGCGATTGATTAAGCGCGAGCCCATACTGCACCATATTCGAGGCGCTCGTTGAAATGGCGGAGGTGCCGGTGCGCATTTCTGTTCCATCTTCACGATAGGTAAATCCCGACCAATTCGACGGAACCCATGCATCGGGCGCGCCGTCATCGTTGACGTCATTTTCAAAACCGGGATTTGAAATCATGTTGAATGAGAGATCGCTCGTACGTTCAAGAAGCTCGGAACATCCGGCTGATGTGGCATCGCACATCTCCGCCTCAGCCGTGAGATACAAACGGCTCGCAGACGTTTCCGTACTTGCCTCGAGAATCGCCGTATTATTGATCACCGGAAAATCATAGGTTCCATCGGCCAGTAACCGTTTTTCCGTGGAATACCAGGCACAGCCAACTGAATCGGCATTGCAAGAAGAGCGATCAACCGTGCTCGTCAGATAGTGCACGGCCTCGCCTTGGCGATTGGTGAACGAAAGGCAACTCGCGAATTGCGCATTGCAGGATTCCCCACCAAACTTCCAGGTATTTTCCTCGCGAACGCAATAGCCGTATCCGCCATTGCACGTTCCATTATCACTTTCCGAAATGCAGGTTTGAATATCCACACATTCCTCCGCACGTGATGACGTGCCACTGGAAGTCAATAATTGTCCAAAGGCATAGGTGCGACAGGTTGTTTCGGGCGCCTTGAGGATCCAATCCGGATCAATTAAATGACACCATGGATGGTCAAAATCAGTGCTCCCCTCATCATTACAATCATAAAATCCATCAATGACTTCCTGAAGCGTCACGGGATTTGAAATGCCATTTTGATCAGACTCCGCGGCCAATTCCCATCCAATGGAAATAATGCGCGCCTTGCGAAGCTTGACGAGGTTCGAATAACAAAAACCATACGAATAACAATTTTCATCTTGATTACGCGCCACATCGGATGTTTTGATGAGCGCCCAATTCCCATTAAGATACCCGTCGTCAATCGCTTCCTGGATCGTGAGCGCATCGCCGCTATCTGCACGATTGACCGCCGAAGCAAAGGCGGAATCCATGGCACAGGAATAGAGGGAACGAATACTCGAAAGCGAGGTCGCCGGGCATGTGGAAAGTTCCTCGAGGAGCGAATAATCCGTAACGGAAATCGGTCGGAACGTGCTAATGGATTTGTAATATTCCTGCGCCTTCTCACGCGAAGAACTCGCCTGCGAATCGGGATCAAATGGATTCCCTAAATCGTCGATGCCCTTGAACATACCGGCATAGTACTTATTCATGAGTTCGGAAATCAACGTATTTGTAAAAACCGAAGCCATGCTAATGCCGAGTTGTGATAAAAAGTTTGGATCACTTGAGGCCGCACTGTTCCCAAGTTGGAATGGAAGATCTTGCACGCGCTGAATAGAGCTTAACAGCTGTTGGTTGATATAACTCGCCGGGGTAACGGTATCGCCGGTCAAATGATCGGTATCATTCAAGAATTTGCTGTTGGCAATTAGTTCATTGGTTTGGATCATGGACTCGATTTGTGAGCCCACAAGTGTTTGCCCGAAAGCTTGCATGCTGTCCGAAATATCATTGGAATCGAATGATCGGCTCAATGCCATGAGCACGGCCTGACTCTTTTCCTTGGATGACATGTCCTGATTGGCATTGATACTTGCCAAAAAGGCATCGTAATTCTTTTTGATTTCCTGAAAATTAAAATCATCCGTAGGGTACATCACCCCACCGATTTGAGAGTTGATAAGCCCTTGTTTGAGGGCGGCCATGATTGCCGGATCCGACCCAATCCCGCCCCACTGCTCCTCGAGCGTACTGATCATCTCCATGACAATTGCCGCGCCGGCATACTCAAAATAATCCGTAATATCTTCTTTGACGAAAAGTGGATCATCACCCGGGCCACCGCTCGCCACCCAAACAGCAGAGGTATAGGCAACTTGATTGGCAGAGTAGACCAAAAGGTTCATGAGCATCGTCCCCACCGAGGAGACCAATGCATTTTTGGTCATTTCCCAAACTTTTTTCTCTGCATGTTCAAGATTCCATTCTAATTGTAATTCCGCTGTTGTGTCCGGCGATTGAGCAAATGCATGTTGCGGAAAACTAGAATGGATTCCAATAAGAACAAAAAATAAAAAAACCTGCGTTAATTTTTTTATCGTTGAAAAAAAATAATTCCACCCCCTCATACTATGGTTCTAAATCTTGAGAATTAGTTTGATCGCTTTCGGTCGTGGTCACGGTTCCATCCTCACTCGTCTCCATTTCTGCAAGAACGGATTGATAGAGCGTCATGACTTGCTCATCGGAAAGCGCATCGATGGAAGCTTGATCAACCCCGGCGGTCAAGAGAAGCTCGCGCACTTGATCGACTGTAAAATTCTCAAAAACATCCATGGAGGCTTCGGCATCGGATAAATCGACTGAGCTATCAACTGTCTCTTCCGTTGCCGTTGTATCAACTAAATCGGAAAAAAGATCGCTCTCCTCTTCCACCACTTCCATACATTCATTTCCCTTACAATTCGGATCCGTGCCAATACGCACTTCGGTTTCATCGGTATAGCCATCACCATCGGTATCGGCCAAATACGGACTCGTCTTGTGGACGTAAAGCTCATCATAATCCGTGAGTCCATCGCCATCGGTATCTGTCACTTTTTGCTCGGCAATCTCTGCCGCGTTTTTCTGTGAAGTCGTTAAAAATTCCGGACCAACATACGCGATGTCGAACGGAGAACCCAAATGATCAAATAAATAAGACGTGCCAAGAAGAAAAGCGAGCCCTCCGATACCGGCAACAAAAATAAATCCTACTTTATGTTCTTTGGAGTAGGTTGGACGGGTTCGACGAATCACCACACGCTGTGTTTCCTGTGGTTCCATGACTCCCTTAGTATATCAAAAAAACAGCGAAATGCCGCTGTGGACAATAAAGATAGAACTTCCGCCTTTGGCGCATAACTTTGTTAGAGCCTTCGCTTTTTGTTCAACGTACATCTTGGGTACGTCTCGCAAAAAGCTCTGGTCCTTCCTCGTTCTGCATCCAAAGGTGGAAGTTCTCGAGTAAGAATCTACTTGAAAAACAACTTCGTCACTTCTTTCCATTGCTCGAGTGTGAGTTCCTGCGCACGAGCTTCGGGATTGATGCCGATCTTCTTGAGCATTTCTTGAACCTCCGCCTTTGAAATTTTGAGAGCCTGGGCGAAATTGGAAGCTAATTGTTTTCGACGATGGGTAAAACCAAGGCTTGCGAGATGGAGAATCTTTTGCGTTTCTTTTTGAGAATGCGGGATTGGCGTCAGACGAAGAACGCTCGACTGCACCTTTGGCGGCGGCACAAATGAACCGGGAGCGACGTTAAACAGTCGCTCGGGATTTGCTTGAAGTTGAATCGCTAAGGAGAGAATACCCGTCTTTCCTGGCTTTGCCATCATGCGATCCGCTTGTTCTTTTTGCACCATCACCACCATCTCTTTTGGCGGATGTGTGCTCTCGAGCGCCTGCATCATAATCGCGCTCGCCGCATTGTATGGAAGATTTCCAACCAGAACCCAAGGCACGGAGCCGATCACTTTTTTCCAATCAACACCAGCCGCATCCCCAGCAAGAATCGTCGCTTTGGAAAATTTCTTTGTGAGTTCTGGGATAAAATCGCGATCCGCTTCAACGAGAATCAGTCGATCTTCTCCAAAACGTTTTGCAAGCTCTTGCGTCAGCGCCCCAAGCCCCGGGCCAATCTCAACGATGACGGATTTTTTTGAACAAGAAATCGCGGCAACGATTTTTTCCACCACCCCACGGTTCGCAAGAAAATGTTGACCGTATGATTTTTTTGGTTTCACCATCATATCTTAATTGATCCTTCACGAAGGACCACGACATCATCTCCAACCATGCGAACCGATGTTGAGGCGAGAACGCACGGAAGCTCCCCAGCATCCAGCGCGAGATCAGGATGATCAGAAGCTTGGACAAACATTTCTTCAACATGCTCGAGCGAATAGAGAGCATTGGCACCGGAAATATTCGCACTCGTCGCCACCACGGGACGGCCGAGTTCACTTACGATTTTCTGCGCCGTGGGATGAGAGCTCACACGCACGGATTGAGAATTATTTTCCGAACAACCAGGTGCAAGCGAAAAACCGGCAATAAGAGGAGCGACGACATTAAGTGCACCGGGCCAAAATTTTCTTGCAAGCTCTTCTGCGGCCCGAGAAAAAATAACCATCTTTTTTGCTTCATCGATTCCCGAGACAAGAACCGGTAATCCTTTTCCAGCTTCGCGCCCTTTGATCGCAAAAATGCGAGCGACCGCCGCCGCATTTGTTGCGTCACACCCGAGTCCATAGGACGTCTCGGTTGGAAAAACAATCACCCCACCCGAAGCGAGTACATTCACCGCCTCTTTCCATTGATCTTCACTGACGACCCGCATAAAAATTAATGCGCGCGATACCACGCAATCGTCTCATGGATTCCTTCTTTGAGCATCACTTTTGGCTCCCAACCAAAAGTTGCCTTCGCACGACAGGCGTCCAATGAATTGTGTTTGATAAAATCTTCAATCTCCGGACGCATTTTTGGCTTCACCTTCAATTGCATGTCTTCACACAATGTCTCGAAGACTTCCTGAGTCGATGTCTCAACGGAGGTGCCGATATTAAAAATGCCGGTCACATCAGATTCAAACGCTTTCATAAAAGCGGAAACAACGTCTTGCACGTACACATAATCGCGAGTCGTTTTGCCATCATTGTTCATGAAGACTTCCTCGCCACGCAAAAGACGATCGATAAAAATCGCCATGATTCCGGATTGAGCGCTGGAATTCTGACGTGGCCCATACACATTTGCCATGCGAAGCGCAACGTAGGGAATATGATATTGCGCTTCATAAAAACGCAAATACTGCTCACCGGAATATTTTGAAATACCGTAGGGCGTTGCCGGGCTAATCACCGCCGATTCATTAATAGGAATTTCTTCCTGCTTTCCATAAACCGCGGCCGAAGAGGCAAAACAAATCTTTCCTGACCCGTGGCGACGGAAGGCCTCCATGATATTCACGAGCCCTTCAATATTGTTGTGAACGCTCAGCATGGGCTTGAGAATTGATTCACGATCAAACAAATGCCCGGCAAAATGGAAAATTCCGCCCGGTTGAATTTTCGAAAAAATCTTTTCGACGTCCTTTGATCGCACGTCCACCTTGTAATACGTCACCCGTGCGTTCACCCGATCCTTATGCGGTTTGGCGTGATCGAGAACAAAAACGTCGTGCCCAGCCTCAACGAGCACATCGGCCACATGAGAACCAATAAATCCTGCTCCTCCGGTCACAATAATAGGTTTTGTCATATCTATTGTTTTGCTTTCAAACGTAAATGCGCTTCAATGAATGCCATGATATCACCATCGAGCACACCGGCAACATCCTGCGTTTCATAATCCGTGCGGTGATCTTTCACCATCTTATACGGATGGAGAACGTAACTGCGTATTTGATTTCCCCAATCCGCACTCACATGCCCGCCACGTAAATCATCAATTTTTTCTTTGCGTTCAAGGGCGAGTTGTTGAAAAAGGCGAGATTTGAGAACACGCATGGCCACTTCCCGATTTTGCTGTTGCGAACGTTCATTCTGGCATGAGACAACGATATTTGTTGGGATGTGAGTGACGCGCACAGCGGAATACGTGGTATTCACCGACTGCCCGCCATGACCACCGGCCATAAACGTATCAATACGCAAATCCTTTGGATCGATCTCGATATTTTTTTCTTCAATGTCGTCAATTTCCGGAATCACTTCGATTTGTGCGAATGACGTATGACGCATTTTCTCCGCATCGAACGGAGAAATACGGACCAATCGATGGACGCCCGCTTCATTTTGAAGATAGCCATAGGCACGAAGCCCTCGCACCGCAATCATCGCACTCTTGATTCCGGCTTCCTCCGCAAGTGATTCCTCGAGCACCTCGACTTCCCAATGCTCACGTTCGGCAAAACGAACAATCATGCGAAGCAACATGCTCGCCCAATCCGCGGCATCGGTACCACCTGCTCCCGCACGAACAGATACGATGGCGTCATGATCATCAAAAGAACCGGTAAATAATGTTGAGACTTCCAAAATCTGGAGACGCTTTTCGAGCGCCTGATGGGTTTCCGTAATCCATGGATCGCCTTCGGGCGCCTCTAAAAGAAGATCTTGCGCGGCCTGCAAATCATTTTCAAAACTTTCCCAGGATTCCACAAGTGCTTTTTTCTGCGCGACTTCCTGCGAACGCTTCCTGGCATGATTTTGATCACTCCAAAAATCAGGGGAAGACATCTCCTTTTCTCCGGCAACGACATCGTTTCGAAGCGCTTCAAAATCCAAAACAGAGCGCGCTTCTTGAAAGCGCGCTCGAAGCTCCGCGAATAACCGATCCGGAGCCCCCATACCATTAGAATTTCAACATCTTTGCCAATTCAGAGACCAAGGGCATGTTCCAGCGCTCTCCCTGATACGCCTTAATAAAACCGACAATGGAAAGAACGAGAAGTGCCAATGGAAGGACCAAGGCAAGAAGCCAACCAATAATCGGGAACCATCCGAAAGCTCCCACAAAAATGGAAACGATAATATCAATAATGAACAGAGCTAGGGCCTGTTTGCCATGGAATTGGGCGTAAGGAGAATCTTTTGCCAAAAGCAAAGGAATAAAACAAAGAATGAACAAGTAGCCAATGGCCGCAACAACTTTATGTTCCTCCACATCATTCCCGGAGGCGGCCGACGCTGGCGTTGACGTTTCCTTTTTTTCTTCGTCCATATGAAAAATAACAAATATTTAAAGGGCTTTTGCCCTGACTAAGAAAAAGAGTATCACGAATAACAATAAATGATCAATCCGGGCATGATGACAAGAAAGGTCCGATCGGACCCTTTTTGTCATCAAACGGAATGTTGCGATTTTTGATAAAATAGACTACTCTCACAAAGTCGTCGCATTGACAAAAATCACTTTTAACGACATCATTGTGATGCTTTCAACAAGAACGGAGGGGTTAATGATCCGCATTATTTCGCGGGTAATTATGTTCGACTCGAGTACTCGAAGAGTATTGCTGGTACGAAACGAGGGAGCGAATTTCTGGTATGCGCCCGGTGGAGGTTGGGAAGCAAATCAGGAAGATATTCGCGCCTGTGCCGAACGCGAACTATTCGAAGAAACGGGAATTGCTGGAAAAATTGATCGGCTGATCTATACCCAACAATTCCATGCAAGTAAGACCGTCATCTTTTTGGAATGGTTCTGGCTCGCTCATCCTGTCTCAACTACGGTGATACCCAACGACCATAAAGACGATCACGGAATCGTATGTGAGACACGATGGTTTTCACGGGAAGAGCTTCAAGAGAAAAAAGTTTTTCCTATGCGCCTTAAGGATACCTTTTGGGATCACGTCGATACGTGGCCAAATGAAGAAGATCCTTTTCTCGGGGTCAGCTAAGTGCTGGCCCTTTTCGGCACTTAATTTTTAATAACGATTCGTTTTAAAATATTCAAAGTCTTTCGAGAAAAAGAAACTCTTAGCATATCTATAAACCGCGAACCACGGGCCGAAAGACATGAGAATATATTCAATTGGCATTAACAATATTACGCCAATCGATATTGGGGGAAGATTTTGAGCTATGGCTCTTATTATTTTTTTATATTTGATTAGAATCAATAACGGTATTAGATAAAAACATGGAATAATTAATAAAAATAATAGGTTGAGGGTTATGAGACAGTATATGAAGGAACCGGCCAAAAATAATCCTTTTAGCATCCAAACTAATGTTCTCCAGCTCTTATAAAAAATTAACCATGACGAAAAAAGAAAATTCTGTTTTTTAATTTTCGCCGCAATACTATACGCGCAAATAAATTTAACTTCTCCCGAAAACCAAACGGAGGATTGTCGAATTCTATCAAATGCGGTAGAGGCAACTTCACAGCTATCAAAAATTGGAACAATCTCAATTGGTTCTTTCAAAAATGAACAGACGTGCCCAAGACGAGTGTCTTCAATGGGGGACGGAAAATATCCGATCCTTTTCAAAAAATTGTAACGAACAAAAAGCCCATGACCCACGCAATAACGCATAGGCGGAAACAATGCATCCGCATGATGCCACATTTGGATTTCATATCCGCAGGCGTATAAAGTCTGTAAAAGTGCAAAGCCTTTTCCTAACACTGGTATTTGATTCCAATTTTTTAGATAAAGCGTTGGTTGCTGCGCAACGTTCAAATTTTGATTTGCAAATTTCGATGCCACTGTTTTTAAAATTTTTGGGACAATCTCTGAATCAGCATCATAAACACCGATAATCGTATCCGATGTTATTACCCCTTCCGCATCCAAAATGTGCAAAGCCCAATTTAATTGGTCTGACTTAATACCCACTTTTCGAGGATAATGAAGATGAATATAGGAAAAATCCTTTGGAAGAATCGTCTGAAGAATTTCTTCAGTCGTTTGTAATCCCATCTTTCGCCTTTCTTTAGCGGTCGTAATAAAGACAATTCGATAATCCTCCGGAGGATATTCAATATTCTGGAGCGCGTGTAATAGGCTATGGAGAATTGATTGTTCCTCGAGCAATGGAATTAATACAATAAACTTCGCAATGAATTGTGTGTCTAAAGGATCATTTTTTTCCTGTTCAGAGAACCATTTTAAAGAACGAGAAAGTTTATATCCATTCACTAAGCCCCAAAAAAAGAATACTGACCCTAAAAATATCGCAAAAATATTCATAAACCTAAAAGATTTGAGTATTTTTTTAGACAATTGTCCATCCTCCTGAGCGTCTCGTAATTCGCTTGGTCAGTGAGGCACAATTCTCGCATTCGTAGTATTGAACGATCTATATTTACTAAATGCAATAAAATAAAATTTTCACTTTTTATGTTTAGTGCCTGTGCTTTAAAAAAATATGGCGCCACCTGATGCTCCGACCATCCAAGGATTACTTCTGCATAAGCAAGGGAGGAGACGACAGAGCGCTCAATAACAACACTGTTCTTTTTTTTGGATTGAATAAGACGTGCTTTTTCAATATTTTGAATATGTTTTTCAAAATACCAATCAAATATCTTTTTCTCTTTTGAAAGTAAAAGCGTCGCTTCTGGATATTCTGGCTCACGCAAAAACTTCAAGGTTGAATGATCCGAGAGTAAACGCTTAATCAGGGTGCTTTTTCCAACACCCCAAACCCCTTCTACAATAAGAATACTTGATTTCATACGACAAAGCGGATAATCATATTTCTGTTATCCGCTACAGTAGAAGATGCGATTGTACAGTATCAAGGACTTCATTCGTTAGATCTCTCCAATCACGATTACCATCCAAGATGATTCCGCGATCGATTCCAACAAGTCGTCGATACTCATTCGCAACGGTGGAGTAATAGAGCTCCTCGGTATTTGGATCGGGAATTTCGTCTCCTCGACGTTTTCTCCTCATGATCGCGGTACCGGGATCTATCTCCACAAAAAACAATAAATCAGGCCTCATGCCGTGGAATGCGAGTAAGTCAAGAAGATGTTTAGTCTCGTCCGGCAAATCCTTGAGCGGACCGAAACAATTGTGATAAACGTAGAAGGAATAATTCCATCTATCCGCAATCACTATCTTTCCAGCGCTTCGAGCATCGCGGACAAGCTCCCATTTCCTCGCATGCATCGCCTGAAAGAGAAACATGTACGCGAGCGAATTTGACGCCAAGCCAAATCCATCCACGAAACGCTGAAAATCTACCTCCTGGGCATCCGTCTTGGTACGAATAACTTCGACATCAAGACCTTTTTCCCGAAGAGCTTGACTCACGATAGCAGCCAAAGTCGTTTTCCCTGAGCCATCGATTCCTTCAAACGCCATGAATGTTCCTGACATTTTAGCCTCCAAAATAAGACTACCCGCTCATCTGATTTTGTCAACCACATGTGCTCATGGGCGGATTCTAACTGTAATGCCCAAACCGCTCACGAGAGCCGAATCCGCTACTATCTAAACAAAAGATATAAAGAATCTTGACATTGTCTAACTCCTTGCCAGGTCCTCGCTCACCTAGGGGTGGGCATGAAAAACTAGAATTCATGATCCGGGCATGATGACAAGAAAGGTCCGATCGGACCCTTCTTGTCATCAATCGAAAACTCGCCCCCCTGGGGGGGAGGCGGGTCTTCATTTGAATCAAGACTTTCGCGTTTGGATGCAGAACGAGGAAAAAACCGAGCAACGAGGAGCCGCCCCGCCGTCGTTTCACTTTGGCGGGGTCCCGCCACAGGCGGGATACGGCGACGACGTGCGGAGGTTTTTGACAAAGTTATGCGCCAAAGGCGAAAGTCCTATGATTATATTAGTACATGTCCATGCCACCGGGCTGAGGCGCGTGATCATGTTCTGCTTTTGGAATTTCGGTAATCGCCGCTTCGGTGGTAATGATCATGGAAGCAATTGACGCCGCGTTTTGCACGGCTGAACGCGTCACTTTCGCCGGGTCGATAATTCCCGCGGCCGTCATGTCCTCTTCATACGTGTTCGTGAGCGCGTTAAATCCATAAGCGCCATCACGTGCCATCACGCGCTCCACGACAATGTCACCTTTTGCCCCGGCGTTTTCCGCAATTTGTCGCAATGGCTCTTCCAAGGATTTCGAAACCACATCAACTCCCAACGCTTCTTCCTTGAGTGTCATGTGATCATGCAACGTTTGCAACATTTTTTTCACGCGCAAGAGAGCAACGCCACCTCCCGGCACAATCCCCTCTTCAATGGCGGCTTTCGTGGCGGAAACCGCATCTTCAATACGATGTTTCTTTTCTTTCATCTCTACCTCGCTTGCGGCACCAACCTTAATGACGGCAACCCCGCCGGCAAGCTTCGCCAAACGTTCTTCCAATTTTTCCCGATCAAAATCGGAAGTCGTCTCACTGATTTGAGCTCGAATCTGACGAATCCGTTCATCGATCGCGGTTCGATTTCCCGTACCATCAACAATCGTGGTGGCGTCTTTGGTGGCAATCACTTTTCGTGCACGACCAAGTTGTTCGAGCGTGGTGCTTTCGAGTTTTAGTCCTTTCTCCTCTGAAATCACGGTCGCGCCTGTGGCAATTGCCAAATCTTCAAGAATCGCTTTTTTCCGATCCCCAAACGATGGCGCCTTCACAGCAAGCGTATGAAATGCGCCACGCAATTTATTCACCACAAGGGTCGCGAGCGCTTCCCCATCCACATCTTCCGCAATAATCACTAAATTCTTTTTTCCGAGATTCGCCAAGGCTTCAAGCACCGGAAGAATCATCTGAATGGATGAAATTTTTTGATCCGTCATGAGAATGGAGACATCTTCATATTCAGCTTCCATGCGCTCCGCATTGGTCACCATGTAATGTGAAAGATATCCCTTATCGAATTGGAGACCCTGTGCCACATCAACTACGATGCCAAACGATTGACCTTCCTCAACCGTGATGACGCCATTCTCTCCCACTTTTTGCATGGCCTCGGCAATCACTTCTCCAATTTGCGCATCGTTCGCGGAAATGGCGGCAACCTGCTTCACCGCATCTCCAGTGACCGGTTTTGCAATCGAGGCAATGCCTTTCACGGTTTCCTCAACCGCCTTTTCAATTCCACGTCGGAGTGCCTGAGGATCAATCCCTGAAGCAACAAGTTTCAATCCCTCTGAAACCATGGCTTGTGCCAAAACGGTTGCCGTTGTTGTTCCGTCACCGGCGACATCATTTGTTTTTGACGCCACTTCTTTCACAAGTTCGGCACCAAGATTTTCCATTTTATCTTCAAGCTCAATTTCTTTTGCAACGGAAACGCCGTCTTTTGTGACCATCGGCGAACCGTAACTTCGCTCCACAATCACATTGCGTCCTTTTGGACCAAGCGTCACTTTGACGGCATTGGCAAGCTTATCGACACCAGCCTTGAGTGCTTTCCGGGCATCTTCATGAAAAACAATTGTCTTTGCCATATCTTATTTGATTATTGCCATGATTTCATCAGCACGGATAACGAGATACGTCACCCCATCGAGCTCAACTTCATCGGGCGCATATTTTTTGAAAATGACTTTATCACCAACCGCCACTTCCATCGATTGACGGGCACCTGATTTTAAGAGCTTCCCCGGGCCAACGGCAATGATTTCACCGCGCTCTGATCGCTCTTTTTCAACGGTCTCGGGAATAATGATTCCTGAATTTGTGACCTTCTCATTTTCGAGAGGTTTGACGATCACATGATCGCCGACAGGTTGTAATATCATAGAAAAAATTAGTCAGCTAATTTAAAACATCGGGTTTTCCTTGTCAAGAACTTCTTTTCCCTGCCGCTCTTTTACCACAAAACCCGAGGCCAGCGCAAGCAAAGCAAATCCGCTCCAAAAACTCCAAAGATAATGATCAAAAAGGAGAAGCGGAAGAAAGACGAAAACAATGGGCTCCCGCAAAAAATCCTTCGACTTCAATAGAAAAAGACCCAAAATGAGACAACAAAATCCGAAAATACCAATATCGGAAATAACTAAAAAGAAGACATTGTGAATGGGTTGATAACTCCAGACGTCCTGTGAAGGAAAGGAAACGTGAAGTGCCAAAGGATAACTCCCCATTCCAGAACCCACGAGCCAGGAATCCTGAATAACAGTCGGCCAATCGTGATATTGATCGATGCGCTGAGAGGAGGATTGTGTTTCTGTCACCAGAAAAAAAATTGTCCCGGTGATGAACAAAAATATTCCGATGCCGAAAATCATCAAGGACCATTTGTGATTCCGAAACAGCTCCCCGGCAAGAACGATCGCCCCGGCAACAAGCGACAGCCAAGCGCTTTGCGAAAAAGTGAGCACTAACCCAATGCCCAAAAAACAAAAAACAATCCCACGCATCCACCGTGATTGAAAAAAATCTTGACCAAACTTCCAAAAAAGAAATAGAGCGACAGCAAGATATCCGCCAAATATATTCGGGTGAGGAAACGATCCATACGCACGAAGAATGCGAGTCCCATCGGGTGCAAAAAGAACGCTATCCCCCAAGTGAGCGGCTTCACGAAAAGCCAAACCAAGCCAAGATGATGCGGGCGATGAACCGGTAAGTATCTGAAAAAATCCAAGAAGAATGGGGATGATCAACCCACCTAAAAAACTTCCAAGAAGAATCGGAGCTTTTGCCCATGGTTGCAAAAGAAGAAAAAAGAGACAAATCGCCGAAAAAACATGAACGCATTGCCCCAACGAAAGAACCGGATCAATTGAAAAAAAAGTCGAGACTCCAAAAGCAATGAGACAGAGAATAACAGGAAGAGCAAAGCGATCCGGAATAATGAATCGTTTAAAAAGAAGAGCGAGAAAAAAACAACCCATCACCAGCATCTCAACCATGTAGATGCTCAGAATGCCGTATTCATAGGTTTGACCATCCAAAAGATGAAACCCAAACATCCATCGCGTTTGCCACGGAAGCAAAAAAAAGGCAAGAGCAAGAAGACCATTTAAAAACGATTCTTTTTGCATAAGGCTTGCTGGTGTGCTTGAATCTCCTGCCGCCGATCATTCAAATGGAATTTGAGCATATGATCATTAACAACCACGTCACTTGATTGATTCACCATCAACGCCGTCGTGGTTGGAAGACGCTTGAGCTGAACATATTTCGCTAATCGTTCCGGAAGAAGACTCGGAAGAAACCACGTTCTCTCTCGTGTTCGATCGTCTGATCGTCGCGCCCGTCGACCATGAGGAAACTCCCATCCGGCCCAAGCATTCATGGCAAAAAAAGATCCAAAAACTCCTGGCTCGCGCTCGTAAAGTGGGACGAGCGAACGAATCCAGACGGAAAGATACGGGTCATCGGGAGCGAGACGTAAAAGCGAAAAATCAAACGCGTCTTCATCTACAAAAAAACTGACATCAATGGGATCATGCTTTGCCTCGTGAGGGCGAAGTCGGAAAAGATACAGCGGAAGCACGGCCATCAAACGTGTGGTCCACACACGATGGCGATGAGTGATCACAAAAAAATCAATATCACTTTCCTCTCGCGTAAAGTGAAATGGAAGATTATTACACAATGCAACCCCTCGCGCCCAAGGAATTTTTGAAAGATACCACACAATCCAATGAACGCGATGCTGTTTTTTTATGGCATGGCGATACCGGCGGTGTCGTTCTTGTTTTTGCGTTTCAACAGATTCGAGAGCGAGAAACGCTCCGCACGCACTCAGTTCACGATCCTCAACCATCCGATCGATCTCTTGGATGACTTCGAAATAAGAAAATCGACGCACGGGGTTGCGCAACCATTTCCAAATTTCAAAACGTGTGAGCGGATATCCAAAAAAAGAAAAATACGCAGCGGTTTCAAGAATGGTCTCAGACAGACTTTTCATAGGAAGAGCCCTTTTTTATGACGGCTTTTCCTCCTTGTTGTAAAAGATGAATGAGTCCGATGGCAATAAAGACGATATCACGCAATCGAACAATAAAGGTAAACGCCACGGCATTGAGCGGAAGGTTCAGGGCGGCAAAAATACTCGTATAGCTCCCCTCATAAAGACCAAGCCCGCCAGGAATGGGAAGAAAGAGCACAAGACCTGGAATCGTTGCGGAAAGAAATGCTTGTCCCGGAGTTAACAGGATACCAAAGAAATACGAAAGATAATACATTTCAACCACACGGAAACCAATGGTCACAAAAGAGCAAAGAAGGACAAAAAGAAGAATCCAACGACTCTTTCGAAGGAATGCGCTCATGAGTGATTCCATTTCAATGAGCTGTTGCGCGGTACGAGAAATGAATTTCCATCGAATGGCAAGAAGCCGTCGTGCCACCGGAGAAAGAAACCCGTGCCCCCAAACAAGCGTCGCAAAAAAGAGCATGAGACCTCCAAAGAGAAAAATTAAAATTCCTATGGCGACACTCGTGTCGATCCCTTGAAAATTCTGAAGCGCGGCAAATCCAAATCCAGCCATCACAAAGAGCACAAAGGAGACAAGCTCAAAAGCAATATCGAGCGTTACGGCGCTTGTGCCGATTTTCACCGGAACGCCATCAAGCGCGAGCATTGCAATGCGCGCCGGCTCCCCTGCAACCTGTGCCGCTGGCGTTAAATAGCCAACCGCATAACCCGACATGCGATGAAGGAAAAGACGCCAAAACGAAGGGACGTCTTTCTTTGGAAGGTGCGCTTGCAAAATCACTCGCCAACGCCAAACGTACACCAAAAAATTTACAAACGAAATACCAACATATCCCAAAAATGGAAGAAGACCGAACGCAAAAATTTGCGTCAAAATCTCTTGCCAACCAGCACGTTCAACCAACCAAAGGAGGAGGATTCCCCCAATAACAAACGTGAGACAAAAGAAAATTGGACGCCAGATCTTCCGTGACATACCTGTCCATTGTAAAACAAATCCCCGCGACTGTCATTGAGTGGCGGGGATTCTTTTTTTGTTTATTTTTCAATCACGGCCTCGATTTTTTTCTTAGGAAAAAGAAAATAATACGAAAGGATGGAGACGATTGTTGTTGAAAGCCAATACAGCATGACGCCACCGGGAAGTGAAGTAACCCCGATAATCAGTGACATCACCGGCATCACATAGAGCATTGTTTTACTCATCTGAGCGGCCATGTTCTCATCCTTCGCTCCTTTTTCTTGTCGCACGTCTTTTTGCGGTTGGCGTGCCATGGTTTGACGGACTTGAATATACTGCGCAATGGCGGCGAGAATCGCGAGCGGAATTGAAATCACCGAAAGATCAATGAAGCTCAAGAACATCGCATCGATTGTCCCCGGATTTGAAATAAAAGAATAAAGCATTTCCCCGTGAACTTCCCCAAGGCCATCACGCAAGGCTTGAAAGAGCGCAATGAAAACCGGCAACTGGATAAGCAGTGGAAGACAAGAGGCAAACGGATTGACCTTATGCACCTTATAAACCGCCATAAGCTCCTGCGCCATTTTTTCCTTGTCATCTTTATACTTCGTTTGGATCTCACGAATTTTTGGTTGGATCTCCTGCATATCCTTCTGCGATTTCATGGATTTCCATGTGAGAGGAAGAAGAATCGCACGAATGATGACGGTGAGAATAATGATGGCAAGCCCGACGCCGCCGAAAGGCAAAATGTCATACAAAAAGACGAGCAGATTGTAAATCGGCTGATAAAAAATCGTCGTGAATATTCCCATATTATTCGTTTTGGCTTACCTCTTCGGCAACAGGTTCTTCGGGAGCTGATCCCTCAGCTGGGGTGACGCCTTCTTCCGGGCTCACACTCACTCTCCATCCCGTGAGCTTTGCGGCCAAACGAACGTTCTGGCCTCCACGACCAATCGCCAAGGAAAGCTGATCCTCCGCCACCAGCGCTGTGGCAACTTTTTCTTCTTCGTGTAATTCAATTTTGACAACTTTCGCCGGAGATAAGGCGGCCGTGATAAATGCTTCCGGATCGTCATTCCACTCAATGACATCGATTTTTTCTCCACCGAGTTCGCTAATGACGGTTTGAATGCGCACGCCACGCTGTCCAATACAAGCACCAATGGGATCAACGCCGTTATCAACACTGGTCACGGCAATTTTTGTACGTGATCCCGCTTCACGAGCGATCGCTTTTATTTCCACGGTCCCATCCGCTACCTCAGGAATTTCGATTTCAAACAAGGCACGCACCAATGCTTCGTTCGCGCGCGAAAGCATGATTTGCGGACCACGCGTGCCAAGAGCAACTTCCCGCACATACACCTTAATACGATCGCCGGAGTGATAGCGCTCCGTTGGAATTTGATCCTCGGGTAAAATCACACCAACCGTCCGCCCTAAATCCACCAAGACGAGACGACCTTCACGGCGTTGGACCGTGCCGATAAGCACCTCGCCTTCTTGTTCTTTAAACTCATTGAAAACAATTTCGCGCTCAGCCTCACGGAGTTTTTGTGTAATCACTTGTTTGGCGGTCATCGCGGCCATGCGTCCGAATTCTCCTGGAAGTGGAAGTTCCGTACGCATCACATCAGCAACTTTGACATCAAACTTCAAAACACGCGCATCGGAAAACATGATCTCTGTTTTTGGATTGAATTTTGGCGCTGCTTCGCCCTCAGCAATGGGAGCCTCAAATTTTTCCTCTTCTTCGGAAAATCCACCTTTTCCCTTTGCCGCTTCATGCGCTTCTGTGTGGGCCGCCACCGCCGCCTGCTCTTGACGCATTTTTTCCATTTCCTCTTCTGGGAGATCTTCGACCACTGTTTTTACATCATACGCACGCACCGAACCCGAAGAAGGATCGAATTCGATTTCGATATTCTGCATCTTATTGCCATAATCTTTTCGATAGGCCGCGGCAAGAGCAGATTGGATCGTTTCCATGACCGCCTCGTACGAGAGACCTTTTTCTTCGCAAATTTGTCGGATCGCTTGTTCAATTTCTGATGACATATTTTCTTATTATCAAGGTCCTGTAGGAAAAATTGATGGGATGTTGATGCGCGGGACAGCCAGCTTCCGAGCCGTACCAGAGTGTACGGTGAGGAAGTGGCAGGGACCCGCAAGTCAACAGACCGCAATTTTTACACAGGACACTTTGTAAAATGAACCCGGCCAAAGCCGAGTTCACCAATGAAAAGACGATATCATAAACATTTTTTTTGTGCAAGATAATGCTTGACTTTTCTCGATTTTTGTGCTAAAAATCACCCGCTCAACAACGAGCTCGTGGAGATAACCATGATCCGTTTCATCGCATTTTTCCTGTTTTTCGTTCTCTCTTCACCCCAGGCGTACGCCGGGGAGACGTTTCACCCCTCGCGGGTGCGCCTCCTCATCCACGGCGGTTACAACGTCGGGGAGACGACGAGGGTCCAGTTCCACTTCATCCCGGCCGGAAACCTCCTCGGGGAGCTTGCCCCGCTCGGCTACCTTGGCCTCAGCGTGAAGCCCGCGCCCTGGCTCGGAGTGGAGCCGGTTGTGGGGTGGGCCTGGGGACCCGACGAACCCATCGCTTCCATTCGCCTGGCCCCGGACTTCGGACCGGTCTACGGCTGGTTCGACGGAGAAATTCGGTTCCCGAGCTACGGCGGGTACTGGTTTGGCCAGATGGAATACCGCGTCTCCAAGTGGCTCCACACTGGAATTGAGGGTGAAGGCTGGGGCGACTTCGACGACGGCGGGTGGAGCCAGGGTGGAGGCGTGAACGTCCTCGGACGATTCGAGAAGACCGGTCTCGACCTCGCCATCCACGTTCGTGACATCGACTCCAAGGTGAAGCCGGAGTTTGTTCTGCGCTTTCACCTCTTCCTTTAGATTGACGTCTTCGACGTTTGAGTGATCGTGACCGTTTCCCTGCGCTGGGAGACGGTCTTCGTGTTTATGGAGTCGGAAATCAGGGATTTTTCATCGTCAAATAAAGAATTCCCGATTCCCGACCTGACCCCATTTTTCAATCCCCGATTCCCTCGATGTGTTCAAAATGCACTGGCGGACCCCATTCAATAGCCACCACATCCAAACGCCAAGGAGCATCCTCGAGATGATTTTTTCGAAGATACGAACTCGCAGCGGAAAGCAGTGACTGAACCTTTTTCTTTGTCACGGCCTCTTCTGGATATCCGAATACATGATTTCTTCTGGTCTTCACCTCTACAAAAATGATCTCCTTACCCAAACGGGCAATGAGATCAATTTCTCCTACGGGCGTGCGATATTGTCGAGCGAGAATGCGATATCCTTTTCGAATAAGTTCTTTTTCCGCAAAGCGCTCCCCGGCATCTCCAAAAATCCTCCGCCAGGTCACCATAGCTTACCGACGATTTGATCGAGGGAGATAGGCGTTAAACGCCGCCTGCTTAGCACGAGCCTCCTGAAGGGCCGGAGCTTTCTTTTTCGCGTAATAAATAATCCATCCCATCCACACAAAACAACCAACAATCCAAAGCAAGAACCAAAAACGGGCACCAAAAAAATAAATCAATTCATACGTAAAGAAGTACCAAATCATTCCCAACATTCCCATCACAAATAGCATCTGAGCCACGGAAAAATAAACTTTCTTCATTTCCGGTTCCGCCTTTTTATTGCGGGCAACCATACGAGCGATCGATCCAAAAATGATAAACCCACTAAATAAGAAAAAGAAAAATTGCGCGTAAGCGGGGCTCAATCCATTTGGGAACAATGCGAACCAGAAAGATAAATCAAAAAGTGATGTCATAAAGTGAAAAAATCTTAGCGCGCTCTGCCTCCCTCGTCAAGGAAGGAGCAAAGATACCCCCAATGAGTCTTGGGCGGAGCAAGCCATTCAAAATGTTTGACCCCTGCCTGTGCCAAATGGCGTCTCGCTTCGTAAACGTCCATGCGACGATCAACCGGAGGCGCCACCGGATGATCCGTATCCTTTTGCCAATCAAGAATCAAGAGATTCCCTTCCGGACGAAGCACTCGTTTCATTTCTTGAAGCGCATTGGGAAAATTATTTCTCTGCCAAAGATTATTCACAAAAAAGACAAGGTCAACCGAACCATCAGGGATCGTGACTCCGCGTGACTGTTCATAATCTCCCCAGACGTAATCAACATTCATACAACCATGATGAGCACAGGTGCCCTGCAACATTTCAAGATAAGCGGGAATGACATCCACCGCATACACTCGGCCCCTCTCGCCAACGGCTCGCGAAGCCGGAACCACGAGATGCCCATGTTTTCCACATCCAAAATCCGCGACGGTCATGCCACGTTCAATACCCGCTCCTCGAAGGAGATCGTAGGCGTGCAATAAGGCGGAACCGGCACTCATAGATGATTAATATCCAAAAAGACCAAGAATAAAATCTCCAAAAAAGATATCGAATAAATCCGTCATGACAATAAATCCGATCAGAATAAGCCCAACTCCCATGAGTTTAAAAAATGTCCGTGAGCCGCCGGCGCCAAAGGTACGCTCTGCCCATTCCACACGCCCAATCATGGAAAGCGCCCAGCCGGTTTTCCAAACCATCATAATTCCAAGAGCAGAAATCACAAGTCCGATGAGAATTTGTCTGATCATACCCACTCCATTATGACACAAATCATCATCATTGCGAAAATTACTATTTCAAATTGAGGACATGTTCTGTGGTATTTCAATGATTAAATAAAAAAACAGCAGGATTGATCCGTACCCCGTAAAGTAGACACGAGGAGAAAAACTACGCAGTTGTTAAGAGATGATTTCTGTATCCCACAGGAGTCATCTTTTTTAAGTCCCATTGCTGCCGTTCATGGTTGTAGTATT
>JBAZUI010000003.1:0-77608 GCA_041661425.1 Patescibacteria group bacterium | reverse complement strand
ACGTAGGCGGTGCAGAAATACGAAGAGTTGAACATCTCCTAAACGAGCGGCCAAGGAAAATACTGAACTGGTACACGCCAAAAGAAATATTTAATTCATTGTTGCGCTAGAAGTCTGAATCCAAGCCAGCAAAGAAAAGCAGGCCGGGGTCAGGGGGCGGAGCCCCCCTCATAGAAAAATCATTCCTTCGGCGTTGCGATAATAATCCTCTTTGCTCCGTTTGCCGGATCGCCCCCATTCCAATCTCCCATCGCTTCCATCACCACCTCAAATGGATAAACGTAATTCTGCCCGTATTTTGTCCCTGCATCATTGGTAATAAAACTATCCTCGGTATAACCCTTCACGACCAAAAAATGATAAAGCGGACCCTCCCCGCTGAAAAATGGATTCCCGAGTTTGCGACCGGCCGTTGGGATGATCACCGGATGGCCTGCGGCAATTTCTTCCCGAATCTCATCGACGGTTGGATTATCACGCACCACAACATTTAAATCAAAATATTCTGCCATCCATCGGGCGGTCTCCTCGGCCGTGGTATCAAAATAAAATCCCAAAAATTCTGTCTCATGCTGAATGGCGGAAAGAAGCGCATTATTCGCGATCTCACTCTCAATTTCTCCATCTTCAATACCCGCATAATACATGGCAACCATATACGCCGCTGTTTCCTCACAGGCTTCCTGATACGGCAACCCCCAATCGCCTGTTGGCGCTTGCGAAGTAAAAGGCACTTCAAGTTGAACCGCAATAGGTAAAACATCCTCCCCAACAATAAGAGGTTCTTCGATCACTGATTCTTCTTCACTCACTGCTTGGTCGTCTGGATTAAGTTGATTTTCAATGGTTTCGCTTACAACCGATCCCACTTCATTGGCAACCGCATTGACCAAAGAATTTTTGATGTCCTCGTAGGAAAATGAAGGAATACCCGCAAGATCAACATCCGGGCGTTCCTCCGGATGCACCCACCAATAAATGAGAAGTCCAATAAAAAAAACAATGGCGACTTTTACGAAGAAACGGAGCATAAACCAATTCCATCAATTTTTTCTAAACAAGAATAACCAAACGGACAATCCGCATTTTTTTCACATTCGCACTGTTCCACACAAACCATAATACACGCCTCAGCCGTATCTCCTCGACACGATGACCCGCAGGCATTCCATGTTCCTCCCGCCACTGTGCACGTCTCTTCCGAAAGAACTCCGATGGGCACAGGAAAATCTCCTTCACTCTCTATTGGCTCGAAAAATTTCTGAACCAATCCAAGAATCAGGGCCACAACAAGAACAACAAGAATTAAATATCCATGCCAGGTTTTCTGAAATTTAATTGCCATAATTACGTATTCTTCTTCGCCCACTCGCGCAAAAACCACGTGGCCCGAACATCATCTTCGTTATAGTCAACAATGGTTTGCAGAATATCCTCATTCCCCTCCTCGAGCCATTCATGGTACCAGAGCACGGAATCGAGTCCAGAGGCGCCGCTTGTTCGCCAAGAAAATCCCAAATGCGTGGCAATATCCTTGAGCGAATAAAATGGAAGAGGAAAAATCACCCGCTCGCGCAAACGTGTGAGAATATCAATCATACGCTCACTGAGTTGAAGACGCACGGAATCAGGTGCGCCATGCAATTCCGCCAGGCGTGAGCACACATCCACTTCATACCAACCATAATGATAAATATTCGCCGTCGGATACTGAGCGAGAAAATTTACAAATTCCTGCCACGCCTTGGCGCCATCACCTGGGTGCTTTGCCAAAAAGGAATGATACGTTTTTTCTTCACCCTCAATCACCAAAACCCCAAAAAGATAATCCACATCGCGCAAAGGATCGCTTTCGATATCCAAAACCAGAGCAACGCCTTCCTCCTCGGGAAGATCAACCGTCCCCATGGTAATAATCCGGTGATCCGTCAGCGCCACCGATTGTTGCTGAAGGATGTACAAACGATCCATGGTCATGCCATGAACGCGGCGCAGGGCTTCCAAATTTGCATCAGCCAATTCCTTGACCGTTGAAATCCCCGCCTCACGTAAAAGCCGCACTTCGCTTCGCCAAATACGATTCAAACGCGAAAGATCATCGCAGGAATGCGTTTCCTCCGAGCAAAGAAGAAAATAGGGTGATTGTTTGCACCCGGCCGTAAGAAAGTGCTCTGTATGTTTTCCATCAAAAATCAATTCAATCTCATCGAGCGCGGAACGAAACTCAGTATACATGTCAGCAATTTGATAGCTCTCCACATGCCCATCCGTATGCATCACGTATCCTTTTTGCGGTTTGATTCCCTGAATCTTGGAGAGAATCTCGGCATAAAAAGCGCCCTGGAGCATATATTCATCCTTGAGGCGATGCGATCGTTTGATGTCAACGGCCACGTAATACCAATCTCCCAATTGCGAATGACCTTCCACGCGCTCGAGCACATCAGGGTGCCCCACCCAATGCCCATGAAGAAGAACACCCTTATAAATCGTCTGAGCGCCTTGTTTCATGAGCTCAACCGTCCGCACCGCGGCTTCATCCATATCTTCAAGCTCGACCGTGGCAAATTCCTTTCCTTTCAGGAGTTCCAGTTCTTTTTCGCGCAAAAGTCCTTCGTCTTGTAATAATTCCAAAATCGCCTCACGTCCTTTGGAGTTTTCCGCCCATTCGCGCTCGAGCCAGGAAGGACATCGGAGGTATTTGTAAAAAGATTTTTCGTCGATCGTGCGTTTTGACATACGCTCAGTATAACAAAATAAAAGAGCTCCGCCCAAGCGAAGCTCATTTTTTCCTTATTCCTGTGTTGTTTCTTCCGTAGCGGGAACTGTTTCATCCATCGCCCCCGTCTCCTCAACCGGAGCAACCTCTTGAGGCACATCTTCAACCGCGACCGACGCCATCACATCACCAACCGCAATGGCATCCACCACATCCATTCCCTCCACGACCTCACCGAAAATCGTATAAAGTTTTGGTAATTCTACATCATCGAGCATGATGAAAAATTGACTGCCATTTGTATTTGGCCCACGATTCGCCATGGCAACAATGCCGCGCGTATAGGTGTGATTATCAGAAAGCTCATCTTCAAATGTATATCCCGGTCCACCCGTGCCATTCCCATTCGGGTCTCCGCCTTGGATCACAAATCCTTCCTCACGACGATGGAAGGTTAAATTATTATAAAAACCATTTTGCGTGAGTGAGATGAAATTCGAGACCGCTTTTGGCGCCGTATCAGGGAAAAGCTGAATCACAATATCTCCTTTGGCGGTTGCAATGCGAACTTGTTTATCCATAAGTTGATTTGAATCAAGAATCCCTGAATAAGTAAAAACGGAAGTTTCGGTTTCCACTGTCGCCACGGTATCACCCGTGGTTTCAATGCCTTGGAGAGATGCTTCTTCTCCTTGGCAACCTGCCCCTCCCAAAATCAATGCACAGAAACAAAGTCCCCCCACAAAATACCGATTTATCATAGAGATTCCTGGATCTCCGCTTGCAAATCAATGACCTTTGCCTGCTCTAAATTGAGCGCATAGACCGAGGTCATGAGAACAGCTGAGAGCGTAAAGATTAAGACTAAAAGAAGGTGCAAAAGATCCGTGGCTCCAATGGGAAAATGAGCACAGTGCTGGCAAGGAACCGTTGATTCCATCACCCGCTCCATGTCCTTCACGGAATAGTGATGAATATCTTCTTTTAAGGGCTTGCAACAGGTCGCACTCCCCTTTGGAGCTTTTTTAACCGAACGCTTAGGCATATCTCCTCCGTTAAAATTAACAAAAAAAGTATATCACGGGCTTTTTATCTCGGCGAGGGACTCTGTGGGACAGGATTTATCGTCCAAAAACCATTCGGCAACATAGGAGAGTTCCGCGGATTGCCAAAGGTCATTGAGAAGAATTTCTGTTTCGATGGAGCGCATGGAACGTTCCAAACGCGATCCCACATCAAAGGTGCCGTCACATCCCCCGATCATGGGGTCCCCAAACGTGATCATTGGCCCACCATCCAAAGAATAACCTTGGCTCACGCGATATCCCACGGTCCCTTCCGGCGATAAAGCGCGCAATGAATTGAGTGTATCAATATAGGTTGGAGCGAAGATGTCCAAAAGAAGTCCGAGAGAATAATATCCGCTCTCGGTGATTTCCGCTGACAAAATCTTTGTAAAAGGATCTTCCGATGATGCAACTGCTTCCCACATCATGGCACCGTCGAGATAGTGAAAGAGCGTAAGATTCTTTCCTTCTGGGATGGTGAATGGAGCAACTCCTAAATCAAAAGAAAGAACAAAAGGATGACGAGCATTTATTTCCGAAGACGTAAAAGCATACACCGGACCCAATAAAATGGAACCGCCAGCCGGTTCTTGCTCCTCGAGCAAGACCGTTTGCGTCACTCCCCGAGAACCCTCGAGAGTTGCAAATCTACGCTCATCCGCAAATGCAAAAAATTCCGGTTGAGGATGAATCAAAAGATACCCCGACAATCCGGCAATCATCAAAAACGCTCCGGCAAAGAAAAATCGTACGTGCATGGGATTATTATAGCAGGATTCAGGACAGCCTCGCTTTGGACTGCTTCAAAACTCGATGAGATGTTGGTGCGCGGGACAGCCAGTCTCCGAGACGTACCGGATAGGTACGATGAGGAGATGGCAGGGCCCCGCAAGCCAACAGATCGCGAGTTTTGGAGCAGTCTATTCCTCAAGTGCTTCCCACGGCATTCCAACTCGCCCAAACTGGCCAAACGCCACCACGCGCGCATACAACGGTTCACGCAAATGCAAGCGCTCGACAATCGCATCCGGACGAAAATCAAATCGTTTTTTCACTATCTCGGAAAGATCTTTGCCATCGCCAGATCGCGCCTCAATGTAAATCGGTTCTGCCTGTCCAATGGTGTAAGCAACCGTGAGAAAAATATTTCCCGCCACTCCTTCGTGAACCAAATTCTTTGCAACATATCGAGCCATATAGGCTCCGGCACGGCTGGGATGGCTCGGATCACGACCCGCCATATAAGCGCCGCCACTTGGAAGAAGGCTTCCATAGGTATCGGAAAGTAATCGGCGTCCCGAAGCGCCGGAGCTCCCTTCAAATCCACCCACGAAAAATTTCCCGGCCGTATTCACAAAAATTTTTACTCCTTCGTCCGTTCCCAAGACGGGAATAATCACCTGCTCCAGAAGGGCTTGCTGAACGCGGGCGACATCCATTTCTTTTTTATGCTGGACATGGGCGACCACACTCGTAAATTTATGACCGTCCATCGTGAGCTGGACTTTGCCGTCCGGATTCATCCAATGGAAATGTTCTGAGGTTCGACGTAAATCATCAATGCGTTGCGCTAAAGCATTTGCGTAAACCAATACGCGCGGAAGCATTTCACGCGTCTCACGGCTGGCATACCCATGCACAATCGAGGTGCCGTGACTTACGCTGTGAGCATCGTTTTTTTCTTCCGGATGTCCTGTGCTTTTGATGTTCACGAATGGTTCAATTTGATCCTCATACCCAAGGCGCGCATACACTGATTTTGCCAATTCTCCGCAATCAAAATCCGCTTGAGATTCAACCGTGCCGCCAATCATGAGCATGCCATGCGACCCCAAAGCCTGGATATCAACAAGACTTTTTGCATCACGGCGAAGATATTCATCCAAAATCGAATCAACAATAAGATCGCAGACCTTATCGGGATGCCCTGGCAGTGGAATTTCAACGGTTTTTTTCATAGGCGATCGAGGACACAAATTAACATAATAATGACATTCACGCAAAAAAGAAAAGATATCCACACCCGCTCTTGCGTTCGTTTTCTGTTCGGGTCAAAATGGGAACAGAAAGCGAACGATATGACATCACTCCCGCCTCTTACAAAAAAGCAACGCGAAGTTCTGAATTGCATCGAGCAATTCATTCGCGAACATGGCTATACCCCCTCTTATCGCGAGATCGCAAAATCCATGGGGCTCGCCTCTCCGTCGACCGTGCACGAACATGTTCAAGCGCTTTGCGAAAAGGGCGTCATCAATACAGGCGAAGATGGCGCGGCACGATCCATTGAACTCACCGAGGTTACAGAACTTTCGTCCATGAGTATCATTCTTCCACTTGCCGGACTCATCACAGCTGGCGAACCAATCGAAGCCGTTGAAGAAAATGAAGCCATCGCCGTCCCAACGGATTTCGTCGTGAATCCAGGAAACTCCTATGTGCTTCGCGTAAAGGGTCGGTCCATGATCGAAGATGGCATCTTTGATGGAGACTATGTGGTCATCGAAAGAAATCCTTCACCAAAAAATGGTGATATCGTCGTGGCCCTGCTCGACAATGCCTATGCCACACTCAAACGCTTCTATCGAGAAGGAAAACACATTCGTTTACAACCGGCCAATAGCACCATGCAACCGATTATCATCAAAGGCGACATCAATATCCAAGGAGTCGTTCGAGCCGTGATTAGAAAATTTCATTCATAATTGTCCGGATCCCAAATCACTCTTCGTTAGAGCAAAATGCATACGATCCTAGCATTTGCTCTGGCGAGGAAGCCGAAGGGATCCGGCCTCCATAGTCAGTGTTCTGGATTATATCTAGAACATAACGCGACGCTGGTCTCCTCCTCCAGCGTCGCTTTTTATTCCTAAATAATTTTTTTATGTCAGAAACAGCACTTCGATACTACAAAATTACACTCGGCTACACACTTGCCGAAGATCGTACTCTTCGCAATTGGCAAAAACACCTTCGGGTTCGTGTGAGTCGTCGTCGTTTTAAGCAACAAATTCATCGCCTGCTCCACACCCTTCACCTTTCTTAATATGCATGAAATTCTCAATGACCCTGTGGACGTCCTCGTTCAATTTGCACAAAATCGCGTGCGCCCAACGCATGTCCGTTGGGGCCAGCACACCTATGCACTCCAACAGCTCAATCTCGTTCACAGCACACGCGAAGGTCAAAAGAGAATTTTCTATTTTTCTGTCTCCGATAACACCAATTTCATGAAACTCCGACTGGATTCCGAGACTCTTGAATGGCGTCTGGTCGAGTTGTATAGCGATTGATTTGTGCAAAAAGAGAGATCCTTATTCCGTCCTGATCTCTACGACCTGTTCAGCAGTTAAAATTCCTCCTTTATAGAGCATATGTGAAAGTCGCTCGACTTGCTTCGCGACCCATACCGCCGGGAGGTTCAATTCTTCCTTAAAATTTATAAGTCTTTCATCCAAATAGTCTTTTGTGACCACCGTGTCCTCTAAAACACTTATTTTGCTCTTTATTTCGTCCATTTCACGATAGATGCCATCAAATTGTGGGACAACGATATTCTCAAGAACTTCACCAACCTCATCGTTAACAATTTCGCGCACACTATTCTTAAACGAATCAGCCTGAAGCTCCTCGTGAATCTCGTTATTCACAACCCCCCGCATACTGTTCTTGAATGCTTCGCCCTGAAGCTCTCCACGAATCTCATGATTCACAGCCTCACGAATACTATCCTTAAAGGTCTCACCTCCGAGTTCTCCACGGAGCTCGTTATTCACAACCTCCCGCATACTGTTCTTGAATGCTTCGCCCTGAAGCTCTCCACGAATCTCATGGTCGATGACGTCCCGGATGCTATTTTTGAACGTCTCACCTTGAAATTCTTCGCAAATTTCATGATTCACAACCTCACGGATACTGTCCTTAAATGTTTCACCCTGAAATTCCTCGCCAATCTCGTTATGGAGAATCTCTCGCACGCCATCTTTAAACGCATCACCCTGAAATTCTCCACGGATTTCATCATGAAGAACCTCACGCACACCATCCTTGAATGTATCAGCTTGAAACTCTTCGCGAATCACCCCACGAAATAATTTTATATCATTTTTGGTAAGCATAAAAAAATTATGGGGAGTGTATGAACTCATATTACACAATTTAGCATCGATTCCAAGAGTCCCTTGTGAATAAAAATAATTCATCAATAGATTGCTTCGCCTTTTAGGCTCGCAATGACGTCAGAAAATATGCCAATTATTCTTCACGTTGATTTCAATTCTTTCTTTGCCTCTGTTGAACAACAAGCGAATCCATTTTTGCGTGGCAAGGCGATTGGCATCGCGGGCAAAGGTCGTGCTTCCATGGACGGTCGCGCTCATGATGTTTCGCAATTTCGGTTTGAACGATCCGTCATCACCACGGCCTCACGCGAAGCAAAAAAACTTGGCGTCAAAACCGCCATGTCAACATTTGAGGCAAAACAAATAGTTCCCGATCTTCAAATTATTCCAGGCGATCCTCGCAAATACGCGGAAATCACAAAACGTTTTCTCGCCATTCTTCGCGAGCATACCGATGCGGTAGAACAATTTAGTGCCGATGAAGCTTTTGCTGATATCACCGTCTCAGCAAAAGATTATTTTGGAGCGATTATGCTCGCTCAAGTGATCCGTGACGATATCAAAAAAATCTGCGGGGAATATTGCACGGCTTCGATTGGGATCGGGCCCAATAAACTCATTGCAAAACTCGCAGGCGAATCGGTAAAACCAAATGGACTCACTGTTGTTCAGCCACACGAAGTCGAGGATTTCGTCCTCACAAGGAAACTCGAGGATATTTGCGGCATTGGTCATCGCATTGCAAAACGCCTTAAAAATCTGAGTATTGAATCTATTGCGGATTTGCGCGCCACACCAAAACCGATCCTTCTCATGCATTTCAAATCGTATGGAAATTTCCTCTACGATGCCGCACGAGGCAAAGGATCGAATGCGATTCTTGCAGAACCGCAACCGGAAAAATCAATTGGTCACTCCTATACCTTCCCGGAAAATCTTGACACGGAAATTGAATTACAAACCAATCTTCTCGCCCTTTGCGATAAGGTTTCCTGGCGTCTTCGGCGTGCCAAAGCCGTTGGCGGGACCATTGCTGTTTTTGCGCGTTATGCGGATTTTACCGGCGTTTCGACGATTCGTCGTCTTCATATCCCACTCTGGAATGGCCTTGATATCTATAAATGCGCTTGGCAAATTCTTGAGGATATTCGTGATCCACATTGTTCCGTGCGTCTTCTTGGTGTTTCAATTTCCGGACTTGAGCACATCCCAATCCCCACTTCCCTTTTCAAGAAAGACCAAAAAATACTGGCAACCATTCAAGCCCTCGATCGTCTACAAGAGCGTTATGGCGGACATATTTGGCAACGCGCCAATGCCCTCGGTACCTTTATGGCCGAGCGCGTGAGCGGTTGGCATTATGATCACGAACTTCTAGAGGCCAAGTAACTCTTCTTCGATTTCGAGAACTCGATTGTATTTTGCCAAACGCTCTGATCGTGAAGGGGCGCCGGATTTAAGATATTCAGCATTCACAGCAACGGCCAAATCCGCAATCGTGGTATCTGATGTTTCTCCAGATCGATGCGAGATCACAACTTTGTATCCATGTTTTTGCGCTAAATCAATCGCTTCCATTGTTTCCGAGAGCGTTCCGATTTGATTCATTTTCACAAGTACCGCATTGGCGCATTTTTTTGTAATTCCTTCTTGAATGCGTTCTGGATTTGTCACAAAAAAATCATCTCCCACAATCAGCATCTTCTTTCCTAATTGTTTTGTGATGATAGCCCAATCTTCCCAGGCATCCTGATCGAGCGGATCTTCAATCGACATCAATGGATACTTCTTCTGCCAACTTGCAAGCAATTCCATCATATCCTTGGCGCTCAAACGTCGATGATCGGTTTTGAGAATATATTTTTCAGTCTTGTGATCAAAAAACTCACTGGCCGCAATATCAATGCCAAATCCAATATCTTTTCCGAGTCGATATCCAGCTTTCTTTGTTGCTTTCGATAGATATTCAAGCGCAGATTCTGTTTTTCCCACATGAGGCGCATACCCTCCTTCATCGCCCTTATCTGTATCAAGATGATCTTTTTTTAGGATATCGCCAAGCGCATGATAGATCTCCGATCCGGCTTGCAACTTTTTCGAAAATGTTTTCATGGCATGCGGGATAATAATAAATTCCTGCATGTCGAGATTAGTATCCGCATGTGCTCCGCCATTAAACACATTCAAGAACGGAGTTGGGAGCGTGTACTTTTTATATCCAATGCCATAGATGGCCCGAAGATACGCATAAAGCGGACGTTTTGCGCGCCGGGCCCCCGCATGAGCGCAAGCCATGGAAACGCCAAGAATGGCATTGGCGCCAAGGATATGTTTATTAGCAGTGCCATCGAGTAAACGCATTGTCGTATCAATGCCCGGGAGATCAAAAATGATTTTCCCCTCAAGCGCTTTCGCGATTTTCGTATTCACGTGATGGACAGCTTTTTGTACGCCTTTACCCCGATAGCGCTTTGAGTCGCCATCGCGAAGCTCAAGTGCTTCATGAATTCCAGTCGAAGCACCAGAGGGAACCGATGCATGGCCATGCACGCCTCCACGCAATTCCACGGTCACATAAACCGTTGGATTTCCACGCGAGTCCAAAATTTCTTGCGCATGAATGCTTGCGATTCGATCTTTCATACAAATAACGGTTTAAGACCCGGCATGGGTTCGCCTGCCAAAAAAGCAAGCATCGCTCCTCCGCCGGTTGAAACAAAAGAGAGTTTTTTTGTGAGGGTTGTTCCATCCAGAAATCCGAGTGTATCTCCACCGCCGGCAATGGTTCGTGCTTCCGAATGCACCATGGAGCGCAATACCGCGGTTGTTCCTCCACAAGCGCGCGAATCTTCAATCATCCCCATGGGTCCATTCCACACGATTGTTTTTGCATCTTCCATAATCTTCTCAAATGCCTTTTGCGTTTTGGGTCCAATATCAATCATCAAATCATCAATCCCTAATTGGTGAATAGACTCGCTTTTTCCTGTTGATTTGAGAATCGCATCGCTTGGGAGTATCAACCGATCTTGAAATCGTCGAAGAATCTTCTTTCCAATGCGAATCTCATGCGAAGATGGCGAAAGATGTGTGGCAAGCGACGGACGATCTGATCGAATGGATTCAAGAACAACCGCAGCTCCCCCACCCATGAGAATCGCATCGGCCTTTGACCCGAGAGCGAGTAAGAGTCCTAATTTTGTTTCAAGTTTCACGCCACCGAGCACAAGCACAAACGGTTCTTTGAGGGGTTTTGAAAGTTCCGTCACTTCCTTTGTGAGTAAATCCCCGGCAAAGCTCGGAAGATACTTTGTGATTGCCGAAACAGATGCATGAGGCCGATGGCTCACACTAAAGGCATCGTTGACGTACACATCCCCAAGTTGCGCCAGTTCTTTTGCAAAGGAGCGTTTATTTTTTTCCTCGCGTTCATCAAAACGCAAATTCTCAAGCATCACAATCCGGCCTGGCTGTAAATGCTCAACCATCTTTCTTGCGGACGATCCCGCAATATCACTTGCGGTTTCGATCCCCTGCCCCACACACGTGCCGAGTGGCCGTACAAGCGCATGCGTTGAAAGTGATGTTTTGCGATGGCCATCAGGTCGACCAAGATGCGTTGCAAGAATCACGCGAGCGCCACGCTTTGTATATTCAACAATCTCCGGGGCGACGGCGCGCAATCGAGGAAGAGAAGCTTCCGGGACTTTCCCATTTTTGAGCGGGACATTAAAATCAACCCGCATTAAAATGCGGGTGCCTTTTTTAATGGAAGAAAGTGGGAGGTGCGATAGATTCATGCGCTAGTTGGAAGCAAGAACCGCCAAGTCAATCAGACGATTTGCATATCCCCATTCATTATCGTACCACGCCGTCACCTTGAGAAGATCACCATCCACCAAACGCGTGAGCGGCAAATCGACCACAGCCGAATGCGCATCGCCGATATAATCCGAGGAAACCAAAGGTTCCTCGGTTGCGCCGAGAATTCCCTCCCAACGATGAGTACGAGAGGCTTTTTTAAAAACGGTATTGACCTTCTCGACAGTCGTTCGTTTCTTAAGAACAACCGTAAGATCCGTTAACGAAACAACCGGAAGCGGAATACGAATGGAAAGACCGTCAAAACGATCCGTAAGATTTGGAAAAATATCCGCGGTCGCTTCCGACGCTCCCGTGCTCGTTGGAATCATATTCATGGCAGCGGCACGAGCCCGGCGAGGATCCTTGTGCGGACCGTCCACGAGATTTTGATTTGAGGTATAGCTGTGGATAGTGGTCATCATGGCTTTCTTAATCCCAAACGCTTCATCGAGAACGGCAAGCATCGGGGCCACACAATTCGTGGTGCACGAGGCGCAATTAATGATGCGTGAAAAATCATTTTCGAGCTTTTCGGTATTGACGCCAACGAGATAAGTCGGCACATGCCCGCCCTTGGCTGGCGCAGAGATGATCACACGTTTTGCGCCGGCCACAAGATGCGGCAAACAATCATCTTCTGTGAGAAAAACGCCGGTTGATTCAATCACAATATCGACGTTCAATTTTTTCCACGGGAGATTTGCCGGATCTTTTTCCGAAAAGACTTGAATCTTTTTTCCATCAACCTTGAGGAGATTTTTCTTGGCCTCAATGGGCACATCCCAAACGCCGTACTGCGTATCGTATTTCAAAAGATGGGCGAGGATTTCCGGCGCACCCAAATCATTGATCGCGACAAATTGGACGTCTTCACGCCCAAAACCCGCCTTGAACGCCTGGCGTCCAATCCGGCCAAACCCATTGATGGCAATACGTACCATATTCCTCCGAACGATATAGATGATTATATCATATCGCATTCGGGAACCACCCCTTCCCCCTCCTTTGAAAGGAGGGGGAACTCTATGAGCCTCCCCCTTAAACAAGGGGGAGTAAAGAGGGGGTTATGAATAGCATGAACAAACGGTCGCCCCTATGACAAATCGAAAAGAGCAGGTCTTTTGACCCGCCCTCTCACGTCATTGCGAGAAGGCCTCATGGCCGACGAAGCAATCTATTCGAACAGATTGCTTCGTCCTCCCTTTGGTCGTCCTCGCAATGACGGCAGGGAAAATAGGTTGGTCGTCCTTCCGCCTTCGTCTTCTTCGGCGGACAGGCGCAATGACGGCGCCGCTATTCCCCAATTTGTAATCGCGCAATGCGGGCGATGCGAATATTTTCCCCGATGGAGAGAATCTTCGATTCGAGCAAGGCTCGAATGGTCACATCCTCATCTTTGATAAATGTCTGGTCCATCAACACAATATCTTGCAAATACTTGGCGATCTTTCCTTCCACAATCTTTTCAACAATTTCTGCCGGCTTATTGCCACCCTCAGCAGCAATTTGCTCACGAATGATTTCCTTTTCCTTTGCGATCATCTCTTCCGGCACATCTTCACGGTTTACATAAAGTGGACTGGAAGCGGCAACGTGCAAAGCAAGATCATGACAAAATTCAATGAATTGATCATTGAGTGCCACAAAATCCGTTTCGCATTGCACTTCCACGAGCACACCAATTTTTCCGCCGGCATGGGAATAACATTCCACACGTCCTTGCGCGGTTGTGCGTTCTGCACGTTTTTGAGCTTTTGCGGCTCCGGATTTTCTGAGACATTCAATGGCTTTTTCGATATTACCCTCGGCCTCGGTAAGAGCTTTTTTTGCCTCCATCATGCCGACGCCGGTTTTTTGTCGCAATTGAAGGACATCCCCTGCTTTTATGTCCATAGAAAAATAGAATTATACTTGGACCTTCGCAAAACTCGATGAGATGTTGGTGCGCGGGACAGCCAGTCTCCGAGACGTACCAGAGTGTACGTTGAGGAGATGGCAGGGCCCCGCAAGCCAACAGATCGCGAGTTTTGCAAGGTCTCTAATTATTTCGTTTTTAATTGAGCGATTTTTTCGTTTGCGAGTTTCTCTTTGATTTCATCATCGAGCACTTCGACCGTTGCTTTTGAAGCCGCGGTCACGGCCAATTCTTCTTCACGGGCCTTGCGTTCTGCCTCGCGACGTTCAATCGCTTTTTTGGCATTGCTCTTTCCGCCGTGAACGGCTTCGGTAATCAATTTTGTGATCATCGTGACAGAAGCAACAGAATCATCATTGGCTGGAATAACTTCATCGGCCATTTCCGGATTGACATTGGTGTCGCAGATTCCAATCACCTTGATGCCACGCAAACGCGCTTCGGTCACTGCTGTTTTATCGTGACGCATATCAAGCACGAATACCGCATCTGGTAAATCTTTGAGAATGGAGATTCCGCCGATTTGGCCATCAAGATCTTCAATTTTGCGATCAAACTGCAATTGTTCGAGCTTGGTATATTTTTTGAGTTCCCCTTTTACACGTTTATCCTTGAGGTCCAAATACTTTTTAATAAGCTTATGGATTTCCGGAAAATTCGTGAATGTTCCTCCAAGCCAACGCGTGTTGACATAAGGCATATTGCATTCATTGGCGTACTTTGCGACCAAATCCTGCACTTGCTTTTTGGTGCCAATGAACATGATCACGCCACCGTCGGCAATCATCTTTTCAATATCCGTCAGAATTTTTTCCAAACGAGCGCGGGTCTGTTCGATGTCAATGACGTGAACGCCTCCGCGAGCGCCGAAAATATAGGACTTCATTTTAGGATGCCAACGGCTGGTGCGATGTCCAAAGTGGACGCCGGCCTTGAGCATATCGAGCATGGATGGGATGTGGGTCATAGAAATTTTCCTTTTAGACTGCGGTTTGAATCCATTGGACCCAATAAATTGGGAGGAAACCAGTGGATATCGCCCAAACCTGATTGATTAGAAGGACAGTTGCGATTGGTGGGAATTGTAGGGGAAACATGGGGATTCGTCAAGGATTCGCCAAAAGGGCAGGTCACAGACCTGCCCCTACAGAATTGATTTACGTACGGGCGGGTCTGTGACCCGCCCTTCTGCCGTCATTGCGCCTGTCCGCCGAAGAAGACGAAGGCGGAAGGACGACCAAGGGGAGGACGAAGCAAACTGTTCGGATAGATTGCTTCCCGCCTTCGCTCCTTCCGTCTTCGCTAAAGCTACGATGGATAATCGGAGCTTCGGACGGGCAGGCGTCGGCCATGAGGCCTCCTGCAATGACGTGAAAACGAAAAACCCCCGGACACGAGCACCACACGCAGACGCATGTAGTTCTCGGCCGGGAGTTGAGAGAGAGGGCGGAGGGTGGGACTCTACCAGCTGTTCAGCTGGCAGTCGTACCCGGATTCCTCCGGGTTGTCGATGGCGTCCACGTCGTCGGCAGTGTCGCCGTCGACCGTGAACTGGCCCCAGAACCCGCCGTTTTCGGTCGAGTAGGTGGAGCAGGCCCACCACTCGTCCAAATCATCGGAATCGGAGTCCCATGCCCCGTCGACCGACCAGTCGTCGTCGTCGAACTCGAACCCCACGTTCACGCGGAGCTCGTCCAGGTCGTCCTCATAGAGGCCGACGCAGATGCCCGACGCCGAACCGGAGTCGACCACGACGAGGTCGATGGTGTCGTCGGAGGCGATGGTCTCGACGCCGAACCACAGGTCGTAGACCGTGGCGTCGACGTCGTTGCCAGCGCCGGACCCCGGGTCGGGGTACCAGCAGACTTCGACGCAGCCGTCGGCCACGTCGTCGCTGTCGTCCGGATCGCAGACGATGCCGCTATCGCAGTCATCATCGTCGTCGTCCTCGTCGCCGTCGCAGTCGTTGTCGACGCCGTCGTTGCAGTCCTCGTCGGCGGCGGGGTAGACGTCGTCGTCGTCATCGTCGCAGTCGTCGTCGTTGTCGACGTAGCCGGCGGGCGCGTCGCAGGCCTCGACCGAGTGGTCGGGGTCGCCGTACTCGTCGCCGTCGTCGTCGAGGTAGTAGGTATCGGTCACGTCCTCGTCGACCTCGTTGTCGCAGTCGTCGTCGACCTCGTTGCAGGTCTCGGTCGCGCCGGGGTGGACGGAGGCGTCGGTGTCGTCGCAGTCGTCGGCGGCGCTGTAGCCGTCGTCATCGTCGTCGGCATCGCAATCGATGCCTTCGTCGACGTCGTCGTCGCAGTCGTCGTCGATGCCGTTGCAGGTCTCGGTGGCGCCGGGGTGGACGGAAACGTCGGAGTCGTCGCAGTCGTCGGCGTAGGCATAGCCATCGCCGGCGGCGTCGACGGCGTCGTTGCAGTCCAGGCCCTCGTCGACGTACCCGTCGCAGTCATCGTCGACGTTGTTGCAGAGCTCGGTGGCGCCCGGGTGGACGCTGGCCGAGTGGTCGTTGCAGTCGACGTCGGTGTCGTACCCGTCGCCGTCGGTGTCGACGTCGGTGGGGGTGTCGGTGTCGCCGTCGTCGTCGGCCTTGTCGGGGACAAAAAGGTCCCCGGTGCAGGCGGAGAGGGCGAGGGCGGCGAGGAGCAGGGCGAATCGGATCATGGTGTCCTCCAAGGACTTCTAGGTTTAGACACTTGCTCGTAGACCCGGGATGGGTCGCGAGCGGAAACTTTGCCGCCGCCCCAAGGGCGGGCGGAGGCAGCTTTCGAACATCTGCCATGGCGACGACTCATGAGTGCCAAAAATTTCTTTGGAACCATTTAGTCTAGTCGGCAATCCTTCAGTGCTAATCAGCACTCATGTGGACGGCACCATCGCAGATGTTCGTTGTATTTTCGATTTGAATGTTCTTGACTTCCTCAATTTTCAAGAAGTCTTATGGCTGTTCTTCACACTAGAAGAGCATCCGTAACAATTCTTGATAAGTTGCATCCGCGGGGAAGAATCTTGTGCAGTGCACTTGATTAATCCCCGCGAACACGTAGTTGGTGAGGGCGGCGGTTCGAGCGTTGCGCTCTAGAACCGCACCTTCACCGAGCCGACGAAGCCGGACCGGAGCGTGTTGTCCGGGACGGCAAACCGGTTGTGGATGGTACCGACGTAAAACGCCGGTACTACATCGACTTCCGCCCCGCCCAGATCGACGGTGACGGCGGGTCCGGCCAGGCCGTCGATCCCCAGTGACGAGGACGAGGTCTTGCTATCGTAGGCTTCGTAGCCCACGACGTCGGCCCCGGCCACGATGCCGATGGCGATCGGGACCACGGGCAGGTTCCACACCCGCCCAAGCTCCACGGCACCGCCGAGGATGTTGTCGGAGCCGAGCACGGCTCCGATGTCGGCGTAGGTCTCGCCGGCAGAGGTCCGCTCGCGCCAGGAGAGACCTCCCACCACGCCCGCGGACAGCTCGTCGCCGACCCCGGGGATTGCGCCGTGGGACTGGACCCAGACGCCCGCGTGGGCGCCGATCCTGCCCTCCTCGTCCTCTTCGTGGCCGAGGCGCACCTCCTGCAGCTCGGCCTGGATGCCGAGCTGGGCGATGTCGTACCGGGCGTCGCCCACGGCCTTGTTGGCCTTGGCCGCGTCGGCCTTGGCCTCGTTGGCCGTGACCTGGGCCTGGGCCGTGACGTCATCCTGACGGGCGTCGACCACGGCCTGGTCGGCCTTGCCCCGGGCCACCAAGGCCTGAAGCTCTTCGATGCGGGACTTGAGTCCCGCAATCACGAGCTCGAGGTCGGCCTTGGCCTGGGCGTTGGCCGTGGCCTGGGTGATGCGGTAGGCGCGGACCTGCTGCTGCAGGTCCGCGATCAGGGCCTTGGCCTCATCGGCCGCGGCCTGTGCCGACTCGGCCGTCGGCGGCAGGGCCGCCACCACATCGTCGACACACTCGGCGTCGGCGGGCTTGAGGTGGTGGCCAGCCGGGCAGGACGGGAGGTCCTGGGCCAGGGCCGGGGTGGCGAGGGACAGGGCGAGGGACAGAGCGAGGGACAGGGTCATGGTGACCCTCCTTTTGGTTTTTGCCCGGAGCCTCCTTTCTGGGGAGGACGGGCGGGGTTTTGTGGCTTATGCCCCCCGCACGGGGGTGCGGGGGCTCATTTTCTGACTTCTGAGCCTTCTATGACCCGGCGTCAACAACATCCTAGGAGGGTAGGTTGTCGGACACCGAATCAGAGAAGGCCAGAAACCAGCCTTTTTAAAGGTCACGCCCGTTTTTACGGACCCGTAACAATATCAAAAAACCAGCTGATTGTCAAGGGGTTTGGTGGGTTTTATGGGTAAAATGAGCAAAAAAACGCGCTTTGGCGTATGGGCATGGCATGCCATGCCCCTACATCACGCCGTACGGGCGGGTCTGCGACCTGCCCAAAAACAAAAACCCCCTCGAAAGGCTCGGCGGGGACGAATCGCGACGAGGAGGAGGCGTCACGACCGTTCCACCGAGCCCTTCCAAGGGGCTTCATGGTTCAAACCTAACAGAGGAGAAAACCGGTGTCAAGAAAATCGAATTTACACCCCCATACACTTCGCTTACTATGGGCGACCGGCCGGTCGCCCCACGGTTTTCATAACCCCCTCTTTACTCCCCCTTGCTTAAGGGGGAGGCTCCAGAAGGAGACCCCTCCTTTCAAAGGAGGGGTGAGGGGTGGTCGCGATTCGTCACGTAATCTCATGTCGGCGTTTTTTTGTTCCTTTCTCAATCACCACAAAACTCACCCCAAATAAAAATCCATACATCGCCCCACAAAAAACAAAAACCAATACATTCGGTCGCGCACTCATGATGCTTGTTTCAACTTCCTCGGAAACAGTCACGATCCATCCTTCATCCATCTGATCTTTTACTAACATCGCAACCGCATTCGCTATCAACGCACCTTGTGTTTGATCCTCGTGATAAATCGTGAGATGTAAATCATTCTTCCCTGGAGAGATACGCCAGACGATTGTCCGCTCCCAATCCTGCGTTAAAAAATAATTCTCATCGATATCCGGATACTGCCTCACCATCTCATCAAAAAAATCTTCGTTCCCTATCACCCCATCCATCTCATTGATCATGGATAAAAAATCCAATCGATTTCCAAATACATCTTCACTTCCCACATCTCTCGAGAAACGGATGGTGAGTTTCGAGGCAGATTCATGGTCATGCAAGAAAAAAAGACCGAGGCAAAAAAGCGCGCCAATCACTGTTGTAAAAACAAGCATCCGTTCGCTCGGCCATGAACGGATGATCTTCCCCCAATTCGGCATACTAGAAAATCATTTCAGAGGAACCGAATGCCACATCCACTTTTTGAATCTCCCCCTCGCGGGAGAATTCAACATTCGCGACATCTCCCACTTCATAACCCGCAAGAACCTCGGCAAGATTTGTTTTTTCAATTGATGTTCCTCCAATGGAAAGAATCACGTCCCCCACCAAAAATCCGGAAAGCTCAGCCGGAGAATCCACGGCAATCGCGGTAATCAACGCTCCCTGTTCCGGAAATGCCGTTGCAGAAGCATTGAGCATATCCGGGATAGAAATGACAGTCACCCCCATGGACGCATGTGAAATCTCACCTTTGGCAATGGTTGATTCGATGGCCGACCAAGCCACGGTTAAGGAAATGGCTTCACTGCCACTTCCCAATGCCACGAGTTTGCCAGAGGAATTAAAAAGCGGTGCGCTTGCAGGAAGCCCGGTGGAAAGCGACCAGCCATTTACAAATTGAACATCAGGCAGAGCAACCTTGGATGCGATCATGGGGTTCCCGGAAAAACTTGTTACAAAAATCTCCTCCGGTTGCGTGGCGGCAAAAAGCATGGTCCCCTCGTTCGTTCCCGCGGCATCACCAAATGCGACCGAGGAAAGATTGGTTGCCTCGATTTTCACCATCACCAAATCGGAAAGCGAATCCGCAACCATAGACGTGATGGCATAACGACTTCCCTCAATCCACATTTCCGCTTGAGAAATCGGTGTATAAAAATTCTCAAAAACATCTTCGTAGCAGGCCATCCATCCATCGTTTGTAATAATCGCACAGGCTCCGGTATATCCATCGGCAATTTGCAAACCGGAAACAGTCGAAGCATCCGTTGATTTTGCATGAACGAATCCAATTGTTTTGGAGAGATTTGTATGTACCACAGAGAGTGCCTCTTCATAGGTTCCCGGGATGGCTTCGGGTCGCACCTGTGAGATGGCGGCGAATTCTTGTTCCTCGAGCAAGGTTTGATAATAATGATCAAGAGATTGATTTGCGAGCACCGCGGCAATCAATCCCGAGGCCGCTCCGGCAATCACGGAAAAAATAAAAGCCGTGAAAGCAACTTGCCAGAAGAATTCTTTTTTTCGATGTTCAAACATACTTATGTGAAAAAGAACTTTTAGATTTGGATGCAGAACGAGGAGAAACAAAGGCTTTTCGTGAGACGGACCCAGATGTCCGTTGAACGAAAAACGAAGGTTTCGACAAAGTTATGCGCCAAAGACAAAAGTCCTGCATATTAAAACCATCTTGCGGTTAAAAAAACCAATACCATAAACGCTCCGGCGATCCCAAGATAGCGTGAGGCCACCGGACGCGTGAGCTTTTCGAGCACATGCGCACGCGAAAGTCCGAAGAATAAATACAGAAGCACCGTAAACGCCGCTCCGTTCGTAAGAAAACTTGTTGGAAGCAACCCGATGACGACATACCCTTCCGTGAGCATAATGGCACCAACAATGGCATAGAGCATACTCGTTTCGGAATCGACTTTGCTCACCCAAAAGACTCCCGCCGTCGCAAGAATAACCACCCAGAACATCGCAATGGAGAGCATCCAAATGGGATATTGCAAAAACATTTGCGCGCCATACGCACTGCTCGCAAAGAAAAAACAAGAAAGCAAATAAAGAATCACGGAAAGATATTCCAAGGCATAGGCTTGATAGGCGGCGGGCAGATGATAAAACGCAAAAAGATTTTCCGTATACAGCCAGAGCGCTAGACTCACCATGAGCGCAAGAATAATCTTCAGTGCAAGAATCTCAAGAAAAAGATAAAGGCAAAATGACGAAATGATCACAAACATGGGAACGCTCAAAAAAATCCAAAAAGAAAATGAGGTGACTTCCCATTTGAGCAATCGCGAAAGGAGCAAAGCTGAAAGAAGTGCGACACTTCCCATGGCGATCAATGCGGTCACGCGATCGATAGAGGATCCCTCGACGAACGGATGAAAAATCAAAAAATAATATCCCCCGGCCGCCAGAGCCGAAACGAAGAATGACGTGATACGGTGAAGTAAAATCATGGGAAGTGACATTACGGAAGATTCGCAAGCCAAGGATAGACGACTTTTAACGCTTCGATCGCCGACTTCCCTTCTTCGACTTTCCCGTCGCGTAAATCTTCAAGCGCTTGCACGAGCGCGAAGTGGAACTCGCGATAATCTGACGGCACGCGCATACTCAATAAAATTCCATACATCTCATTCGCACTCCAAACATCAACCATGCCGATCATGTCATGTATTTGCTTCTCGTAAACTTCGGGCGATGGCGCTTCGCTAGTTTCCACTTGCGCGATCGGCGAATCTTGTGCTTTTCCGCCTTCCGCAAGCATCATCCAACTGGCGACAATAACCGTGGCGCCCAGAATCAATCCAATGCCCAAAAACGGCAGCCAGACTCTAAGATGTTGTTCGTGCATACGTTTTCTTTTTTGATGTTAAGTGATGCCACTCGTGCAAGGAAACACTCACGACCATTGCGGTTGGCACGGCCAAGAGCGCTCCCACAACACCCCCTATTTCATACCCTACAAGCAAAGAGCCAATCGTGACAATCGGATGCAAGCCGATCGTCTGTTGCATGATCTTTGGTGTGAGTAAATCACCTTCAAGTTGTTCCATCACAAAATAGAGAATAGCCACGAGCACTGCCATGACAGGCGAGACCGTAAAAGCGAGAATAATGGATGGAACCGCCGCAATAATCGGTCCAAGAAATGGAATGATTTCCAAAAGCCCGGTGAGAAGAGCGAGGAGTAAGGCATACGGCACCCCAAGAATCGAAAGAGAAATATAGGTAATCGTAAACATCGTGATCATGATGATCAGCTGACCGCGCAACCACAAACTGATTTTCGTTTTGACAATCGGAAGCACTTCGAGCACAAAACGTTTTGCAGACGACGGCATAATAAGATGGAGACTTCCGCGAATGGACGATCCATCGACCACAAGATAAAACGCAAGAATCAAAACAAGCAACCCCGTCACAATTCCCGAAAATGCATTGGTGATCGCGGTCACAATCTGTGGCAGGCTTTCTTGCACGCCGGAATGTTGGACGGAGATAATCATTTGTTCAAGATTGAGATCGAACCATGTGCCATTGATCATGGCGCGTACCAATGGATCATTCCCAAAGAAACCCGTAATGATCCCGGGGTAATTTGTAAATGCTTCTTGAACCTGCCCCACAAGCGTTGGAAGAATAAGAATCAGGACTCCGCAAATAAAAAGCAGTCCCACAATGTAGAGAATCCCAACCGAAACTCCTTTTGGTAAATGAAGACGCGCGCCCCAATTTGCATACGGGTTCACAAGCGCGGCAATATAAAGCGCTGCCAAAAAAACCGGAATCAAATTCCGCAAATAAAAGACAAGCGCTGCCAAACACCCAATCGCAAAAATCGTCAGAATCGTTCCCGGGGTAATGGAAACGCTTATTGCGCGCTTCACGGACGCGTCCTCCTTTTTAACGGTCATAGTTTATGTTATTGTATCATAAAATTCTTGTGCCAACACTCGCTGTCAACAAACGTGCCAGATTCGATTATGACATCCTCTCAAAATACGAGGGCGGACTGGTTTTGAGTGGTGCGGAAGTAAAAGCGGCAAAACGCGGGAGCATCAATCTGAAAGGAGCATTTTTAACGATCCAAAATAATCAGCTCTTTCTCAAGAACATGCACATTGGAAAATACGCGCCAGCGGGTGAGCAAAAAGATTATGATCCCACGCACGATCGCAAGGTGCTGGTGCACCGCAATGAAATCAATACCCTCATTGGAAAAAAACAGGCTGATGGGTTGACGATTCTCCCAATTTCTGTCTATACTAAGGGCGATTTAGTGAAACTTGAGTTTGGCGTTGGACGTGGAAAAAAGAAGTACGAAAAACGCGAAAGCCTCAAGAAACGCTCAATTGAAAAGCAGATGCGCGAGGAGCTCAAAAAAACGCGCTTTAAATAAAATGAGAACTTTTAGGACTTTCGCCTTTAGATGCAGAGCGAGGAAAAAACCGAGCAACGAGGAGCCGTACCAATGCGTACGGTGACGAAGTGCGGAGGTTTTTGACAAAGCTATGCGCTAAAGGCGGAAGTCCTAACGTGGGCCTGCCAGGAATCGATGGCAGAGTTTAACCCTTCCCAATCAAGTCGGGAGGCGCATCTCCCGTCATAGCTATGCGCAATCGACACATGCCAATGTTGTCACAAAGGTGAAAGACATGTTCCGCATGCCTTCCCTTGCCATGGCCGTCGCCTAATTAGGTGACCGCCCGCTCCCTGATTTGAACCTTAAGAATCAGATCGAGTGTCATAACCAAAGGTGGATGCCTTCGCTTCCTGATGGACGAAAAGCATTCTATGGCCCATCAGAACGTTCCTTGGGATTTTCGCTCTGCTTCGATCCCCTGGACGCAAATTAAGTAGAGCAAAACTTGTAAAACAATTGTGAAGGATTTACTGACCAGACGGGAGTTCAATTCTCCCCAGGTCCACCAACCTTCGCTTCAGCTTCGCTGAAGCTACGGTTGGCAGGCCACCCTGCCAGCTGAAGCGAAGGTTGTCCTCCGAAGCTCCGAAGCGATGCCGAGGAGCGTAGGAGGACTCAGTCCCCCGCCGTCATCCTGAGCAAAGCGAAGGATCTCTTAATAATCGCTCAAGAGATTCATTCGGCCTTCCTCCTTCGCCCTTTGGGCTTCGAAGGACAGGTTGGCCTCAGAATGACGAAAATTTGCCACAAATTTTGAAACAAATATCCATCACCCATGCGCATTCACAGACACCGCCATTTTAAACCAAAGTTCAACATTCCCCAGTATCGGGTGAATGAAAAAATTATTGCACCGGAAATACGATTAATTGATGATGCCGGAGCAAATGAAGTTCTTACCGTCCCTGCGGCTTTGGCTCGCGCCGAGGAAGCTGGACTTGATTTGATTGAAGTCTCGCCAAAAGCCGTGCCACCAGTTTGCCGATTGATGGATTATGGCGCGTTTAAATATCAAAAGGAAAAAGAAATGCGCAAACAGCGCGCCCAGAGTAAGGAAGTTGATGTGAAAGGGATTCGGCTTTCGCTACGCATTGGTCAGGGTGATTTGGAAATTCGCAAAAATCAAGCAGTCAAATTCTTGGAGCAAGGTGATAAAATTCGTATTGAGTTAATTTTACGAGGCCGTGAAAAGGCCTATGCCGAACGTGCCGAGGATATTATGCACACCTTCCTTGATTCCATCCGTGAAGAAATGGACGTTCGCATTGAATCGCCGATTTCGAAGATGGAAGGGCGTATGAATATGATCGTTGCTAAAAATTCATAAGATCAATGATAAACTCGCGATCTGTTGGTTTGTGGGGCCCCGCAACCTCCTCTTCGTACAATGTGTACGTCTCGGAGGCTTGCTTCCCCACGCGCCAACATCTCATCGAGTTTATCCTTGATCCAAAAAACTTGACGAAAATTAAAGTTTCTCCTACTATACTGCCACATTATGCCAGCGCTCAAGACTTACAAAGCACTTGCTAAGCGAGTGAAAATCACCAAAAACGGAAAAATCCTCAAGCGTAAATGCGGACAGGATCATTTTAATTCCCGCGAAACAGGCAATACCCGCCGCAATAAGCGACGCGATATCACCATGCCGAATACGTTGAAAAAAACGATTCTTTCGCTTTTATCGAATCACGAATAAGTTATGCCACGCGTTAAACGAGGAGTCCAACATACAAAACGTCGCGCCAATCTCATGAAGGCCGTTAAAGGCTATGGATGGGGACGTGAGAGCAAAATCCGCTTGGCCCGCACGGCCATGCTTAAGGCCGGGCGTTATGCCTTCCGCGATCGCCGAGCCCGTAAGCGTGATTTCCGTTCACTTTGGACGGTAAAGATCAATGCCGGCGCACGCGCCAATGGCACCACCTATTCCAAGTTGATCAATGGATTGAAATTGGCAGGAAGCCGATTGGATCGTAAGATCCTCGCAACCATGGCAGAAAAATACCCAGAGATTTTTAAGAAGATTATTGCCGAGGTACAGAAATAATTGATATCGGTAGGGGCGGCCCCAGGTGGCCGCCCTTTTTGTTTTGATTGATTTGCGTACGGGCAGGTCTGTGACCTGCCCATGAATTTCGCCAAGATAAGGCGATTTTTTCATTTGAATCATTGACAAATCGCTGTTTTTCTGCTATAATACCCGGTCCAGTTCAAGCCTGGAATCGTCCCTTTAAGAGGCCTTAAAACCTCAAAAAGGGGCGATCTCCTTCATTTACATCTGAAGAACCCGCCAGGGGTCGACCGAGAAGCTGACCCCCTGGCAAATATCCACCACCCCCATTGCCCTCCAAGAGGGCAAGGAGTTTCCGATGACCCAGACCCCCGCCGTCACCCCCGCCTCCGCCGCGACCCTCGCGGCCCTCCGCCAGCTCATGGCGGAGTCGGTCGCCGAGTTCCTGGCCACCAAGGCCAAGCTCGAGGCCGAGGCCAAGACCGATGAGGCCGAAGAGCTCAACCTCGAGCTCGGCGAGCTGCGCGAGCAGATCGTCGCCGCGACCGAGGCGCTCGACGCCTTCGCCAAAACCGACGAGTCGTCAATCGACCCCGAGGTCGTGGCCTTCTGGGAGCGGCTCAAGGCCGACGAGCTCATGGTGCTTGCGGCCATCGCCGGCGGCAAAAAGTCGCTGGCCGAGGCCGCCGTGATCGAGGCCGAACGGCTCCGGAAGATCGCCAAGAAGGCCGACGCCGTGGCCGAGGCCAGCCCCGACGACGACGACCTCGGCCGAAAGGCGGACGAGGCCGCCGACAAGGCCGGCTCGGCCGAGGCGATCGCCGACGGCCGCAAGGCCGAGGCCGATACCGCCGAGGCCACGGCCGAGGCGGCCCGCGCCGCGGCCCACCGGGCCGAGCAGGCCGTCGAGGCGGCCAAGGCGGCTACCGAGGCTGCCCCGGTCGAGCCCGACCCGACCGACACCGACGCGGACGACGAGGACGAGGATGAGGATGAGGAGGTGATCGCCTCCTCGCCCACCGACCCGCCCGCCGCCACCCCGGCCCCGGCCGAGCCCGAGCCCCCCAAGGGCCCGAGCCTCCCGCCGCGCCCGGTCCCCACGGTCCTCGCGGCCGTGGTGCCCGACCCCGGGGATGCCACGGCCAAGATCGCCCCCAAGGCGACCGTGGCCGACCCGCCCGCCGGCCCCAACCACGACGCCGCGCTCAGCGCGGCCGTGGACAAGGCGGCGGCCGACACCGACCCGGCCCCGGCGCCCCGCGCCGTGGCCCCGCCACCGTTCATCCCCGTGGTCCCGGTCATCGGCCTCGCGGCCATGGCCGGTGGCCCGCCGGACGAGCCGCCCACCAAGAAGGTGGCGGTGGCCGATCCCCCCGCCGACCCGCCCGCCAAGGGCAACGGCTGGTGGGGATGGTGGAAGGGCGGGTGTCTGGGCCTCGTTGCCCTGCTCGCCCTCCTCCTGGCCTGCGCCCTGTGCGCCGGCCTCGTGGGGACCACCGGAATCGGCGGCTGGTGGTGGGTGAGCACCCCGGCCGTCGTCGAGACGATCCCGGTGGTGGTCACCCCCGTCCCAGTCGCCTCGTCCGACACGGACGAGGCCCTGGCCGACCTCGAGGCGCGCCTCAGCGCCCTCGAGCAGCCCGCGGCCCCGCCGGTGCCCACGGCTTTCGTGCCGTGTGGCCGCCAGGTCGCCGGACACGGCGCGGTCGTGGTCCGCCCCACCACGGGCGGGCAGTACTTCCTCAACGGGCTCAATGTGAAGCCCGCCGAGGACGGTGCCTGCCGCTACCGCGGCAAGCCCGTGGCCTGGGATTGCCTCACCGGCAATCCTGGCGAGACGACCCCCGCCAGCCGGGCCTGCCCAACGGTCGAGCGCATCAACTAGCGCTCCCGTCTGTCAGGCCCCTGCTCCCCGATTGAAGTCTAACTTCGGTCGGGGGGCATTTTCGTTTAAGATCATGCGTTGACAAGACGCATTTTTTTTGTTAATGTTCCCCTCTGTTCTTTTCAAACTTTCTGTTATCCAACCACAAAAACCGCAAACCCCGGGAGGGGAGAATGCTCGACACTTTCAAGGCTTCTGTCCGTTATGCTGTTGCCTGTCTCGAGAACATTCAGAAAGACGATGCACCGTTCTTCTCGGTAGGCATCGTGTTCAAGGAGCTCGCGACATCCCTGCTGATTGAGGTGGAAATCCCGCCAAAGGATGTCAGCGACTTCTTCGAGCCCCTTCGAGTCGAACTCGCTGCATTCTGCAAGAAGGCAGTGGGTGCCGACGAAGTTCTCGAAGGTGTGCAGAGCGTGGAAACCATGCTCGCACACCACAGGATGCTCATTGCGAGCCTTCCCCGTCGTCCGACCATGGGCGACATCGAGAAGATGAAAAAAGAACAGACTGATGTTCTCTCCGACTTCCCGATTCCCGAGGCTGTCGCAGTGATCGCGACCTCCCTCTTGAAGATCTCGAGGGAGTTCGAGAGGCACATCCAGGCTCTCGCGGATGAGCTGGGGATCTGGACAGCTCCCAAGGGTACCTGGTCCCGGGCGGAAACTGTTCTCGATGACTTCAGCAACCTCGAGTTCATCGATCCCGACGCCGACCCGACCGATGGGGCGGTGATCGAAATCGACGAAGAAGCCCCGATCTTCATACTGGACGAAGATACGGGCGATGCGCGGCTGCTCCCAGCAGTCATCGGATCGACCAAGAAGATGATGCCGGACCTCGGGCAATTCTACCGCGCCCCAGGCCCAAGGCCTGTGATGGTCGAGTGGGAGGAGGATCAGCTCCCGGTCCTCGCCGAGCAACGGACGCCAGCTCCCCAGCACGCCCCACGGGTTCCACGGCCGATCGTGATCGACATCGACCCCAATGATGTTGTGACCGTGAGGCCTGCGCCTGAGAGGAACGCGTCCGACGGGGACGTCTGGGAAGACGAGGAACTACTCGCCTGGAGTACGACCCCGGCACAGGAGCGTCGCTATGCTCCGCCACCGGCAACTCCACGCGAAGCAAGGCCAAGACAGCCTTCGCTCGTCAAACGCATCGCGACGTGGGGAGCGGTCGCGATGGGGTTCGAGTTCATAGTGGGTGTCACACTCACCGTTCTCGTCCTCGTGCTCGTGGGTCAGCTCGACGGGTTGATCCTCGTTGATGCGCCCCAGGAGAAGCTCGTGATGGTCGAGGCAAAGCCCGACCCCGCGCTCCTCACCGCACTCGAGGAGGAAGAATCTCCGCCGCCCAATGAGCCCTGGACTTGGCCCAAGGTGGAGATGCCCCGCATCTCCATCCCGAATCTGCCCAAGGCTCCGGCCATCACCTGGCCGAAGGCGCCGACCATCAGCCTGCCGGCCATGCCTACCTGGCGTCCGAGCATGCCGGATGTCGCGATCCCCGAGGTTGGCTGGCCCAAGCTCCCCGAGTGGAAATCAGAGCCAGCCATCACGACCGTGGCCGAGGTCAGCGCGGCAGAAACTCCGGCGCCGGAGATCTTCCACACCTACATTGCCTACCGGAACGACTCCGGCGTGGTGGTGGGGTGCGGAAAAATCGATGGAGTGCGCTACCGTATCGAGGTGGCTGGCGCCACGGTGAGCGATCGCACGATCCTCGTCGACGGCTCGCCCCTCCTCGAGGACTGCGTGCCCCGACCCGGCCACACACCTTCGGGTGGATGTCCGGCCGTGCGGGTCACGAAGTCCAACTACTAGCGCACACCTCTCTGAGTCCCGTATCGCTTGAGACTACTCGTCTCGCGAAACGGGACTCGAATTGTTTTTAAGGGGGTTCCAGCCCCTAACCCCTGTCTCGGCTTTCTTCGTTCTATCTGTCATTCTACCTATTGAAATTTTATCCACCTGCATCATTCTGTAGGGACAGGTCGCGACCTGTCCCTACGTAATTACCCCTCCTTTCAAAGGAGGGGTAAGGGGTGGTTCTTCGAAATAAAAGATCTCCAGATGAACTGGAGATCTTTTGGCGGGTCGGACGGGGCTCGAACCCGCAACTTCCGCCGTGACAGGGCGGTGCTCTAACCAATTGAACTACCGACCCGAGCGGCAAAATCGTACCAAATCTTTTATTTTTCTGCAAGATCCCTATTATTGTACAATCCCTAACCAAGAAAAAATAAAAGAAGATCCCATAAAAGTAATCGCGAGACCCAACATTAAATACACCCCCAATGGCAAGGGAGTTCTTCGATCCGCTTTTTTTATCATCAGCAAATACATCGCGTGAAAGGCGCCAATCACATAGCCAACCATTGCAGCGATAATTGCTAACGGAAATCCCAAACTCGTTCCAAGAGCAATCCCGAGTGCAAAATCACCTGTCCCAATCCCCTTTCCTTTTGTGAATAAATACTGCACACCAAAAAATATGACAAAACATCCGGCCATGAATAAACGATTAAAGATAGTCCCGTATTCAAAAGGAAGAATCATCATGATGACAGAAAATCCTAAAGTGACCGGAAGAGAAACTAGCATCTTATGTCCATCGGTTGCGATAGTCCAAAGAATAAATCCAATCACCAAAATCCATCGAATCACTCCCCATGTACTCACCCCCTGCCAAATCTCGTATCCTATATATCCTCCAAGGATGGCCCCAACCATTTCAAGAAGCAAATAAATTCGCGAAAGTCGCACCCCGCAACATCGCGCACGTCCTTTTTGAAAACAAAAACTTAAAATTGGAATCAGAGCAAGAGGATGCAATATTTTTTGACATCCATCACAAAGCGATCGACCATAAAAAAATGATCGACCATCACCCGCTCGCATGGCTGCACATCCAATCGCACTCGCGATGATGCTTCCAAAAATACCTCCAATCACGATCTCGATGACCATAAATAACGAAAATCACAAAGGCAGGTCACAGACCTGCCTCGACATCCCCTTATCGTTTTACACTAATCGTCTCTTCTAGTTCAGCTTCGGGAGCGCAGACCTCAACACGATCATATTCGGTTTTGTGAATAAAATATCCAGACCCACTTCCTGAAGAAATTGAGGGATCGCGTGGCATACCAACTAAATAGACTTCTTCTGTTGTGAGTGCACTTAAATTCGTATAACTTGCACACGAAGACCCATAACAAATTTCATTCACGGCATACCCCGCACAACTTGAATTTTCATTGATCGTGGTTGGGAGATCACCATTGTGATCGATGGAATACTGATAGACGCCATTCAAAATCGTATTCACATTTTCCCAACGCTGTGCGTTTCGAACTTCGGCTAATTGTTTGGCGGGGTTAATGGCAATGATCACAATCCCGGCAAGAATCGCAATAGCCGCCACCACGAGAAGAATTTCTATAAGCGTAAACCCCTTTTTCATATTATCGAGTAACGGTAATCGTTGCATCTAATTCTGCTCCGGGAGCGCAAACGGTCACACGGCCGTTCGTACTTTGAATAATAAAATACCCTGTTCCATTTGCGGTTGCATCTTGCGGATCTTCCGGCATACTGACGAGATACGTTTGATCCGCTGTAATCACGCCCAAATCAGTAAGATCCGTACAAGTTCCACCGGTTGTACAAATTTCATCTTCCTCAACAGTTCCACAGCTCGTTCCGCCATTAACAGAAGCGGGCAGATCTCCGTTATTATCGATGGAATATTGATAGACGCCATTGAGAATCGTATTCACATCAATAGCTCGTTGCGCATTGCGGACTTCGGCCAATTGTTTTGCAGGGTTGATAGCGATAATCACGATCCCAGCCAAGATCGCAATCGCCGCAACCACGAGGAGGATTTCCAATAAAGTAAATCCTTTTTGAAATGAGTATTTCATATCTATTGTTAAATGTTTATTTGATTATACTTGATTGTTTAAAATATGGCGACCTCCGTCCACGAAATAATTTGTATGATAGGGGAAATTTGTGCGATTTCTATTTCTAAGCGTCGCGTCGTTCCCTCAACAACTCCAATGACCTGAAGAGTGCGATTCGTATTTCCCGAACCGGCGATGGCAACGATCTGACAAGAGCCATGAGTAAATGTAATGATTTTCCCAGCCGCATACGCATCGGAAAGTCGCAGTTGTCCTAATGCCTCCTCTGCACAACTTTCCGCAAGGGCACGCGCCTGCTCCCCGTGTTTAAAAACTGTTGCCACATTCATGCCACCAACGGCTAATCCAAAAAATGCAATGACGATTGTCACCGAGACCGCGGCAATAATCAAAATACCCGTGAGGGTGATAAATCCCTTATGGCCGGATTGTTGTCGCGCTTGTGAACGTTTGGACATAGGTATACTCGGATTTATTCGAAGAGTTGACATGTGAAAGTGTGAAGGTGATTTTGATACTATCCCCCGCATTTTCCGCACTCACATTTTGAAATTGAAGATTGCTTATTTCAACAAGATTTGATGTGAGAGATAGAGATGGATTAACGCCACGCGTAAATACAAGTACGGTTCCGGATAAAACAAACGTCTCCTGTGTTCCCCCTGGCATATCCAATAGAAGTGACGTGCTTGTTATTGCAGGCAGAGGAGCGGCGACATGTGACGCTGTGCGAATCTCTGCAATGATTGTATTCATGGCAAATCGTCCTTCTTCTTCGACCGTTGACATCACTTCCTGACGCACACGCGTTTCGAGCACCATGTGCAAAAATGATCCTCCCAGTAAAAGAATGACTGATGCACAGGCAATATAGAGGAGGAGTTCAATGAGAGTAAATCCTTTTGCACGATATTCCATATCATCGATAATTGAGACGAACTTCTTGGAGAACCGGGGTTTGTATTCCATCTCCTGCCAATTCCACCCGATATTCAACCCACTGATTCCAATTCAAATCCTTTGGAATAAGTGATCCGGCAGGATCTGTAAAATACGTTCCAACCCCACCTGCTCCATACCACGAGGTAAAAATCCCTGGAGCGCCCGCAACATCAGGTGCGGTGCGAACCTGAATTTTTATTGTACATGCCGGCGTGCAAGACGTCGTCTCTTCATCCCACTCCAATATTTGCACCGGTGACACATCGGTTAGATTGAAAGCTGATGATGTCAATTCTCCGTACAGAGGGTACAAACTACCGCCAACGGAGGAATACCGCGTGCCTGTTGAAAATGCAAGGAATCCAATTTGTTCCGTTCCGTGACTCCGTTCCGCATCAAGAACCGAATCTTCCTCGATATGAAATCCTGGTTGTGCCGTACTATTGCTACAAACCACCGCCCATCCACCGTTGGGATCATTCATGGTTTGTTGAAAACCCAACACCTTTGGAGCTGCGGTATAGGTATAGGAATACGGGGTTGTATAACACCCGTTATCGTGACCTTGCACGGTTGATCCGGTAAGATGAGTTTCGAATAAGACACCGCCAAGGGTTCCACCGACATTTGCGTCGGTTGCAATCCAACCCACGGTTTCCGCGCCATGCGTTGCACTTGCCGCAACTTCAGCCGCATTGAGCCCCAATCCAAATCCTGTTGAAATGGGTGGATTTGTTCGAGTCCCGTATTGGCTCACCCAAGTGGTGATCCATTTTGAGTCACTTTGCGACATCACTTGATGCATGACAAACGGTGCTATCCCAAATCCTCGGTGAAATGTCACTTGATCGGCCACCCAACTCGAGGCCGTGGCAACGGTCGCGACTGTTTGTTTTTGCGCCTCAAAATTAAATCCCCCAATGGTCCAGACGCCACGCTCCATCACAAAATACGTCACGGGATCAGCTGAGATGCTCGCTCCGCTTGCACTCTCGAGACGGACGTCGAAAGTGGTGGTGGTGACATTTCGAATCCGCACAGAAATATCCGCGGTATTTGCAATTTCTTGATACGATCCCACCACAATGGGATCACTATAATTTTGAAGCATTGTGACGGTCTGCCACGTATTATTTGCGTTGATCGATCCAATTTCGAATTGCATGGCGCTACACCCAATCGTGACAGAATCTAATTGGACTTGCTGTGTTCCGCTGCTCGAAAGAAATGCACGGAATTTAATTTGCCCAGAGGCAACCGGAAAAGCATAAATCTTTGAATTCACCACGGTCGCAGAATTATAATTTCCAGTTCCTGCCACGGCCCAGGTCGTGCCATTCCACCAATACCACGTCACACCATTATCATCGGAAAGTTGATAATAAATTTCACCTGTCCCTTTTGTGGCGACTTCGGTAAATGATGTCCACTCATCAAAACTGGTCGCGGTTTGCGAACTCGTCGGAAAAATCGAGGGATTCGTTGTTGAGTACAAGGTCGTTGCTGAACCCGTTACAGAAAAAGTTGCGAGCTTCACATTATTTGCGCTCCCGATATACGCAATGCCAAAGTAATAATCGCTCAAATAGACGACAGATGGCGAAAGACTATACGTGGGATCATATTCAAGACTTGCTGTGACTGCCGCGGGTAATATTCCATCCGCCGCCGCATTCACCAACACAACAAAACCGTCATTCCCAGATCCGGTATAAGAAACCGTCCAAAACGTTCCTGTGACCTTTTTAAGGACAGGATAAGTTCCATCACTTGCGTCAAATTCCAAGGTATCAATAAGTGATTTTGTAATGACACCTGTGGAACTCACCGCAAAGGTTGCAAGCCACCCGTCGCCCGCTGCACCGGTATAGGCCACCAGGTATTTATCTCCTCCAAGACTCCCAATTGATGGATACTGACCATTGGAGGGATCAAATTCGTAGCTATCCGTAATGGTTGCGGGAATAATCCCCGCGGAAGTAATATTGACGGTCGCCATCCAGCCATCATTTCCCGGCCCCGAGTAAACAATTGCCCAATAACCTGCACCGACCGATAGAACAAACGGTGTATTTCCTGTGGCGTCAAACGTGAGAGTATCAATCACCGCTGCTCCGATATTTCCAGCTGTATCGATGGTAAACGTTTTTACAATTCCCGCACTTCCCGTTCCCCGATACGCAACCCCATACACATTTCCGGACACAAGAAAAATATCAGGTTCGTATCCATTGGCCGTATCCCATTCCAAAGTATCGATCACCGTTTTTGTAATCACCCCGGCGGTTGAAATCGTCACCGTTGCAACCCAGCCATCATTTCCGGACCCACGATAGGCAACCGCATAGATGTTTCCGGAGATATACATGAGATCAGGGTCGTACCCATCAACAGTATCGTATTCAAATGTATCAATAATACTTTTTGTGATGGCTCCTGTTGGAGAAATCGTCACCGTTGAAATAAACCCATCATTTCCCGAACCGCTAAAGGCATAGGCATAGACATTTCCAGAAACGTGTACCATATTTGGATGCGAAGCATTGACGCCAGTTGCATACGAATCAACAGACGTGAGTGTTGTCATGGAGATGCCACCGATATTTTTAAGTTGCGCCATTCCACCCGTCACCTCAATAAGCGCCGGGTCAAATGTATACTCACTTGATGTGGAAAAATCCCAAACTTTCGATGAACAGGAAACACCTCCCGTTGACATGGCGAGCTTCACCTCCCCGGAAATCGTCGGATCGATATTGCCATCGTCGGTCGCATATTTTGTTGCATCAGACCAAAGAGTCTGACCCGAACCACCAGACCAATCTGTCTGAATCCAATTCATTGACCCCCAATTTGATAATAAATTTGTGAGGGAAAGAGACTGATGAACTCCAAGAATGGTTGTCCAATCAATCGTTGACGTGACTTTTTTCATGGAGATGTCCGTCCGGTTTCCAGGGCACGTCGTGATTTCCTCAGCTGCGTTTCGACATACCGGCTCAAGAGTAATCGTCCTCGTAAAATCACCGAGCGCTTCTTCTGTTCCTTCGCCAACAAAACTCCAGGCATTTCCTGTTATCTCCACGGCACTCTGATTGTAAATCATTTCATTGATGGCACGATCACGAAGACTTCGTACCGCTTCCAATCCCCCCTCGGCAAGAAAGGTTGCACGCGACATCATCCCAGAAAGATATTCACTTTGACGTAACGAATAAAGCACTCCACCGACCGTGGTGACAAGAAGCGCAAAAATTGTCACGGCCAATAGCACTTCCGCTTCAACGAACCCTCGCCTATTCATAGGCGATTGCTCCTTCAAGATTAATGGTAATTGAAATGGAGTCATGTCCAGTTTGAGAGAGGATGAGTGTTTTTTCCGTGAGAAGCTGACCGAACGGGGCGGTGAACGTCACTTCCGTATCTCCGGAAAAATTGAGTTCTTGGGAGACGACATAAATATCATCAAGGGTTGGATCGCGCTCAACATAGTTCGCTCCGGAAAAAATCGTCACGGAACCGCTTTGTGCAAATACTCCCCAAGATGCATCCTCAGCTCCTGATTGGGTGCGAAGCTCTGCAACACGAAGGCCACGCACAAGAATTTCACGCGCGACTTGCATTTCATTCCCCGTGAGGATTGAGCGATAGATCGGGATAGAAATGGTGGCAAGAATCCCAATGGTTGCCACCACAAGAAGCATTTCGAGCATCGAAAAGCCGGGGAGATGAACCCGTGTGGCGATCCAATTCATGGCACGGGGATTATTTCCTCCGCATACGTATCCGCAATCCAGCCAAAACTGCCATCGGATAGAATAATCTGATACCAACCATTTTCATGAACGGTCCATTCATAATCCGAGGCATCAAGCGCTTGCGTAAGAAGCATTGCGGCGGTTGATGGAGATGATCGAACATTCACATAGCCGATTGGCGATAAAATGCGAAGACGATGCACGACCAATCCTTCTTCGGCCATGGGTTTCTCCACCGAATAGATTCCCAGATATTCTCCGGCGGATTGCACGATGTCTTGAATGCCTCCGGTTACTTTTCCAACAAATCCCTCTACAGCCTGATCCCCTTGGAGTGCTGTATTCAACGGGGAAGACGTCTCTGTCTCCGTTGTCGCTCCTCCGCCCGATGTCGCTGTGGTGAGATTGCCGATCAAGCTGTAAATTGGGAGAATCACGGCAAGGGCCACTCCCACCACACCAAGCCAAACAATCAAAAGAAGAATCGGTTCCAGAATAACTGAAAGATTTTTTGTTGAATTATCCGTCTTCTCGCCGTAGATGGTGCCGATTTGCATAAGCGTTTCCGGAAGGGTTCCACTTCGCTCAGCGGTTTCAATCATTTGTTGAATCGGGTTCGGAATCAATCGTCCCATGCGCCGAAATGATGAAAATACTTGCGCAAATGAATCTCCTCCTTCGAGCGCGACACCCAATACGCGATAAAATCGGCGATAGTGATACATGACCGTTGCCTGACGCAGTGATTCAACCGCTTCAATAATGGGGAGCCCAGCTTGCAATAACGTGCCAAGAATAAACCCCGTGCGCGAAAGCTCCACTTGTTGCACCACCATTTTCACTCCCGGAAGATGGAGGAGGAACCACTGTCCAATAACTTTCGTCTTCGGCATCCCAAAAATGACGTAAATCAACGTTAAAAAAACCGCAAAGAATACGGGAACCGCAACCGTGCCATGCAAACGCAAGTAATCGCCAACGATAATCAGGAGACGCGTGATGAATGGAAGGTCCATTTCGAGCGAAGAAAAAACCAAGGCGAGTTGCGGCAAAATGAACCACGCAATCCCTGTTCCGACAATCAAGGTGATGGACATCACAAATACCGGATACATCATGGCGGATTGAACTTTTGATTTGAATTCCGCATCCTTTTGCTGTTGGAGGACGACCGCTTTGAGATTGTCCGAAAGACGACCTGACTCTTCTCCGATGCGAAGAAGTGAAATAACATGACTCGGCAAAAAATGTGCTTCTTGGAGCGTTTGCCAAACACTGCTTCCACTCTGAATCCGCTCCTCCGCCTCAACCACAAGCTGTCGAATCCAGCGCGTGCGCAGATCCTTCCCAATCGATTGCATGGCGCTCGCGGGATCCATTCCCGAAGTGATAAGCACGGCAAGATATTCCAAAAAATATGCTTTCTCTTTCTTCCCTCCGATGGTCATCCGATCAAGACGCTTGAGACTATTGCGCACCAGACGCACAAGCGCAAGAAACGGATTCCACTGTGATTTCTTTAATGGAACCACCGCAGAAGCGACGGGAGATTTTTCGATCTTCGTTTTTTTTGTGTTCAATTTCTTCGATGATTTTTTCGCAAGGGTCTTCTCACGCGCTTTTAGCTGTGTTTCTTCCCTGCTCTCCGCAAGAATCTCTGTTTGTTTTTTTGGGGTTGTTTTCATACAAACCCACGTTTTTGCATGGCAACCAAATCTTCACGCGACGGCGAAGCAATGCGATGTAATTCTTCGAGCGTGGTTAATCCTTGAAGAACTTTTTGAAGCCCATCCTCAAACATGGATGTCGCCCCTTCCGCACGCGCCAATTTCCAAATATCTTGTGTGGACGGACGCGTCATAATAAGAGACTGAAGGGCGGAACTTATTTCGATAATTTCAAGAATAGCTGTCCGTCCGGAAAAACCCGTTCCCGCGCAAGCATGACATCCTTTTCCTGCATAGAGAGTATAGGATTTTTTTGGCGAGAAATAATAAAGATCAGGCGCCTCCTTTTTGATTTGTTTTTCGGTTTTTATGAGACTGTATCGACACTGATCGCAAATCTTCCGAACAAGTCGCTGGGCAATCACCAGCTCCAAGGTCGAAGCGAGAAGAAACGGTTCCACTCCCATATCAAGCAAACGCGGAATGGCGGTCGCGGCATCGTTTGCATGAAATGTCGAGAGCAAAAGATGGCCGGTAAGTGCCGCATTCGTCGCAATATCCGCGGTTTCTTCGTCACGAATTTCTCCCACAAGGATAATATCCGGATCCTGACGAACAATAGAACGCAGTCCACGCGCAAACGTCAATCCTGTTTCGGAATTGACTTGCATGTGATTCACATTCGGAATTTTATATTCCACCGGATCCTCAATGGTGGCAATATTTACCTCAACCGTGTTCAAAATTTTCATAACGCCGTAGAGCGTTGTTGTTTTCCCTGATCCGGTTGGCCCTGCCACAAGAATCATCCCAAACGGCTTATTGGAAGCGGTAATGAGTTTTTCTTGATCAGGACTGGAGAGCCCCAAACTCTCGAGGGAAAGCCCACGCGTATACGAGGATAATAAACGCAGGACGACTTTTTCTCCGTCAAAAATCGGAACGATGGACACACGGATATCCACCGCGTCTCCTTCGTATCGATACCGGATGGAGCCATCAAGCGCTTTATCATGCTGATCCGTACGCAGATGCGACATCACTTTCAACCGATTCAAAACATTCTCATACGTTTCTCTTTTGAGTGACGCGACTCTCTGCATCACTCCATCAATACGAAAACGAATCACCACTTCTTTCTCCTGCGGCTCGAAATGGATATCCGAAGCGCGAAGACCAATGGCTTGATGCAAAATCTCCTCGACGAGTTCTGGCGCGGCTCGTTTTGTATTTGAAAGAATTTCCGAAAGCTCGGTCTCGAGCGGTTTCCAATACGTCTGAAGCGCCCGATCGATATCTTCGGAAAGAGCATACACCACACTTACTGTCCGCCCTTTTGCCGATTCCTTAACTGCCGTGGAAAGTCCGCTCGTCTGCGGCAAATCCGTGGCAATCACAAACTTCTTTGGCGCATCCGTAAAAAGAACCGCACGGAATTGCTTGGCAACTCCTTCCGGAATAAGAAGAATCTGTTCGCGTGACGGCATTTTTGTATTCAAGTCCGCATACGGAACTTTATAAAATTCCGCGAGCGCCTGCCCAAGAAGATCTTTCGACAGAAATCCACCGGAAAGCAAAAGATCAAGTGGGGTTCCCGCCCCTTGTTTAGAGAGTTTTTCCACGCGCGCAAGATCAGCGCTTGAAACGTACTGTTGTGATAGAAGCAAATCAAGAATTTGCTTCTCCTCCAATGCCATACCTCCTAGCCGATTAATTGTTTAATGTGTTTCACAACATCAGTAATAGACGTATCGGATTTGACGAAAAAATCTTTCGCGCCGAGAGCCCGCGTTCGAGCCTCATCTTCTTCCTGACTCAAGTTGGTCGAAACGATCGCGGGAGTTTTGATGCCCTCTTTTTTCATTGCTTCAAGAACTCCAAATCCATCAAGCTTTGGCAAGACAAGATCCAAAAGAACGAGTTGGTATTTTTCTTTCCGAAGTTTTGCCAAAGCACCTTCCCCATCCACCGCAATCTCCACGACAAAACCTTCTTTTGTGAGTTTGAGCTCCAAGGCTTTCGCCATGGATTTTTCATCCTCCACAACAAGTATTTTTTTAGGTGTTGGCATAGCAAAATGATTAATGTTATTGTATCCTAGGCTAAGAAATATTCCAAGATTCTCATACACATATGACGCTTCCCATTCTTGCCATCATCCTTTCCTGTCTTTGCATTCTTGGCGCTTCGCTCGGCGGAATCTTGTTCATGCAGAAACATCTCATGGCCTGGATGCACCGCTCCATGAATTACTTGGTGAGTTTTTCTGCGGGTGTTTTTTTTATTATCGCCATAAACATCGCACTTGAAACATTTTCCGATGGCTCAATTCTCCTGGGAATTGGCTCGGTTCTTTTTGGGGTACTCATCGCCTATGCGATTGAATCCTTTGTGCCGGATTGCTATCACCACCATGATGAATGTCATGAGCATCATTCGCACGCCACTGCCTACCGAGTGCTTTTGGGAGATGCGCTTCACAATATCGCGGATGGATTTTTGCTTGCGCCGGCCTTCTTTCTTGATTTTCGTCTTGGAATTTTTACTGCCGCGAGCATCTTTATTCACGAATTCGTGCAAGGAATTTCGGAATTCTTCGTCCTGAAGGAATCGGGATACTCAACCTCGCAAGCCTTGTGGAGAAATTGCCTTGCCAATACCACGGTCTTCATTGGGGCTGGGCTTGGTATTATTCTTTCCCAGGCGGTCTCGTTCCTGACTCCGCTTTTGGGTATTGCCGCCGGTCTTTTCTTGTATATGATTTTTATGGATCTTGTCCCGCGATCCATTCGCGTTTCTCGAGAAGAAAAAAAATATCTGCGCTATCTTCTTGCCGCCCTCCTTGGCGTGATGATGATTGTCGGAATTGCCGCTCTTTCCGGACAAAGCGCGCTTGAAGAAACTATTCACGAATCATTAACCATGCTATGAAAAACTATCAATCGTCTCTCGTCATTATTTTAACCGTCATTGCAACCGCTGTTGTTGGGAGTTTTATCACCTCGCAGGGAATGGTTTGGTACGAGACGCTCATTCTTCCCCCTTGGACGCCCGACGGATCCGTGATTGGCACGGTTTGGACGGTCCTTTTTGTACTGACCATTGTTTCCCTTCTTCTTGCCATGCAGAAAAAAATCGAGGCACCGACAAGTAGATGGATCTGGTTTTTCTTTTTTCTTCAAGCAACATTAAACGTCCTTTGGAGCCTCCTCTTCTTTGGGATCCATGCCTTTACTCTTGCGATCATCGAAGCTCTTCTTCTTGGACTCTCTGTCCTCTTTCTTTCGCTCTCACTTTGGAAAACATCAAAACTCGCCAGTGCCCTCCTTTTCCCGTATGTTCTCTGGGTCTGTTTTGCCACGTTCTTGACGTATGCGGTAACAATCCTCAACTAGAAATCAAATCGCGCAAACGTCGTTACCGGTACATCCACGATATTCCACTTCCACCACGACCCGAATCGTTCCGTTGCTTCCGCTTCAGAAGAAATCCAGCGGAGCGATGGACGGTACGGGTCTTTTTCATTTTCCAAGACTTCATACACACGCGGGTCACTCTCGATTTTAACCAACTTGACTCCGGGTTTCGGCAACATGGGACCGGCGATCGTTAAGGTTGTGAGCGTTGCGTCAGTCACTGATTTCAATGTTGCAAACGATTCTTGCCAGGTAAAATACGTCTCTTCATCGATAAACGGTCGGCGCCCGTAATCGTCGGTCACGTAATAGACCGTTGAAAAATATGGACTCTTGATATAATCGCCGGGAAAAACTTCGGTGACTTCTTCGAGTTCACCCGTCACGGGCGAACGAGCCCAAAGCGGTCGCCCTGACGCGATATTTTTTTCGCAAATTTCTGAATCGATAATCAAAGCAAGATCCGTTGCTTCGATTTTAAACATGACCGATGATCCCGAAAGAATCTTTGGGGTTGTCCAATCATAGGAACCGGTATTGGGCGTTGGACCAATAATTTTTTCATACGTTGCTCCTTGATCGAGCGAATAAGAGATATTCACAAAAGAAATCGTTCCGGACGTCGTCCATAAAAATTGTGAAGCGGTATTTTTTTGGATCGTCGCGATACTTGGGAGACGTTGTTGGATAATGTCAAAAAATGTAATCTGATTTGACGATCCCCCACCTCCTGATCCTCCGCCACCAACATTCGCCGTCACCGTACTCTCTGATTTCTTAATGGTTCCCATACCAACAGAGGCGATGGTCGATTCATTGCCGTACGTATCGACAGCAAAAAGTTTCACATAATAATTTGTAAGAGGAGAAAGACCGGGAATCGTCGTTGCACTCGTGGCCGCCAAGAGAAGATCGGCATCATCCGAATCATCCCATTCATGTGCGGTCCCCGTCCGATTATCCACATCGGCTTGCACGAATCCATACCAGATTTCGTAATGATCAAAATGCGAATCAGAGGCGATGTCCCAGGTTGGCGTGAGAGAATTCCACGTCACCGCGCCTCGCGATAGCGTCGCGAGACCGGAAGGATGGGCATTATCGATCGTGATATTTGATGAGGCGACCGGTGTGCCGATATCGGTTCCATCAAAAGGAGTCACACGAATTTTTGCGTTTGAAATATCCGCGGTTGGGGCATCGGTATGGGCATCCCAAACGAACGTCAAAGCATTCGCGCCAGAAGAACTTGTGATGTACCCGCCAGCATTCCCGATTTGATACGTATTGTCATTTTCCACGTCCGGGGTGCCATAGGTTGCCGTGATATCAGCCGGCAATTCGGAAATAGTTGCTTTCGCATAACTCGAACCACCGTTTAGGGAGTATTCAACAAGCGCTTGGAGTGTATCATCGTCATCGGCGTCATCGAGCGTCGTCGCAACCGTCACCTCACCACTCCCATCCATGGCCACGACAGCCGTTGGTGTTGTGACCGTCGGAGCCGTATTCGCCGTTGTATAGGAAACGGTAAAATCCGCAAGCGTTGGCGTGGAATCATCGTAGGCGTCACGTTGAAGAATCACTTCCGCAAAAAGATATCGTCCGGCCGGAACGCTCGAATAGGTGTCGTACCAGGTGGTCGGTTCGGCGGTTGTTGCATTCGAACCATAGCGGAACAAAATGCTCGTTCCCGCCGGGGTTGTGGCATTTGAAGTAACCGCGGCCGAAAAAACAGAATCAACCGTTCCATCAATGCGGTAAACCGAACGACCGTATTGAGAGGAGAGGGCGTCGAATGAGGCGTCGTAATGTTTGAAATACCAATCGCTTGTGTGAATCATGCGCCCGGTGCCCACATCTTTTTTCCCCATCACTTCATTCGTGCTCGTGGGAATTCCCAACGATCCGACCCAGTTTTCAATATACGGAACATCGGATTGGAACGTATAACGATCATACGTCAGCCATCGCCCAAGACCTGCTTTTTCTTCAAACCATCGATTGGCGTTTTTCGTTCTGAAGATATCGTAAACATTTTCGATGATAGCCGGTGCAACCGCTCCGGTGGGATACGCCCACGTCATCCCCGGAGCGATGGCCATGGCGGCGTGCGCATCGTTGAAGAAGACAAGATCGTCTTCATGCGCCAATACCAAATCCCGGAATGCCTGTGATTCCACTTCGGAAAAAACCGAAGCCCCTTTATAGGATGACGCATACGCTGACCAATTCCAGTCAAAGTTACGGTTAAGATCGACATAATTCGCGTTGTAACGAGTGCCGTTCGCGATCCCGTATGGATTGAGAAGCGGAACAAAAATAACCTCAAAATTTTGGAACAAATTCAGCGCACGATCTGTTCCTGCCAAATAATCCGTGCAGAGATTTTGCATCCAGCGCACCTCAGGAATGTAGGCATGCTCTTCATTTCCGTGAACACCCGACAAATAGATGGCAACCGGTTTTCCATCGGTTCCGTACGAATAGGCGTAGATCGGCTGACCATTGCTGGAAGTGCCGATCGTTGTCCGTACGAATGCCGCACTACAACTTGTCATAAGATTACTCAGATCCGTGGAAGGTGAAGCATAGGTCGGTTTCGTATTTTCCTGCGTGCCTTCACTGTGAATTTTTATTCCCAGCGCATCGAAGAAGAGCGTGACGGCCGGAACGGTTTGACGAGACACTTCGTAATTATCTCCCAGGAGAACAAGATCGAGAGCGAAAATATCTCCCGCACCCACATCTTCATGAACATAAACAGCGCCTCCTCGACTTGAGGAAGCGAGAATTTGCCGGCTCGCTGTCTCGGGTACCCCACCTAACCGGCGATGCAAAAAGAATCCTTCGCTTGTGCTTCGCGTTGTGTAGTAAAAGGAGTCATCCACGGAATACGGGCTCGTATAATCGTCTGCGACTTCGATGATCGCGGTCGGCTCGACCGAAATCGTATCGGCATCAAAGAACATGTCGAAATACGTATCAACGGTATAGAGGACTCCTCCGATAAATTCGATTCCTTGAATCCCGGAGGTCGTAACCTCTTGCGTAGCGGAAATCGTCCCTCCCACATCATCATCCAATTCCAATTCAAACAAAATACGCTCATCCGTATCGAAGTTCCAAATGGAAGTTCCGTCATAGGCAAGAGGCCCTGGCGAGCTCCCAGGCGCATCCCATTCTTGATCGTTCGATCCATCAGTCGGATCGATTTTATAAAATAAATTTTCGATGGTATCCGTGAGATAGAGATAGGAATCCACATACACCAACCCGTACGGATCGGAATCCGGAGTTGCAAATGAAGAAACCGATCCACCGGTTGCGGGATCAACTTTATAAATTTTATTATCAGCATCGGTTGTGATCCAGAGATATCCTCCTCCATAGGTAATGTCCATGGGATCGAGCGCCGGGGCATCATAGGTCGCACTCACGGCCCATGTTTCGTCATCGAGTTTATACAGCTTATCGGAAGTGGAATCCACGGCCCAAATATTCGTGCCGTCTGTGGTAAACCCGCGCGGATTGGTTGCCGGGGCATCGTATTGCCCCATGGCAAGATTATTGCTATCAACGTTATAGATACGATCTTGCGTTTCATCAACAGACCAGAGCCGTCCGTCAACAAAGGCAATTCCCTCAACTGTGAGTTCGACAACTGTTCTTGTGAGTTGCGTGCTCCCGTCGGTTGGATTGAGTTTATAATAGGTTTCATCGGTTTCATCCGCGACCCACAACGAACCATCTTCATAGGCAAGACCTCTCGAAGCCGGCCCGGGTGCGGCAAAAGAAGACGTGACAGCCCCGGTTGTTGGATTCAATTTATAAATCAAATCCGAATCGGAATCCGCCAGCCAGAGATTTGTTCCATCATGCGCAATCCCATGTGATCCCGTGCTAGGCGCGGCCCACGAACTCGAGACCGCACACGTTGTTGGATTCACAAGATACACCAGATCTGATCCCCAATCCGAAACCCAGAGTGTCCCTGAATAATAGGCAACCCCACTTGGTCGAGAATACGGAGCAATACAGGAAGAAACAACCGCGCCCGTGGAAGCGTTTAATTTATAAATGGTATTTGTATAATCATCCGCGAGCCAAAAATACGTTCCATCGTATGCCAATCCTTTCGGTTGAACGCTCGGAGTTTCAAATGAGGTATTCCCTTTATTGAAATATTCGTAGCTGTCTTTATCGAGATAAAAACTCGAATGATTATAAAGTTTCTTGACCGTGGGATCGTCATCAGTCACCCAAAGATCGCCATCAATGAAAGCAAGACCCGTCGGGTCTTCATCGCTTCCCCACTGATCCCAGGCATCGTATGCCGTTACCGTGACCGACGGATCGGACGGCGATAATTTATAAATGAGCCCGGTCGTGGAATCAGCGTACCAAAGATACCCTCCGTTATACGCCAACCCTCGAGGGAGAGTGGCAGGGCGTGGAGTAAGGCTTGTGAGAAGCCAAGAGTTTGATTGAACAAGAGAGGAGCCGGAAATGGTAAACGCATGAAGACGCACTGTTGTTGAATCGACAAGATAAAAATTCACTCCATCTGAGGCAAGTCCCCACGGACTTCCGGACACAGGACTCAAATCGGAAAAATGATAATGATTACCCTCATAGGGCGCGGCGCAAACGCTATCAAAAACCGTCAAACTTGCGGGATCAAGTTCATACAGTTTATCTGCGAATGAATCGGCAATATACAACGTATTATTGACATATTCGATTCCGCGAGGCGTTGTATCTGGAGCGCAATACGTGGCAATTGTTGAGCCATCGGCCGGATCAATTTTTAAAATTCGCTCAGGGGATGTATCATCGAGCGTCCAAAGATACGTTCCATCGGAAGCCAGATCGCGAATAGCCGCGGTTGTATAATCAAAACTCACTTCCGATTCATACGTATCGGCCTGACGTTGAACGCTATATTCAATGATATTTTCAATAACGAGTCCGCCTGCCGTTGCAAACGCATCGAGGACATCTTGCGGGACCGTTGCCGCTTGCGTGGTTGTTTCAGTGTCGGTGACGACAATCTCATATCCTGAGAGATCACTCAATTCATCAACATCGGCAAACTCCAAGACATCATCAACGGCTTCATCCCCATCAGAATCAAAATTCGGAAAATACGCACTCAGATAAAAATCAATATCCGCATCCACCACGCCATCATCAGAGACAAGTAAAGCGACATCACGAGTTTCCGCCACTGGATTGGCATCGGTTGCAAGTGCAGTAAGCGTCAATGCTCCCGGGGTGGTCGTTGAATCAGAACCGGTCTGAGAAATCGCGCTCTCCAATTCCGCCTGCGATGAATACGTGACGCTTGTTGCTGCAAAAACAGGAGACATCGGAAACCAAGAAAACCAAAAACAACAAAACAATAGGAACGTGAGAGCACGTGAACATCTCCGTTGATATGTCAAAATCACACGATCCTTATTATACTTCACGTTTGCCTATTTTTGAGGTATGAATGTGGATATATGAGCCTCACCGAACAGCAGATTCTTTTGCTTCTCAAACCGTGTGCGCAAGCCAAACGAAAGGCAGCGGAAATGTGGTATATCCCGTCCGGCCTTGAGCATATGGGATGCCCAATTCCCGCCATGCGTGCGATCGTCAAAAAAATCAACGCCCAACAAAAGCAAGTGACCTGGAAAGAATATCGGGCGACACTCGATCGCATCTGGAAATCCTCAAATAATTTTGCCGTGCTCTACGTGCTCCTCTTGATCGTCGAATCGCGAAAAAAAGATCTTGATCTTTCCGATTGGACCATCCTGAAAACCTGGAGTAAAAAAATCGATAATTGGGCTCACTCCGATTCTTTGAGCAGTCTCTTCGCCATGCTTCTTGATCAATTTCCGCACAAGATCTACCCCACACTCGTCAAATGGAACACCTCAAAAAATCCATGGGAGCGTCGGCTCTCACTGGTCTCGATGATTTGTTATGCACGATCACGCACGCATCATCTTCCCTATCAAAAAATCATCGCGCTCGTGGAACCACGAATTCGCGATGAACATTTTTACGTTCAACGAGCCGTTGGTTGGACCTTGCGTGAATGCGGGACTCTCTACCCGGAAAAAACAAAAAAATTTATTGAAACGCACATGAACGATTTCTCAAGCATCGCCTGGACCACGGCAACGGAACAATGGAGCACAAAAGAAAGACTTGTTGCAAAAGGACTCCGCAAACCGCGCGCCGTATGTTATACTCAAAAAAAGTATGGAGGAAAAAAGAATCCAAGAGCCACTCAAATTTGAAGTGTTTGAAATTGAAAAAAATGTTGAAGAGATTCGTGACGTTGTCGTGAAAATGAAACCAAAGTCAATGATTCACCAATTATTTCTTTCAACGATTCATGGTATTTTTGAAGGATTCGGTTTCATTATTGGAACAACGATTGTCGCTGGAATTGCTTTTCTCCTTCTTCGAAATACGTTTGAGTCTTTCAATTTTAAAATGTGGATTGGCGATACCATTTCGCAATCCATCGAGACGATCATCCACGAATAATCAATTGGACATCTCCCCGCGCGGTTTCGATCACATACGCGACGCGGGATTTTTTATCAATGATCCTTTGATCGTGAATAAGCCGTTCCATCCGATGGATGAATGTCGCGGGTTCATCATCGAGAACGACCGGTTGAAAGCCAGCTCGTAACAAATACTGCTTTGCCTGTTCTTGCGATTCGCAAGCGATAATAATTGGAACATTCGGACGGAAGATATTGATTTTTTGCGCCAGATCCCCAAACGAAGCTGAGGTGGCGATGGCCTGAATTTGACCGTGCTCCGCAAGCGTGTGCATGACTTGTGCGAAAGCCGTGGCAATATCGGGAATACAATGAATTTGATAAAAAGAAATATCATCAAACCGCGAGGCTTCCACTTCGGTAATCACGGAGGCCATGGTTTGAACAGCAATGTCGGGATATTTCCCCATAGCGGTTTCCGCCGAAAGCATCACCGCATCGGCATGATCAATGACGGCGTTCGCTACATCGGAAACTTCCGCGCGCGTGGCACGCGGGTGCTCGGACATCGAATCGAGCATGTGCGTGGCAATCACAATCGGCTTCCCGGCTTGACGACAAATTTCTGTGAACTCTTTTTGAATGAGCGGGACTTCCTCAAAAGGAACCTCGATTCCCAAATCCCCACGCGCCAACATCACTCCGTCGACAACCTCGAGAATATCGTGAAAATGATCAACCGCTTCTTTCCGTTCGATCTTGGCAATAATCTTTGGAGGCACACGGCCGATATCTCGACAATATCCCGCGGCAATCTCGCGAACAGATGCGACGCTTTCTGGAGTCGCAACAAAAGACAGAGCCACCCAATCAATGCCATGCTCGAGACCAAAGAGAAGATCTTCACGATCTTTTTTTGTAAATGCCACGGCCGTGACATGGGTATCGGGAAGATTCATTCCCTTATGCGATGTGAGAATCCCTCCCATTTTTACCAAACAATGCACCGCGGTTTTTTGGACACGTTTCACCTCAACTTCAATCAACCCGTCATCGATAAAAATGCGATCGCCCGCCTTCACATCTTTTTGCAAGGCATAGGTAATTGGGAGCGATCCTCCCGGTTCATACTCTTTGACCGAAACGTCCAGGATCACGCTCTGACGCGGGCGAAGTTCAATCCCATGATCCGGAAGCTCGCCAATGCGAATCCGCGGGCCCTGCAGATCGCCAAGAATGCCGACAGGAATGTCGGCCTTCTTACTCGCGGCACGAATGGTTCGGATAAGATGCGCATGCTCTTCGTGCTTGCCGTGCGAAAAATTCAAACGTGCCATCGACATGCCCGCACGCACCATTCGAATAAGAACGGAAATCGAAGAAGAGGCCGGGCCGATGGTCGCAATAATTTTTGTCCGTCGTTCCTTCTTCACCATGCCATTAGTATAGCATGAACGCCCGATTATTTTCCGAAATTTGTGGACGATTTGCCGCGCTTCTTCCCAAGCTTTCGTAGTTCCTCTTCAAAGGTCTTCAAATCTTCAAATGAATAATAGACCGAGGCAAAGCGAATATAGGCGACTTTATCGAAGCGCCGAAGGTGACGCATGACAATCTCGCCAAGCTGGAGACTCGTGATTTCCGCGCTGCGGCGTTTTTGGATATCACGCTCAATTCTGAGAATGAGTCCGCGGAAATCATCATCCGTATACGAACGTTTTTCAAGCGCTTTTTTCAATCCGGAAAGGAGTTTATCGCGAAGATAAGGTTCATGCCCGCCATGGCGTTTCACAACCGAGACATCCAGAAGCTGACCTTCTTCCATGGTCGTAAACCGAAAGCCACATCGTGGACGCTCACATTCACGACGACGGCGAACACTCATTCCGTCTTTGGAAAGACGGGAGTCCACGACGCGCGTAGAACGAAAATTACAAACCGGGCAACGCACATGAATTTTCTACATTCTCTTCCGGCGGATGAATGGAGGGATATCAAAGTCCGCATCCGGCGTCTCTTGCTTTTGTTGAGGGGCTGGAGGCGCGAATGGCTCATCGCGAAGGATCGGCTCACGTTCCTGACGCACTGGCTCTTCATCGAACGATGGAACGCGATGTTCCTTAAACGGTGATTCACGTACGATTGATTCTCGTGGTTGAGACGCCATTGGCTGATTCCGATAATTATCTGGCCGAGCGCTTGGCGTCCAGGTACCACGCGGAGCGATTTCAACATCCCCACCAAGACCAGGAGCCATGCGACGATCACGCGCATCAAAACCGGTTGCAACCACGGTGATACGCACCTCATCTTTTAGCGACTCATCGATGTTTGCGCCAAAGATGACCTTTGCGTCGTCGTCCGCTGAACCGGTAATCACTTTTGCCGCTTCCGCCACCTCGTACATGGCAAGATCCGGACTTCCAGTAATCGTAAAAAGGATCCCTTTTGCTCCATCGATGGAGACCTCAAGAAGCGGACTCGCGATTGCCATTTTTGCCGCCTCGACCGCACGATTTTCTCCGGACGCTGTTCCGATGCCCATAAGCGCCGACCCGGCATTTTGCATGATGGTTTTTACATCGGCGAAGTCGACGTTAATGAGAGCCGGGAGCGTAATGATTTCCGAAATTCCTTGAACGCCCTGGCGCAAGACGTCGTCGACGATTTGGAAGGCTTCAAGCAAGGTTGTTTTTTTATCGATGATCTGAAGCACACGATCGTTTGGAATCGTGATGATCGTATCGACCTGTTGAGAAAGTTCTGCATAAGCATCATCACCGATACGCTTGCGTTGCGCCCCTTCAAATGAGAATGGCTTTGTGACAACCGCCACGGTGAGCGCACCAGATTCCCGAGCGATTTTTGCAATCTCCGGAAGAGCACCAGACCCCGTGCCACCGCCGAGTCCACCGGTCAAAAAGACCATATCCGATCCACTGATCGCACTTCGGATATCATTCGCTCCTTCCTCGGCCGCGCGACGTCCCATATCCGGATTCATACCAGCCCCCAACCCACGCGTCACGGTCTTTCCAATTGGAATTTTATGCTGAGCTAAATTTGCCTGTAACGCCTGAACATCTGTGTTCACGGCAACAAAATCAACGCCCTTCATTTTTTCCTTAATCATTCGATTAATGGCAGATCCCCCGCCTCCGCCAACGCCGAAAACCTTAATTTTCGCAAAGGCCTCGATTTCTGGTTTCACTTCTGCCATATTGACGACATGATTGATTCAGATGCTTATTCAGTTGAACACTAAATTTATCCAACTTGGCTAAGCTTCGATAAAATTTGTACTCATAAAGTTATCATACTTGGTTCTGAATCGATATACGGTCTTGTGCATAACCTCGGTATAACTTTTCGGACAATTATCATCGCAACCTTCACCCGAGCGCTGGAGGGTCAGGTCGTTACTTGTCGCACTTCTTAAAAATAACGCTACAAGTAACGACCTGACCCCCAGACAACAAAAAAATGAGCCACACTTTGACTCACTTTATTCGTCAAATTATGGGATCAATGTTTTTAGCCATTTCCGAACCGTATCAGAAATATCCTGGATGCCTTTTATGGCGAATTTAAACTTTCCATGTGAGGTTGATTCAATGGCAAAACCCCACATTGCCAATCCGACGGCCGTCGCATAAGCCGGATCGCGCACTTCGTCGATCGCACTGCTGACACCCGAGGGAAAACCGATGGAAACCGGGAGACGCAAAACGCGTTTTGCCACATCGGCCATCCCTGGAAGTTTCACGGCCCCACCCGTCAAAACTACCCCAACCGGAAGCATGCCGGAACGATCGATTTTTCGAAGTTCATCATCAATTGCCTCAAAAATTTCTTCTGCTCGTGCTTCAATGATCTCGGAAACAAGTCGAGGTTTCAGAACTTCATCCTCGCCAGAACCGAAATCCCGAAGATTGCATGGTTCCTTCAATGCCTGATCAGGAACCGCACATCCAATTCCTCTCTTCACTTGCTCCGCAATCTCAATAGATGTTCGAAGAACAATCGCCAAATCATGGGTAATGTGATCACCCCCGATTGGTAAAACCGCGGTATGGAGCATATCTCCTTCCTCGTAGACCACTAATGTGGTACTCGTCGCCCCAATATCGGCAACGCAAACACCCAATTCCTTCTGTCGCGGGGTGAGCACTGCTTCGGCCGTGGCTAGAGGCGAAAAAACCAAATCATCAATATCAAGCCCGGTACGATAAACACTCTTGGTAACATTTTTTATGTGAGATGAAATCGTCTGGATAATGACCGCGTCCACTTCCAACCGAATGCCATGCATGCCAACCGGATCTTTAATACCCCGCTGGCCATCCACGGTAAAACTCTTGGGAATGACGTGCAAAATCTCGTAATTCGATGGGGTTGCCACGGTACGAGCCGCCTCGATAACGCGTTCAACATCTTCCTCCTGGATCTCCCCGGATGGACGGGAAACGCCAATCACTCCCCGACTCTCCTGCACAAGCATTTGTTGACCGGCAATCGAAACCCAGGCGTGATTCACCGGCTTCCCGGTCATGCGTTCTGATTTTTCAAGAGCCTTTGAAATAGAAGAAACAGCATCCTCGATACTCGAGATGCTTCCACGATGAATTCCAATAGATGGAACTTCCACAGCGCCAAGGACATGAAGGCAAGGTTTTGAATCTTCTCCGGGTAATGCTTGCGAAACCACAACGCGAATACGCGAAGAGCCGATATCTAACCCTGTAATCGTACGTTCCGCCATAACGATAGCATCCATTATACCCTAAAAGCGTGAGGCGACAAAATTGACGAAATAATCCCAAAGAATAAGAACCGCAATCACGGCCGCCGTCATAGAGGTGAGAAGAACAGCACCAGCCATCATATCTTTCACATCCTTCACAACCGGGTCAAGACGGGGGCGAAGCGCATCGGAAATTCGCTCGAAGATACTATTGAGGATTTCGAGCACCAGAACGGCTGCGGTCAAAAGAATGAGCAAAACGCGTTCCCATGTATCGAGCGGGAGCGCAATAACGAGTGTAAGAACAACGATCGCGGCGAAAACCTGTACCTGAAAACTTCGCTCTCGACGCAAAATCAGGCCAATCCCATGAAAGGCGTGACGAAAACTTCGAGAAAATCGTTGGAAAATTTGACTCATACAAGAGAGGATAATTGAGAAAATAATTGATCTTCAAGAGGAAACATTTGACGAGCGTCTTCCGGACGTTCGTGATCAAAGCCAAGCACATGAAGAATCCCGTGAATCATCAAACGGAGGAGCTCGCCGCGCGTATTTCCGATCGCTTGTCGCACGGCCTGGGGATAAGAAATCACAACGTCACCAAGCGAATTCTTCGCATGAGAAGCGTCCGCATACCCGAAGGAAAGCACATCGGTTTCCTTATCGATTCCACGATACATCCGATTCAATCGCTGAATTTCTTGATCATCGATCATGGCGATCGCAATTTCCCCCTCTTTTTTTTGAGCAACAAGACTCCCAATGGTTTTTGCGATAAATAAAAGATCATCTTTTGAAAACTGTTCACCAACCGGAAGAAGGGTCTGCTGAAGAATAAGTTTTATCATTTGACGAGAATAAAACTATTAATCATCATCTGAAACGTCTGGAGATAATCAATGGTCACCTCATCGCCAAGATCATAAGAGAATTTCCACACCGCGTCGGAAAGATCGATATAGGCCAAGCGTTCATCGCCTTGCATATACCCGTCCAATCCTTCTTTTGTGGTAAAAGCCATAAGACTCGAGAAGGGCGCCGCTTCAACAGGTCGATTCGCGTACCAGGAGCCGAATGAATCCTCAGTTTTTGGAAACCGCTCCAAAGTCACCACTTCTGTTTTTTCCGTGTGAAAGGTGATTGTGGTCTGGCTTGAGTTTACGATGGACCAAGAAGCCGGATAATAAATTCGAAAACCCCCAAGCGGCAATTCATACGTTGTGAATTCGAGAACCGAGCCCGTGTCGAGCAAGGTTGATGGAGCGAATCCCAACGGATCATACCGGTGGAAAACTTCATTCCCATCCAAGAATGTATCGCCATCCGTATCGGGATTACGATAATCCGTGCCATAAAGAAGTTCCTCCGTATCGGTAAGCCCATCGGAATCCGTATCGTGCCCCGGCTGAATCGCGACCGGTTCTTCAACAATCGGTGTTTCCTCCTCGGGGACGACCTCCGGCTCCGGTGTCACAAGGAAAAAATAATAATAAACAATTCCTCCTCCAACAACGACAAGAAGCCCAAAAAGAAGAACAATGAGCGCCCAAGGAAGGTGACGCTTTTTTGCCGGCATGGGCACTGTCCCCTTTGGAAGTAGAGCCATCGGAGCGGTTGACGGAGCAACGACCGGCGAAGGAGGAAGCGCTTTTTTGACAGGAGCTTGCGCAACAATGGGTTGCACAACGGCCGCAGGTTTTCCCAAGAATTCCTTTGGCATGACGTGAATCACAAACTCATCGTCCTTGGGAGACGTCTGCGTTGGAGCCTCAATCGTTTGACGATCATCCCCCATAATTACTCAGGGATTTCATAAAGCTTTCCCGCACCATTGGGGTTGTATCCTGATTCAACTTCTTTCCCATCAAGATACGTATCGCCATCACTATCAGGATCAAGCGGATCGGTTCCATAAACTTTTACCTCTTCACGATCACCCAAGCCATCACGATCAGAATCTGTGCTATATGGATCGGTGCCGGCATTGATTTCTTCGCTGTCCATCAATCCATCACCATCGCTATCAACCGGCTCTTCTGCCACCTCTTCGACCACAGGCTCGTCCTCATCGAGGATAAGATCACCCTTTCCATCCTGGGTAGTTTCATCGGTCGATTCATCTGTCCCTGACAAAATATCAGAGAGGCCGAGAGATGAGCCTGACATCAAAAAGACGGCGAGTCCACCGGCAATGGCAAGAATGAGAATCATGCCAATAATAACTAAAATAATTTTTCCTGTTCCTCCTTTTTTTGGGACCGGAGGGAGCGATACTCGAGGCGCCGAGGAAGGAATTTGAGGATTCGGCATTGCTGTTTTTTGCGCCAGAGGATTAACAACTGGTTGAGGTGCGGGCACAGTGGCCTGCATGGGTTCGGAAGCGCTAAAAATATCTTCCACGGGTTTTTGTGGAATCGGAGGGGCTGAAACAGGGCTTGGGGTTGGTTGATTGTCAAACATAGTAATTCTATTATAGCTCATTAAGGGACAAGTGGGTCATAACCAGACTGGACCTCCACAAAATCCGAGAACCCATCACCGTCGGTATCGATCTCCCGGGGATCAGTCCCATGGATACTCACTTCTTCCCCATCGTTCAATCCATCGTTATCCGCATCCCAATCCGTATCGAGCGTTCCTGCCGCATATTCATCCTGTCGTGTGAGGCCATCTTCATCTTCGTCAATGGAAGCGATCACGTCAAGGCAATTCACTTGATCGTCCGTATTCTCAAGCGCCTCACAATCAAGCGGGTTGCCCGTGAGCGACGCATCTTCAATGCGGAGAAGTGACTCCTGTGCGGCAAAATTATCCTCGCAAGAAGTCGCTAGAATTTCGCTTTTGATTTTTTTGCACCACGATTCATCATCCTCATCCTGTGATTTCGAGAGATACGCCAAGTCTTCACAATTAATTTTTTCATCTCCGGAAAGCGAGGCACAAGAATCAATGTCACTTGTTTCTAAAGCCGCGATCGTTGAACATCCTGCTTCACCCAACGTACAGACCTCCGCTTCTTCCGTGGCAACTTCTTCACCGGAAAAAAGACCAATGACTCCCCAAATGCCAAGCCCAAGAACAACAACCCCCAAAAAAACTCCAGTCAAAATCAAAATTTTCTTTCCTGATTTTTTTGGAGATTCTTGCTCGGGGAGAACCGGGGTCCCCTCTGGAGTGAGCGAATAAAATTGTTGCGCTTGCCAATCCATATCAATCACAATAATTGAGTGAGACATCACTAATATCCACCGTGCCTTCCCCTTCAAAAAAGAGACGAATTGGGAGTTCTTGTTCCTCGCCAGTACAGGCAAAGCCCGTTGGCCACGGAAGCTCAACGCTCGTACCTTCTTGTATGGCTCCGGTGACCATTGATCCGTTTACCACAAACCCGAGAGAAACTCCGAGAATTGATTGGAGAATCTCTTCATACATCGTCTGTAATTCTTCTTTTGTGGATCCGTTATAGGCATAATCGATTCCCGTATCTGGATTTGGATTTCCGCTCGAATAACAAGCCATTTTATTGATAACAAACGGGATAACCGATGAATCACAGCCGAGCGTTCCCATACCTCGTGCCAAAACTGTTGAGATAAAACTATGGAAAAAATGATGAATGCGAAGGCTGAGTGTTGCAAACATCGATACACGCGTATCCGCAATGCTGAGATAATCCTCATAGCTCATATACGTCCCATCGCTATTCTTATATTTTTCGCATTCATTCCCATCGGAGCTGAGTGTACTCTGTGTCCCCGACGCTAATGTTGCTGTAAATAACTCAATCCCATCGTCCTTAAGAACACACGCCATATACATGGGATCTCCGTAAATTTCCGTGTAATCTCCATCTGTCATGAGCACGACCATCTTTCGTGTATTTTCATCGGAGATTCCATCGAGAAGATTCTTTGCCGCCTCTAGACCACCGAAGGTATTTGTTCCGCCCCCGGGACTATAAGAGGCAATAACAGTTGCGAGATCATCGTAGGCTTCTGAGCTGATAAACCCATCACCCGCGGAATAGCCAGAAATAACATCGCCGGGAAGATAAACATTCCCACCTTGATACCCAACCGTGCTCACGCGAATCATTTCTCCTAATGCATTAAAGAGGGATTTTCCGGCAGTAAGAATACTCTCTTCTGTCACCTCGAGCCGAGTCTCGCCGCTCTCGAATGTCGTTGCCATGGAGGCAGAGAGATCCGTAACGAAAACAAGATAATTTTGTGGACGAGTAAAATCTTCAAATGAAACCTTGGCGCGCAAACTGTTCGCGCTCGAGCATGCCGGCATCATAAGTGTTCCTGCGGTTGGAATGATGGTTCCCGCATCACGATCAACCGAGAGCATGCCGTAGGTCTCGAGCGAGATCTCCTCGACCGGATTAGTCCGATCCGTATTCGTGGTCATGAGAATGGACGTTGATTCATTGGTAAACGGACAGCTGCTCTCACACGTTGGAGAACATGATGGATAAACACAGGTGCCACCAGGGCAGGAAGAAAGATCTGAGAGCACTACGGAAAGCGAGTCTATGGCGACGGTGCTAAAGGCGATGCAGACATCTCCCTGCTCTGATCCTCCGTCGCAGACCCCAACATTTGCACAATAATACGTGCTCGTACCATCACTCGTGCTCTCGCCCTTCTCACTTGATTCACACGTTCCGTTAAACGATCCATCGTTGTTCACATAAAGGTAAGGCATATCGCCGGCATCACAATACTCTCCTCCGTTTCGGACACCATCACCACAGAACGTTCCGCTCTCCGCAACCGAAAGACAAGATTCCGAACAATAGGAACACCCGGCTTCATAGGCTGAGGAACAAGAAACACCGTTCAATGATCCTTCATCACACTCCTCTACACTTTCGTAAAGATAGCCATCGCCGCAATAATTGTTTGTACATTGCACGGTGCAGTCATCAGTATTGGAATCATTGCCATCGTCGCACGCTTCGCCACTATCGACCACTCCATTTCCACAAAGAACTTCTGCCTTGCACCCCAAATCCATCCATTGACTTTCCCATGTGCACGCATCACCGCTCGCGCCATCATCCGCACACGTACGGGTTCGTGTTGTTTGGAACGCGTCATCGGAACACACGCCATCATCCCCTTCGACGCTGTCGCAATCGCTATCAACGGTACAGGCCGAGCCAAGAAGATTTACGTCTCCCAAAAGACACACCGTTGTGTTTGGGCAAGCATCATAAACCGGTTCTGACCCCACTCCACCACACCGACCCAATGTGCCACAATCAGAATCTTGTAAACATGTTTTCCCGACATTCGATGATTGTGTCCTTCCAATATTTGTTATTCCTTGCCGACAAAGAAGTCCGGAATAGGTTTCAACATTCCCATCGCATTCCTCACCAGAGTCAACCGCACCGTCACCGCAATAACTCGCCGGGCCCGTACAATCCCAAGAACAAGAATTCGCCGGATTTGTTTGGTACGACCCATTCAAAACGCCGTACGTGGTACACAATCCCCCGCCGTATGTGCGTCCGCTTGATGTCGCGGATCCACAATCACAGAATTCTCCGCTTGCGAGCGAACCATCACCGCAAGAGAATCCAGAACCATACGTGCAATCGTACCCGCAAAAACCATACGTGCCATTGAGCGAACCGTCATCGCAAATTTCTCCCGATTCCACAAGTCCATTTCCACAGGAATACGCCGTACACGTGGCACCGGTCGGCAAGGTCCACCCCTTGCAGGTTGCGTTACACACTTGTGTCGAAGTTCCCGAGAACCCGGCACTATCCGTGCAGCTCACCAATGGACCCACCTCACCGAGTTCACACGTCTCTCCAGAGCCAACAATACCGTCTCCGCAACTCGAAGAGCTTCCATAGACCGTTGAGGAATCGCAATAAGCCGTTCCACCGGTAAACCCTTCCACTTTTGTGCTGGTATTCCCGCCAACGATCAAATCATACGTCGTGGAGGTATCAATATCATAGACCCAATCCGCCAGACGATATTCAAGTTCAGCCGTAAGATCAAAATCATTTGGGCCGAGTGAACGATAGTGATACGCATAGGAATTGAGAGGACAAAGATACGCACCAGTCGTCGTGTTCACGCACGTATCGGCTTCATAGGACTCAAAAGAAGAATCCGCCACTCCGCAAGCCGGAGCTTCATTGATTGGATCGAGCGGAAGAGTGGTACCTAATGTTTTTCCAAACGCTTCATTCCACGATGACCATGAACTCACAACAAGGCTCCGAACGTACGTTCCGCTCTCAAGTTGCGGATACGACGGCGTACATGATTCATCGGTCGGGCAATCGCTTGATTTGGTACAACGTTGTGAAGTCGTGGCCGAGCAAGTGCCGTTGCTTGCCCCGTAGACGGCTAAGGCATTTTCAATTGTGCGAAGATCCGTAAGGCGCGCGGCATCACGTTGAATTTTTGAACGCACATCCCCACAAGTCTCACCAACGCCACAATCAAAATCCGAGGAACAGGTGGTTGTGGTATAGGCGCCCCCAATGGTCCATTTGTTATTGACAATGGTACAGAAACCCGCGGAAGAAACATTGGTCATGAGCGAAAGATTGGCAACGATTTGATTAAAAATTTCAATGGTATCATCACTCGCCCCTTCATTGTAAGAAAGAATGTAGATATTCGGATAAAGAGCGCTGACAGTCGATTTCCTTTTATCTGCACTGAGCGCCGCAACATAGTTTGGCGCGGAAATATAAACCGTGCGCCCATCACGAACCGCTTCAAATCCATCCACGTTTTCATTGCTTGGACTGCCGGCAAATCCTTGAGCGCGATACCACAACTCCGGTGGAAGATAATCCTCATTACTTGCAATACGAAGACCAATGGCATCCCCTGATCCATCATCGACTTTCAAAAGATACTCTTTGATGACATTTTCTGATTTTGTCTCAGGCGGGGCAATCACGCTCACGCTGGGGAGTCCTGCATCGCGACAATAATGCGTAGAGAAATTCATCCAAGCAATGCCTTTCTTTGTCCCATCAACGGTCCCGGTGGCATCGTCGATAAATGGATAGTTGGCATAATCCGGCCATGGCATATTGCAGATGCTCACTTCAACCTGATAATCATCCGAGCGTGTGAGCGCATCGGTTTCATCGGTTCCCACCGCATCTTCGGTCACGGCCGCCGAAGCGATAATCGTTGACGATCCGCTTGTTTCCAAAGAAGAAATCACGGCTGTATCCTCGCTCGAAGAATCAATAACAGCGATCGTTGAATCCGAACTCTGCCAAGGATCCCACTTCCAGGCGTAAACACCGGGCAATGAAGCGATTTCTTGACGCGAACCGGTTTGATACGAATAGGCATCGGCTGAAAAATCATGCGATTCATTGGCAGAGGTAAACATGCCCGGCGCATCAGCAGAGTCTGTGATAATCACTTCATCGAGCCGACACATGGAATCAGTCGTGGTAAATGTTTGAACGGTCGTAAGATAGAGCCCAATCCCATGACTATCTACAACACCCAACCACTCACTTGTCGAATCGGTTGAACCTGATAATGACAACCCACCAACAAGCAATGACAGATCGCGACTCGTCTGATCCCCAAAAATGACGAGCATATGTTGGGTCTCCGGATAGAGAGGATGCTCAACTCTGAATGTCACTTTGTAGGAGCCGTCGGTCAATGCTTCCTGCGAAGAAGAGACAATCGGGAGAATACAGGGTCCGGTTGATTGGGCAAACATGGACGAGACAACAAAAGAAAAAACTTTTTGAATGAAGCTCGAAGCGGTTGTGGTGGATGGAGTGTAAACTTCGTATCCGCTTGAGGTTGGACAGGTTCCAATCACCGTGGTATCGAGTTGAAGATAGACACGATCGGTAAATGAGGCCAAATCCATTTCTTGCGAGAAAATGGCATAGACCGACGCGTTCAAACAAACGTCATTGCTGTTTGGCATGAGCGTCGCGGTTGGTCGCGGAAGACAACATCCATTTTCTGAAACGCCATAAAGCGAAGCACTGGGGCAATCCTCGGCTGTTTCTGCCACGCAGGAAAGCGAAAGAGTTGATGCGCTTCCAACGCTCGAAGTTAGTTCCTTCACACGAATCGTGGCGGTTGCACGTTGCGTTTCCGTATCAACCAAGTCGACCGCGGTGTTCATGATTTCTGCATCCTGGATCGGATCAATATTGCCATCACCTGAAGCCAATAACTCACAATTGAAATCCTCACCAATTCCCGCATGCCCATCGCCGCAAACAGAAGGAGTCACATAAGAAGAGGAGGAACCTTCAAACGTACACTGCGAGGAACAGCCATCGCCATCGACGGTATTGCCGTCATCACAATCTTCCCCGGCATTTGAAGAGAGTCTCTCAACGGCTCCATTGCCACACGTCATTCCAACAATTGTTCCTTCACGTACGCAGGAAGAAGAACATCCATCCTCGTTTAGCCCATTTCCATCGTCACAGGATTCATACGGAACCGTCACCGCGCCATCGCCGCAAACCGCAAAAAGTTCCGCATAACTTCGTGAGCCTTCGTTGACACAATTCGACGAACATCCATCACCGCTCTTTTTATTTCCGTCATCACAATCCTCTCCTCCCTGATTTTCCGCATAAGCGATACTTGTATTTCCACACGTTCCTGCAACGGCATTTGCTCCTTCATTGAGACAGGTTGAGGAACATCCATCGCCACTCTTCGTATTGCCGTCATCACAATCTTCCCCGGCACCGCTTGCACTGCGATTGAGCGTCCCGTCCCCACACGATCCTCCCCCGCCTTTTCCTTCACGCAAACAATGAGCCGAGCATCCATCCCCTTCCGTGAGATTTCCATCCTCGCATTCTTCTCCAACTTCAAGCGCACCATTCGCGCAGACCGCGTCATAAGAATCACTTCCTGAGGCCATGCAAGAACTCGTGCATCCCGAGACTGAGCTCGCATCCGCATCAAAGAGCGCTCCGCCAACCGTCTTCCACGCCGCCACATCAAGATCGTTGATGATTGGATTTTCCCACACCCACGCATAATCACTTGCCACCAATTCCTGACCGGCCACAGAACATTCATCCGGTTCTCCATAGGCCGAAACCGAGAAGGATTGACGTTCACCGACCGCATTGAGAAGTGCCTCTGCTGGTTCCACGCTCGCACGATCAATCGAGCAAAGCGTTCCATCATTCTTGGTTGCGAAAATCCACGAGAAGTCCTCGCCGTCATTTGTTTTGGTAAGCGTCACCCCGCTCAAAGACGCAATCTCCCCTGAAATCATCACTTTATAATAGGTGTTCGCGGCAAGTGTCGTGAGAGGCGAGAGCGCCATTTCCACACAGGGCGTTCCATCAGCTCCAGCCACACAAACGACACCCGCCGAAACCAAATCACCGGCATCAAGATTGGCACAAAGTTCATTTTCACATTTCGAGAGCGTCACCATTCCCGCGTCCTCGAGAGAATTATCCATGGATGTATTAAAACGGGCGCCAATGGCACTGTTCACGCACGCCTCGGTACAATTTGGCCAATACGCTGTCACTTCCGGATCGGTAAAATCAATGACAAAACTCCCAGCACCACTCACACCGGACGCTGATTCCTTAACCGTCACCGCCGCAGTTCCTTCCGCCAAAGCTGTTGCTTTCATACAGGAACTTGCGCTCGGGCTACAGCTTCCTTTCGAAGCATAGGATTCATTAATGGTCCAGGTGTAAAGATAAGATGGTGAGTCAAGCGGCACACAATCCGCCGTTGCCGGTACCCCATTAAATTGACCGGTCGAGCCAATTGCATTCACCGTGATTGTTTCCGGACTCACATACATCTTTTCAACAAGGCATTGCGTTCCAGAAGTTCCGGTCGTAAACGTCCAGCTCACGTCATTTCCGAGCGGCACCCCATCTGTTGATTGCGAATCCGTTGTGAGCGTGACGCGATACGTTGTTGAGGGTAACAATTCATCCGGATAGAAATAAACGGACGTTGAGGAGACTTGATTGATCATTCCCTCAACGACAGTGGTATTTTTACACGTACTCGTTTCACATGCCTCAACCACAAACCCATCGGTCGTGATCGTCGACATCGGCATGGTGAATTCCACATAGAGACTCGCGTTGAGACAAATATTGCTTGAGAAATCTTTATTCGGCACGCCACTGATTTGCGTTTCCGAACAAGCGAATATCGGTTCCGGTGCTAAAGGAATATTTCCAGTGGAAAAAATCCAACTGTATTTTGGAATAAATGGAATAACCGGGTCAAGATCTGAGGAACCGGTAATCAAAAAGTTCGCGCCATTACTTTTTACGCTATTTTCATCAATCACCGTCACCGGTCCACTTTTAGCGGCCGCGGGAGTTGCGGTGACGATTTCCGAATCGTTCCACGATGAAAAATTCGCTCGCGCTTCATTGTAAAAACGGATATCTCCTTCACCCGCACCAAACCCATCCCCGTAAATCACCACACTCGTCCCCGGAGCTCCCTCTTCCGGCACGATTCCACAAATTCCCGGCGTTGGATTGGCGGTTGTGATCGTAAAATCAATGCTATTTGATTCTTTTCCATCTTGGCGTGCCACAAAGACCGTATGTTCCGATATCGCAATCGATTCATCATTGATGTAGCTCTCCGGCACCATGATCGTAATTTCATCATCGCTCCAGAACGTCGTACTGCAGGCTTCCGGAAAATCTGCACTTCCCATGGCCGTGTATCCACTTGTCGGATTTTCAAACCACACCACACCAATCGATGATCCAAAATTTGATCCTGAAATCGTGAGGTACTGATTTTTTCCACCACTCGTTGGCGTGATCGCGCTCATGACTGGCATGGCTTCTGTTGATTCCCAACTCGATGCCGCTTTTAAATCGAATGAAAGCGCATTGGAAAGATTCGCGTTCACCACGGTCACCGCATAAGACTTACCCGCAAGAGAAGGAACGGTCACCTGAATCGAATCCGCTTTCCAACTCTTGATCGTGGCCGGAGTGACACCATCAAATAAAACGCTCGATGTATCAATTTGTGTTCCGAAATTTTGTCCGGTAATGGTCAATGTCGATCCCGCGTATCCGCTTGATGGACTCAACCGACACAGACTCACGGTTGGTTCTGAATCAATCGTAAAATCCGCGAGAAGAGGACCGTTTTCATCATCCGTTTTCTCGGTGAGACCACCAACCACCAGCGTGAGAGGCCCGTCACTCACTCCTTCCGGAACCACGACAACCAATTCCTCACTGCTCCACCCATCACTGCATGAAGCGATTTGCGCTGTCAAAAGAGATCCATCTGCTCCCGTAAATGAAACCGTTCCCGACCGTCCAAATCCAGTTCCTGTGATGGTCACAAAACTCCCGAAACCAGCATCAGTTGGTGTAAAAGAAGTAATAACCGGGGGAACCACGCAAAATCCTTCTATGCAAACCCCGCTCGCGCAATCAAGATTCGCGGTACACGCATCGCCGTCACAAGTCCCGCAATCGCCACCGCAATCCACAGATGTTTCTCCTGAATCAGCGTCGAGTACATCGTTATAACAATGTGCCGGGTTCAAGCGTACGGAAATGCGATCACTATCCGTGTTTCCCGCGAGATCGGTCGCGATTGCTTTAAGTGCCACGGTCGCATTTTCCGCAAGACTCGATGACCACTCCCAATTCATTGAAAGAAGGACGTCGGAAAGGTCGAGCCCGCTTGCCGGGACAACATCATACAAAGAATCATTTTCGTAAAAGCTAATTGTTGAGATTTCCGAATCATCTGTTGCTTCCGCCTGAATCATAGAGGCTCCAAGACTATACGGAATGCGCGCACCATCATCGGGGTAGGTGATGCTCACAAAAGGATCTTCCGTATCCACAAGACTCCCGGAAGTAAATGTCCCCGAACAATTCGTGCCGCAAGTGATACTCGTGCCAGTTGAACTTTCAAGATCACTCGAGATGGTCACGGTATAGGTGGTATTTTCTTCAAAACAAAAGAGATCGTCATTTGGCGTTGGGCAAAATTCAATCGGAGTAAACGTCAGAGAATTTCCTTCGGCGACAATGGTTCCCTCTACAAGATCACCAGACTCATTGGCAATAAGGATGGCATCGGCCGGAAGCGTTGCGGAAAGCGTTCGACTCAGTGTTGCCGTCACTTTGATATTTCGAATCGAGACTTCGCCGCTTGGTCGAATACTCGTCACGGTAAACGTGGCAACATTTCCTCCACCAAGTCCTCCTCCCCCATCACCTCCACCTCCGCCACCCCCACCTCCGCCGTCGCTCGCATTAAGAAGCGATGAAATAACAAATGATGTAATCGCATACGAGGCGAGAATGATCACAAGCCCGATTCCCCCGTTGATGAGAATTTTTTTCGCTTTATCGACTTTGTCGGCATCCCCACCCGCTGTCATGTATCGCCAGCCACCGTAGAGCACAATTAAGGTGGCAATGATCCCCAACACCCCGAGTCCAGTTCGAATAATGCGCCCGATAATTACTTTCGGATCCTCAGCACTCAACCCGGCGGTTTCCCCAACGGTCTCGAGACTCTCGGTCTGGGCGTACACATGAGAAACCTGAAAGACCCCTGCGCCCGTGAGCAAGGTGAATGCCATGAACAATGAAAGAAAAAAGCGTTGCATGTTATTGAAAGAAATTACAAATTGCGGCCGAGGCGACCCCATTGCAACAATACGGCAAAGCCGCGGACGTTCCGCACATGGCAGATACTTTTCCCGGGCCATCTGCCGGATTGAAGCAATTTTGATATTGATTCTTCACACTGGAAATATCTGTTTGATACACATAGGTTGTTGTATCGGTTGAAGTCAAAAACACTCCGTGGCTCATGGTGGACTCAGTGACATCTTCCCCACTCACATTTTTTTCTGTGCTTCGAACCGTATACCAAAGTTCATGCGTGGGATTTGGCGTGATCGCAAGATTTCCGGAAATGAGCGTGGAAGTCATCATGAGATCGGAGAACGTGACTGTTACCGGTTGATCAAGCGCCACATTCTCCCCAAGAATCGTTGGAGAGATGGAAGAAACGGTTGGAGCCGTGAGTTCGATGTCATTCGTGGTATTAAAACTCCAATCATAGTTATCACCGGCCGTGCCATCATTATTTCCATCAAGCGCATTCCCCGCCACATCAACGATTCCATTTGCCGGGTAGACATCCACCTGCGGAGCTGATGCCCCAGGGGTGGCCGCCACAACGGTTGTTGCGATTAATTCTCCACCCGGAAGACAATAAAGCGTATCGCCGCAGGAATTCGTGCCACAGACTTCATTCGTAATAAATGTAATGGTCTGATAGCCGTTGCTCATGACATATTCTCCCTCGACCCAATCACCGGTTGTGCCGGCAACATGAATGGATGAAAATTGTTTGGTTGCGTCAGACGCAAGATAGGTTCCCGTGGAAGACGTTGGGTCGATCGGTTCATCAAAATTAACTTCCACAACAATATTTCGCGCATAGCTCTTCCCGGCCTTCGGTTGAACCGACGTGATGGTTGGCGGATCCAAATCAAGCACCGTCCCTGTGGTAAAAAACCATTCATACCCACCGGAGTTCAAAACCTTATCGCCATCAACATCTTTGATATTATCGGAAAGAGCCACGGTATATTTAACATCGTCCGTTGGCGATCCAAGTGTGGGAGGAGTAAAAATAAATGTTTTCAAATCTTCGGTCACGGAAACGCTCACCTCTTCCCCGGCAAAAGCGCTCCCTTCCCCATCGGCAGTTGGATAAATATCGACGTTCCCATCGTTGAGCTTTCCATCAGCATCCATGATACCGTCCGTATTGATAGCATTGCGAAACGTCACAAAAATTTTTGTATTGCGCGCCACATCGGTCGCTCCACGTTCGGGGTAGTGATCAACAATCCCGCCAGAGCCCAATGACCCGGAAAGACGTTCCGTTGACACTCCGCCGTCATCTTCCGTTCCAGTCCCATCACCGGTGTTCCACAGTCCATGACCCGTGAGCATTCCAAAAACAAAACTCGTGATGCCGTATGCGCCAAGCGTAATCATGAGTCCGATCACGGCATTGATGAGCATTTTTTTTGCTTTGAGAATTTGTTGCTCTTCTCCCTTTGAAGTCATCCACAAGAACCCCGCGTAGAGAACGAGCCCCAAAAAGATCACGCCGAGCATGGCAAGAAAAACGCCAATAATTCGCCCGATGATCGTCATGAGATCCGCGCCACCCATCCCGGCGGTTTCGCCAACGGTCGTTAAACTGTCTTGTGCGAAAACAAAAACAGGAGCCGCCAGCAGACTGACGCTCAACCCGCCAAAAATTGTCCTCACAACCGCTTGATTCCTTCCTTTTTGATGTAACACAAGCACTAACCGTTATGACAATCATTATATCAAAATCGCATAGCGATTCGCTATGCGACTGTGGACGAAAAATTCATTCTCGCAAGGGCGACCTTGCCTACCGGCAGGCAGGCGGCCGGTCGCCCCTACCGATTCGTCTTTCCATTCACCGCCTCAATATAACGACAATAATCACAATCCTTGCTGGCAACGGGAATCTTTTTCCCATTCAAACAGGTATGCGCTTTTTTGATCGTCTTTTCCACCCATGAATCATCGCCCCGATAGGCAATGAGTGCAATATCAAATTCCAGCTTGCCATCAAACGCTTTTGCATCCTTTCGACCATTGCAGTACACAAAATAACCGGTGTCGGAAACCGTGAGCCCACGACGACGTAAAAGCCACTGATAAAATTCCATCTGTCGCTTATACCCAATTTGCCGATCTTCACCGAGTGTTTCGATCTTCTGATCCTTGGACGTTGCTTTATAATCAACCACGATGTATTCGCCACTCGAGTTCTGCCACAGGTCATCGATCGCGCCCGTTAATTCAAAATTCGTTTCCTCATGCAAAAATCGTACCCCTTTGAAATTCTCACGCCAAATATCAAGCTCCGCATGCGCGACGGGAATCGCGTCAACGCCGTATTTTTTGATGAGTGGATGCGCCTCGCCTTTCGCACGATGAATATCAAATTCTTTTTTCAAGAGCACGTCAACGGCTTTGTTTAAATTAAATGGAAATCCTTTTGGACGCCCAATGCCCAGGCGACGATCCAGATAAAAACAACGAGGACATTCCAAAAATAAATCAATTTTCGAACGCGAAAGCGCAAAGGGCTTCTTTGCCCCGGGCGTGTACATTTTTGTCTTTCGTTGAGGGGTATAGTATTTGGACATAATCCGAACGGCTAACTGCCTAAAGAGCCCTTTTTTGTATTTGGAATTTTTCCGTCATCTTGGCTCTTCACAACCTGCGTATTACATGAATTGAATATACATGTACTCTACGCCGAGAGAACGGATTTCACAACCAATCTAAAGATCCGCGAGATTACTGGCAAGCGTACGCAAATCCATCACAAGTGGATTTTCTGAATCCTCGCCCCAACGCAAAAGCATGGAATCAAGTAATGCTCGATAATTTTCAATCACCGCTTCTTTTGGCGCATTGAATCGTTGAAACATGACGTCTCCATCTTTTTTATAATCACTCAAAATCTCGGAAAGATTACTTACAACGTCACCCGTCTTTACCCAAAGTGATGGGAGCTCCATTGTAGCAATGTGCTTGCGTGCCTGCAGTTTCCGCTCCTGCCAAGATAAAGACTTGTCTTCCTCTGTTACATCGCGCACCATATCGGCAACCGAGGGACCGAATTGTTCACGCACTAATTCAAGCGTCACTTTTTTCTCTGGAATACTATCTTCCACCACGTCGTGTAGAATCCCCGCTACAATGACGTGGTCTGGCGCACCGGCTTTGGCAAGGATGAGACCCACGGTAAGTGGATGCACAATGTAGGGAATGTTTTTTCCTTTGCGTTTTTGTTTTTGATCAATCTCGTGCACTTGAATGGCAAATTCAATCGCGCGACGCACGAAATCGCTCAACACGCAATGATCACGACAGACATTTCTATTTAGATTATCCGCCATATCCTGCGCCCCTGCATCGAGAATTTTTACATCTTCATTTTCTTCCGCGTTTTCAGCCTCAATGACAGCGAGCGTTTCCTGAAAATGTTTGATTGGATCAAAACCGAACCTTTTTCCAATTTCTACTTCTTTTCTGATTCCTACCATAATTTCTTCAAGCAATTCTTCTTCTCTTGAATTTTTTTCCATATTTATTTTGTTACTTTTTATTGATTGTCGCAGCTCTTTTGCTGTCGACCCCAACAAAAAAGCGGCTAAGAGATTTTATTCAGTCAAAAAACTGAATGAAATCTCCCAACCGCCTGTCCTCCGAAGCTCTCTGAGAGCGAAGGAGGGCCAAACTGATCAGTCAAAAAATTCTATGCGGCTCCCAGCAGATTTCCCTGGTTGCCTTATCCATTCGGACAAGAATCTTCGGCCCGTTTACCACGGGCTGAGGGGGTGCGATTAAAAGAACGTATAAGGGGAGGATAGCAGGAAATTGTCACGAGGTCAATAATGTAGGGTTGCATTAAATTCTTAAACTCATGACCTCACTTTTGCGTACAGATCTTTTTGGAATTCAAAAAATATTGCTCGTATATTTTCAACGTCACCGAGTGATTTTTCCGCATCCGCAATTGCATGATATTTAAGGTTCAAAAGGATTGGCAATTTTTCTTCATCCAATTCTTCGACGCCTTTTTCTTCGTATTTCGAAAGAATAAAATCCACAAATTCTTTTTGTTTATCATCTAATCCTTCATGAATCTCACTCTTTGCTGCTTTAGCTCTTTCCTTCCTCGAGATTGGTTGTGTCAAAAATGAGATATACAAAAGTACATCAAACAAATCACTTTGCTCCGCATCAATCATCTTTTGGAGCGCCTCTAATTCTTCTTTTCCATATCCCATTTCAGCCAAACGATCCAGAAATCCTTTACGCGTCGCTGGATTCGACCAAATCTTTCGAAGCTCTTCCTCGCTTTGAAAAAACTCTGGCATTACGCCAAATAAATTGTTCATAAACTCCTCAACAGAAATCGGTTTTCCATCAGCACTCCAAAACGAGGTGGCGACCATGTGCTGAATCTCCCGCTCTTTTCCATCACGTAATTTTATCTTCAATTTTTGTCTTGGCTCTTCTTCGATTTCAGATATCGCTTTCTGTTCCTGCACCTCCTCCGATTCCTTTTTTGCTCGACGAACCTTTGTCGTCACTTCATCAATTGGATCCCCGTCCCACTCTTGATCTGAAAAATGTTTATACGCATCAACAAAATCATAAATCGTGAAATATTCTTTTCCATCAAATAGTCGCGTGCCTCGCCCAACGATTTGTTTAAACTCAATCATTGAGTTCACTGGTCGCATTAAAACAATATTCCGGATATTTCGCGCATCAACACCTGTAGATAATTTCTGTGACGTGGTCAGAATCGTTGGAATCGTTTTTTCATTATCTTGAAATTCACGCAAAAATTGCTCTCCGCGCGCACCGTCATTTGCTGTCACCCGAACGCAATAATTCGGATCTTTACTTTCTTTCATCTGATTCACAAGATCACGAACCGCAGCTGCATGATCCTGTGTTGCGCAAAAAATAATCGTCTTCTCGTTTTTATTCATCTCATCCAATAGGACTCGAACTCGCTTTGCTTCACGTGCCTTAATTTCAATAATCCGGTTGAAGTCGGGCTCTTCATATACTCTCCCCTCTTCCACTTCGCCTTCAACAACTTCATCATCTGCAGTGTACACATAATCATCAAGTGTCGTCTTGATTCGTTTCACCTTAAACGGCGTTAGAAAACCATCATTAATTCCTTCTTTTAATGAATATGTATAAACCGGGTCGCCAAAATATTTATACGTGTCGATGTTATCTTTCCGTCTTGGCGTTGCCGTAAGACCAAGTTGAACCGCTGGCGCAAAATAATCAAGAATTCCCCGCCAATTACTTTCATCATTCGCGCCACCACGATGGCACTCGTCAATAACGATAAAATCAAAGAAGTCCTTGGGATAGTCGCCGAAATACGGGCTACCTCCGGGACCGCTCATGAATGTTTGGAAGATCGTGAAATAGACGCTTCCGCTTATTGGCACGCCACCTCTCCTTCGAATATCAAGTGAATTGATACGCACGAGTGCATCTTTTTCGAATGCAGAGAATGCATTAAATGCCTGGTCCGCTAGAATATTTCTATCGGCCAAAAATAGAATTCTTGGTCGACGACTTCCGTCCCGTTTTAAATTCCAACGAGATTGAAAAAGTTTCCATGCGACCTGAAAAGCAACCGCCGTTTTTCCAGTTCCAGTTGCCATTGTTAAAAGAATTCGATCTTTTTCTTCCGCAATCGCATTCAAAACATTGTTGATAGCGATTTCTTGATAATAGCGTTTCCCAAATTCACCTTCATTCGGAATACCCGCAAATTTTTCTTTCCAATCATTTTCATCGGAAAATGCTTTATGCCACAATTCATCAGGTGTTGGGAAATTCTGAACCTCGCCCTCTTTTCCCGTCTTCATTGATATCTCATAAATTTCTTTTCCGTTTGTAGTATAGGTGTAATCAATCTGCATTTTTTCAGCGTATGTCTTAGCTTGAACTACACCTTCGGAGGCCGACAAATTCTCTGCTTTCGCCTCAATGATAGCGACTTTATGATTTTTATAAACCAAAACGTAATCCGCGATTTCCGGTTTTCCGCGCATTCCACCGGTTTGGATTTTCCCGTCCGTAATGCGGAATTCTCGCAGAATTTTCGATCCCTCAACCTCACCCCATCCGCTCGCTTTGAGCTTTGGATCAATATATTCGGCCCGTGTTTCTGATTCGTTCATAGATTACAAATATTCACGATACTCAAGATAATTGTCTTTAACAATGTGTTTCCATTTTTCTGTTTCGTTGTCATCCCCAAGATCACTCTTATGATAAACCAAAAGGACGTTTATAACACCCCTGTCATCATCAACCGCCACAATACACCGATTCCCTGATCCTTTTCGAGACTCTTGGGTTCCGTGAACACGAAACTCTATCTTTGCAATTCGTATATTGTCGTTCTGTGTAATTACCTTTGCAATCGATGAATCTAGAAGTGAGTCAAAGCGCTGTAGCTCTTCACAAATCGCCCGCCAAGTAACTCCCCACGCTTTTTTATATTTCTTTCCAAAATTTTTAAGAAAGTGCCGTTCCGCAAATGGCTGAACAATCACTGAATAATTAATAAACATAGTCCGGATCCTCCTGGACAATTAATTCATAGGGGATAATCTCATCCGGACGACAAATTTTGTAGGGGATCTGATTGTGTGTAAAAAGAACAATCTCACTCGTTTTCTTATCTTTCCATTTACTGCTGATTTTTTCGATAAGTTTTTTTTCGTCCTTCGAGAGCTTATCAAGAGCTTGATTTTCTGAACCTCGATTTTCGGAAATCAAAATGATCTCATTCTTATGATCTATTGATATCTTCCCAGACTCCTCAAGCTCGTCGATTGCCCGAAAATACATATCCGGCACAGGTCCAAATTGAATTCGACGGTACTGCATGCCACTCATGCTTTCGAGACGCTCATAGAACCAGGAAAAATCTGCAAGATAAAGAAGCTTCGCTAGCTTAGTCTTTGGGATCTTACCATCACCTGCCGCCGCACTGCGCAAGTATGCGAGAATCATCTGCTTATACTTCTCGTAATCTGGTTCTAGCCCACTCTCAACTTGTTCTAAAGAAATACCAAAAAGATCGGCTATTCGAGCCATTTGAGAGAAATCTAGTTCAATCTTTCCCTGTTCGAAGGCAATGTAAGATGAACGAGAAACACCAATTTTTGTGGCAATCTTCTCCTGTGAGATGCCTTTTTTCATCCGGATCTTCCTAATCATTTTGAAATATTCTTTGGCCATATATGCATTATTAGTTTTAGAACATTTCTATACACAGAATATACCCAGGATCTATACAGGTGTCAAACATGAGATGTTGACGTTCCTGACATATGGCGTAAAATGGGTGCGTCGGAAATCGTCGAGCCGGCTTCATTTATCTAATTATTAAATATGTCCAAAACTAACTCGGTTCGATCAAGCAGAAAAACGACACGCGTAGCCGCAAAAGCGCTGAAGAGTCGCAAGGCGAGCAGACTCACCAAACGGCTTGCCGGTGGAGTTCTGTCAAACAGAAGGAGAACTTCGAAAAAATAGTTTTCAAGCTCGTGAAAGCGAGCTTTTTTTACATCTCCCTCGCAAACGCTTTTTTGAGGATCGATTTTTTGAGTTCCTCCAAATCCGCCAATTTCTTTTTGTAATTCTCCTCAAGCTTTTTTGTTTCCGCAGAAAGGGCATCGAGTTTGGCAACGATGGATTTTTGTTCCTGCATTTTTGGTACAAATATTTTGATTCCCTTTAGAATCTTTACAGATACTACATTTTTTATGGCAGCACCCTTCGTATATTTTTTAAGATCATCTTGAAAAACACCGCTGTCCATCCAGTCTTTCAAAAACTCATTAAGCAAATCTTTCTTCGGGCTAAGTTTTAATAGGGCTTGATTAATGACTCCTTTTTTTATACCCTCTGGCGCAATTGCTATTTTACCCATAGTTCCGGAACAGCTCATAATCAAATCACCTGGCTTTAATTCAAATCTTTTCATTTCATTGAATTTATTTTCATCTATAAAATATCTGACCCTTGTAAATTGATCATATATCGCATGCCGTTGTTCATAAACCGCATAACCATTTTTTTTAAGAATGCTCTTCTTTAGGCTACCTCCAAATGGACCTCTTACAAAATCACATATATCCCCCAATCTTTTTTCCTCCCAATCTTCCCCCGGCTTTGCAAACACCCCCCGCAAATACGACTCAAAAAGATCTTTTGAATTCTGCAGATTCTTTTCTGTATTTTCTTTCGCCTTTGCGATTTTCTCAAAAGCCTCATCCAAAATCTTCACAATACGCTGTTGTTCAGGGAGAGGAGGAAGAGGGATTTCGAAAGGTGAAAGCGTCTGCCTTGTAATTTGTGGCTGCGCCGATCCAGTGATGACGCTTGATAAATCTATACTGATAAAAAAATATCTTAAAAATTCCTTCGACAAAATATTTTCATCCTTCGACCGAACAACCATTGCATTCCCATTAATCCAAGATTTTGGAACCGAAACATTCACACTTCCACAAGTTGCGCCTCGACACGTAATTAATAATTCTGAATCTTCATGATTAAATTTATCGTAAGCCCCAATAATACCATTCGCGCCATAAACAGAATATTTTCCGCCCTCGATCATCTCTTTTTTGGAAATCGTCTTGGGTTGATAAATATCGCAAATTTCTCCAAGTTTTTTTGTCAACCAACTATTCATACTTAAAACGGAAAATCTTCAGTATCTAAAAATTTTTCCCCACCAGGATTCACCAAACCACGCATCCCCTTCTTCTTAAGTTCTTTCCTGATTATAGAAAATTTTTGTTTCAGATCGTCCCCTAAACTATTATAAAATATAACCCATGGGCTCAGGTCAAAATTTTTTTCAAAAAAATGTTGCAACAGTGTCTGTAAGAAGTAGCTACTCTTTGAAGCCTCGAGAACCTGATTATATGGGCCACTTGAATATTCATTATTTTCTATGGTGGCCATTAGCAATTTGTCGGCCAACTGATTGTCAACAAGATTAATATTTTTCATAATTACGTCCATTATTTGATCCGCTCGAGAAAATGTATTTGCATATCTGAGTTTATTATCAGCAACATTCTTAAATTGCTCAACCCAGATATCTTTCTGTTCCTGCTCGGTGAGTGAGGGAATTTGTGATAAATCTGAAATCAGTAAAATTTGGCCATCTATTTTTTGGTTAAATTCATTAGACAACCAGGTGTTCATTTTTTCGTCAAAAGGATCAAACCATGCATTCTTATCTTCAGATACAAAAAGCAAATCACAATTCGATATTTTTTTTCTTATAAAAAAACTTAAGAGGGATTCCCAAATCAATTTGTCGCCAAATTTTGAAGAATCCTTGGGTGGATTACCTTTTTCTCTGCGAAAAAATGCGCGATCTCTGATTTCGAGATCCTCCTCAATGATAGTTGCCAGCTTTAATATTTTATTAAAATTGATATTAGCCTTACTGTGCGAAGATAAAAAACGCCGTCTTACACTTGTTTGATATTTTTCAGATTTTTTTATTTCTCGACTCACCTGTCCTTTTATTAACTGAACAGATCGACTTGATACAAACGGCAAGCCACCGAACTCGCTATCTAATAACAATATTTTCTTACTATAGGTATTTTTTTTATTTTCCGAACGCTCTATTTCTTTACTCGGCCACTCATCCAGTTTATTCCTGGATACTTCATCGATCACCTGCTGGGGTAGAAGAAGTACAATTTTTTCATGCTTCACTAATTTGGTCAGGAGCTTAATAATGTTGTCCGAAAATTTTTCCGACTTTGTAAAAAGTTGATGATAAATATTGGAATCTATAAATAAATATTTTACTGGTTTTTTTGTCGACATAAATTTAAAATAATTCCTTTATGCCCTTAAAAACACCTATATTTTCCTCATCCAATTTTTTCATCTCCTCCAAAATCTCTTTTGGTTCACGCAAAGCCACTTCCCCGCCTTTGTTTGGATTCTTCACCGATAGATCAAATGTAGTCTGATCAACATCTTTAATATTAACGCTCCAAGAATTCGCACTATCGGCTTTTGTTTTTTGTAATTCTACAAATTCTGCCAAATCTGCTTCACTCAAAGGATTTCCTCTTCCAAGGTTACGATTCAAATTCAACTGGTAATACCAAACCTTTTTTGTTGGTGCGCCTTTTTCGAAGAAAAGAACGATCGTTTTTACACCTGCACCCTGAAATGCGCCACCGGGCAAATCAAGCACGGTGTGTAGATTGCAATTTTCCAAAAGTAATTTGCGCAAAGAAACCGAAGCGTTATCGGTATTGGAAAGAAATGTATTCTTGATAACGATGCCTGCTCGGCCACCAGCTTTAAGAATCTTGATGAAATGCTGAAGAAAAAGAAAAGCAGTCTCACCGGTTTTGATTGGAAAATTCTGCTGAATTTCTCTACCAATCCCAGCACCAAAAGGAGGATTTGCAAGAATCACATCGTATCGATCCTTTTCCTGAATATCATTGATATTTTCCGCCAGTGTATTCATGTGACGGATATTTGGTGCTTCAACGCCATGCAGAATCATATTCATGACCCCAATGATGTAGGCCAATGATTTAATTTCTTTACCGTAAAACGTGTCGTGCTGAAGCGCCTCCATCTGTCTTGATGAGAGTGCCGCCTGGTTCTGGGTTAAATAGTTGTAGGCCTCAACCAAAAATCCCGCACTTCCGCAAGCGCCATCATAAATTGTTTCCCCAATAATCGGATCAACGACTTTAACGATCGTTCTGACAAGTGGCCGTGGCGTGTAATATTCCCCGCCATTTCGCCCAGCGTTCCCCATGTTCTTAATTTTGGCCTCGTAGAGATGTGACAACTCATGTTTTTCCTCATAAAGCCGAAAGTGCATTTCATCCACGATATTCAAAATTTCTCGGAGTTTGTATCCGCTTTGAATTTTATTCTTGAGCTCAGAAAATATCTCACCGATTTTATATTCAATCGTGTGAGAATCTTCGGCTTTGAATTTCTTGAGATATGGAAAAAGATCGTGATCGACGAAATCTTTCAAATCATCGCCGTCCAACACCTTGCTGTGATCTATTGCGCCAGCGCTATTCTTTGGACAGGCCCAAGCACCCCAACGAAATTCTGGAGCAAGAATGTATTCGTACTTTTTGCCGGCAAGCGCCGCCTCGGTCTTTTTAGTCTCCTCTAGGTCGTCGAGATATTTCAAAAAGAGAATCCATGAAGTTTGTTCAACATAATCAAGCTCCGTGCCACAACCGGCATCCGTATGTAAAATGTTATCGATATTTTTAAAAGCCTGTTCAAACATAGAATTATTTCTTCTTTATGAATGTCACCATTCTCCCCCTTTTCCCTTCATTTTTCAACCCCTCCCAAACAAAAATCCCCCCGCCGGGCGAGGGAAATAGTTGACCATGATTTGACAAAATGACCACAAGCTGTTATCGTAGCGACATCACGATGAAAGAAGTTCCCGAAGGGTTTTGTCCCGATGGGAGCTTTTTTCGTTATACGAAATATTTCTTTTCAACTTTTCCCCTCATTGTATTAATAAAGACCAAGATATTCTGGTCTGGGCTACTTAATGATTTCAGCAGATGCGAACAACCATATTCATTGGGCACGAGAACTTTTTCCAGCTTATCCTGTTTCAACAGATATTCGACAAGGCAACGAAAATCACCATCCCCCGTTACAATCACTGCTTTTTCAAAATTTGGATATTCAATCATCGTGTGTAAAACAAGCTCCGCGTCACAATTCCCCTTAATCGTTCCGTCTTGTTTTTTTAGCGTTGGTTTAAAAATGCAAAAATAACCCGCGCGTTCAAAGGACGTATACAGTGATTCATTACCAGGAACCTTCCCGATAAATAAAAACGCTTTTGTGATTCCATATTTATCAAGAAGATACCGATGGAATCTCTGCATATCCAGTTCCCAACCCAATTCCTTTACCCCGAGATAGAGATTTTGCGCATCAATAAATGCATAATTATTTCTTTTTGGCATATCGTTCAACCACCCACATTCTCCCCCTTTTCCCTTCATTTTTCAACCCCTCCCAAATAAAAATCCCCCGCCGGGCGAGGGGGAAAAATTTCATGATCGCAGGGCGACCGCCGGTCGCCCTGACGGGAAATCCAGACAATCACATGAACGTGATTTGGCATAATCACGAATGCGTCCAATTCAATTTCATCCCGCGTGCGCTCGGTTAAAAATAATTCATCAGAGACCACGCGACCACATTGATTCAAATGCATGACGCCACTGGTGATCGACCCGAATAAACAGGTGCGACGAAATGTACAGAGCGTCAAAAAATAAGCACCATTTTGCGTATAGTCATATCCGCGAAGACGAATGGAACGACGTTGAAAATGTGGCAATGGTCCACGGCCCACAAGTTATTCTTTCTTCAGCATCTCCTCAATCATCTTTTTCACACGGCTTCCGTCGACTTGTCCGCGGAGCTGTTCCATCGCCCCTTTCATGGCCTTGCCGATATCCGCAACGCTCGTGATCCCGAGTTCAGCAAGAAGCGCTTGAATTTTAATTTTCAAATCCTCATCACTCATTTCGGGTGGAAGATATTTCTTGAGAATCGCGATTTCACTTTTGGTTTGCGCTACCAAATCCTCGCGCGCGGCTTTTGTAAAATCAACAAGGGCATCTTCGAGTTTTTTAAGATCACTTTTAATTACTGCGATGGTGTTAGCGTCGTCGAGTTCATCCTTGAGATCAATCGCTTTATTTTTGAGCGAGGCATAGAGCACACGAAGGATGGCAAGGGTTGCCACATCACGCCCTTTCATGGCGTTTTTCATGTCCTCTTGAATGGTTTGATAGAGATTCATATGTATCGTATCTTAACATGAATATAAAGGGGGTTCCACCCCCTTTACCCCCTGTCCCGGCTTTCTTTGTTCCCTTAGGTTCAAGTTTCTAACGCAACGGTATCATATGAGATATGACTGTTGCCTTATACGCTAGATTATCGCTCTTTGAACGAGAAGAAATTAGTCGAGGCATTGCCTCGAGAG
>JBAZUI010000002.1:0-81588 GCA_041661425.1 Patescibacteria group bacterium | reverse complement strand
AACTTTCGACGTGCATAGTAGATAGGAGACCGAACTGTCTCACGACGTTCTGAACCCAGCTCGCGTACCGCTTTAATTGGCGAACAGCCAAACCCTTGGGACCTTCTACAGCCCCAGGATGCGATGAGCCGACATCGAGGTGCCGAACCTCCCCGTCGCTGTGGACGCTTGGGGGAGACTAGCCTGTTATCCCCGGAGTAGCTTTTATCCGTTGAGCTTCCGCCGTCCTATATCGTACGGTCGGATCACTAGCTTCTGCTTTCGCAACTGCGCGGCTTGTCGGCCTTGCAGTTAAGCCAGCTTGTGCGCTTGCACGTCCAGCCCGATTTCCATCCGGGCTAAGCTGACCTTTGTAAACGCCTCCGTTACTTTTTAGGAGGCCACCGCCCCAGTCAAACTACCCACCAGCTCCTGTCCCAAAAACCGGATTCACGGCTTTCGGTTAGAATCCACGTAACACAAGGGTGGTATCTCATTGGTGCCCGAAGGCTCCCACCTATACTGAACATGTGAAACATGGACCCAAGAACAAGTTGTAGTAAAGCTTCACGGGGTCTTTTCGTCTAACTACGCATAGAGAGCATCTTCACTCCCCTCGCAATTTCGCCGAGTACATTGTTGGGACAGTCAACAAGTCGTTATGCCATTCGTGCAGGTCGGAACTCACCCGACAAGGAATTTCGCTAAGATCATTCATGTGTCGCCACATGGTCTGAACTCTATCTTTACCTGAAACGCTATTTTATTCTTTACGTTTGTAAGGTACTGACGTTTGGTTTCTGAGGATTTTGATGATGTCGCGCTTGGACTTCTTATGGTTCATGGTTTCAGTGATGCGAGCAATTCCGATCAATCCCGTTGGCGTCAAATGTACGCCTTGCTCGATCATACAAATACATTTCACAAACCTGTTAAAATCCTTTCGTTTAGCCGTCCGGAGAGGATATCGTTTGAAGAAAGGGATAATGACCTTAATAAGATCTTCCCTTTTTCTTACGGTGTAACGATATAAATTTTCTTTGTGGTTGTCATATCTTCTATTGACATAGATTCCTCCGATTCCAAAGAATTTTTTCAATCGTTTTAAACTCTCAAGACTCCTTTCTCCTTGCGACACGGCGAACTCGTGTGCCACTTGATATCCGGTTGAATATCCTCGTCGCACACGTGTTGTTTCCGTTCGATCTGGCTGACAGATAAAGTTGATCGAGAAGCACCCTTCTCCATCCACAAATCCGACAATCCAGCCGATCATCATCAATCTTTCCTGCTGATGTTCTGCACAAGACACTTTTTTACTGTGTGATGATTTCATAGAGACAATCTCTCTATTAATATATCACACGAGTAGTGCTTGATGCTCCAGATTTCTCAGCATATAGTCAGTGTTTTTAGACCAATCCAACCTTCCGGTTGAATGAGGTAACATTTCCTTACTATTTATCTTCCGCTACAACAGTCCTAGTCCTGATATCGACCAAAAATATTTGATCGACATCACCTTAGGACCGTTATAGTTACGGCCGGCGTTCATCCGCGCTTCAGTCGCAAGCTTTGCAAGATTGCTCTCGCTAACCCGCTTCCTTAACGTTCGGACACTGGCCAGGCATCAGCCCCTATACATCACCTTATGGTTTCGCAGGGACCTGTGTTTTTGATAAACAGTCGCTTGTTGTCTTTCGCTGCGGGTCTCTTCCTCCCGGAAGAAACCAGGCCCTATACCGAGGGTACGGCCACTGTTTTGCCGAGTTCCCTAACAATGTTTCGCTCGTTCGCCTTAGTGCATTACGCACCCATCCACCTGTGTCGGATTTGGTACGGGCACATTTTTGTTAACCTTAGAGGCTTTTCTAGGCCCACTCTCTTTCCCTCTTCCCTATTCATCATAGGGTTGCGATCGCCCAGGGTCTTGTGACCCGCGGATTTTCCAGCGGATCAACCCCGAGCGCCCAATGTCATAGCCATAGGACACAGGAAATTGAAGTAAGCGTCCCCTCTTCGAACAAAAACGTGGTGCAGGAATATTAACCTGCGGTGCATCAGCTACGCCTTTCGGCCTCACCTTAGCTCCCGACTAACCCACAGACGATTCTCGTTGCTGTGGAAACCTTGGATTTACGGCGGACAGGATTCTCACCTGTCTTTATGCTACTCATGCCAACATTCTCACTTCCTGACGCTCCACCGTGCCTTACGACACGACTTCATTGCGACAGAAATGCTCCTCTACCGCTCCATCTTGCGATGGAGCCCACAACTTCGGTATATCACTTAAGCCCCGGTATGTTTTCGGTACAAGAAAACTTGACCAGTGAGCTGTTACGCTATCTTTAAAGGATGGCTGCTTCTAAGCCAACCTCCTGGTTGTATAAGTTCTCTCACCACCTTTTACACTGAGTGATAATTTAGGGACCTTAGTTTGTGATCTGGGCTGTTTCCCTTTTGACCAATGGAGCTTCGCCCCCACGGTCTGACTGCCGGTACACACATAAGTATTCGGAGTTTGGATAGACTGGCTACCTTGCGGCGCCGAAGTCCAATCAGTGCTCTACCCCCTATGTGCTTAAAAACCGACGCTATGCCGAAACATATCTCGAGGAGAACCAGATATTGCCTAGTTCGATTGGAATTTCTCCGCTAACCACAGCTCGTCCCAGCGTTTTGCACGGCGCTTGGGTTCGGACCTCCACAGACTTTTACATCTGCTTCATCCTATCCATGGTTAGGTCACCAGGCTTCGGGTCCTGTGCTTGCGACAAACGCCCGTTAAGGCTCGCTTTCACTGTGGCTCCATCCCAAAGGATTTAACCTGCCACAAACACAGACTCGTTGGCTCATTCTTCAATAGGAACGCCATTACCCGACAGCTTGCGCTGCGGGCTTTGACTCCTTGTAAGTGTATGGTTTCAGATTCTATTTCACTCCCCTTCCGGGGTTCTTTTCAGCTTTCCCTCGCGGTACTTGTTCACTATCGATCAAAACATGTATTTAGTCTTTCCACATAGTCGTGGATGTTTCCGACAGGATTTCTCGTGTCCCGTCGTACTCAAGTACACCTTTCGTATCAAATGTTTCCTTTTTGCGTACAGGACTTTCACCTTCTTTGGTGTTACGTTCCAGTAACTTTCGCTAAGAAAATACGTGATACTTCACATTTGCAAGATGTGTAGAAAAGGACTTACAACCCCAATCGTGCAACAGCTTGCACTTTTCATCAATCATCTTCCTTCAAAAGAAGAAGGAACGAAAGATTTCACACGATTGGTTTGGACTGTTCCCCGTTCGCTCGCCACTACTAGGGGAATGAGAACACTCGATTTTCGTCTCGCGCTTCGAAAATTCGAAGCTCGGGACGAAATGAGTGTTCCTTCTTATCTTTTCCTTCAGCTACTAAGATGTTTCAGTTCGCTGAGTGCCCTCCCAACACCTATAAATTCAGTGCTGGGTCGTCAGGCATTATCCTGACGGAGTTTCCTCATTCGGATATTCCCGGGTCAAAGGTTGCTTACCACCTCACCGAGACTTTTCGCAGGTTGCTACGTCCTTCTTCGGCATGTTTTGTCGAGCCATTCACCATACACCCTTAATGCTCTCCACTCATTGATAATGTCTATTCGGGCTTCGTCTTTGGTGCATAACTTTGTCAGAACCTTCGATTTTTGTTCAACGTACATCTGTGTACGTCTCACGAAAATCTCGGTTCTTCCTCGTTCTGCATCCAAATACGAATGCCCTCTTCGACTTTCAATGGTTTCTAATATTTATTTCTCTATATTGCGTCTTCAATTGTGAAAGATCAGAGAAAAGTGTTCGATGCTTCGAGCGCTCTATCTCTGAACCAGAGATTTCCCTCTGGAACAAAAAACCTCGCCTTGCGCGAGATCTTCTAACAAGATCCCACGACTCTCGTTTCATTTTGGAAAAAAGGTTCCCGAACTTCTTCCCGGAATTCATTTCAATACTCACTTTCACAGGAGTTTTGAAATGAGTTCCTACCTTCTCCCTGAAGTTCCGCCGACTAGCGGGGAACAAACGGAGCAGTGGTCTTCATTTGTGAATGCGAGGAGGATATTACAATAGCCACAAAAACCTGTCAAGCGCATTTGTGTAATCCAAATTGGGAAGAATAACCTGCTAGAGATCGCCGTCACGACCTATCCAATATTCACGGACCAACCGCTCTCGAATTCGAGCGGCATTTCCGTGACAAAGCACCCCTAAATATGACTGAAATGATTCTTCTGAAGGCGATGCCAGTATCTTTTTAATGATCCGTTGTTTTGTTTTCGTTCGCAATACGCGATGATCTGAAAAATGAACCCAACCGAGAAAATCAACACCAGAGGCAACTGTTTGTAGTGTTACTCTGTTTGGGTGCAGAAAAAGATGAAAACGTTTATCAAGAACCTCTTGAACGGCAGATAACGAATCTTGCAACCACTCACGGTCTTCGGAGAGTAAGACAAAATCATCGGCATAGCGAATATAAAACTTCGTTTTGAGCGTCTGTTTTACCCACACATCAAAACGATGCATATAAACGTTAGAAAAGAGTTGGGAGGTCAGGTTACCAAGCGGTAGTCCAACGCCGGCATGCAACTCATCGTGAAAACTCTCAACAATATTTTGCAGTAGACGCATGATGTCGAGATCCGGAATAGACTGATGTAAAATCTCAAGAAGAATTTTATGATCAATGCTTGCAAAAAATTTTCTTATATCACATTTCAGTACCCAAACAGTGCGCGTTTGATTGTGGCTCGCCTTAGCAGTAAACTCACGAAAACGGTTAATTGCTTTATGCGTCCCTTTTCCGTTCCGACAGGAAAATGAATCCGCAATAAACGCACGATCAAAAAATGGATAGAGGATACGGTAAACGGCATGGTGCAACAACCGATCTCGCACACTAGCTTTATGAATGTGGCGTAATTTTGGATCAGTGATATAAAAACTCTGATATGCTCCGTGGCAATATGTCTGGTTGATAAGAGATTCATGAAGCGATAAAATATTATCCATGACAGAAAAGCCAAATTCGCAGACATCGCGTTTTTGCTTTTTGCCAATGACAAATTCCTCCCATGCGAGACATAAATTCTCAAGCGAAATTATCTCATCATAACTATGATCCAATTGCAGACGATGAGCCCTATTAATATCCCCCCCCAACGGGATTCTGAGTTGCCGATCCTCACCGCACTCAAAGATTGTTATTTGCTGTGGCATAATTTTTTGATTCACCTTCCTCGCTTATCGCGTTACACGCTCGGGGCGAAGATCGATAACCTATTTACCGAAATACTGGAACTCGCACTTGTTGCACAATACACCAGGCGAGAAGAGAAACGCGTTTTTCTTGAACGACTCAGCCGCAAGCTCGATCAACTGAAATTCTTCATCACCCTGCTGTGGGAGGCAAAAGGAATTGATACTGCAAAATACGGACAGATTTCTGGAAAGCTCGGTACGGTTGGCCGCATGCTTGGCAAGTGGCTACAGAGCATTTTAGAACGGCCTTAACGCTAGTCTGTCACAAGAAAACACCCCCCTATCGTGCGGGATGTTTTGCTTTTTCATCGCATTCTCCATCATCAGGGCAAAGACGCCGAGATTGTCATTGGCATTGTCATCGAAGTTCCAGTTGTTGCAGTCGAGACCAATGTCATCGAAGTTGCCGAGGTTGAGGCGGTTGCCGTCCGCGTTGCAGGAGATGTCAGACACCTTCCGTAGCACTGTCCTTCGAGTACTCTCAGGACTGTATCGCATTCCGCACCGTGGGCGCGTGAGTGTCTGACACGGGGTGGAGAAAGGATTTTCAATATCATGCGATGCGCTAACGAAACGCAGGTGCGCGGCGTTATTCTGATCGCATAATACCCTGTGCTGCCGGCTCGCATCCGTGAACGCAAGCAACAACGACGCAGCCGAGTGTAGTATACCACGCACAAAAACAAACGACCCCCGAACAGACAAGTCTGTTCGGGAGCCAGGAGACCAATACCCCGAGGGCTGAAACGAGAACTAAGGATCCTAGGATCCGAGTTCCTCCACCCCCAGGGCAAAGACGCCGAGATTGACATCGGCAACGTCATCGAAGCCCCCGCCGCTGCAGAGGAGACCAATGCCATCGAAGCTGCCGAGGTTGAGGCGGCCGCCGTCCGCGTTGCAGGTGTCGGTCCGCACCCAGAACCGGTCGAGCGGGATGCGCTCGCCCGTGGCCTTGAAGTGGGCGAGAACGAGCCCGGCAAGGAGTGCAGCCTTCCCGAAGCCGCTCATGTGATGGGCGGGCAATTCGAGCTTGGCGCGGAGGCTCGAGAGCAGCTCCACCTGCTCACGCCTCGTCCTGCAAGTGCTTCCGCTGAGGGCGCGTGGCACCCAGAAGACGAGGCAGTCCGAGGTGGCCTCATCCGGGAAGTTCCAACCCTGAAGGTACTGGAAGTTCTCGTAGCACGGGCCGGCCTTTGGGACGTGCTTCTTCAGGGTGAAGCCGGCACGAACCCGGTAGCAGACCGGGGTCGTGTCCGCCACGTCGTGCTCGCGCGCGAGCTGGCGGTACTTGGCGAGGGTCGCCGCGTACCGCTCGGGGACGTCGTGGTCGAGGACGGGGGTGAAGTACTCGAGCCGCTCCTCCGTCTTCGATCGCTCGACGATGATCTCGCAGATCCGTCGGACACGATCTGCGTCCGTGAGGAGCCGCGCCAGATCCTCGTCACCACCTCCAAGCTCGAGGACACCGTCGACGATCTTCTTGAAGACCTCGGACGCTTTCCCGAACGCCTTCAGAAAATCACTCTTTGACCTTGCCATGGCACACTCCTATTTTGTGGTCCATCCCTTACCTCAACACAATTACCAGGCTCAGGATTTACCACTACGGGCCAGGACCATTCCCAGCCTTCTTTCAATCTTCAGAAAAGACTCAAAGAAGGCGAGGATTTAGACAAAAGAACGCATATTTGTACCACAAAATCGACGTTTTGTCAAACTTTTGTTTAGTTAACCTTAGGTGCCGACACTATGCTAAAATGGGGCTGACAAAGGTTAACCCGCTCTCCGTAAAAAATTTATATTACATACCAAACCACTATGATCCATATAACTTTTGTATCCGTGGGAGACCTCCCAAAAGGCCCATTTTCGGCCATTCGAGATGATTTTTTAAAGCGCCTCGCCCCTTTTGTTCGGCTTGAACATCGGATTGTTTCAGAGGAGAAAACCGTTGAGGAAATCATGAGTTCATCGAGCACTTCTATCCTCCTCGACGCCGCGGGAAAATCATTCACATCCGAATCCCTGGCAGCACGTCTCAAGGACTTTGAAGATCGAGGCGAGCATCTCACTTTTATTTTAGGAGGTCCAAAGGGTTTCTCACCCGAAATAAAAAAGAAGGCGACCCTTCTTCTCTCCCTTTCTCCCATGACCACCACCCACGGTTTGGCACATCTTTTCTTTCTTGAACAACTCTATCGCGCGTGCACCATCAATCACGGAAAAATATATCACTATTAGAACGGGCGGGTCGCAGACCCGCCCCTACAGAATCATTTACGTACGGGCAGGTCTGTGACCTGCCCATTTGAATTCTTTAATAATTGATATGCTCAAATTGATCAGCGACTTCCTTTCCCGGCTCTTCCTCAATTTTTTCAGAGGCCAGCTGTTCGCAAATCGCTAAAATCTTTGAATACGACTCTTTTGTATTAAAGTGTCCATCCCCCACTTCACCCTCAATCAATTCCCCGTGCAAAACACTTTGATATTTTTTGGCATGATCAAATGGAATCACCGGATCATCCTTGGCGTGAAGAATCACAAAATGCGCGGCTTTCCACATGATCACATCAAAATCAAGCTCGCTTAAGAAAAATCCACGAAATTCCTCGCGAGAAATCATCCAAGGAGGGGAAATAAGAAGGCAACCCTTGGGCGTTGATCGAGCTTCCGCGGCTTCAAGAAATCGAAGGGCCATGGCCGCGCCTAAACTATGGCCAACCACAATGGTTTTGTCATCGATTGACCCGACTTCATCGAGAAGAGTTTTAATCCAAACCTCTGGATCGGGGTGTTCCGGATCCGGAAGATCGGGAGAAATAACCTCATGCCCGCGCTTTCGAAGCTCATCGCGAAGCCAAGGCCAAAAATTCGAAGCAGAGCTGGCTTTAAAGCCATGGATCAAAACAAAACGCATATTTGCTAAGAAGAGTAATGGAAAAAGTGAAGAAAAGCAATGCTCCAGTTGACTTTTCACAAATAATCAGTAAACTCACCTGTCACCTCGCTGTGAGGCGACATCTGGAGGTCCTGTGACTAATGAATACTTCACCACCCCGATCACCGAAGGGATGAAGTGTGGGTGGACCGTGACGATCGACGGCGTCGTGACCGTCGTTTCCCAGATCGTGCTCGAGAGCCCCATGGGCCGCCTCGAGTATGGTCGGAGGCCGGAGGGCTACGACGGCTGGGCTTTCGCGGAGAAGGGGGGCGGTGGCAGCTGCACCATCCCCTACAGCCACGATCCCGAAGGCCAGCTCTGGCTCGGGCTCATCCTGGAGAACCGGGCAAACATGGGCGGCGAGCGCTGGTGCGTGGTCGGGGGGTTCAAGGACCCCAACGAGACGCACAAGCAGGCGGCGGCCCGTGAAGCCCTCGAGGAGACCGGGTTCAAGATGCCCGAGGCCACGCCCACGACCGGCCTGCCCGTGATCTCCAACCGGCTGTTCTTCGTGGCCGACCCCACGAGGGACGAGGGCGTACACCTCTTCCTCGTGAACGTGCCGTGGGAGGCCCTGGAGGCGGGCGAGGGAGCGGAGCAGATGAAGCTCCGACCGAGCTACCAGACCTGGGTCCAGAAGGGCCAGATGAAGCTCCGCCTCATGCCCTGGCGCCAGGCCGCGCGCCTCTGCCCGGACCCCTTCCTCCACGCCTCGATCCTCGCCGACCTCCTCTAGGATCGTCGGTCTCAACGTCAAACCCCCGTCGGGCAGCTCGCCTGGCGGGGGTCATCAGTTTAAAATTGAACTTTAATGATACCAAAGTTAATGGCTTGCCAACTGTAACTCTGATATGAGATGTCCACGCTCAGCGTGGCAATCACCTAGCTCAGCTAACTTTTTGTTTCCAAGCAAACGCTGAGCGTTTGCTATCTCACAGAAACCGAGCTGAGCTCGGTGGTGGGCGGGGAGGGACTTGGCTTCGACTCTCGGTTTGCCGTCGCAAACCTCGGTCTAGCCACCCGCCTTCGCAAGGCTTTGGCGGGCAGGCCGCCTACAGTGGCGGAGTTTATCCACCGAAGCTCCGATTTATCCGCCGTGTCTTTAGCGAAGACGGGAGGAGCGAAGGTGGAGCGTTCGAGTCCATTAACAAGCCAAACAGTTGGCTTGTCGATTCGTGGTGGGCGGGGAGGGACTCGAACCCTCAATCCTTGCGGAACATGCTCCTAAGGCATGCGTGTCTGCCAATTTCACCACCCGCCCATTACATCAGTACTTCCGTTTTCGGCGCATAACTTTGTCATAACCTTCGTTTTTCGTTCAACGGACATCTGGGTCCGTCTCACGAAAAGCCTTGGTTTCTCCTCGTTCTGCATCCAAAAACGGAAGTCCTCGAAAAAAATTATGTCACATTTTGAGACTTTTTTCAAGAGGTGAACCCTCTAAAAACACCAAAGCGCCCTGCACTCCTCCCAATGCAAAGCGCTACGAATTGAGACCTTCTTTCTACGGGACCCCGACGTTGTAGATGCGGAAGTCGCCGTCGAGGTCGACCTCGGCGAAGTTCGCCATCTCACGCACAGGGAAAGCGTAGTACGACCACGTCCTGGAGCAGGCATCCCGGTAAGCCTGCGAGTTTGCGTCGTACTCATGCGCGAGACTGCGTGCAATCGCCATGAGATGCGGAGCCGAGATGTACGGATTCGCCTCCCGAAGCGTCCACACACACGCCTCCCTCTCCATGGGAAGAGCAGCGACCGCCACCTGCTCCGCCTCGCTCATGAGGGCACTGGGGTCGCACTCCCACCCAGCGTCATGCTCGACCATGCACCAGAGGATGCTCTCCCGCGGGAGAAGCACACGCTGGTTGGGGCGGATGGTGGAGCAGTCGGGCTCCATCATGCCTCGCTCGGCGTTGAAGCGGCAGAGGTAGGGAGCGAAGAACACGTTGTTCTTGCCGTACTTCTCGGCCGTCAACCGAAGGAGCCACACACCAAGCCGGATGGACTGGCTCGTGGGAATGTCACGGGCGTCGCGGATGATGACGATCGCCCTCGTGGGCTCGGCGGGAGCTGAGCTCTCGACAGGCGGAGCCGTGGACGTGGAGCGGAGCGCCTCGAGCATGCGGATCTGCTCGAGCATCTCCGTGTTCCCGGTGACCTCGTAGGCCCTCCGGGAACTCTCGATCGCCTGATCGATCGAGGCGTCGAGTGCCGTCGGGGTCTGCGCCCAGCCAATCACCACCAGAAACCAGAAAAACATCGCGATCATTTCAACACCTCCGGCGCCTAAATTAGCAAAAAAAATTGATTTTGTCAATCGTTCTCCCCTTTTCCACACCTCCCATTGACCAAACACTTTTTTCATGTTGCAATGGATATACAAACGAACTCCCCTCTCATTATTTTGAGGGGAGTTTTGTTTTGCAGAGCTCTGCACCTTAACAACTTACTATGAAATATTTGATCTATGGATTCGCCATTTTTGGATTCCTTGCATTCCCGTGCATTGGATGTGCACAAGGTTTGCCACCAATCGTTTTCTCCGAAATCAATTGGGGAGGATCATCACTCTCAACCGCCGATGAATGGATCGAGCTATCTAATCAAGGTAGCGAGAGCGTGGATATTGGCGGGTGGATTCTCGCAGGATTGGCCACCTCTCGAAGCGCACTGACGCTTGCGGAAGGGACGGTTGTTCCTGCCGAGGGCATGGTTTTGATTGCCAATTATGAGCTTGGAAACGAAAAAACAACACTTTTAGTCTCTCCGAGCCTTGTAACGTCCTCGCTTTCTATCCCAAATACTGATCTCGATGCCTATCTTGCCATGCCGGACGGCACTGTAATTGATGAAATACACGACACGAATACTCCGGATTTTGGTGCAACCGATCCACCAACATCAATGGAGAGAAATCTCACAACACTCGAATGGATAAGTGCAACGACGAGCGTTAATCTCACAGACCCAGCCCAATTTGGAACTCCGGGAATCATCGCAATTCCTATCGAAGTACCTGCGCAAGAAGATCCAATTGTTGAACCAATGGTTGAAGAACCGGCTGCCGAAGAGATCCCTGTTGAAGTGGTCGAAGCAGTGCCCGAAGAAATCATTTCCGATCCTCCTATTGTCGAGGATATCGTCGAAGAGATCATCCAGACGGAAACAATAGAGTCTGTTCCAGCAATTGAAGAACCAAGTACGGCCATCATTCCGGACAGTCTCGAGATTGATCCCGTTGCCGCAGAGGAAACTCCGTCGACCGTCGAGGAAGTCGCTGTAGAACCAATCGAAGCGATCGAAGAAGGGGAAACCGAAGTCGTCGAAGAGATTCTCACCGTGTCCGAAGAGGAAATCATCGCTGACGCCGAAACGATTGTTCTCACAACAACAGATGAAAACACGTCAACAACAGAAGTTGAGGTTTCGACGTCTACTGCAACAACTCTCACAACAGAAATCGTTGAGGAAACGATCGTCGAAGAAGAAATTGTTACTCAAGTGATCACCTACAATCCGAAAGACATCGTGATCAACGAGGTTGTGAGTGATCCGAGCGAAGGAAGTGAATGGGTAGAGGTGACAAATCCTGCGAGTCACTCAATTAAACTCAATAATTGGATTCTCCAAGATGCGGCCGGCAAGAAAGTGATATTACCCGACGTCACGATCCTCCCAAATGACTATTACGTGATCGAAAATATCAAAATGCTCAACAATGACGGCGATATCATCACACTCATCGACCCAAATGAGCAGACAATCGATACTCTCAACTACGGGTCCGATGATATCCCGGCGCCAGAAAAGGGAGAAAGTATGAGTCTTGGCGTAAGCGGATGGTTTGTCACACAAACGATGACACCAGGATCCAAAAATAATGAACCGGCTATTGCCGAGCCGATAACTGACGCTCAATATGAGACCGAAACAAATAATCATGTGGAAGAAACCGACCTTGCCGCCGAAGACGCATCAGATACTCAAAATTCCTCAAATAGTGAAAGAGTTTCTGAATCTCTTTCCAGTGACGAAAGCCCCGTGTATCGGATTATTGCCGTAGCCGAGGCTCCGGAGGAAAAAGAAGTGACGACGACAACGAAAAAAAGCACAACAAGCTCCACCAAAACGTCATTGACGACTCGGACGGGCGTCGTGACAGTCACCCCCGCAACTTTCGGCGATCAAATTGCCTACATTGATGGCATTCAGCTCTATTCTTACTATGCGAATTGGCCAATCATGAATCTTGGCGACCGCGTTGAAGTTACCGGAACTCTTTCGGAGGCCTATGGAGAGGATCGATTAAAAATTTCCTCCGCTGACGCCATCACTGTTCTTGAATCAACCTCGAGCACACCAGAGGCCCTTTCTATTGGAGAGGCAAAACAACAAGATACAGGTTCGCTTGTGACAATCACCGGTGAGATGAAAGAAAAAAATGGCAATGAACTCGTAATCCAAAACGGAGAGGAAATAATTTCGGTGGTCGCTCATGAAAAGACCAATGTTTCCTGGTCGGAATTCGAGGCGCAGACGCTCACGATCACGGGAATCATTCGGCAAATGAGCGGCGAAGCACGACTTTACCCGCGATCCATGGAAGACATCCAAGCAGAAACAGTCGAGATCGTGGCTCCCGTCGCATCAATCAATTCATTTAGTAATTTCACTCCATGGATCGGTAGTGCTGTGATATTGGGAGTGACATCAATGCTTCTTTATTGGTACGTGAAAAATCGACAAATTCATAATTTAAACTCAAACAAACTTTATGTCTGACGCAAAAACACCCGGAGGAAAATGGTATGTTGAACTTTTGGAGCGATTCAATACACTCATGGAACGCTTGGGGATTCCTAATGATGTTTCCGGGGAGATGAAAACGTTCATTCTCGGCGTTGCCAGGGAACAATATATGGCAGGAAATCGTTCGGGAATTCGCTGGGCGCGCCAAGGAGGCGCAAGCTCGCCCTCTTATTCGTAGACTTCCGCAACCCCCTCGTCGAAAGCGAGGGGGTTTCGCTTTTCTTGCACATTCTCAATGGGCAAGATAACGTAAAAGCATGAAGGCACAAGAAGAATGGAAGTCCATTACCTTTGATACGACCCAAACGCATCATTTTGACCCTTGGGATGATTTAAAAATTGATATTTCGCCCGCCTCCAAGCAGGCGCTCCTCCCCGGAGTGGCAAAACGGCCGATAAAAATTCGTGCAACGAACCACTTACGAGATGGGTCATTCGAATTTCAATGTTCTTGGCGATCGGCAAAGAAAAAAGATCGTGAAAAAATCTATCGATGTCATAGAAAAACAACGATCATCATCTATCCAAACCCAATTCTCACAATCAAGTGGAGATTCCTTAAAAACAAATCATCCCCTGCATAGGGGGTGATCTTTGGAATTTTGCTTGTCCACGCTCGGCGTGGCTATCACCAAGCTCAGCCAATTTTGTGTTTCCAAGGCAAACGCTAAGCGTTTGCCATCTTACAGAAACCAAGCTGAGCTTGGTGGAGCGGCAGACCGGGGTCGAACCGGCGACCTTCTCCTTGGCAAGGAGACGTTCTACCACTGAACTACTGCCGCATATTGATCTTTCCATGACAATGACCTGTCCTCCGAAGCTCCGAGGCAACGCCGAGGAGCGAAGGAGGAACCCGTCCTCCGTAGCTCCGATTTATCCGTCGTAGCTTTAGCGAAGACGGAAGGAGCGAAGGAGGAAACTACTGCCGCAAAATGTGCACAGAATATAACATCCACCTTGCGATTCGTCAATTTTCATGAGAGCAGATGAAAACCTTTCAAAGCTGCCTCTATCCCCGGACGCTTATTGCTCCACGAAAGCCGCAACAGATCCTTTGGGCTTCCCCACCAAACTCTTGAGAACTCACGATCATAACGGTTGAGATCAAACCGAACATCGGATTGGACTTCAAAAAGAAAAAAATACTGTTCTTGCCCACGATACCCGGTATAGGACAATTGCGTCTGCACCGCGGGCGGCCAATCGTATCGATAGGTATTAGGGAGCATTGTTTTCACTTCATAGTGCAATTCGTCGAGCCCGACTTCTTCGAGAACCTCACGTTTTGCGGCTTGCTCTGGGCTCTCACCAGGCTCAATGCCTCCCTGCACTGTCTGGACCGATCCAGGACGATCTTTGCGTTCGCACAGAAGAACTTCGCCCTTTTCATTTACAATAATCACGGCGGCGTTTGGGCGATACCACCGCTTTTTTTGAAAAATTCGTAAAAAAAATTTTGTGATTCCCTGAAATATCATGCAACGGGTGGTGGAGTCATCATAAGAGAAGCATCACCACTTCGACGCTTTTCTTGGTTGGAGAGATCAAGAATCACTCGTTTCACATCCTCGGGATTATCCACATTCTTAAAGTTGAACCGTTCGCGTGTTCCGGCTGTCTGAATATATACATTCCCATAAGTTAAAAACGTCGGAAGAATCCCAATGGTCTCGCTTGTGACGTCCTGTACCTGATTCAAGCGAAGTTCGGAAATCGTTCGAGAAAAAAGTCCCATGAGTTCAATATTGATAATCCGGTGATTTGTCACAATCCACGTATCAAGATAATAATCCGTATATTGCGTCATGAGGATAACAAGTACGAGTAAGAGATAGGATGACAATAAAAGACTCGCGATCGCCCCGGTCACCGGATTCCCCATAAGATCCCACCCAAGCGTCCGCATGAGAATATAGGCTAAAATCGGAACCATGAGTAATGCAACACCCGTGAATGCCAAGGAAAGCACCGTAATCCAATGCCGTCGTAAAAATAAAATCGCTTCTTCCCCGCGTTCATGATTTGGAAGATGTTTTAAATCAATCATAGGAGATATGTTGAAAAAAAGAGCCAATCAAGGGACACATTCGTCTCCCACGATAACGAACCGAGAATTTGAGTAATAAAAATCAAAAGACCAACAAAAGAAAAACAATAAACCAGAAGGACGATGCTTGATTTTGTGCCTTGAAGGCCAAAATGAGCAATGTGAAAAAAATTAAACATGACAAAAAGAGTTGTCGCAAGCACAACAACTCCAAAAGGAATCAATAAATAGATCATTGGAAATTCCATACGCCTCCATTGTATCGCGTTTAAGCGCGGCCTTCCATATCACGTGGAGAAAAAAGAACTCCCAAATGCTCATACGCTTTCTTTGTCGCAATACGACCTCGAGGTGTACGATGCAAAAATCCAATTTGTAGAAGATAAGGCTCGTAGATTTCCTCAATGGTTGATGTTTCCTCCTGCGTTGCGGCCGCAAGCGTTCCCAATCCAACCGGACCACCATTGAAGGATTCAATGATGACCTCAAGAATACGACGATCCGCTCCATCGAGCCCGAGTGGATCAATCGACAACATATTAAGGGCATTGTTCGCAATATCAACGGAGAGATTTCCCTCATGCTTCACTTGTGCAAAATCACGCACACGCTTGAGCAAACGATTAGCAATGCGCGGGGTGCGACGACAACGCTTTGAAATGGCCTTTGCGGTTTCATCATCGAGCGGAATCGAAAGAATAGCGGCAGAACGCTTGAGAATCTTTTCCATATCATCCTCGCCATAGAACTCCAGGTGATGTGTGACCCCAAAACGATCACGAAGTGGAGAAGAGAGCAAAGAAAGCCGAGTTGTGGCACCAATGATCGTGAATTTCTCGAGTCCCAGGCGAAGAGTCCGTGCCGATGGGCCCTTTCCGACCACTAAATCAAGTGCATAATCTTCCATCGCGGGATAAAGAACTTCTTCGATTGCTCGATTCAATCGATGAATCTCGTCGATAAATAAAATATCGCCTCGCTTCAAATTCGATAAAATCGCCGCCAAATCTCCCACCTTTTCCAATGCCGGACCGCTCGTGACTCGCACCGCCGAGCCCATTTCATTTCCAATCACATGCGCAAGCGTGGTTTTTCCAAGTCCGGGGTTCCCATAAAAAAGCACATGATCCATTGGCTCACCCCGGCCACGAGCCGCTTCCATGAAAATATGAAGACCAGCCTTCAAATCCTCCTGGCCAATGAAATCCTCAAGTGTTTGTGGACGTAAATTCAATTCAAACTCCCTCTCCTCATGATCGGCCTCACGCTCAACCACTCGCTCCTCCTCCGGATTATTCGATTCAATCATAGTGAATCTATTATACCTTTTGCACGAAATTGGGAGAAATAAAAAAAGTGGGGTTCTCATCCCACCAATCTCGTGGCCTGCCATCCGTAGCTCCGACGACAGTTGGAGCGAAGGATGGTACCGCGGGTGGGAATCTGTCTGCCTTCGGCAGCCAGATATCCGGCTCTCGCTCGGAAAATTGAAAGTAAACTTTCGTTTTCCTCGCTCGTTTGGCTATCGAACCCTGACGTGTGGGTTCTCATCCCACCAATCTCGTGGCCTGCCATCCGTAGCTCCGACGACAGTTGGAGCGAAGGATGGTACCGCGGGTGGGAATCGAACCCACACGGCCTTTCGACCCGGGGATTTTAAGTCCCTTATGTCTACCATTTCATCACCGCGGCGTGACAAAAAGATAACAAAAAAAATCGGTTTCGTCAATGAAAGCTAATCAATCGAGAGGCTTAACTTGAAACCCCTCCTTATTCAAGGAGGGGTAAGGGGTGGTTAGACTGTGGAAAAAAATTCCCGATTCCCGACCTGACCCCAATTAAACGAAAGACCGCCCCGGAAGCGCTGCGCGAGGCAAGTCTCTCTGGGGCGGTAGTTAGGCTTCGCTCTCGTAATAGGCCTCGAAGATTTCGCTCGTACGCTCATAGTTCCCGATCCGGTCAAATTCGATATTGCTCACGTCGGGTTCTGCATACTTTTTCGTGAACACGAAGCTAATACGAACAGGAGTATTCCCTTCGGCCTTCAGCAGATCCTCGCAGTGCGATTGGAAAGGATCTTCGGTGAAGGCGACTTTGGCATCTTCACCCTTCTTTGCTGAAATCACGACCAACAATGGATCGCCAACCGATTCAACAGAATCAGTTGGGAGGAACAGCTGCACACTGCCACACCGTGCGACTTCGAGAAAGTAGATATGATTATACCAATGCCTGTCGTAGGCCGTCTGGGTGGCATTCTCCGTATACTCAACCCCATTCTCATCAAAGACATACCTGAGGAGGTCCTTGAGATTTGAGAAGCGAACGCGATGCGCCCAGTTCCCATTTTGAGTAAAACACGATTCATTGGGGATGGCGAGTCGCATGAACATGTTTTTCTCCCGAGTCCCGTTTACTTGGGACCTGCAATCATATCGTAAAAAATTAATTTTGTAAATACTACTGTCGACATTAAGTATAATTATTGACATATTTTGGCTAATTTGATATGATATTATTGTCGTAAGTAACTCCCACAAAAACTATGCAATATCCAAAGATTCTCGAAGAACTCGGCTTTGCACAAAGTGAAATCAAGGTCTATATTGCCCTTCTGGAGCTCGATTCTGCTACGGTTACCGAAGTTTCGAAGAATTCCGGTATCAACCGGACGAGTTGTTATGACGTACTTGAACACCTCGTAAAACGCGGACTTGTAAGCAAATTCCGGAAAAAGGGCAAGATTTACTTTACTGCAGGCGATCCGCGGCGATTATTGAATTATTTGGATAGAGAGAAAGAAGAGGCTGAAAAGAAAATCAATCAACAAAAAGAAAAAATCAAGGAAATTCTACCGGAATTATCTTCGCTTATACATCCTAAAAGTGCGAAGCCAAAGGTTGCCTTTTACGAAGGTGAAAAAGGCATGCGCGAAGCCTATGAGGATACGCTCACCACAAAAGAAGGCATTCTCGCCTATGCAAACGTCGAAACCATGCACGAGGGGTTGCCGGAATTCTTTCCGGAATACTATGCCCGTCGGGCAAAGGCAGGGATTCCCATCAAGGCGATAATGCCTAACAATAAACTATCAATTGATCGAGCAAAAAAAGATAATCACGAACTTCGTGAATCCATCATCCTTCAGGACAAGAATGTGACGTTTTCACCCGAAGTAAATATCTATAACGATAAAATGCTCATCGCTTCGTGGAAAGAAAAAATGGCCGTCATTATTGAATCAAAGGAATTAGCCGATCTTCAGCGCACAATTTTCAACTTGCTTTGGGATTACCTAAAACAAAAACCGGCGTAAACGCCGATTTTTGATTATTAGATACTTTCACCTTTGGCGCATAACTTTGTCAAAAACCTCCGCACTTCGTCACCGTACATATTGGTACGGCTCCTCGTTGCTCGGTTTTTTCCTCGTTCTGCATCCAAAGGTAAAAGTATCCATTCCCTATTCCCATCGTTTTTCTAAATCGATCCCAGTATAAAAATACTTAAGGATCTCTTCCCAATTATATCCATCTTTTGCTGCTCCGAGTGCGCCGGAAGCAGACATCCCTACTCCATGACCCCAAAGCGTTTTTCCATCATCCCATGGCACATCAACTGATTGGCACCACGCTAAACTTCCATACCAAACATCAGACCAATTACGCGTGTGGCCGTCGGATCGCGAAAAATATGGAGTAATGGCAATGTCACCGGCATAGGTCACCACTTTTCCGCGTGTTGCCTCAACTCCAGCGACAATATTCGGTGAGCGTTTTTCCTGTCCGTATCCGTTATAAACTTGATCATCGGAGTATCCGACGATCGTCATAAACTCCTTTGCACGCTTTGTCGCGTGTGTCCAATGATAATAGGCGAAAGTTCTCGCCGCGCTAATGAGTGCTTTTTGATATTCAAGTGGGGAAGAATTTGATGTTTCCGCTAATCCACGCAAATACCATTCAATATCAATTTCATTGATGATCCATGTCCGATCCTTATAGTCGTTATAGCGAAGCTCAAGAATATTTCGATATTCATTATCAGCATAAGCCGCGCTGCGCGTTACCCGGCGATCGAAATTAGCAATTTTCATGACCGCATTCTCTGTTTCCGGTTCAAAACGCAAGCCATACGAAGAATATTCCGTCCCCCGACCGACATCATAAAGATAGCGTTCACCGTCGTAGGAGGCCGTGACTTCATCGCCTGCTTCGAGCTCCGCGAGAAGATTTCCATTGATATCACGAAGATTAAAATCATTCTCTTCGCAGGTGATCACAACCTCATTATCTGTTTCCTCATCGACAATCAACACGCCAACTCGAAGCAGAGGCTCTTCGATGTAATCCGTGGTATCGATGGCATTTTCATTTTCCGGCGAGGCAACCGCTTCAGCTGATCCACCGGTCACATCAACCGGGATCTCGATAAACGCATCATCAACATCTACTCCATCAGCGCTAAATTGAAATTTCGCTGTGTGACGGCCATTCGTGCTCGGTGCGGTTAGTGAAAAAGAAAGAATCGCCATTTCTCCTGGCTTTACCGAGCTACTTGCCACTGCTAATTGCGAATCGACCCATGATGGATGACGAAAAGAGGAAGAGGAAGCCATGGAAACATCCCCTGTAGTGAGGCTGTAGGAATTCCATGTTTTTGTTCCGGTATTTGTAAATCCGACTGTAAAAAGAATGGATCGACCAGCAATAGCTTTAATGGAATCTGCAGATCGCACACTTAGAGATGCCTCGTATCCATCGCTCGAATTCGTCGTGGTTGCTGACGCAGTCGTGGAAGTTGTTGTCGAAGCCGAGGTTCCCACATCCTGCACGGAAATTTTAAAGGCAACCGCCCCACCCGAGACCCAGGCCGTATCCTCGGCCGCCAGTTGAAAACTCTCTTCGTAGACTCCTTTCGCCAGCGGCGCCTTCAATTCAAAAGAAATGCTCGCCGTCCCCCCGGGAGCCACACTCGCCTCACGAATACGCTTCACATGATCTCCCCAAAGCCAGGTGCCGGGATCAAAAACACTTTTGCGATATTTTGGATTGTACGTGTAGAGCGAAAGATAGCCGGCTCCATCATTTTTCCATGTGGCTGAACCTGTATTTTGGAAAACAACGGTCACCTCTTTCTTTTCCCCAGGGAGCATCGAAAGCGTGCCACTCCCCGAGAGCGAAACAATCATGGCTTCATATGACCCGGACGCCTTTGCTGGAGCCATTGTTCCAAAACACCCAGTAAATATGCTTGCAAAAGCAAGAGAAGCGACCACGATCTTTCTCAAAAAATTCTTATGAACAGTAAAATGAGTCATACACTCCTATGATAGCACAAAATATCTGCTCAAAAAAGCAATCAATTTCTGCTATACTTCTTCCGTATGGACAAAACCGCGCTTGCCCGCAATACCGCCATCCAAAGCATTGGAAAAATGCTTGGAAATATCTTTGGGATCCTTGCCGTTGCCGTTCTTAGCCGCTATCTTGCCCCAGAGGGCTATGGGCAACTCACCATTATTCTCACTTTCCTCTCGGTTTTTGCCGCGATTGTTGATTTTGGCCTCACGCTCACGACCGTCCAAATGATTTCTGAGGATAAAGCAGAAGAAAATAAAATTCTCGGGAACCTCCTAACAATCCGCATTATTTCTGCGGTTCTCTTTCTTTCTCTCGCGCCCGTGACCGCGCTCTTTTTCCCATACGATCACGTTATTATCATCGGCATTGCCGTTGGAGCGATTTCCTATCTTTTTGGCACGACCTCGCAGATGCTCGTGGGTGTTTTTCAAAAACGTCTCATCATGCACTGGACCGTTCTCGCTGAGTTGCTCAATCGTCTGCTTGTTCTTGTTGGAGCTTGTTTTGCAGCCAAATACGACCTTGGACTCGTGAGCATTGTTTGGCTTTTTGTTTTTGGAAATGCACTTCAGCTTCTCTCCATTCTCTTTTTCTCTCGGCATCACGTCACGCTTCGCTTCCGTTTCCACTTAGCAACGGTCAAAGATATTATTTCCCGAAGTTGGCCGATTGGCGCCTCGATTTTTTTCAATCTCATCTATCTTCGCGGCGATATCATTTTCCTTTCGCTTTTCCGATCGAACGCTGAAGTTGGCATCTATGGCGCGGCCTATAAAGTCGTTGACGTCATCACAACGATCCCGGTTATGTATATGGGGCTTGCCCTCCCGATACTGGTGAGGGCATTTATGGGTGATAAAAAAGATTTTCTGCGCTCCATGCAAGATTCATTCGATTTTCTGATCATTCTTGCGATTCCTTTTGCCCTCGGATCAATCGCACTTGGGAGACCTGTCATGGAGCTCATCTCAGGCGAAGAATTTAGCGAGGCAGGAGCCGTGCTTGCAATTCTTGGACCTGCGGCATCGATTGTATTTATCAATTCCCTATTTGGACATGCGGTGGTTGCTGTAAAAAAACAAAAGATCATGACACTCGCCTATCTTGCTGTCGCAATCATGACGGTTGCCGGCTATTTCTATTTCATTCCAATCTACGGGATGTGGGCCGCGGCCTGGTGGACGCTCATTGCCGAGACTTCCATTGGAATACTCACATTCATCTGCGTTGCAAAATGTGGGAAGTTCGTCCCAAAGCTCCTTTCTGCCGCACGCGCCATGCTCGCGGGGCTCACGATGTATATTATTTTGCGACTTCTTCCGGATATGAATGTGATTTTTGCGATCCTCATTGGCATTGGTGTGTACTTTATTGCTCTCTCGGCCATTGGCGGACCCAAAATTCGCGATATGAAAAATCTCTTTCTCCCTGAAAAACCCCCAATAGCCATTCCATAATATGATCTTCGCGATCTTCATTACCATTTTCCTCGCCGCATTTGCTTTTCTTGCTTGGAGAAATCAAAAAATCGCCCTCTTTGCTCTTGCCGGGCTTCTTCCCGTCTATCTTATCCGTTTTTCAATCGGTCCGATCCCTTCAACGCTTCTTGAAGGAATGATTCTTGAGCTCTTCGTCGTTTGGATTATCAAAAAAGGCTATCGCAATATCCCTCTTTCCGCCCTTAAGCCTTGGGCGAGCCCAATTCTTCTTCTCCTTGCGGCCGCTTGCCTTGGAGCCATGATTGCTCCCGATCTTTATGGAGCACTTGGAATTCTCAAGGCTTATTATTTTGAAGCCATTCTTGTTCTTCTCATGTCCCTTTCGCTCTTGAAAAAACCCGAAGATCGCACGATTCTTTTTTCCGTTCTTGCGATTTCCGGGATGATGGCAAGTCTTTTTGCCATCTTTCAATATGCAACAGGCATGGGAATCCCGGAACCATGGGATTTAGAGCGTCGTATCACGGGTTGGTTTGATTATCCGAATGCGCTCGGCCTTTTCCTTGCCCCAATTACGGCTTTTTCATTCATTTTTCTTTTCTCAAAAGAAAAACATCCGTGGTTTTCCCATCGAAAACAAGTACTTATTTTTTGGGCATCTTCCGCGATTCTTTGCGGCACGGCCATTATCCTCGCTAAAACCGAGGCCGCTTTTATCGCTATTCCTTTTGCCTTGATTGTCACAACGCTCGCGATCGACATCCACCCACGCAAAAAATGGTACCTCGCTCTCACAGCGGCCGTGATCTTCGCCGCCCTGTTTCTTGCTTTCCCGGCTGTGCAGGAGAAGGTCCTTTTACTCGATGATTCCGGACTTGTGCGACGTTCACAATGGCAAGAAACATTACAAATGCTTCTTGATCACCCATTTTTTGGCGCTGGTCTTAATGCCTATCCGCAAGTTCTTGAGCCCTATCACGACCCCACACTCTACGAAATCTTCCAGTATCCGCACAATATTCTCCTCAATATCTGGAGCGAGCTTGGAGTCATTGGCATCATTGCGAGCATCTGGTTTCTTGTACTCATCACAAAATCGCTATTCCGTGAGCCGCGAAATATCATAAAAATTGCCGCTTTTGCTGCGATCATGACCATGGTGATCCACGGACTCGTGGACGTGCCATTCATGAAAAACGACCTTTCAATCTTCACGTCACTTCTTCTTGGTCTCCTTATCCTCTAGCCGAAACCGAGAGACAATCTCGTAAGCGCTCCCCTCGTGGCCAAGCGTGCTTTTCATGAGTTGAAAACTCCGAACAGAAAAATACGTGGGAGGAACAGATATTTTTTCCGGTTGCAGAACTTCCGAGCGTTTCTTCACTCGACCAATGGTCACATGTGAATGCCAAACACGGCGATCAATAGACCACCCAAAGCTCGCAAGTACATCTCCAACCCTTTTTCGCAAGCCCAAAAGGGACGGATGAATGGTCGTTTCCACAAAAATCGTTTGTGGATTTTTCTTGCTTGGAAATGCTCCGATCTCTTTTAACCGAATTTCAAATGAGTTTGGATAGATTTTTTCTCGAAGTGCTAAAACAAAATCACTCTGCGATTCCTTGGGGAATTCTCCCAGAAAATGCAGAGTGATGTGATAATTTTCAATCGGAACCCAGCTCACCTTGGAAAATCGCAACTGTTCGTGCACATGGCCGGCAATTGCGGCGATTTCCTTGCGAACCTCAATCGGCAGTGGAATAGCTAAAAAGAGACGGTCAGTTTCCATATTCTTGGATTACCCTGACCTAAGGATACCAGTTATGCCACGAATAATAAACGCTCAACAATAAACTGAGTGGCAAAAACTAATATCATGAGAATTGAAAACCAAAGGATGGTGTATCCAAAAAATCGTATTGCCTCGGTTTTCTTATTATCCAAATACATGAGGATTGGTTTGCCAAACATGAGCACTCCGGAAATAGCAACTGAAAGAACCAAGAGCATGAGAAACGCCATTGGGCCAAGAATCGTATTCATGTCTCCAAACCACGCCTCTGCATTAAATAAGACAAGCACAACAAGCACGATGTAGCTTGTAAGAAGCAGGGCATGAAGAAATGAATGCAGGGCAGGAGTAATTTTTTTCATAAATATTTATTTTTGTTTATATTCATTGAATGCATTCACTAATCCCTCATTTTCCTCATTTCCCACACTCACTGCATACAAAATCTCTGGCCCCATCATAATAAGCACAGGCAAGCGCATATCCCGCACGTCACTATAATAATTTGGTCGCTCACCTTTTCGGATAAACTCGATTTTTTCGCGAATAGAACTTGCGCCCGTTGAAATTCTCTCCCCAAGACCCAATCCAGACTGGTATTTCATAAATTGTTGTGCCTCCAAATAAGTCATCACTTCGAGCTTTTCAAGCTCTGTAAAAGAAAAAGTAATAACAAATCGCTTCTCGCGGTTGTGTAGATCTTGAATTCCTAAATCGAGTGAAACGCTATCCCCTTTTAGCTCATAGTGGGGGATGAATTTACTTGATTTTGGCTGAACCTTTGAGATCGCTCCTTTGAATAATTTACGAATTGGTTTTCGAAGAAATACAAAATAAAGAAAATAGACTCCAATCTGTACAAAGAACGACGCTCCGACCAGGAAACCCGTTGTCTCACGCAAGAAAAGATATCCCAGTCCAATCCCGATAGCGCAAATCAATAGAATTCCAAAAATGCCCTTTATAATATCGTAATATAAATGTGCCTTCTCGAATGTGCTCGAATCCGTTTTCCATTCTGCGCGTTGAGTTTTTGCTTTATTAATAATAATCCAAGAATAATCGAAAAAGGGACATAAAAATAGAGACACCGCCAAGGCCTCCCATGTTGATAGTTGAGAAGGTAGTCTTAATGAAAGCGCAAGAATCAAGAGAGCAAACATGATCGTTCCGGCAAGTAAACTCATGCCCGCAACGATTTGCTCTTTTTTTACAAGATGATTTTTCATATAGAAGAAGTATAGCAAATAATCCCTATTGAGGTTGATAAATGCAATGAGTAACAACCTGTTCTTATGGCAAACAACTACGTGAGCGATTAATTAAGATATCAGGAGACTACTCACCAAACAAAGAAGTCTTTTGGAATTCAGTTTGAACATTTAGACATTCTTGCAATCTTAATGCCAAATCATGCTCCCTTACATCATCCGCCTGATCGTCGTAGCCCTTATAGATTATGTATGCACTATCACCACAAATCAGTTGACTGTAGGCAATATCAGCATTCAAGTATCTTTCAACTTTTCGAATAAATAACAAAGCGACGATCGCGACAACAAACATCAATAATATTTTTACAATATTCTCAAATTTCATAGAAAATCAATCTACTTTATTTAGTCTAGCATAAAAGTGGCCACCGGATACGCCATCATGTGACGAAGGGGATAATCATTCGTTATAAAAATCAATAATTAATGATACTGCTTTATCAACAGACCTTGATATTGCATCTAGTCCTCTTGAGCAGTAGTGTTGCACAATATGTACGAGAATTTCCTTATAGACCTCTCCAGTAAGGCGGATCAAATAATAATGCTTTTTCAGAAATGGGCCTTGGAGTCTAAAACTACCTTTTGGTGGGATGCTGGGATAACCGTTTCAACAACGCTTATTACTTTGCTTTTTTCGGTATGGGTTGCAATGTTTACACAGCGCAAAGCAACAGAGCGACAAGCGAGAGTTGATGTATATCGTCAGCTTTACGATTTAAAAAGTAAGGTAGACAGTGCGGCTGTGCAGCTATACAACATAATGGAGCCACTTGTACTGGAGACGACCGAACTCATCGCGGCAGAACCATCTCTTAAATACACACAACATCGGAACGAATACGTAAAAAAACTAGCAGATGCGAAAAGCACTTATTCCGCATCTTCGCACGAATACTGGACCTATGTGAATGCTTGGCTTCATTTGTTTCCAAGACTTGAGGAAGCTACAAATATTTTATTCATCGATGCAATCCCCCCTACCGAAAAGATGGTGGATGAGTTTTGGTTGAAGCTATCAGAAACCGTGGGCAAACCGCCTGAACCATCAGTCATGGATGAATTCAAGAAACAAGCGACCAAAATTCGTACTGAGGTCTTAAAAACCATGATGGCCTTTGTAGATGATCATTTTTGCATGGCATTCAATGAGCTCTTTTCTGGTGCTCAAAAATGGAAAATGTCTACTCGTGATTATTTGGTAGAAAGCGACGTTACCTTCGATATACTAACTAGCAACGGCATCAAACAAGTGAACGGCAAACGGAAGAAACGAGTTGCCTTATAATGCTGTTTTTGGCAATGCATTCCAGGTCTCCAAACAAAAATATTCGGGGCGGAGAGGGTGGGATTTTGTCGTCGTTCGTTTCACTCACTCTGTCCTGGGTTGGCGAAAATCTGCCACTGGCAGTTTTTCGATCGCTCGGCTACGAATTGGCAAGCCTCGCTTCCAACCCGCCTGCCTGCCGGTAGGCAGGTTCGAATCCCACCTCAGAATGAAAAAACCTCAGCAGAAGCTGAGATTTTTTCATGGCGGAGAGGGTGGGATTCGAACCCACGGTACCCGTTTGAGGCACACACGATTTCGAGTCGTGCGCTTTCGACCACTCAGCCACCTCTCCAATCCGGCTGAATAATAGCAGAAAAATACCATAAAATCAAGCCCAAATCCCTATGAAGACGTCACGCGCCAAATTTGTTATACTAAAACTACTATGAAGGTCAAAAAAGCCATTATCCCGGTTGCGGGATTGGGAACCCGATTTCTCCCGGCGGCAAAAGCCCAGCCAAAAGAAATGCTTGCCGTAGTTGATAAGCCAATTATTCAATATATCGTGGAAGAAGCTGTAAATTCTGGTATTGAAGAAATCATTTTCGTCACCTCCTATGGCAAACGCGCCATTGAGGATCATTTTGACCGCAACTTCGAGCTTGAATATCGCTTGGAGCAAAAAAATAAACTTCAAGAGCTGGAAACAATTCGATCCATTGGCAAATTAGCCAAATTCGCCTTTGTACGCCAAGCAAAACCATTGGGAGATGGACACGCTCTCCTTTCCGCGATTCCTTTTGTGGGACCGGACGAGCCTGTTGCTATTCTTTTTGGCGATGATATTTTCGATGCAAAGGTGCCTGGGATGCGACAACTTCTTGATACTTACGAAGAATATGAAGCACCGGTCATCGGCCTTATTGAGGTCCCTCACGATCAGGTCTCACGTTACGGCGTTGTCGGGGGTGAGATGATACAGAAAAACGTCTTGAAAATCGATATTTTTGTTGAAAAACCAAAAGCCGAAGATGCCCCATCCAATTTTATTGCGCCAGGGCATTATGTAATCACCCCGGAAATCATGAACATTCTAAAAACCCAGGAACCGGGAAAAGATGGTGAAATTCGCCTGGCCGATGCTTTTGTGACAGCTCTCAAACAATCGATTCCCATGTATGGCAAAGTCATGAAAGGCAATCGTCTCGATTGTGGAAATAAACTTGGCTTTCTTCGCGCCCAGGTTGAGTTGGGACTCAAACACCCGGAAATTGGCGAAGATTTCAAACAATACCTCGAACAACTCATGAAATAATATGCATCGATTTTTACGCCCATTGAGTTATTTAGCGCTTGCTTCGCTCCTCGTGACAACCGGCCAAGGCTGTCTTGGCGGTGGTACAACCACCACGGCTGAGGAGTTAACCCTCACGATTTGGGGAGTTTTTGATGATGCAAATGCATACGAACCCCTAATTGATGCCTATGAGACGCTCCACCCGAATGTTTCCATTGATTATCGTGAACTTCGCTACGATGAATATCGGGATGAACTCGTGCGTGCTTTTGCCGAAGGAAAAGGCCCGGATATTTTCTCCGTGCACAATACCTGGATGGGCGAATATCAGGGCTTGATGCAACCCATGCCATCTCAAATCACCGTATCCGAACTCCAAACTCAAGGAACAGTTAAACGCGAAACCGTAAACGTGGCCGTTCAAAAACCCACCATGACCGCCCGCGAATTGGAAGCAACGTTTGTAGAGCAAATTGCATTCGATGTGGTTCGCGATTATCAGGCGGATGATAATTCTGATGTTGAGTCCCGTATTTTCGGGCTTCCGCTTTCCGTTGATTCCCTCGCACTCTTTTATAATAAGGATCTGCTTGACGCCGCAGGAATCGCCACTCCCCCAACCACCTGGACCGAGTTCCAAAATGATGTGATCGCCCTCACAACTTACAATGCTGAAGGTGAAGTCGACCAATCGGGCGCTGCATTGGGAACCGCTGAAAACGTTGAACGCGCTGGTGATATTCTCTCCATCCTCATGATGCAAAATGGCACAGCCATGACCGATGATCGCGGCCGAGTCACGTTCAATCTCGTTCCCGATGATGCCGGAGAAGACGTTTACCCCGGGCTTGATGCCGTGCGTTTTTACACAGATTTTGCCAATCCAACAAAAGAGGTTTACACCTGGAATGATTCATACTCCAACTCCTTTGATGCGTTCACAAGCGGACAAACCGCCATGATGCTTGGATACAGCTATTACATCCCACTCGTTCGAACGGCCGCACCAAAACTCAATTTCAGCATCAGTAAACTTCCACAAATCGATGGCGGTCAAGAAGTAAATTTCGCCAATTATTGGATTGAAACCGTTGCAAAAAATACGGAGCACTCTGATTGGGCTTGGGATTTTATTCTCTTTGCCGCCGACGAGGATCAGGTGACCAATTATCTTGAGGCCGCCAATAAACCAACCGCACTCCGATCGCTCATTGGGAACGATCTTGACGATCCGGAGCTTGGAGTGTTTGCCGAACAGACTCTCACGGCAAAAAGTTGGTATCTTGGGAATGATATTGAGGTGGCGGAGCAGGCCCTGCGCGACTTAATAACACAAATGCTCGACGGTTCGGTCGAGGGCGACGAAGCCATCGATGACGCCGCGCAAAAAGTCAGCCAAACGTACTAGCTCACCAAACGACTCACAAAAAAACACACACTTTTTCCAAGCTGTGTGTTTTTATTTTGAGCCTCGCTCTTGGATTTGCTATACTGCAGTTAATTATGGCTTTGGCCAAACGTCTTGGAATTTTCTTTGCGTCGGTTCTTTGCACCGGGATGTTTTGTTTTCTGCCAACCGCGCAAGCGCAGACGGTTGGAGAACAATACAATGACATCATGGATCAAGGATTGATTTATGCAAATATCTGCACAGGAGCTGACGATGATTGCGCATGCCGCGACACCGGCGAATGCACGCTCGATGACCTTTTGCAGGTTGTCGTGAATATTTCCGTCTTTCTTCTTGGCATCAGCGGCACCGCGGTTCTTTGCGTTTTTATTTATGGAGGATTCCTTTGGATCACGGCTCAAGGAAAACCCGAGGCCATTAAAACCGGCCAGAAAGCGATTGTTGGCGCGGTGATTGGAATCGTCATTATTTTCTCGTCTTATGCCATTATCGCGTTTGTGGTAAGCGTCCTCAAAACAGGAGAATCGCCCGAAGGTGAGGAAACCATTTCCGACATCCTCGATAATGCCGGTTCCGGCGATGCGCATGATATCCTCAATACCACCACTGAATAATGGATATCTTTGGTATAATGTTTTTATGAAAAAGGTCCTCCCATTTATTCTTTCTACAGGGCTCATCGCCTTCCCGTGCATCGCACAAGCGGTCGCACTTACGAATCCATTGGGTATTACCGATCCCCGCCTCATTGCGGCACGTATTATCCAGGGCGCCCTTTCGGTTCTTGGAACCGTCGCGCTTGTGATGTTCATGTACGGCGGGCTTCTTTGGATCATCTCAATGGGAAAACCTGAGCAAATCAAACAAGGGCAATCCATTCTTATCTGGACCACCCTTGGACTCATCTTGATTGCAGGAGCCTATGTTGCGGTGGATGCCATTTTCAATGCGGTCCTTTCGGGCAATGTCGCCGGTTAAAAATAAATAATAAATAATTAATCTTTCCTATGATCACACCTCTCCTTCGCTACACCTTGAGCATTGGACTCGGCATGACCCTTGCTATCTCGCTCTTGAGCGCTGTTCAAATCGCTAAGCCAATGATTGCTCACGCCGAACTCGACACTTCCGATCTTTTGGATGAAGATTTTAGCGATGCTTCCGGCCTTGGAACCGCTGACCTCAAAGAGACAATCGGAAACCTTATTAAAGTCGCTCTTGGTTTCCTTGGAATCATTGCTGTCATCATTGTTCTTATTGGCGGATTCAAATGGATGACAGCCGGTGGAAATGACGATAAGGTCTCGGATGCAAAAAAGCTTCTCATTGCCGGTGTGATTGGTTTAGCGCTTATTCTTGCCGCGTACGCCATCACGCAGTTCGTTCTCGACTCAGTCATCAACGCAACCGCGTAATTGTTTTCACACGACGATTGGTCCAAAGATTTTTGGACCTTTCGCTATGCGAAAACTGATAGTTTTCACGGGGATTCTCTTGCTCTTTCCAGGTTTTGCTTTTGCGCAAATCAGTACGGACAGTACTGGACTTACAGAAACCGGTGAAGTGATTTATGGTTCTCTTGATAGTTCCGATGCCACGCAAGACATCGGAAGCTTTGTCGGCGCGCGCATTATTTCTCCCCTTCTTGGCATTCTTGGCGTTATTTTCCTGGTCCTCACTATTTACGCTGGTGTCATTTGGATGACAGCCGGGGGAGAAAAAACGCACGTCAAAAAAGCACAGGATATTCTTGTGAATTCCGTAATCGGGCTTCTCATTGTTATTGCGGCGTACGCCCTCACACAGTTTGTCCTTACCATGCTAACCTCCTAATTGTGAAATACCTTCTCGTTCTCCTTTTTGGTCTTTCCTGCGGTTTTCTTCCTCAAATGGCGCAAGCGCAACTTGCAGATATTTTTGACGATCAGTTAGAATCCGCTGGAACACAAATCTACGGCAACGAACTGGAAAATCAAAATATCATTTCGATTACTTCGTTGTTGATTTATTCCGTTCTTTCAATCGTGGGAATTATTCTATTGGGATTTAATATTTATGCCGGGTTCCTTTGGATGACAGCCGGTGGAAAAAAAGAACAGGTGGAAAAAGCGCAAAGTTTTCTTATTAATGCTGTTATTGGGCTTATCCTCATTCTTGCGTCTTATGCCATCGCGGCATTTGTGATAGACTTAGTGTCAGGAAAATATGGAGGTGTAACAACCACCAACCTATAAAATGTGATTAAATAAATTATTTCAATATGAAAAAAATCATTGCCACGTCCATTGCAACGGTTCTGCCGATTTTTGCCGGAGTCACGCCAACATTCGCCCAAACGCCATTGGGAGACGGATGGCTAAGTGACGTTCAAGGGAATAGCGGGCTCTCCAATATGGACCTTCCATCATTCATTGGACAAATCATCTATACGCTCTTGAGCTTCCTTGGCATTGTCTTCCTTGCTTTCACGATTTATGCCGGATTCCTTTGGATGACAGCAGGCGGTGAGGCTGAAAAAACAAAGAAAGCACAAACTCTCCTTATGAACGCTGTGATTGGTCTTATCATCATTCTTGCAGCTTATGCGATAACAAATTTTGTGATGACACAAATCGGCCTATCCGTTGACGCTTCCTAACAGCATAAACCCCCTCAGCACAAGACGATTGGCTTTGGGGGTTTTGATTTTGACGTATGGGCGGACCCGCGGGTCCGCCCTAGTTCTCGAGCCGCCGCTCGAGCTCCTCAATCCTCTCGGCGCGGAGCTTGGCCTGCGCCAGGTACTCGGCGCGCTGAGCGAGGATCTCTCGGCTCTGGTCGACGAGCGTTGTGTTCTCGGCGCGGAGCGCCTCGAGGTTTCGGAGCGCCTGATCGCGCTCGAGCTTGAGTCTCTCGAGCTCGGCGCGGAGCCGTGCCACTTCGGCCTGAGCTGAGGCGCTCTCGCGACGCGCCGATTCAAGATCGGCCGCGCTCGCACTCGGGGCGGCCGCCATCACCACGAGCGTTTGCTGCGGGGATGAAGCCGAAGCAACTGCCTCGCTTGCGCGTTGCTCACGCACTACCCGCGCCTGTGCAAGCGTGGTCGGCCCCCCAAGGTTCACACCCGCGAGCGGCGCGGGCGGTGAGGCCACTCGACGCTCCTCGCGAAGCGTCACCGACACCATCGGCGCCTGCGGGATGCTCCTCGTTGGCACCCAGTGCGGCCGAGTGGTATAGACGACCTGCGGCGGATGATATGCGGGCCGAGGCTGATAGTAAGGCCTCGGGGCCACATAGTGCACCGGGGGGTGGTACACGGGTCGCGGTGCATAGGTGTGAACGTAGGCATGGCTCACATACGAGACCGTGCGAACGCAGGCCATTTTTTCGGCCACACGCCCGCTCGGCAGGCGCACCACCACCCGGTGGGTCTCGGCGCAGTAAGCACCCACGTATTCGTGGGTGCAGACCGCAGCCTCGAACCCGAGCACCGTTCCCGCTCCCCAGGCGAGGCAGGCGGCCTCGGCCACGGAAGAGAACAGGATAAAAAGAACCACGAAAAGCGTCTGGAACATGGTAAATCTCCCTTATCCGGTGGAAAACCGGAACACAAGAGCGTAGCAAAAAAATGAGCTTTCGTCAATGCAGACCGTCTCTAATCAATGGACGTAGCAGGCTACGTCCCTACGGCGATTCAATTCTGTATGGGGCGGGTCGCAGACCCGCCCGTACGTTTATAAAGCAAACACGGCCCGCCGGAAAAACAGGCATGTAGGGGCGACCCTGCCTACCGGCAGGCAGGCGGCCGGTCGCCCCTACACAAGAAAAGCAGGCCGGGGTCAGGGGGTGGAGCTCCCTGTGGCAATCATTGACAAAACCCCATTTTTTTGCTAAAAATAGGGGTTCATTTCGATTCAAAACCGAATGAATCGTTCCCTCACAACCGAAAACAAAATTGGAGACACCATGTCCTTTTTCGATCGCTTTGTCGAATCCTTCAAGACCAAGGCCGAGGGCGTTGCCAAGGCCAAAAATCCAGCTGAAAAAACAGCGGCCGAGGGCGTCTTCCAGACAGCAGTCGGCGAGGCCTTCGAGCGCTGGATCGAGCAACAGGACGTTGCCGGAGGAGTCCGGCTCGTTGGGTCGATCCTTGGCGTCGCTGATCTTCTGGCTGTGGTGCCTCCCGGTGCCTATGGATGGGTCTTCAACGTCCTCGGAAAGGTGGTGGACCAGAAGGTTCGCCGCCACAACCGACTGGCGGCCGGGATTCTTGACACCGTACTCACGAACCTGGGGTACGGAATCCAGGAGAGCCTCGAGAACGCCCGACGCGAGGGCAAGAGCGTAGAAGGCGCTACGGTGCGCCGCTCCATGCTCCTCGATGCCATTCGCAAAGGATTCCTCAGGGGCACGGCCGATCAGCCCGAGGAAATTCCGGTGCTCGTCTTCGAGGTGCTCGAGAATGACGAGCGCCGACTCTTCGCGGCCCTGTTCCAGGCCCTCTGGGACGCAATCTACCTCGACCGCCCCGCCTCGACCGCAGCAGACGGTCACATGAAAGGTCTCGATGGAATCGCAAGCCAATCCTACGAGGCCATGCGCCACTTCATGGATTACAACCCGGCCTGGGCCAAGCCGGCGCTTCGAGGCCTCATCGATGCCGGCGTTACGCCCGCGATGATCCTTCAGGATCCCATGAAGTACGGGGGCGAAGTGTACTTCCCGGTGATGGCCCACCACAGCCCAAGTCTCAAGGCCCGCGCCAGAGACCTCGCGGACATCTGGGTCGATGTGCCAGCCATCAAGGCCTGGGTGAAATGGGTCGTCAGCCCCAAAAACATCACTATCCTCGCAGGGCTGATGATTGCGGCAATCATGGTACTCGCCGCCATCGTCGCGCTCGCCGCCGGCGCGGGTGGCTTGGGAGCCATCATCTGGTTCCTGGGCCTCTTGATCGGCTTCTATGCCCCCGAATCCGGATGGGTGACTCTCCTCCTCGTGGCAGGACTTAGCACCCTGTACGTGGGACGGCTCCTGTTCCCGATTCCTGGGCATGTTCTCCGGGGCATCACCACCTTGCTGACTGGAAAGCGGGTGGACGAGCCAGGGATCCTCGACCGGATGCTCTCCAAATTCGGGAAGAGCCTGAGGGCTCTTGGGATCCCCGTGCCCGAGGTCGTGGTCGATCGGGTGCTCCGTCTCGATATGCCCGAGAAGCACCACACGGGCTGGTTCCACCGAACCGCGACCAGCATCTCGATCGTGGCCGCTGGACTCACGGCCGCGTTCCTGATCCTCTTCTCCGCCCTTGCGGACGCCTCGTTCGCGATGTACGCAACGAGACTCGTCTGCATCGGGATTTGCTTCGTCGCGATGCTCAATGATCTGATTTCCCGAACCGGGTGGCGGAACACCTTCGAGGAAGACAAGAAAATGAGCAAGCGCGTGGTCCGAATCTTCGCCATGGGAGTTGCCGTGGCCGTTGCCTTCATCATCTGCGGTGGTGGCATCACGGTCTTTGGCGCCTCGGTCCACTGGACCTGGGACAATACGATCGTCCCAGCGTACGAGGACTACTCGTACGAACGCGCCGAGGAGGAGGGCACGCTCCCGGAGGACGACCCCTACGCCGGCTGCACAAAGCTTCCGTGCCGCCACAAGAAATAACGCCGAGCGAACTCGCTCGGCGCTCAACCCCTGGAATCTCGCTTTGAGATCAGGGGTTTTGTCGTTCTTAGAGACTATTTTCCCATCGCGTCCTTAAAAAACTTCACAAAAGGAATTTCTTTTGGATTGACTTCATTGAGCATTGCCAAATAATAAGCCACAAAACTTCCAAACTGCATCACTTCACCACTCTCTTCCAATACCGATCCTCCTCCCACCTCATAATCAATCACAGTTCCACCTTGTTTTTCAAAAATATCCGCAGTAATGGAATACCGTTTTTCAATGCGAGGATAGTAGAGACTCGAATGAAGCATGAGCACGGTCCAGCCGGAAAAATTATCTTTTGGATAGGTAAGCCCTTCCATCAAATGATGATTGAGCTCGGGAATTTCCGCATAAAATGCCATCTGCTTTGCGACCTCATTGATTTGATTCACAAGCAAATGTGCATTCCCGGTCAAATGTTCCGAAGCGACCACTAAAATATTCCGACCCTTCAGTTCTAAGGCTGTTGTTTTTGCCGCATTCTTCTCGGTTTTTATCTCCAATCGGCTTCCCTCAACCACTTCACTCATGGCCTGAGTCATATGACGGATTTCACCGGTCGCGACTTTTAAAAAACCAGCGCGCTCGAGGATTCCCACGATCCCAATCATGGAAAATCCAACGCCAAGGCGAGGTTCCTTTGCCAAATCACCGGGCTTGAACGCGTAAAATGGAATATGTTCACGCTTGGCAAAGCTTAAAAGTGCGCCACCGGTTGCAATCACCACCATTTTTGCTCGATGTCGACGTGCTTCTTTGGCGGCCGCGAGGACTTCCTCGGTACCACCCGAGAAACTCGAAAGAATCACTAATGTTTTTGCATTCACGGATGCGGGAATGGTATATCCTCGTACAACCTCAAGCGGAACCTTCAATCGAGAGAAAAAGACAGATTGTACGATATGCGGCCCAAGCGCAGAGCCTCCCATCCCAATCACCACAATACGATCGCATAACCGATAATTTGATGGAATTGATAGAGAACGCGTCTCTTCCCAAGCGATTTTCACTTGCTCTGGCAAATGCTCAATACCAAAGCTCAATTCCTCCTTATCGAACGTGGCATAGGTTTTCTGTGTGTCCAACATAAAATCAGTTAGTTGTCTTTGATTTCATTTGTGAGCTCCTGACGTCTTGAAACGTCCCCAATAAGCGCCGCTCCCACTAATTTTCCTTTTCGATAGAACAATTCTTCACTCTTGCCGGAAGATACATTTACTTTTACATCATCTGCGGCTTCACGCAAAGTGTCACCCAAGAAGACAATATCGAGCCCAAGAATCCAAGTGGCATACGAGCTGACCGATTCGAATAGCGTTCGCTCACCCATCATGGTTTGCGCCACTGTGCGCGCTTGCATCACGGCACTTGTCCAACTTGGCGCCATGCGTGATCGTTTGATGGTCAGATCATTGAATTCTGCAATGTCACCGGCCGCAAAAATATCCGGGGCATTGGTTTCGAGATATTCATTTGCGAGAATCCCTTTCCCTACATCGATTCCCGAATCCTCAAAAAGAGAAAAATCCGCATGAAGTCCAATTCCCACACCAAGAATAGAGGCCGGAATCTTTTGATTTTCAAAATTGAGAGATTGGAGCTCCTCTTTTCCCTCACATTCAATATCATCTTTTGAGTAATATATATGAATTCCCTTTGATTCAAGATGATCAACAATGATTTTTTGTGATTCAGGCGATAAACTTCTTGACCAGAAACCCGAACGAAGGATTAGTGAAATTTCGAACCCGAAATGAGAAAAAATATTCAAAAATTCTCCTGAAATAAAACTTCCACCCATCACGGCAACGGATTTTTCCCCTTGTGCCACGCGATCAGCAATTAATCCGCGCAAATATTCTGCATCGTCAAGCGTCCGCAAATAACAAATTCCCCTAAGATCAAAAGGGAGTAAGTTCACATCCAGCCCGCTCGTGATCAAAAGAACATCGTATGGAATCTCACGGCCTTCACTTGTTGCAATAAAATGATTTTTACGATCAATTTTTTCAACTTCTACGCCAGCAAATCGCTCAATATTATTTTTTTGATACCATTCCGGCTTTTTGAGAAATAATTTTTCTCGTGAAATCTCACCCATCACGTATTTTGCCAAAAGAACCCGACTATAAAGCGGATGTTCTTCACGCTCAATCAAAGAGACGCTTGCCTCAGGAGATAATTTGCGTAATGTTTCGGCCGCGGTTGTCCCTGCAATTCCTCCCCCAATGATCACAAATCGCTTCATATCTAGAGTTCTGGGAAGAATTGCTTCCCTTCTTCGTCGAATAAGGAAATCGCAAGCGTTGGGCAAGACTGTGCTGCCAAAAGGATGTTTTCCTTTTCTTCTTCCGTCACTTCAAGCGTACGATCATACGATGAAGGATTTGTACTCTCTTTCTCAAGAACCACAGCCTTATTCTCTGCATTCAACTCAAACACTTTGGGAGAAACCGCGACACAGCTCGCGACCCCGATGCAAAGATCAGGATCGACTTTGATGGTAATTTTCATAGCTCACCCCATTCTAGCCAAAGTATTTTTCCTTGTAAAACCGAATGAGAGATTCGACCTCAGGAATAACGCTTTTGTTGCCAATTCCCACTTTTGTCCGCTCGACGACTTGTGCGAGTGTGAGACAACCGTCTTTTACCGCATCTTCAATGTCACGATCAGTGACCCGGGCCGAATAATCGATCACGCGAGAAGCTTCAAGAATCACACGCGAGCCTTGATTTGATTTGAAAAGATAATCATTAATAGCATCCCGAAGCGCCTTATCACAAAGGACTGAACAATGAAATTTACGTGCAGGCAATCCACCCAAATGCTCCATAACGTCTTGAGGACGAAGGGAGCGCGCTTCCTCGAGCGTCATGCCATCGCCTTCAGTCACCAATACCGAAGCCATCGAGGTTGCGGCAATGGCCGATCCGCATCCAAATGTTCGCCATCGGCATGTTTTGATGCGTTCGGTCTCGGGATCAATAAAAAGCCACATGCGCATTTCATCGCCACAGGCAGGAGACCCGGCACGGCCACTCGCATTAAATTCCCCATTTTTTGGCTCGCTATCTAGAAAATTTCTTGGGTGAAAAAAATGATCTTTCACGATTTCACTATAAAACCACGATGTTTTTCCATCTTGGCTTACAACATCGCCCCCGCCCCCAACGATCTTCTGGGCTTCGTAGGGCGCTTTATTCATAAAAACGCTCGTTACCGGATTTTGGACTCATCGCACGCAATTTCTCAACGACTTGCGGTAAAACTGAAATGATGACATCAAGATCTTCTTTCGTTGTTGAGCGTCCGAGCGTCATTCGAAGACTGCTGTGCGCCACTTCCGGTGGCAATCCAAGAGCCAAAATAACATGACTCGGATCGAGTGAAGCACTTGTACACGCAGAACCCGTGGATGCAAAAATTCCTTCGGCATCGAGGTATAAAAGCAGTGCTTCACCCTCCACATCGCAAAAAGAAAGGTTAACATTGTTTGCTAATCGTTCTTTTGGATGGCCGTTGAGACGAATATGCGGAATAGACTTTTTCAGTCCTTTAACCAAATAATCGCGAAGATCCGTTAACCTCTGTTTTTCCGTCGCCCCTTCTTGAACCGCGTAATGAAGCGCCTCAGCAAAACCAACAATGGCCGCAACATTCTCTGTACCCGGTCGACGACCTTGCTCTTGCCCGCCTCCATATTGAAGTGGCTCAATCTTGACTCCTTGACGTGCAGAGAGGCACCCGACTCCTTTTGGCCCAGACATTTTGCCCCCATTCACACTCATCATGTCCACATTGATCTTTTGAACATTCATCTCTTCCGTACCGGCAATCTGACAGGCATCCGTATGAAAAACCGGATACAACGATTTTTGTGCCTCACGATATTTTCGAATCCCCGCCCCAATTTTTTGAATGGGATTCAGTGTTCCCACCTCGTTATTCCCATAAATAACGGATACAAGGATCGTCTCGGGCCTCATTGAAGCGAGAACCAATTCTCGAGAAACCATCCCAAATGCATCGGTTTCAAGAATTGTAACGTCAAACCCCTCCTTTTTTAATGCTATCGCTGGTTCCAAAATCGCTTTATGCTCGGCTGCGCTTACAATAATATGATTTCCGGCTTCTTTATTTTTTCGCGCAAATCCAAGAATGGCTAAATTGTCTGCTTCCGTTCCTCCGCTTGTAAAAATGATTTCCTGCGGTCGAGCCCCAAGAGAAGTTGCCACGCTCTTTCGAGCCGAATCAAGCGCCTCTTTTGCATGCATTCCTATTTTATGGAAACTTGAGGAATTGCCAAAATTGTCCGTAAAATACGGTTTCATTGTTTGGAGAACACGCTCATCGAGCGGCGTGCTTGCGGCGTAATCAACGTAGATGGATGGCTTTTCCATAAGAAAATAATCATAAACAAAAAATCGCCCTCCGTCAATTGAGTGCGATTAGATATCTTTACATCCGCCAAAGGTCAGGGCATACATGGCAATATTTGATGATTTTGTACTGATTTTCAATGTTCCCCGATGATAACGCTCTGAATTTACAAGTTGATAGAGTCGCGACTCAGTGACTTTAACAATCGATTGATCTCCTCGATAAACAATGTCAATTCCGGCAATCTCCTTTGGTAATGGCATTCCATCGAATGTCACCTCGACCTCAGCTTTTCCGCCCTGATAGGGTTTTAAAACAGCATTTACGGCAAATGCACCATATTTCACGAGAATGTATTCCGTCGGAGCCGAAAGATCACGCGCATGAGCAATGAATTCCCCGCCAACAAGCCAATGACCATGCAAATACACCAAATCTTCTTCGTGATTTCCTTGATCAGTAAAACTATGTTCAACATTTGGCACCAAATCCATGCCATTCCCATAACGTCCACGCAAAAAACCCAAATACGTTTCTGGAGTTACGCGATAGCAAATTCCTCCACCAATGAGCGGATCCGGAGTGATCGCCGGAAGATCTTTTGCGCCAATGGCGGCAAGAGCGGCCTGAATCGCAGATTCGGTTTCGGCATACCCTCGTTCACCAATATGATCATATTCAATGTACCCACGATGATCCACAACAAAACTCCGTGGCCACCAACGATTGGCATAAAGATTCCAAATTTTATAATCCGGGTCAAGCGCCACAGGATAGGTAATCCCTAGGCGATCAATCGCGCACTCAACGTTTTCCTTTTCTTTTTCAAAAGCAAATTCCGGAGAATGAACGCCAATCACGACCAAGCCTTGACTCTCATATTTCTTTTGCCAATCAAGTAGAAAATGCACGACTCTTAAACAATTTGCGCAAGAGAACGTCCAAAAATCAAGTAAAACAACTTTTCCCAAGAGTTCTTTCATCTTGAGAGGCTTTGAATTCAACCACTCGATATTGGGTGGAAATTCTGCGGCGCGAACTTTTCCAATTCGATGCAAAAGCATATGAAATTCAGGAAGAAAGTCGTGACAATCCGAATTCGCCTCTTCCTTGCGACATTATTTTTAGTATACATGAGCCTTACGCGCATGCAAAGTGAGTAAATTTTTGTTACAATGTCTTTATATGCAAATCTCCGAACACTATTCTGCCTACGAGCATGAGACCCTCATTGTTGTCACAAATAACGAATCAGCAAAAATTTTCCGCGCAAAAGATCATACCATCGACGAAGTGAACCTCTTACTCATCCAAAAACCTGAAATTCAAGGACGCGGATCCGGAACCCCGAATGATGGGCCACCGGATATTGATGAAATTAAAAATAGCCTTCGATTGGCACTTTATAAAAATTTAAGCGACTATTTATTACGAGAAGTCGAGGCGAATCGTGAACTTGACATTGTCCTTTGCGCTCCTGAAGCGCATAAAGTCGAAATCCAGGACGCCATGCATGCCGATGTTGCCGCTCGCATTTCGGCTCTCGTGCCAAAAAATCTCGCTTCCCTCCCAACCGATCAAATCATTCGGATTCTTCAAGAACATCGTTCCTAATCTTGCAAAGACTCAATTTTTTTGCTACGATCGGTCTACCTTTTGGCCACGTGGCGAAGTGGTTAACGCGGCGGTCTGCAAAACCGCTATGCGCCGGTTCAACTCCGGCCGTGGCCTCCATAAAAAAGCTGAAATTCTCGTACAAAGGCATTGCAAGCCTGCCAGATATTGGCGCAACAAAAACCCGCGAAGTCAATCGCGGATTTTCTTTTACCCTTATTCTGCGGACTGATCCTCAGTGAACGCCGTAACAAGTTGCGCGGTCTTTATTGTCGATTCAGCAACATCAATTGTCTGCCCATTCTGCAGGATCGTAAATTTGAATTTCTCGACTCCAGTCTCAAAATAATAAACGTATCGGCTTGAACCGTCGTAAGTACACGTCTCACTCGTGGCACAGAGATCGAGTTTTTTGAATCCATCACCAATATCCTCTGCTTCGGACGGAACAATGCTACGCGCGTCAAGATGGAAAACGCGAATCGCTGTATAGTTCTCATTGATATATTGATCAGCGGTATTGCCACCAGAAAGGTCAGCGGCCTGACCGGATGTTAAAATGAGCTTATCTGTACTCTGGATCACAAGATCTGAAAGACTTGAATCAATTTCCGTATTTAATTTTGCGGTCGCGTCCGATGCGCGATAGTCACGAGTAACGACCCAGCCTTGTGGAAGTGAAAAATTAAGCCACCAATCGCCAACAATCGCTTGCCCGCCAGAACCGAACCCAAGACAACCAGCGCCAAGAAACAGAAGCCCAACAAGAGGAATAAGGAGTTTCTTCATAAAAAAATCATTAATGGAGGCTCTTTAATAGTTTCACTCTAGCATAACAAAATACGGCACACAATGCCGTATTTTGAAGTAATTATGATGGGTAGACGCCAACCTCCTTGTATTGAACACCAAATTGTTTTGCACTTGTGATGTCTTCACCCATGTACCAGTCAACCCGATAGTAATATCGATCATTCATTCGATCCCGTACCACACACGTTCCGAGTCCTTCCACATGCAATTTTGTCCCTAATGGAACGAAGTTAGCCGCGCAAGTATTACTTCCCTCATCCAAAAAGCTACAAATATCAGTTCCTTGCGCTCCAATACAGGGAGTTGAATCGGTTTGCCAGGTCACGGAATTATAGGCAGTCACTGGAATTGTCGTGGCTTGTGCCGGCAAACGAAGGTTCGCATGAGGAAATGATCCAAACGCTTTGTTTTTATTTGTTTGTTCATGGGAAAATACCGCCTCAAGACGCTTTTGTTTTTCCATGGCTTGTGCGTCTGCAGAGGCAAGTGGCGCCAAAATAAGAGACCCGACAACAAGCAAAAAAATTCCTCCTTCAAAAGGAAAGCGTGCGAGCACCATTTGCGCATACCCTTTCAATTTCTTGGCGAAATTCATAGGAAATCAATTAAAAAACCTCTGGGATTTATTCCAAAGGATAACGAGAGGGTATCATGAAAATCACGAATCGTCAATGAAAAAAGGCGAATTTTAGCTAAAATCAACCAATTTTACCATTGCGAGAACCTGGTGTTCTGCTACAATAAGGACATCTTATGAATCGATTCTTCAAATCCCGGCATAGCTGGGCAACCGAGCGAGTGCGCTCGAGCGGGTCGTTCCTAAAACGACTTTTCAAGTGCTTTTTCCACAATAAACACACAAGAAGGGCGTTTGTTAAGAATGTCCTGCTTTTGGGCATCGCACTTTGTCTTTTTGGCACCATTGCCTTCTTGGGACTCTTTGCTTGGTTTTCACGCGATCTTCCTGATCCAAATTCCCTCACAATTCGCGAAGTGGCGCAATCGACAAAAATTTACGATCGCACGGGCGAGCATCTTCTGTATGAAATTTCAGGCTCAGAAAAGCGCACACTTGTTCAACTGACAGATATCCCCTCCTACATGGTTGAGGCGACCATCACCGCAGAAGATCGAAAATTCTACGAACATGGCGGAATCGATATCAAGGGGATTATCCGCGCCATGATCAACAATATCATCACGCTCGACCCAACCGGCCAAGGGGCATCAACGGTTACGCAACAACTTGTTGAAAACGCCATTCTTACGCATGAAAAATCCTATATTCAGAAAATTAAGGAGATTATTTTGTCGCTCGCGCTCGAAAAACGCTATACAAAAGATGAAATCATGCAGCTCTACCTCAATGAAATCCCATACGGGTCCATGAACTATGGCATTGAATCAGCCTCGCAAGCCTATTTCGGCAAACACATCAGCGATGTCACCCTGGCCGAAGCCGCAACCCTCGCTGCTCTCCCTAATCGACCAAGCTTTTTCCTTAATAATCCAGAAGAATTAAAGGGTCGACGAGATTGGATTCTCGGAGACATGTTGGAATTGGGCTTTATCACTCAGGAGGAACTTGACGCCGCTCTTGCTGAGGAAACTCCGGTGCGCGTCAACATCTCCAATATGGTTGCTCCGCACTTTGTCCTTTGGGTCAAAGAACAATTAGTCGAAAAATTCGGTGAGGCCGAGGTCGAACAAGGCGGACTTCGCGTCATCACGACACTTGATTATGAGAAACAAATTTATGCAGAAGAGGCCGTGAAAGATACGGTCGATGCAAAAGGAACCTCTTATGGCTTCAATAATGCCGGTCTCCTTGCTCTCGACCCAAACACGGGTGAAATTCTTGCCATGGTTGGCTCCGTCGACTACTTCAATGACGACATTCAAGGTCAAGTAAATGTCACGTTGCAACCCTTGCAACCGGGAAGTAGTTTTAAGCCAATTGTTTACGCGGCCGCATTCGAAAAGGGATATACCCCGAATACTCTTCTTTGGGATGTTGAAACCCAATTCCCCACGTCGACCGGGATGTATGAGCCAAAAAACTATACACTCAAAGAATATGGGCTTCTCACCATGCGAAAGGCTCTCCAGGGATCACTCAATATTCCAGCGGTAAAGACGCTCTATCTTGTGGGCGTTTCCAATGCACTCGACTTTGCCGAACGCCTTGGTTATACGACATTTGAAGATCGGTCGAATTTCGGACTTGCCATTGTTTTGGGCGGCGCTGAAGTCAAACTCATCGACCATGTGGCGGCTTTTGGGGTCTTTGCCGATGAAGGAAAGTATCACGAACCGCTCTCAATTCTAAAAGTTGAAGACTCGAAAGCGAATATCCTCTACGAAAATAAACTCGAGGAAGAAGGATCACAGGTTCTTGAGGCGAATATCGCCAATATGATTTCCAATGTCCTTTCCGACAATGAAGCACGCACCTATATTTTCGGTGCCAGCAGTTATTTAACCCTTGGATCGCGCCCGGTTGGGGTGAAAACTGGAACCACAAATGATTATAAGGATGCTTGGACCGTTGGATACACTCCATCGCTTGCCGCAGGTGTTTGGGTTGGAAACACCGATGGCACGGCCATGAAACGCGGAGCTGACGGATCGGTTGTTGCCGGTCCAATTTGGAATTCATTCATGCGATCTTCTCTCGATGGAACGCCCATTGAATATTTCCCAAGCCCATCCATTCCAACAACCGGAAAAGCTGTACTCGATGGCCAAATGCCAACAACAACCGTCACAATTGATACCGCTTCCGGGAAACTCGCAACCGAAGCCACGCCAGATCGCTTCAAAAAAACAGTGATGTGCGGCGAATATCACGATATTCTCTATTACGTTGATCGTTCGAATCCGCTCGGCGCTATCCCAAGCAACCCGGAAAAAGACCCTTATTTCAATTACTGGGAATCTGCAGTTCAAAGCTATATTGCCGAGCGTAATGCCAGCCTTGCGGATGGCGAAGTTGCCATGGAAAATTGTGATGTTCCCACTGAATATGATGATGTCCACGTCCCGGGGAATCAACCAACCATCGAAATCCTCTCCCCAGATAACCGCGATAGCGTGGGCAGTAGTTTTAATGTCTCGATTTCCACTTCCGCTCCTCGAGGAGTCTCACGTGTTGAGTATTACATCAATGATGAGTATGTTCAGACATCAACCAGTCGATCTGGAACAACGATAACGCTCCCAAGCTGGGTCGAATCAGGATTACACGTCCTCAATGCCGTGGCCTACGATGACGTCGATAATAAAAATGCTGATAGCGTCGAGCTTTCAATCACATCCTCTGGTAGTTATACGCGATTCAATATCACCAATCCATTTAATAGCCAAACCATTGAGAAAACACAGCCAACTTATACGGTGGTGGTTGAGGGAAGAGATATCGACACCTACGATTCTTTAACACTCAAGGCGACAAATGCCGTCACCGGGAGCGTTGCGACCATTGGGACTGTTTACAATCCGGAAAACTTTGCAACTTTCACCTGGACGCTTCCAAGTGCCGGTGATTACATTCTCACCGCACAAGCAAGCACGGGCGGAAGCCTCATTGACACTTCGCCTGTCCGAGTTCTTGTCACCGACCCCGCATCATCTCTTTGATCGAAATTTCAAACCCCCTCGAATATCTCGAGGGGGTTTTAATTTTCTTGTTACCGCAAACGACTCTTTTCTATTGCCTAATTGGCATGATGATGTACTGGAACGATTCATTGGGCATTTCTTTTGGCAAAAGAAGACAGGGATTCATGCCATCAATCATCTTAAATGTGATTTGTGAGGAAGAAATCGCATTGAGTCCATCCAAAAGATACCGAAAGTTGAGAACAACACGATTTTCCACCCCCTGAATCGCCGCCTTCAATATCACCGTATTTTCTCCACGTGTTTTGTCTGACGCCGATACCTCCATCTGCTGATTTGTGGCATCAAACCCAAGGGTCACATCAAAAAGTCCTGTTTTTGAGAAGAGACTCACGGTTTTTACCGCCTGTTGAAACTCTGCGCAATCCAACAGAACCTCGGTCTTTACTTGCGTTGGGATAATTTGCTTATAATCGGGGTAGGATCCCTCAATCACGCGCGAGGTAAGCTCTACTGAACCATACTGAAAGACAATCTGATTATCGGATAAACGAATTTCAACAGCACTTGGTGCTTCAACATCATCGCGAAAAATACTCAAAATACGATTTAGCTCCGAAAGTGTCCGTTGCGGTACGATGACTTTATTTGCTTGGGGCACTGGAAGCTTTAATTCAACTTCAGAGAGGCGATAGCTATCAGTAGCGGCGAATATTAGTTTTCCCTGTTCATCGAAGTTGAGGAGGATCCCAGAGAGTTCAGGACGTGATTCATTTGTGGCAGCAGCAAATAAAACTTGCGAAAGTGCTTGTGAGAAATTTGCAACACCAATTGAATAGACGGTCCCGCCTCCAACTGGAGGAATAAGTGGAAATTCCGTTGCAGGAATTCCGTGGATCTTCGTCTTTGCATTGCCACAACCAACAAAAATCGCATTATCAAGTAAATCAACATCAACACGCTCATTTGGCAAAAGATTCACATAATCAAAGAAAAGTTTTGCAGGAACCGTATATTCTCCATCTTGATCAACTTTTCCTCGGATAGAACAAGAGATCGCAATTTCAAGATTCGTTGATATTAACTTTATTCCTCCCCCATCAGCTCGAACTAAGACATTACTAAGGATTGGAAGATTAACATTTTTTCCTCCTACGCGACTTGTTATGGAGAGTCCTTGATGAAGATTCTCTCTGGTGCATGAAAATTTCACAGGGAAGAAAATTAATTAGTTATATATGACAGTAATAATAGTAAGGGGTGTGGATAGCGTGGATAACTCATTTGAGCTTGTGGCAGCGCGATGATTCTGTTAGAGCGTTTGTGTATGACTGCTGTGTGGAGTGGTGCAGTTAAGGGGGATGAAGTAAGTGATAAATTTTTCATTTGGTTATCTCCTTCTTATCCCCTGAGTTATGCGGAGTTTTATCCACCTTTTTGGATGGGGATATTCACCTTCTATCCACTAACCTGAGTAAAGTTTCTGCTTGATGAGGTCAAGATCACGTTTTAATTGCTCATCGTTTTTTACCAAGCCCTGTATTTTTGTATAGGCATGCATTGCAGTGGTATGATCGCGACCTCCAAGCTCTGTGCCGATTGTTGGATAAGAGCTTTTCATTTCTTCTCGTAAGAGGAACATGATGATTTGTCGTGGAAATGCGAGGCGTTTTTCACGGCTTTTTCCCAAAACATCGTTGACGGCAATGTCGAAATATTCGGAAACCGTGATGATGATCTGTTTTGGAGAGATTGTTTTTCGAATGGAGCTCAACTCAAAACTTGCGATGAGGGGTTTTACAGATTCTAAAGAAGGTTCGATGTTTTTAAATTGATGGAACGCAATGATTTTGTTAAGTGCTCCTTCGAGTTCACGGACATTGGATGAGATATTGGAAGCGACAAAGTGAAGGATCTCCCGTGAAAGTTCAATGGAGCGTTTTTGGCACTTTGTTTGAAGGATGGCAATGCGTGTTTCAAGATCTGGTGCCCCAATGTCGACGAGCATACCCCATTCAAGACGCGAAAGAAGACGCTTTTCCAATGCGGCAATCGCTTTTGGTGGGCGATCGGAGGAAATGACGATTTGTTTATTTTCCTGGTGCAGGGAATTAAAGGTATGAAAAAATTCTTCCTGAGTTCCCTCTTTTCCGGTAATAAATTGGATGTCGTCAATAAGGAGAAGGTCAACGTTTCGATAGAGATCTTTGAATTCCTTCCCTTTCCCACTACGAACGGCATGAATAAAGTCATTAGTGAACTTCTCGCACGTCACATAAAGGATATGCGCATTAGGGGTTCGCTCAAGCATTGCGTTTCCAACGGCGTGCAAAAGGTGTGTTTTTCCGAGGCCAACTCCTCCGTAGACAAAAAGAGGGTTATAAGTCCCTCCTGGCTGGGCGGCAATCGCCTGAGCAGCCGCGTGAGCTAGCTCGTTGTGTTTGCCGACGACAAATGTTCCAAATGTATAGGCTGGGTTGATGATGATCGTCCCGTGTGAGGGACTTGATTCATAGGAAGAAGGCGTAAAACCATAGTCCTCACGCGGTTCTTCTGTTTTGAGTGGAGTCGTTGCAGGAATTTGACCGAAAATAATCGTTTGGGGCTCGTTTGGGCGAGTCTCCACCCGATAGACAAGCTGTTTTATGTGTTGTTCTGTGATGTTTTGAATGCAATCGAGAATGTCACGATGATATTTTTTTTCGAGCCAGGCTTTTGTAAAGGTGTTTGGAACCCCAATAATGACATGCCCTTCGGAATAATCCGCAATGAAAGTATTGCGAAACCAAGTTGTAAAATGGGCCTTACTCAACTTGAGTTCAAGCTGCCCAAGTGCGGACTGCCACAATTCGTGGGTGTTCATAAGACAAGAGGTAACCCTGAGGTTTTAAATCGACGACGGGGTCATTGTATACTACCTATCCACAGGTCTCAAGCGATAAAAATGTGAGGATTCTGGGGATGCACTGTGGATAAGTATATCTATCTGTGGATAGCAAGCCTATTGTTTGACATTTGGCAAGTGCTATGGTATTTTTCCCTCACTTTATTGAAGCAAATGGTCTATGCCACGTCGAACATATCAGCCAAAGAAGCGCCGCCGCGCAAAAGTACATGGATTCCGTGCCCGCATGTCCTCAAAGGACGGACGAAATGTTCTCAAGCGCCGCCGCGCAAAAGGACGTAAGCGATTAGTCGTAAAAGCGCGTCCACGATAAAAAGAAGGGGTCTCCCCTTCTTTTGTTATTTCAATTAGAATGAGTGGGTATGCTACCTCAAGAACATCGACTGCGAAATAAAAAAGACATTGATCTTGTTTTTTCCTCAGGAAAAAGCATTTTTGATCCTATCTGTGGCGTTAAATTTAGGAAGAACGGCCTAGATGCTTCTCGTTTTGCTATTGTTGCGGGAATAAAAGTCCATAAAAGTGCTGTGAAGAGAAATTATCTCCGTCGTCAATATCGAGAAATAATCCAGAAACATCTTGAAAATATCGTTGCGGGCTGTGATTTTATTCTTCTTCCTTCAAAAAAAGCGCTCGACATTCCTTTTGCGGAAAAAGAAACAGGACTAATCGCGATTTTCAAGAAAGGGAAAGTATGGCAGGAAAACAAAAGTTCATAAAGTTTTGTCGCATTTGCGCGACAGGCCCTATTGTTTTGTATCAAAAAACGTTTTCACCCGATCACGGTTGGCTAAAGTATTCTTATCCTTACGGTTTTTGTCGGTTTTATCCGAGTTGTTCGGAATATTCGCGTCAGGCAATTTTGAAAAAAGGAGTATTCCGTGGCATTGCCCTTGGAATTTGGCGCATTCTTCGTTGCCACCCTTGGTCCTCGGGAGGAGTGGATTCTGTTAACTGAGCGGAAATGGTGTTCCGTTTGGGATTTCGAGGAGTTTTATCCGAGATTTTTCACCGCGTTTTAGGGTAATAAGCGATGGAGCGATGTGAAGATGATCTGCGAGGACTCGCAAAAGTGCGTTATTCGCTTCACCTTCCTTGGCGAGTGCGTGGAGCGAAACATGAAAAATATTTGGGGCAAGAAAAGAGTCAATTTGATTCTTTTTTGTATTTGGACGAACGTGAACTTCAATCAGCATAATGAAGGAGCCCCTTGCGGGGCTCAATTATTTGACCATTTTTGATTTGAGGAAATCAATCGTCATGCGATTTTTCTTTTGATGGCGAACGTACTCACGATAGACGGGCTCGTAAACGCGTTTTTTGATTTCCGCGTTATCGTATTCTGCCGCAATATCATCTAATTCTTTATCGATGACATCCTCTGGGACAATGATTTTTTGATCCTCACTGATTTTTTTGAGAATCAAACCAACCTGAACGCGACGGAGGGCCGGAGCAGAGAAATCAAGCTTTAAATCCGCAAGTGATTTGTTGATTGACTTGAGGTAGGCCTCGAATTCAAGCCCGCGCTCTTTTATTGAATGCTGAAGCTCCTGGATCATCTTTTCGATTTCTTGATTGAGCAGAAGATCCGGAATTTCCTCGAATTTCGATTTTTCTGCTAAAAGATCAAGGATTTCACGATCCTCACGGATTTCTTCCTCGTGTTGGTTTTCCGCACGGAGGTTTTCCAAGAGTTTTTCCTCGAGTTTTGCAAGCGAATCAAATCCAAGCGTCTTTGCAAAAGCGTCATCGATCGTTGGGGCCTCAAGCCGGAAGATCTCCTTCACAGTCACTGTAAAATCGATATTTTGTCCTGCTAAATGCTTTTGATAATGGTCTTTTGGAAATGGAAGTGTGAATGTTCTCTCTTCCCCTTCTTTTGCGCCGAGGATTTTATCAACCATGCCATCGATGTAATGAGCTTCGCCCGTATAAATGCCGTGATTTTGTCCTTCCCCACCTTCAAGCACAACTCCGTCTTTTTTCATGACAAGGTTCACAACAGCTTTATCGCCTTTTTCAAGGATTTCACCAGCGGTTTTTCGTACTTCCTTTGTTTGCATGGTTGCAAGCTCTTTTTTTGCAGATTCGATTGTCTCTTTTGTGGGTTCTACGTTTTTTCTCTCAACAGACAACTTATTGAAATCGGCAAGCTCAATAATCTTTGGATAGAGTGCGACTTCGGCCGTAATCACCATGTCGTTTCCAGGTGCCATTTTGACCGCATTAAAATAGGGTTGGCCAAGCGTTTCAAGATCCTCGGCAATCATGGCTTCCACGAAGGCTTTTCGAATAAGCTCTTCAGCCGCGGCTTCCAGGAGTTTCATTTCCCCAACACGTTGTTTTACAACCTCATAAGGTGCTTTTCCAGGACGAAAACCAGGAATGGACGATTCCTCGCTCATATGCTCGGCCGCATGTTTCATGCCGTGGAGCACTTCATCGGCTGGAATGGTGAGGGTGAAAATGGCTTTATTGTCTTTGATTTCAAGAGTATGCATAGGTTAGTTTTGTGCAAAGTCTAAGCGAAAATAATGATGCTGTCAACGGTTTTGTATAGAAAACCATTTAAAAGCCAAACGCCGACCACGAGGGGTCGGCAGGAGAAGAAGGAAGCGCTGAGAGGGTCAGAACCGGGGCGGGATGACCTTGGCCCTGGTACAGAGCCCGTCCTTGTCGAGGGTCACCGCGACGACCTCGTAGGCTCGTCCGTGATCGCTTTCTCTGATTTCTTCCCCGTCGGTCAGGATGGCGCCGTTCCACACAAGGAAGCACTCCTTGTCCGTTCCATCCTCACCTTTGAAGGGAGTCCGCTCAATGTGCGGTTTGCGCCCCTTGATCTCGTTCACGATCACCGTGCCGAGGTCGTCAGCAATCCTCTCGACGTCATGGCATTTGTGCTTCATGTCCCACACTTTGGCCTCAAGGACGTCGGCCATCCTTTGCATGTCACGGAGTTTGCATTCCATCTTTTTCTGCTTTCCGATGCGCTGGATAAGGCTAATCAAGGACGCAGTGAAAGCACCGACAAGCAAGTAGAAGAAGAGGTGAAAGAAATCCATGGTGAATCTCCCATAACGGTTGCATCCGAGCTTTATGCACGGATGGTCGCGTGACGAATAAATTTAACGATAAAATTACTGATTTGTCAACCATTCAATAACAAAAACCGCCGGCGAATGTCGTCAGCGGTTTTATGATTGATTAAAGAACAGCGACAATCAATGGAACAATGATCAAAGCAACAATATTGACGATCTTGATCATTGGGTTGATGGCTGGCCCGGCAGTATCTTTGTATGGGTCGCCAACCGTATCGCCTGTGACGGCTGCTTGGTGGGCTGGAGAATGTTTGCCACCGTAATTCCCTTTCTCGATGTATTTTTTTGCATTGTCCCAGGCTCCACCACCGGTTGTCATGGAGATGGCAAGGAAAAGTCCGGTAACAATCGTTCCAATAAGCAATCCACCGAGCGCGGCTGGGCCAAGGATGAATCCAACCGCAATGGGGACGAGCACCGGAAGGAGCGCAGGAATAAACATTTCCGCAATTGCCGCTTTTGTGACGATATCAACGGCTTTGCTGTAATCTGGCTTTTCCTTTCCTTCCATGATGCCCTTAATCTCGCGGAATTGACGTCGCACTTCCTCAACGACTTTTCCTGCGGCTTTTCCAACCGCTTCCATGGCATAGGAGGCGAAAAGATACGGAAGAAGGCCACCAATAAACAATCCGGCAATGATGTAAGGATCAGCAAGATCAAAAACGACATTAACGCCATGAGCGGCCAATCCCTCGGTATATCCGGCAAAGAGAACGGTTGCCGCGAGCCCGGCAGAAGCGATGGCGTATCCTTTTGTGACGGCTTTTGTGGTATTTCCCACAGCATCCAATGGATCGGTTACCGCGCGAACCTCATCGGAAAGTTCCGCCATTTCGGCAATGCCACCGGCATTATCCGTAATCGGTCCATAAGCATCGAGCGTAACAATAATTCCCGTGAGGGAAAGCATGGCCATCACAGCCATGGCAGCGCCGTAAATTCCAGCAAGGCTATAGGCGGCAATGAGCGCGGCAACAATCACGAGCACTGGAAGAACAGTTGCACGCATGGAAAGGGCAAGACCGGAAATGATATTTGTTCCATGACCTGTTTGTGAGGCAGCGGCAAGGCGTTGAACCGGCTTATATTCGGTCGATGTATAGTATTCCGTGATCACAACCATTAAGGCAGTAACCGCAAGACCAACGAGAAGTGACCAATAAATGTTCATGGCATTAATTCCAGCAATATCACCCAAGATCCATTGAGTCATTGGATAGAAAGCGGCCGCGGAGATCAATCCTGCGGAAATCACTCCCTTATAAAGTGCTGTCATGATTGTTCCGGATTTTCCAACCTTGATCATGAGGCTCCCAATAATGGAAGCTACGATTGCAACCGCACCTATCGCAAACGGAAAGGTTGTTATTGCCTCGATATTACCAAATACTTGTACACCAATAAGCATGGAAGCAATCATGGCAACCGCATAGGTTTCAAAAAGATCCGCGGCCATGCCAGCGCAATCCCCAACGTTATCGCCGACATTATCTGCAATGACCGCAGGATTACGTGGATCGTCTTCCGGAATTCCGGCTTCAACTTTTCCAACGAGGTCAGCTCCAACATCCGCCGCTTTTGTAAAAATTCCCCCACCAAGTCGAGCGAAGACGGAAATGAGTGATCCCCCGAATCCAAGGCCAACCAAGGCTGTGACGTCGTGCGTGATAAGGTAAAATCCCACGACACCAATGAGTCCAAGAGTCACGACGAATAACCCCGTGACCGATCCTCCGCGAACCGCAACGTCGAGCGCTTTTGAAAGCCCGTGTTTGGCCGCCTCAGCGGTTCGGACATTGGCTCGAACGGAAACGAGCATGCCAATGTAACCGGCAAGCCCGGAAAGAATGGCTCCAACCAGGAAGCCAATGGCCATGGTCCAGTTCAAGAAGAAGCCAAGAAGGAAGAAGATGATGATTCCCACCATCGCGATAGCGCGATACTGACGAGAGAGGTAGGCATTGGCACCTTCTTGAATCGCTAAGGCGATTCCTTTCATTTTTCCTTCGCCTGATGGACGTTTGAAAATCCATCGGATAAGAAAACCGGTGTAGACGATCGCTGCCGCGGCAACGATGAGCGCAAGATAAGAGATGTTCATAGTAAAATTTTCCCCCATCATACGGAGATTCATATCGATTTGTCAAAAAACCAAAATGGAATACATGGAAAAATGCCCGGGCCATTAAATGTGGATATTCCGCTAATTATAGAAGAAAACATACAAAAATAGCTTGACCAATAGTTGTGAATTTGTTAAGCTTAGAACACTTTATACCAAACGAATATCAACAATTTATTGTTTCTTTTCTTCTGCGGATGATCCGGCTTCTCGTTCGGGTAAAACCGTACGTGCTCTCGGGGTTTGGAGCAATTCTTCTCCCCTTTCAATGGTTGGCACGTACTTTTTTGTTCGGGATTTTTATCCCGGTCTACCGCGTGACATTTCGACTTCGACGTTATCTCGGTCGTATTGATCGTCCAACAAAAAATCGGTTTACATTTTTTCTCGCCAACAGACACACGATCCACTTGGTAGTTGCGAGCCTCATTATTCTTGCTGTTCTTCTTAATCTTGGAACAGATTCCGTGCGTGCGGAGACTTTTGGGCAGACGAGTCTTCTTTATAATATGATCAACGAGGATGGACTTGAACTCGTTGAGGAATATGCTACCCCGGAAAATGCGGAACAGCTTGTAGCTCTTCATTATCAAGAGCAATCAGCGCTTTCCTCTTATGCGCGAGGGATCGATGACATTAATACCGATCTCACAACCACAACTCTGGTTGGGGGAAATTCTTTGGTGGCTCTTCCTATCTCTGAGTCGTCAGCTTCGGTCGCTCCTCGAGAAAAAACTGAGGAGTACACGGTTCTTACCGGCGATTCCCTTTCGAGTATTGCTGAGAAATTTGGGATTTCTCTCAATACACTTCTTTGGGCGAATAGTTTAACCGTGAAGTCTATTATTCGTCCAGGAGCCACACTGAAGATTCTTCCGGTAACGGGAGTGTCACATACGGTGAAAAGTGGTGACACGATCACGAAAATTGCCTCAAAATACAATGCTGAGGCTGATGATATTCTTGCTTTCAATAAACTTGCGAGCGCAAATGATATCTCGGTGGGCGAACAATTATTGATCCCTGGCGGTGAAATCATCTATGTCGCTCCTGCTCGTACGACCGCGATCAGCCAGATTTTTACATCAACGCCAACCGCATCAACAACGACGGTGACTGGGGCCGGAGGTATGATTTGGCCATCTGATCTATTTGTTATCACCCAGTACTATAGTTGGAAGCATAATGGGCTCGATATTGACTGTGCTTATACGAATCAAAATTATGCAGCTGCTGACGGGATTGTTACAAAATCAGGTTGGTATAATGGTTACGGATATCTTGTTGAAATCAGCCATGACAATGGAATTGTGACACGCTATGGGCATCATAAATCTCTTTACGTGACTACTGGGCAATCTGTTGCGCAGGGTCAGGCATTGGGAATTTGTGGAACAACGGGAATATCTACAGGAACCCACCTTCACTTTGAGGTACGAGTAAATGGAGCCACAAAAAATCCATTGGAGTATATTCGTTAGCGGAGCATCCGTTTTGGATGATATTGAATCGCTTCCGCAAGATGCGATTCTTTTATTTGCTCGCTTGCGGCAAGATCGGCAATGGTGCGGGCAACACGAAGGATGCGCGTATAGGACCGTGCAGAGAGTTGTGAAGTTTCGATAGCGGCGCGAAGCAGTTTTTTTGTGTTCGGTTCAAGGGAACAGTATGTTGAAAGATGCGATGATGAAAGCCCAGCATTCGTCTTAAAGACACCGTAATCATAGCGTTTCAATTGGATATTTCTAGCTTTAATCACTCGTTCTCGGATGATTTTTGATGATTCTTGCTCCCCTTCCACATCTAGTTTCTCAAACGGGACACGATTTACACGAACGCATAAATCAAAACGATCAAAAATTGGCCCGGAGATTTTATGTTCGTAGAGCGATAATTGTTTTTGTGTGCAAGTACATTCTTGAGCTCCAATTTCACCAAAAAAACCGCAGGGGCATGGGTTCATGGCGGCAATGAGTGAGAATGAGGCTGGGAATTGGAGGGTTCCGGAAGCTCACGAGATCGTTACAACTCCATCTTCGAGTGGCTGGCGTAGGTTCTCGATTGAGCATCGTGGAAATTCAGGGAATTCATCCAAGAAGAGCACCCCGTGATGCGCGAGCGAGACCTCTCCCGGCCGTGGCCATGTTCCCCCGCCAATTAAAGCAACCGATGAAGCGCTGTGATGAGGGGCGCGAAACGGACGTGTGGACGATTCAATGAGTTCACGCGTGAGGATTCCTGCAAGGGAATGAATTTTTATCACATCAAGAGCTTCTTCGCGTTGGAGTGGAGGAAGAATGGATGGAATCGATCGCGCCAGCATGGTTTTTCCTCCACCGGGAGGTCCGATCATGAGAACATTGTGTCCACCTGCCGCGGCAATTTCGAGTGCACGTTTTGCATATTCTTGGCCCTTGACCCAAGCAAAGTCAGTGCTTGATGCCACCTCAGAGAATACATGTCCCGATTGATGTGGCATGAGCGTCCCATTTTTCAGTTGTTCGATGAGCTCGGATAGTGTTTTGACGGGATAGACATTCACCTCGTGAACAAGCGAAGCTTCTTGTGCGTTTTCTTTTGCAAGGACGAGTCCCTTGTATCCGCGTTCCTTGGCAAGGAGTGCTCCCAAAAGAACACCGTTCACCGGACGAAGAGTCCCATCAAGCGCTAATTCGGCACAAAAGAGATAGGGCTCAAGGAGTTGCTCTTTGATAACGCCCATTTTCGCAAGGATGGCGAGCGCAATGGGTAAATCATAAGCCGGTCCCTGCTTTTTGATATCAGCCGGAGCTAAATTGATGGTGATACGTGATCGGGGAAAAGAGAAACCGCTATTTCGAATGGCAGATTTTACCCGGTCACGCGACTCTGTGACCGCCGCATCGGGGAGCCCCACGATATTCGTTTTTGGAAGCCCTGGAGCGATATCACATTCGATTTCGACAAGGTGCGGATCAACACCAAGATGCGAAAACGAACGAATAAAATAAAATCCCATACCAAATTATTGGTTGGGGAGTTTTTTTAATTTTTCGGTTCGCTCTTTCTAGAGTACCAGAATAAGCCAAAAATACCAGAGAGAATGAGGATATCTGAGAGATTTATGGCGGAAGTATTAAAAAAGATGAGGTAATCCGTGACATAACCAGAAGCAATCCGTTCCACAACATTACCAAGAGCCCCGATTTCAATTGCTGTGATCGACGCGAAGAGCCCGATGCGAGAATTGTCCCAAGAGAAAATTTGTTTTTTAAAGGCAACAATCAAGAAAAACATGAGGAGAATACTCAAGATAATAATGAGCATTTGCGGAATATCGAGACTAAAAACTGCCCCCTTATTTGTATAGAGCTCCAGTTTCAGCAATTCAAAATGGCTTCCGTCAAAGATCGGAAGCCAATGAAGGGCCAGGTATTTTCCAAAAACATCCGCGATACCAATGGCAGTAATGGCGCCAAGGGCAAGAAAGCGCTTCATGCTATCGTTCCTGGGTTAGTGTTTTTTTACAGGCAATGCAGGACGTCGAAGTTGGACGCGCACGAAGACGATCTTCTGAAATTTCTGCTTTACAATATTTGCAATGGCCGTAATTGGTGTCCTCGATACGCTTAATCGCGTTCTTTACGTCGCGATACTCGCGTTCAAGGGCATTTTCAAGCGAAAGATTATCGGTATAGGTCGCCACCTCAGAAGCGTTTTCGTCCTCATCGTCGCCAAAGGAAGGAAAGTCTGATGTAAAATCATCAGCCATTTTTGCATTTCGATGAGCGAAGCCTCCGAGCCCTTTTTCCAATTTTTGTAACTCCGCAAGAAGGATAACCTTCATTTCTTCAATAAATTCTTTTTTCATACGAATTTTGAAATATGAGAAAGTATACGCTATCCGTTGGAAAAAGGCAAAAATAAAAGGGCGCGATGCAAACAGGCTTATTTTAAAAATATATCCTGGCGAAAGCGCCCACGACGGTATGGGGAAACCGAGGTGGGCACTGGGTTTTGGAGATATTTGCTATCTACAAAACTCAGTACCCAATGCGGTCTGCGACCTCATACCAGAAATATGACAGCCTTCTCTACCGGACCTTGGTTCGCGCGAAAATGAGCCTTGTATCGCGGTCACCGTGTTCAGTTATTGTCCCCCCTGAACAAATGGTGCAGTAAAGAAGCGAGATGTACCCCGAAGAGTGGGCTTCGGGGAACTTCCCCCGTGTCTTGCTTAACGTTGTTAAACATTACGGGTTTTTGAAAGAGCAATTTATACTTACATTTTATGTTGATGAACAAACTATGTCAACATCAAATTAATGGCTTAAGTAAAAGAAAAAATTAATGGTGTGCACAATTGTTGTTCAATTTGAAATAAAAAACTGTGGATAACTTTCGGATAGGTCATAGTTTATCCACAGGTTTTACCAGATCCAGATCACTCGATTGTTCTTCAAAACGATTCTCGAATACTGAGAATTCGTTATTCGATAACCTTGATACTGTTCAAGACGACTTACGGACTGAAAAACTTCTTGTAGAAAGAGTGAGGGGATTATGTTGAAATCTTCATTGGAGGTCTGAGATGAGCTCATGAAAACATCGACATTATTGGCTATTATTCGTATTTCCTGATTATCATTCTCTTTTGTGACGACCTCGCGACTTTCATTATTCTGCGTAATAATCGTTTCATTGTCATTTGTTTCAATGGTTGGATCCCCAGTGTCATCGCTCATACTTCTTATTTCCTGGACAGTCGAGCCATCTTCCATTGTCCACGCTGTGGTAGCCAAATCGAGTTGTGAATAAATATTCTTGTTAAGAAGTGCGAGTTGATCGATTGAGATGTCAAAAGGCTGAAAAACGATCTCGATATTCATCTCCTCATTGTTTTGTTTGATGCCAATAGAGCCGTTCGTTGATTCAAAGCCCGGTAGCGACTCGTCTGAGAATGTCATTTCCGCGATCGCATTACCTTCGATGGTTTTTTCCTGATCCTTTAGAGTCACTCCAGGATATCCGGAGTAGGAGATACTGGTTTTTGAGATATTCACCATTCCGCGGGTATCTGTTGAGAGATCTCGGTCAAACCAATAGCCTTCTTTCCAGGGAATTGGCAGGAAGTGAGGCTCCTTTGAATTTAAAAGAATCGTGGCATCTTTTTCATGGATCATACTCATTCCATTCGTTTCCTCGCAGAGATAATCACTCTCGAGTACTTTTTCGCTCCATAGAGAGCAGATTTTCTTATCAAAAACGATTGATGATGGAAGAGCTTCGTGATAATTCACCGTCAGTTCATTGTTCGTTGACGTAAGCACTTCTTTCCAAGTCCATGGAGCATTGGCAAACAATGGTTCATTCCCGATGTGGTTCATTAGATTTGTTTTTGTCTTTGGGTTTGTGAAGATGCGAACAGTCATCGTCGCCGTAGAATCCGTCATTTTTGCTGTTGAATGGAGACGATTCACCAAAAAAAAGATACAGAATCCAAGAAGAACTGCTGAAAGAATCGCGGGAGCAATCCAAATAACCCGCCAAGAAGATCGGCGGGTTATTGGGGATGATCCAAGTGGAATTTGAAGGTCTCCTTCCATGTTAGTGCTTCTTTGGCATTGGTTTTGTGGGTCTTGAAGATGATTTCTGTGCCTTTGCTTTCATTTCTTCTGTGTAGGTATTGCCTTGAGCCTGTTTCATTGAAAGGTTGACTCGACCCATGCTGTCGATTTCGATAACCTTGACGTGAACACGACTTCCAAGTTGGACAATATCCGTGACTTTTTCAACGCGCCATGGAGCGAGTTCAGAAACGTGGACAAGGCCATCTTTTCCGGGAAGAATTGTGACGAATGCCCCGAAATCCATAATACGCGCGACTTCACCTTCGAATTCTTCACCAGCTTCGACTTCTCGCGTAAGGTTGTGAACCCAATTATAGGCCTCTTCTCCGGATTTTTTGTCCTTTGCTGTGATCATGACAAGGCCGTCCTGTTCAATGTCAATGGCTTGTACCCCTGTTTTTGAAATGATCTCATTGATCATTTTACCACCCGGGCCAATGACCTCGCGAATTTTCTCTGGATTGATGTGCAAGGTAAAGATACGTGGAGCAAATGGCGATAATTCAGCACGTGGAGCCGCAATAAGATCAGTCATGACCTTGAGGATCTCGAGGCGTGCATTTTTTCCTTGTCGAAGCGCTTCCTCGATGATGTCATGTGTAATTCCATCGGTTTTTGTGTCCATCTGAATAGCGGTGATTCCATCAGCACTTCCGGTAATCTTAAAGTCCATGCCGCCTGGTCCATCCTCCAAATCCTGAATATCGGTAATAACCTGGCTTTCTTTTTCATTTGAAGCCAAGCCAATGGCAATACCAGCGACCGGTTTTTTAAGAGGAACTCCAGCGTCCATAAGCGCTAAGATCGAGGCGCAGGTTGAAGCCATGGAACTTGATCCATTTGAATTGAGGACTTCGGAAACGACACGAATCGCATAAGGAAAGTCCTCTTTCGCAGGTAACATACACTCCACAGCCTTTTCCGCGAGTGCGCCATGACCAACTTCTCGACGCCCGGTTCCTCGGAGCGGTTTCGCTTCCCCAACCGAGAATGGCGGAAAGTTGTAGTGGTGCATATATTGCTTTTCTCCAACGGTTTCCATGCCATCGAGTGTTTGTTTATCGCCAGGCGCACCGAGCGTACAAACCGAGAGCACTTGTGTTTCGCCACGCATGAAGTGACCACATCCATGAACGCGTGGCAGAACAGCGACTTCGGCGAAAAGTGGGCGAATTTCTTCGATCTTTCGTCCATCAACGCGTTGTTTCTTTTCAAGAATCCGTTTTGAAACCTCGCGTTGCACTAATTCGTAAATCAGACCGGTTGCATAGGAAATTTCATCTTTTGTAGCTTCCTGTGCTTTGAGGTGATCTTCAAGGCGATGCTTCAATTCAGTTTTTGCAAGACCGCGTTCTGTCTTTGAGGCTTTTGGAATATCGAAGAACAATTCATCCATTTGAGTGGCGACGAATTCTATTGTTTTTTCTTTGATTTCATTGCGACGTGCAGAGACAATTTTCTCTTCTTCGTTTTTTGGAGCCAAAACATCAAGTTTTTCTTTTCCAACCGCACTTCTCACCTCTTCAATGAGTTTGATAACTGGTTTTAGTTCTTCTCGTCCCATTTCAAAGGCCTTGAGGATTTCTTCTTCCTTGGCTTCTTTGCCTCGCGCTTCAATCATCACAACTTTTTCATGTGTGCCGGCAATGTCGAGATCAAATTCCGTTGTGAGACGTTGTTCATAGCTCGGACTCATGATGAATGATTCCCCAAGACGGCTGACACGAACTGCACCAATCGGGCCATTCCATGGGATATTACTCATGTGAAGTGCACAAGAGGCGCCAATAAGACCCAAAACATCCGGATCGTTTTCGCCATCGAATGAGAGGGCGGAAACAATAATTTGAACTTCGTTTTGAATGCGATCGTCAAAAAGCGGGCGAATGGCGCGATCAATAAATCGGCCGACAAGAATCGCTTCATCGGTTGGTCGGCCTTCGCGTTTAATAAAGCGTGATCCTTTAATGCGTCCGGCGGCGTAAAGTTTTTCTTCGAAATCGACCATGAGTGGGAAATAGCCAAGATTTTGAGCTTTTTCCGGCGACATGACCGCAGTCACGAGTACCGTTGTATCCCCCATGCGAACCGTAACGCTTGCATTCGCCGCTTGGGCAAAGTGACCGGTCTCAATCGTGAGGGTTTTTCCGCAGAATTCAGTTGAAAATGTTTTGATATCCATATTTTATATTATTCCAAGGTCATCAATTTGCTTATCTGAGAACGCACTTGAATGATCGAACTCTCCAGCCTTCGGGATAAAAGGATTGATTTTATCCGTTGGAGCGGGAGCGCTTTTTTCGTTCTTCTTGATATGGCCCTGGCGATCCATGATCAGGAATTTGCGCTTATTCTCAGAAAGATTCAAGTATTCATCGCAGGCGCTTACAAGATTTGATGATGTTGTTTCGCGGAATGAGGCAACTTGCACGATGCGCCCTCGGCTTTGAATAAAATGCACAAGCGGAATATAATCGCCGTCACCCGAGACAATCACGATCACATCGAGCATATCGAGCATGCGAATGATGTCGACGGTAATGCCAACATCCCAGTCCCCTTTTTTGACGCCGGAATTGAATTCCTGGAGTTCCTTTGACTTCACCTCAATTCCATTATTTCGGAGGGCTTCAAAAAATGGTTCCTCCTCTCCTCCTTTTGTTGAAATGGTATAGGCGATCGCTCGAATGAGCTGCGCATCCCCCACGGCTTCTTTGACGATGGTTGCAAAATTGACCTTGCGATTGAAAAGATTGCGTGCGCTGTAGTACATGTTCTGGACATCAATGAAAACACCAACGCGTCGCGTAGTTGTAGATAACATATTTTTTAAAAAAACAAAGAAAACCCGTAAAAACGGGTTTTCCTTTTAAGTAGTAATGCGAAGTTCGAGCGCGGAAACGAGTGTATCGTGTTCCTTTTTATCTTCCCGTTCCAAGTATTTGAGTAAACGACGTCGTTCAACGACTTTTTTTACAAGACCACGTCGTGAACTGAAGTCCTTCTTGTGCATGCGAAGATGTTTTGTAAGATCCTTGATTTCTGCGGTCAAAATAGCGATTTGGACCTGTGGAGAACCGGTATCGGTATCGTGGACTTTGAACTTATCGATGATATTTTGCTTTTGCTGTTTGCTGAGCATAGTAAATGGGTATTTCGTCTCGTGGATCTTAGCCATCGCCGCTCAAGCGAGAAGCCATGATCCAGAGCAATAAGGATTAATGCGTACGGGGAAAGTCTAGGGCAAAATGTGGATTTTGTCAAGAAAATGTTGTTTATACGAATTCACGCCCCGGCGGAGTTCCGCTGGGGCGCGATGAGAGGGGTGCGAGGCTCGGCTAGGGCTCGCTGAGCTTTCGGGCCTCGGACAGGATCCGCTCGCGGATGAAGCCTGGAACCTCGACCTCCACGTCCATCATGCCGAGCGAGAGCCCCATGTCCGCGAGGACCTCCTTGACCTCCTTCTGACCCGTGTGGCCGAAGTTCCGGGACATGAGGAGTTCTTCTTCGCTCTTCGTGATGAGCTGTCCGACGTTCTGGATGTCCCGCCTCCGGTCCCGCAAGCTAACCAGGTTCTTGGTGGAGAGCTTGAGCTCGCTAATGGGCATGGTGAGGCGCGGGTCGAGCGTGCTCGTCATGAAGTCATCAACCATGCGATCGACGTCTTCGTTCGTGACCGCTCCCGCGAGGATGAGCGCACGGACCCAGTGGGAGAAGTCGTCGAACTTGCGCACCAGCTCCTGACACTCTTCACGGGTCGGCTTGGTCATGGTCTGCTCCTGTCGTTATTGTCCTCGTCGTGAGGATTTCTACGACGGGTGAAATTAGCATGATTTTTGGCTATTTGTCAAGAAAATGTTGTTTAAACAAATTCACGCCCCGCGGGAGTCCGCTGGGGCGCGTTGAGGGGGGGGCGACGCTCGGACTAGGGCTTGCCCACAAGCTTCCGGATATAGTAGCAGAGCTGTTGACGGACGAAGTGTGGCATGGACCAATCGAACATGATGGAGAGTCCCATGTCTGCGACGACCCCCATGATCTCCTTCATGCCCTTCCGACCGAGCTTGGTCATGATCAGATCTCTCTCGGTCATCAAGACGATCTGGTAGACATACTGGATTTCAGCGTTCGCCAGAAGGTTCTGAGAGCGTACTGAGAGCTCGAGCTCGTCAAAACGCTTCATGAACCCTGCTTCCGCCTCGATCGAGATGATGCCATTGATCATTCCATCGACGGTCTCACGCCCGATCATTCCCGTGAGAATGAGCGTCCGGATCCAGTAGTAAAAATCGTCGAACTTGTGTACCAGGTCCTGGCGCTCTTCGCGTGTCATCTCGGCCATGGTCTGCTCCTGTCGTTTTTCCTCGTTATGAGGATTTCTACGACGGGTAAAATTAGCATGATTTTTGGCTATTTGTCAAGAAAATGTTGTTTATACGAATTCACGCCCCGGCGGAGTTCCGCTGGGGCGCGATGAGAAGGGTGCGAGGCTCGGCTAGGGCTCGCTGAGCTTTCGGGCCTCGGACAGGAGCCGCTCACGCATGAAGTCCGGAACCTCGGTCTTGGCCTCCATCATGCCGAAGGTGAGCTCCATGTCCGCGAGGATCTCCTTGACCTCGTTCAGGCACTTCCTGCCGAAGCCCTTGGTCTTCAGCAACTCTCCTTCGGTCATCTCGAGGAGTTGCCCGACGTTCTCGATGTCCCCCCTGTTTTTCAGGCAGGTCAGAGTTCGCGTCGAGAGCCCAAGCTCATCGATGCGTAGGGTGAGGCTCGATCTCGCCTTAGTCACGGGGAGGAGTACGTCGATCATGCGACCGAAGTCTTCGGCCGTGACCGCTCCCGCAAGGATGGACGTTCGCAACCAGTAGGCGAAGTCATCGAAATTGCGCATCAGCTCCTGGCGCTCTTCGCGGGTCTGCTTGGCCATCGTCAGCTCCTGTCGTTTTTCCTCGTTATGAGGATTTCTACGACGGGTGAAATTAGCATGTTTTTTGGCTATTTGTCAAGAATTCATTCTCATTTCAGCCTTTGTGTCGTATAATATTCGAATATGGCAAGTCGGATTGAAAGTCTTATTAAAAAATTTCTTGAATATCTTGAGGTTGAGCGTGGACGATCAGCACGAACCATCAATAATTACGCCTTTTATCTCCATCGATTTGCCGAATGGGCCAAATTCCCAAATCCCTCAAAAATCACCTCGGAAATGATCCATGAATATCGCCTCTATCTCAATCGATCAATTGATGGGCGCGATGGATCAAATCTCAAGAAAAGCACACAGAATTATCACTTAATTGCTCTTCGAGCATTCCTCAAATATCTCGCAAAACAAGATATCCGCGTGATTTCTGCAAGTAAAATCGAACTCGCAAAGCAAGGAACGCGTGCCATCGCCTTCTTGGAGCCCGAGGAATTGAACCTTTTAAGGAACGCACCAAAAGCAACAGGCGGATTGATTGGCTTGCGTGATTTGGCCATTATCGAGACGCTTTTTTCTGCGGGTCTTCGAGTTTCCGAGCTCGCCTCGCTAAAAAGGGAAAATATCAATTTGAAGCGTGAGGAATTCACAATCAAAGGTAAGGGAAGCAAACATCGTGTTGTTTTTCTTTCTCCTGAGGCTCGAAATGCCATTCGAGACTATCTCTCGACTCGGAAAGACTCATCACCGTTTATTTTTGTTGGTCATGACCCGGCAAAACGCTCCCGTGGGGCTGTCGAATCACTTACGCCTCGTTCAATTCAACGTATCATTGATCGATATGCAAAGGAATCCGGGATTACAAAGCGCATTACTCCCCATGTGTTGCGCCACACCTTTGCCACGGATTTATTGCGCAATGGAGCAGACCTGCGATCGGTTCAGGCACTCCTAGGTCACGAATCCATCACAACGACCCAGGTTTATACTCATATTACTGATAAAGAACTCCGCCGGGTCCACAAAACATTTCACGATAAGAAGGGGGCTTGATTTATTCCATTTTTCGTGGCATTATCTCTTCGCAAACGATTCGTGAGCACCCGTAGCTCAACTGGATAGAGCAGGAGGGTTCTAACCTCAAGGTTGCAGGTTCAAGTCCTGCCGGGTGCACCAGCCTTCGCTCGGGCTGTGCCAGGGTCTCGGAAGACATGTCCTCAAAATTATGGCGGCTATAGCATAATGGTTAGTGCACTGGGTTGTGGTCCCAGCTATAAGGGTTCGATTCCCTTTAGCCGCCCCATAAAAACCTCTTGTACTTGCACGCTACTGCGTTGTGGGTCCTGACAGTCTTCGTCAACGTACCATTAAGGTACGTCTCCTCGACTGTCACCCACGCCTTGTATCGTACAAAGTACAAGAGGTTTTTCGTTTCCATACATCACCCGTTTCTTGCACATACTGTACTTAGTAGGGTTTTTTGTTTGTGCTTCATGCAATTGTGCTAGAATTTGAATATCTATGTTAAAGAATTCACAATTGCTTCTCTCCTGGAACGTCAATGGAGTTCGCGCGGTTCTGAAAAAAGGGTTTCTTTCTTGGCTCAAAGAAGTATCGCCCGATGTTCTTTGTATTCAGGAAACAAAGGCGCAAATTTCCCAAATCCCCGAGGAAGCAGTCCATCCAGAAGGATATCTTGGTATTTGGAGTTTTCCCGAGCGAAAAGGCTATAGCGGAGTTGCCACATTTGTAAAAGATGAGCCGAAAGCGGTTATCTCAACGTTCGGTGAGCCACTGCTCGATGAAGAAGGTCGCATTATTCTTACGGAGCATGATGATTTTTATCTTTTTAATGTTTATTTTCCGAATGGTGGACGCGGTAAGGATCGTTTGGAATATAAAATGAGGTTTTATGATCGATTTTTGGACCTCGTTGAAGATTATCGCAAGAAGAAACCGGTGATTTTTTGCGGTGATGTGAATACCGCGCACCATGAAATTGATATTGCTCGCCCAAAAGAGAACGTGAAAAATTCGGGTTTCATGCCAATCGAGCGTAAGTGGCTCGATAAGCTCGAGGAACATGGATTTGTTGATTCTTTTCGATACCTTCATCCGGAGGCCGCCAATGAATATAGCTGGTGGGATGTCGTTTCCGGGGCACGATTGCGCAATGTTGGTTGGCGTTTAGATTATTTTTGGGTCGATAAGGCTCTTGCCCCTCAGATTGAGGAGGCCTTTATTTGGCAAAAAGTGCGCGGGTCTGATCATTGCCCGGTTGGTCTTCGGTTACGCAAGAAATAGAGTTTTTCCCTTTACAAAACAGGCAATCTTCGATACAAATAGGAGTGACTATCTAATTTTGTATGCAAGAAGAAACAAAAAAGCTCACTCGTTCAAAAAAGGATCGCATTCTATTTGGCGTTTGTGGAGGATTGGCCGAATATTTCCACATCGATGCGACAATTGTTCGTATTATCTTCATTGTCGCAATTTTTCTCCACGGCATTGGTCTCCTTGCCTATTTTGCCTTAGTTCTTCTTGTGCCAGAGGCGGAGTCGAGTGAAGAAGTAAAACAAGCTGTTCAAACACCATTGCCGGTTATCGCCCAGCCTTCGGCCATTGAGAAATCATCGTGGTTCGAAAATAATAGAACAACACTTGCGGTTCTCATTATTATCATTGGTTTTTACTGTCTTTTCGCACCAATGCTTCATTTCGCTGATTATTTAAAGTTTTTTTGGCCATCACTGATTATTCTTGGTGGCTTGTTCCTTATTATTAAAAATCGATAATATGGAGCTTCCAGAACACAATCTTCATCCTGATCGCGAGACCATTGTGCACCGAGTTGATGATGGTTTTACTTCTCCCCCAGTTTCTCCAAAGACATCAGAGCCTGAAGAGAAGAAAGAAAAACGTCGATTCATCAATTTTGGTGCTATTTTTCTAGGAGTTCTTTTTATCTTTTTCGGATTTGCTTGGCTTGGAAAGAATCTTGGAATCTTCCCGGATTTTTCAATAAATTTTTTCGAGCTCTGGCCACTTCTCATTATTGTTGCGGGCTTGAGTCTCATTTCCGGTCGAGGTTGGATGCGAATTCTTTTTGCGACTGGTGTCATGATTGTAGGGCTCGTTACCGTTGTGATTTTCGGAGCCGTGGCCATTGGCGAACATCACGAGGTCAACAACTCAAACCTTCTTATTGAGCAATTCCCCTTTACGCAAAGCGGTGATATCACCGTTCATCATGGATTGGGGTCTCTCAATCTTTCCGGTGATCCATTCCTTGCAACGCCTTTTGCTATGCTAACCGGCGATCTTGAATCGAATTTTACTCATTTTTCAGCAGAGACGAATCTTTCTTCGGATGGAACTCAATACATCACCGTTGATATGGAAGGCGATTCGAATATTCAATTCGGAAATTGGATTAATAACATGGATTTATCACTTTCCGAGAATTTTCCAATGGATTTGACGGTTGAAAGCGGGGCTTCAGAGATTAATCTTGATCTGCAATCCATCATTCTTCAGAGCCTTGATTTAGACACAGGCGCTTCATCGGTTGAAATCGTTGTCGGGAATATTGTTGATGGGGCAACCATGGAAATTGATGCCGGAGTGAGTGAGATTTCTATTGGCATTCCAGCGAATGTCGGGGTCGAGTTACATCTTGACACAGGGTTAACTGAAAAAAATATCTCAGATTTTCATGAAGTTAGTGATGGCGTGTATCGTTCAAATAATTACGATAATGCCTCGAAACATATGAATGCCGAGTTGAAACTCGGTGTCGCGGAATTGACGATTAACTTTATCGCGCAATAGAAATTGGCCCTTCGGGGCCAATTTTCTTGGCAAAAAAACGCGGACTTGTTACTCTATCTAGTACAGATATGTGGAAATATCTTTCATCGTTATTCATTCTTCTTGTTGCCATTGGAGCCGTCCTCTTTTTGTGGAATTTGCAGAGGCGTTATGAGGATTCGGCAACTCACGATGCCGGGGGTCTTATTGAGGGATTGATGCTTGCCGGCAATATGGAAAGTACATTGATCGCAAGAGATTTTATTTGGCACATTGGACGCGATCGAGAAATTGAAGTCGCTGGAGTTGAAATCGAGGTTGCGCGAGTTGCTCCCGAACAAGTGGAGGCAGCAGAGGCTTTTCTTGTGAGTCACGGATTCGCCCTTGATGGATATAATACGTTTGTTTCGGATCTCTCCTCGATACGAGCGTATCGAAACGAAAATACGGTTTGTCTTTTGGGGTTGATTCCCACATTCGATGAAGAAGGAAATCCAACGACTGAAACTGGAACGTTTGCGGCACAATGCGGAACCGGTGACGAGGATTTCTCAATTGAAACCGAATACGATGACGGTTTGCTCGGTTCGCTTGGTTTCGCCCTTGGTTTCGATGCAACGAATGCGAGTGTTGATGTCCTCTACCAGGATGAACAACATATTCGTGGTGAAATCGAGTATAGTGATGCATCCAATCAACGCACCGTCGATGCATTTCTTGCCCATTATAACGGGTCCTCTTGGATTATTTTCTGGAATGGATCAGGGGAATATTCCTGTGACGATGCCAAGGAGCTCGAATACCTCAAGGAGATGATGACCGATTGCACAGAAGTTTCCATTAAATAATAACGATTCTATGAAAAAATGCCTTTTTCTTCTTCTCGGCCTTACTTTTTTGGGTGCTGGTTGTTCATTTTTTTCAACGCAAGATGATCCCAATACTGAGGAGCCGGAATCGAATATTGTTCTCGAGAGCCCTGCCGATGGCTCGATTGTAACTTCCCCATTAACACTATCTGGGCGTGCGCGTGTTTTTGAAAATGTAGTTTCGTGGAGCATTCTTGATCATTCGGGAGTCTCGGTTCTTGAAGGCAATGTGATTGCTAATGCCCCTGATACGGGTGAATTTGGCGATTTCGAAGCAAGAATTTTTCTTCCGGTCCTCGAGGATGAAAATTTTACGCTCGAGGTTTTCACTTATTCCGCGATGGATGGAAGCCAACAGGACGTTGTCACTCGAAGTTTAAAACTTGATTCACTCGAAAAAACATCGGTTGATGTGTACTTTATGGACGCGGCGGCAGCTGAGTACGGAGATTGTTCGGCAGTTGATTTTGAAAAGCGAACCATGGCCTATACCACAAATGTTGCGGAATTAGCGTTGAGTGAGCTTCTCTCTGGCCCAACATCAGAATGGGCAACGACCGTCGTTCCAAATTTCACCACGATCAAATCCGTCTCGGTGAAGAATGGAGTTGCGACCGTCGAATTTGAAAGCCCAGATATCAATGAATGGAGCGGTGGATCGTGTCGAGTGACAGCCATGCGCGCGCAAATTGAGAAAACACTCATGCAATTTGATACGGTTGACTCGGTTGTGGTAAGTGTTAACGGCGAAGAAGAGACGATATTCCAGCCATAGGGATTTTAAGGGGCGCCCGATTCTCGGGCGCCTTTTTTTATTTGAGGATAGAGGATACAATTCAGGCGTATGAATGACGAAATTTTTCTTATTATTGATGGAAATGCGCTTTTACATCGCGCCTGGCATGCCATTCCCCCTCTCACCTCTCCTGACGGAGTTGTGGTGAATGCGGTTTATGGTTTTGCCAATATTTTGGAAAAATCCATTGAGAAATATCAACCCACTTATCTTGCCGTTGCCTGGGATCTCAAGGAGAAGACCTTCCGACATAAAGAGTACGAGGCCTATAAGGCTCAACGAGAAAAAAAAGAGCAGGAACTCTACGATCAAATTCCTATGATTCAGGGGCTTTTGACCGCTTACGGCATTCCTTCTCTGTCAAAAGAAGGCTTCGAAGCTGATGACATTCTCGCCACACTTGCAAAGAGCTATGAAAAAAAGGCAAAAATCATCATTCTCACGGGTGATGCCGATACCATGCAACTAATTGATGAACGGATTTCTGTCCACGCTTTTGTGAAAGGGATTTCTGAAACAAAAGAGTACGACGCAAAAGCCGTCAAAGAAAAATTTGGTGTCACGCCGGAACAAATGATTGATTATAAGGCTCTTATGGGCGATCCTTCTGATAATCTTCCAGGTGTTGCGGGAATTGGAAAGAAAACCGCGGTTGAACTATTGAACGAATTCGGCCATCTTCCGGATATTTTTAAAGCTCTGAAGGCTGGGAAGATCCGCGCATCAATTGCCAAAAAACTGGAAGGTCAGGAAGAGCAAGCAAAAGAAATGCACCATCTTGTCGAGCTCGTGAAAAATGTTCCTCTTGAATTGACTTTGGATGAAGCGAAACGAAATTCCATATCCTCGAATGAAGTAAAAGCACTGTACGAGAAATACGGCTTCCGAAAACTCGCTTCAAAATATGATACCGAGAAAAAAGAGAATGCCTCTGTCCCCTGTTCAACTCGAGTTTACTCTTCTTTAAAGGATTTGAAGCATGGCCCGATATTTATCGGTTATTCCATCCCAGAACAAACGCTTTTTGGATCGGTTATTGGAGAATTGGTCCTTTTTGATGGCACTGGATTATTGATTTTTTCTTCGCCAACAAAGGAGACACTTGCGGAAATTTTAGCATTCATTGAAAAAGTCCCTTGCGTCATTGGACATGATTTGAAGATGTTCATGCATATTGTGGGAGTTTTTGAATCTCCACTTTTTGATGTGATGGTTGCTGCCTATCTCTTGTCTCCAGGGACTCGTGTGTTTGATCTCGAAACGATCGGGAGACAATATGCAAAGGATTTTCCACTTGTTTCGCCGGTGCACGCTGTTCTCGCGATTGAGAAGATGTACAACCCCATGAAGAAAGAATTGGAAACGGAAAAGATGTTGGATCTTTTTTCACACATCGAGATGCCACTTATCGCAATTCTAGCGAGGATGGAAGAAGCTGGAATCATGATTGATGAACAACGCTTGGAAAAATTGTCAAAGGAATTTGAAAAAGAGCTCAAGATTCTTGAAAAAGAAATATTCTCACTTTCACATCGAGAATTTAATATCGCTTCCCCATCGCAACTCGCCGATGTTTTATTCATCGATCTAAAATTGCCAACAAAGGGTATTCAAAAGACAAAAACGGGATTCTCAACAGCGGCGCCACAGCTCGAAAAGCTTTTTGATGAACATCCGATCATTGAAAAAATTCAGAGGTATCGTGAGTTTTCAAAACTCAAATCAACCTATGTTGATGCATTGCCTCTTCTTGTTAAAAATGATGGGCGCATCCACACCACCTATAATCAAACAATCGCCTCAACCGGGCGTCTCTCGTCATCTGAACCGAATCTACAGAATATTCCAATTCGGACCGATCTTGGGAATGAGATTCGAAAGGCTTTTATTGCTCCAAAAGGCTCTGTTCTTGTCTCGATAGATTATTCTCAGTTCGAGCTTCGATTGGCGGCGGCGATGTCCGGTGATAAGGGTTTTATTGAGGCTTTTCAAAAAGGTGCTGACATTCATCGCGTGACTGCCGCAGCGATTTTAGGAAAAAGTGAAGATGATATCACCAAAGCGGAACGTCAGGCGGCCAAGGCAATCAATTTTGGTATTCTCTATGGAATGGGCCCGCGACACCTGGCACGAAGCACGGGTTTTCCAATGGAAAAGGCTAAAGAATTCATTGATCGTTACTTTGAGCTCCATCCCGCCATCGGCACCTATATCGAATCGATGAAAAAGAAGGCGCGGGAAGACGGATATGTTGAAACGCTTTTTGGGCGTCGTCGATATCTGCCCGATATCGATTCTGGAATCCAAATGCTCGTTGCTGCGGCTGAACGCATGGCCGTGAATATGCCGATTCAGGGAACTCAAGCTGATTTGGTGAAGATGGCCATGATCGAAGTGAGTGAATGGATCGAAAAACATGAATTTGAAATCAAAATTCTTTTACAGGTTCACGATGAGCTCGTCTTTGAGGTTCGCGATAAGGATCTCGAAAAAGTTATTTCGCCAATAAAAAAGATCATGGAAGGAATTTGGAGGTCAGAAGTTCCACTTCTTGTCGACTGTGAAGTTGGAGAAAATTGGGGGGTATTGGAGCCGTGGAAAAAGGGTGAATAAATGTTCTGGTCAGGTATTGAAGCCGTGGTAAGATGTTGTCGGTATGAAATTGTTTGTTTTCGGTTCGAATACATTCCTCGCATCACAAAAATTGAAGGAAATTCGCTTGAGATTTATTGATCGGTTTGATAAATCAGCTATCAATATCATTGATTTTTGTTATGATAAATCCTCAAAAGTCGATGATTTTTCAATTTTAGTCTCTTCCCCACCGTTTTTATCGGAGAGACGTCTTGTTATTCTGCGAAATCTCCTCTCATCTCTTACGAAGAAGGATTCGAAAAAGTGGGTGGAAGTTCTATCGTCAATAAACAATGATCATATTTTGGTTTTCTACGACGATTGTTCGCAAAAAGAGTTTTTAAAAAAGGAACTAGCAAAACAATTCAGCCAAGGACCGGACGTTTTTTTGTATCCGTTTGAGGATTTTTCAACAAGTCAGTTATTCGCTTGGATATCGAATGAAGCCAGAGAACATCAATTGATCTGCGATCATCGAATCATTACAGAGCTCTCCTACCGACTTGGGAATGATCCATGGCTTATTCATCAAGAAGTTACGAAGTTATCGGATTATTGTCTTGGTCGAGCTTGCGTTATGCAAGATTTGGAAAGTATTTTACGGCATTCTTTTGATGATTCGATGTTTCCTTTTCTTGATGCATTGACGGCAAAAGACACAAAGAAAGCGTTCACTTTACTAGAAGAACAAAGAAAACACGATGCGGATGACTATTTTTTGTGGGTGATGCTTATGCGGCAAATTAAGCTACTTTTGGGGATGACCGATTATCTCGAGAAGAACCCTAGGGCGGGGTCGCAAGAGATAGCCGGTGCACTTGCCATTCCGCCATTTGTGGTGCAAAAAACCCTTCCATTTGTGAAGAAATTCGACAGAAGCAAGCTTTTCTTGCTTTATCAACGCATATTTACCTATGATCATCTTCTGAAGCGAAGCAAAATCCTTCCCCATATTCTTGTAGAAAAGATTGTTTTTGACATTCTAAAAGCTTGACGAAACCACGAGAATCTCGTAGTATTCAACGCGTCCCATTTATTTCTAGTTCACGCTCGAACGAAATCTATGCCAAATTTGGCCAATGCAAAAAAAGCACTTCGACAAAGTGTACGACGTGCAACACGTAACGCGACAAAACTCTCGGAACTTCATTCGCTTCGACGTCAATTTCGATTACTTACAAGTGCGAAGAAACTCGATGAGGCCAAGAAGATGATTCCAGAGATTTACAAAAAAGCCGACAAGGCTGTTACTCAAGGAATTCTTAAAAAGAATTCGGCGGCGCGAATCAAATCGCGTATGCAATCACTTCTCAATAAGTAGAAGAAATCGGGCTAAAAGCCCGATTTTACGTATCGGAAATTGTTTTCGTCACGTCATCGATTTCAATAATCTCATCAAGGTTACCATCCGAAATTTTCACAACGTCACGACTGAGCTTTCCAAGCTCTTTATTGGATTGATTGTATTGATTGACAACGGTATCAAGATTTCTGCCAAGCCGATCGTGGACATCGGCATATGCTTGCATGTGTTTTTTAAATTCACTCACCCGGCGGAGAATCTCCTGTGTTGATTTTTCAAGTTGCAATTCCCGCAATCCAAGCAAAACCGTTTGCAAATAGGCATAAAACGAGGTTGGAGAGACGATCATGACATGCTGTTGAAATGCGTATTCAACGAGATTTCGACTATTCACTCCAGAACCAACCTCTGCATTCATGAGATTATAGTAGACGCCTTCTGCTGGAATGAACATGAAGGCAAAATTCATGGTATTTTTTTGAACTTGAATGTATTTTGCTGTTTCGTCAATTCGATTTTTTACGTCCGCTTTAAAGAGCTTTTCGTTTTTTTCCTTTTGGATTGCATCTGTCTCCCCCATCATGCGATTGTAATTCTCAAGCGAGAATTTCGAGTCGATTGGAATAATAAGGCCTCGGATAAAAATAACAGCATCAGCAATGAGCTTTTGATTTGTTTTTTCATCGACTCCCAATGGATACTGCATGCTAAAGCTATCCTTTGGCAGGACATTCGATAATAGGGTCTCGAGAAAATATTCACCAACCACCCCACGTTGTTTTGGACTTTTAAAAATTTCCTGTAGATTTTGCAACTGGCTTGAAAAATCGAGAACCTGTTTATTTGTAGAGTTGATTTCTGTCATTTTCTGTGTGATGTCCTGAATGACTTTTGTTGTTTCACTGAATTGCTTTTGAATGGCATCGTGCGATGATGTCATTCCTCGATTGACAGAGTCGTTTACACGATCAAGACGAGTCTGCAACTCCTGCCTCTGCTCGAACGTCATCCGGTTCATCTCGTCCTGCATGCGTTTCATCTCAATGAGGATGTTTTGCGAGTCATTTTTATTGTTCCGTGCAAATATGAGCCAAATACAAAGTCCAAGAATGGCGCAGAGTAAAAGTATGATATACGTTTCCATAAGTAAGGCTGATTGTATCATATTTTTTTGTTTACTGGACACATGCGTTTTTTTTCGATACACTAATGGGAGAGTCAAAATGAGTATTTTACGACACTCAGGTTCCAGGAGAGACTAGGTGACTCCACATGGAACGGGTCGAGACCCCGTAGCTTAATTGGATTAAGCAGATCCGTCCTAAGGATAAGATTGCAGGTTCAAATCCTGCCGGGGTCACCAGAATATGGGCCTATAGCTCAGTTGGCTAGAGCGGTGCATTCGCATTGCACAGGTCGGCGGTTCGAATCCGCCTAGGTCCACCAACCCAGAATGTTTCAAATCATTGGAACCTTGTGGGTTGGTATTTTATAGCAAGCCAACCATTTGGCTTGCGAAGGATTCGAACGCTCCTCCTTCGCTCCTTTAGAGCTTTGGTGGATAAACTCCGCCATCTAGGTCCATCAGAGAATATTTGAAATTGTTTATGGATAAGCTTCAGGAACTTGAAAAACGAATCAGTAAGATTGAGAGTCGGAATAAAAGAGTTGAACTAGATAAGAGATGGGAGGGGAGCTTCACTCGAAAGATTCTACTAATGATATTTACCTTTATAGCGATTTTTGTTTATTTTATCGCAATAGGGATTGATCGCGCGTTTATAAATGCAGTCGTTCCGACAGTTGGATTCCTTCTGTCAACCCTGACTTTACCAATTTTTAAAAGATTTTGGGTTAGCAAAAACAAAAAAATTCAAGATTTATAGGATCTTATTTTTTCATAATGTAACGTTTTTTTGTCTACGCTAGAGTAGACAAAAACGAAGCTAGATTTTTCAGACTTATCCACAAGTAACGGGAGAAATCCCAGGTTTTCCATATGTTATCCACAGGAGCATCGAGAAAAAAGATTGAAATTTGGCTAAAATGAGCAATATTTCTTTTTGACTACATGATTTGTTCGTCATATAATTGCAATGTATGAAAGTAGTGGGTCCTGTACTCGTCTTTTTTTGTCTCATAGGCCTTCTTGGCTCGACAATTGCTCATGCCGAAATGACTTCGACGAACTATATTATTCGTTTTGATGATATTTCATTTGGCGGTGGTAATACCGGGTCATCGGCTTCTTATCAACTTCGTGATACGGCAAGTACATCGTCTCTCTTATCGTCGTCCTCAGCGACATACGAGTTAACTCCGGGTTTTCGAGCGGGTATTTATGATCGCGTCGCTGATTTTATTGTATACATTCAAGATCGGAGTTCTGAAGTGGCGGCAACAACGCTTAGCAGTAATACGGTAACGGTCACGAGCGCAAGCGGATTTTCAGTTGATGATATGATGGCGATTGTTCAGGATAGCGGTGAATCGCAGATATCCGCTATTGGGAAAATCATCTTAATTGCAGGGAATGACATTACTGTTGACGCCTGGACCAATAGTGGAGTCGCTCCTGTTATCGATGGATCGACGGATTATGCCTATGTTCTCGATGCATCGTCAGTTTCATTTGGGACGCTTTCAAATATGTCGACGGCAACGGGAATAATTGCCTGGGAAGTTAGCGTTGAAGATGACCATGGCTACAGCGTCTATGTGACGGAAGATGGGGAACTACGGGATGCAGGTGCTTTGTACACGATCCCTGATGTTGCCGATGGGACGGTATCAACCGGTGCCTCTGAATACGGTGCTCGCTCATCGGACACGACACTGTCCGCTTCGACGTTTGATACGGCAGATACGGGGATCACATTATCTCCGCAACAAGTGAGCAGCCGAAGCGCCATGAGTTTTTCATCACGTGATTTTCTAACCCTGAAGGTTGGAGTCGAGACAGCACAGGCATCCGCGAATTACTCACAGAGTCTCTCGTTCCTTTATGTGGGTGATTACTAAAAGCCTCGTTTTTGCAGGTCTTTTTTTGTTTTTAGGGTATTCTCAGGCTTTTGCCATGCTTTTGGCGCCAGAGAATATCGACATCTCATTGTCACAAGGATTTTCGTTTTCTTTTGAGATTCTGATCGAGAATAGTAGTGAATTTTCAAACAATTATTCGATTAAAGTACTGGATGCCAGTGTTGATTCGGATTCACAGGATATTGTTTTTCTTTCCACGAAAATTGGCGCTCAATGGATCGTTCCTGAGGTAACTAATGTCTCGCTTGCTCCGAAAGAAAATCGTTCCTTACTTGTGAATATCAATGTCCCGAGTGATTTAAGGCCCGGTAGTTATGTATTTGGTATTCAGGCGCTTGAGGAAGCGGGGAATCCAACAAACATTTCAGTGAACTACGGCGCCGTGTCTTTACTTTTCCTTACCGTTGAAGGCAAAATGGAGACTCACGCTGATATTTCGAATTTTTCAGCAACAAAAGAATTTTTTGCACATCTCCCAATTGAGTTTTCTGCTACAATAGAGAATGATGGTCAGCGCATGAGTCAGCCAAGTGGCGCCATCACGATTCGAAATCTTTTTGGATCCATTGTAAATGTTTTGACCTTCAACGAATCCTCGCAGAGAATTCTTCCCGGCCAGACAAGAACATTATCAGTCTTGTGGGGCAATAACGATTACGAAGAAGGTTTTCTGCAGGAAATTTTGGAGGAAATGAAACATTTTACCATCGGTATTTTCAAAATCGAATCCGTGATTCTACCATTTGAAGATACGAGCGTTTCGCCTCCGCCATTCTGGATTGTTGTTTTCCCATGGCGACTCGCTCTCGTTCTTGGCTTTTTGACTTCTTTGGCGCTCGCCGTCTTCTTCTTTGCACGGTCGAGAATATGGAGATGAATCGAGTTCGTCGTTTTTGGAAAACCATCGTTGTTGCGATTGGATTTTTTTGGCTTTTCCCCTCGATTGTTTTCTCTGCAACGGTGACGAGTGTTTATGACCAACCCTCAACACTCTTGACTTCCGCGCCTTCAAATCATCGAATTCTTTTTGTGACTGCAAGCGATATCGATGAGGGGCGAGAGATACTTGTAACGTTTCCCAGTAGTTTTACGACTACTAGTATAACGGAAGATGATGTTGATATTTCAGATGATAGTGTCGATCTCACGACTGCAGCTGATTGTACCGGAACGGAGCAGGCTTCGGTAACAATGGTCACGGACGTTCTGACTATCTCGATTTGTGCCGGCGATGGAGGGGCGATTACAGCGGCAAGCACGGTGATTATTGAAATTGGAACGAATGCATCAGCGAGTGGTATTGGGGCAAATCAAGTCACGAATCCAGGTTCTGTTGCAACCTATTTTTTGGCTCTCGGTGGAAATTTTGGACCAAGCTTCGATGATCGGGGTTCGATTCCCGTTCCTATCGTGAGTCGTGAAGGCGGAAATGTTGCAGCGAGTGTTCCAACCTTAGTTCCTGGAGGGAGTGGCGGAGGTCCAGAAGGCGATCCGTCTCCCGAATATTCCATCGTACTCGATGCGCCAAATGGCGGTGAGGTCCTCGACGGCTCGGATTTTGCAAGCATTCTTTGGTCGCATGGTGAGGCCGCCGGTTTAGTTGATTTGTACTATTCGATTGACGGCGGAGCCAGCTACGCAGGCATTGTCGCGAGCGAATCAAATGACGGCACCTACACTTGGCTCGTCCCAGACGTCACAACAACGCGCGCTCGCGTGAAAATCAATGGGATGGACGCTTCCACGATTCTTACAACCGATAGTTCGGATGCAAATTTTACGATTATCGGATCATCGATCGGTGCTGATTATCTTGTAACAGTCACGGGTCCAAATGGCGGGGAAGTGTATGAGCCGAGCTCCTCGCATGTTATTACCTGGACGTCCGGATCCATGATCACAGCGATAAATTTGTTTTATTCATTAAACGGTGGGGGTAGCTATACCTCAATTGCATCAAGCGAAACAAACGATGGAGCCTATCAATGGACACTTCCATCATTGGAAAGTACGAATGTTCTTATCAAAATTGAAGGCCTCTCTGCTGATACAGCGATCTCCTCCGATGTATCGAATGCCCCATTTACCATTGAGACAACAGAAATCATCGAAGAAGAGGAGCTAGAGGAAGAATTGCCGCCCGAGGAACCTCCGGTTGAGCCGCCGACTGAACCGCCGATTATTCCTCCGGTAGAAGAGCCAGGTGAGGAAACCGGTGAAGAACCTGGTGAAGAGCCTGGAGCAACGGAGGAAACACCCTCGACGCCAGGAGCAGCACCAGAAACAACAACCGAGACAACGGGTGTTGCGTATGAGGTTGATGTCACGGTTACTTCTTCCGATGGTTCTGTTGAAATCGGCGGGGAAGATGGGGTGTCGGTTTTACCCGGCATTCCAGTTCTTATTCGAACAGAGGTTCCGGATAACGATGAAGTCACTGATGTGACGGTGATTATTGGTAATCAGGACTATTTTCCATCCGAGGTCACTGATGGAGTCTACTTTGTTTCCGCTCCTATTCCAGGAGGCGTCAATACGATTATCGTCGAGGTCCGTTTTCGTGATGGAAGCACACGAACGAGTGTTGGACTCGCTCCGCAATCGTATGGTTTGATTTATGAGGTAATCGACGGTCAAAATATTCCTGTTTCCGGGGTCGTCGTCACTGTTTTGCAGTCGGGATCTTTGTGGAATGGTCAAAATAATCCCATGACAACCGGCAATGATGGGGCGGTTGGCTGGTATGCCCCAAACGGGATTTATCTTGTACGGATTGAAAAAAACGGACATGAAACAGAGGAGCTTGCATTTGTTGTTTCTAATCAAATTCTTGCTCCAGTTATTGAAATGAGACGAAATGAAGAACCGATTATTGTCGAAGAGCCGACAGATATCATTTCAGAAGTCGCTGGGAATACTTATGTCGCGATTTCAGCGGTTATTTCGGACGTCCGTGGAATTGCGGAAGTTCAGACTGTGGCGGATATTGCCGCCCCAATCGTTATTGCGACAGCTGTTTCGAGCGCAGCAGTCCTTGCAACCTCCTTTAATATCTTCGCGATTCTTCAGTATTTGTTTACCGCTCCAATTCTTTTCTTTGCCCGTCGACGACGTCAGAATTTTGGCATTATTTATAACGCGGTCACAAAAGTACCGATCGATTTAGCGGTGGTTCGATTATACGGGGAAAATGGAAAACTCGTTCGAACAATGGTGACTGATTCTTTAGGCCGCTACTTCTTTAAGGTCGATGAGGGAAAATACTTCATTCGGGTGACAAAACAAGGTTTCACTTTCCCAAGTGGGTATCTTTCGGGTCAAAAAGCTGATGGGAAGTACCTTGATCTTTATACAGAAGGGTACTTACAGGTGACTGACAGACAGGCAGTTATTGCCGCGAACATCCCGGTTGATCCTGTAAGCGAGGAGGGGGCGAAGGTCGTGAAGAGAATTCGTTACGAAAAAATGATAAGAGTGTTTCAGAACATATTGGCTCTTACGGGAATCATCCTCGCATTTTATGTTGTGATTATTCAACCATCGACTTTTTCCTACTGCATGCTTGGAGTTCAAGCGATTATTTATCTGATGACTCGGCTTCTCATTCGTCCAAAAAAGAAAAAAGGATGGGGGATTGTGTACGAAGCAAAGACTCGTTCGCCTCTTGCAAATACCATTGTTCGATTATTTGAGCCAAAGTATCATAAATTACTTGAAACCGCGATAACGGATCGGGAGGGACGGTATACATTTTTAGTGGGTCCGAATGAATATTACGCCACATTCGAGAAGACGGGATATGAACCGCGGGAAGTACGCCCGATTGATTATCGAAATAAAAAAGAACTTACCCCCATCTCTGTTGATGTCCCCCTAGCTCGCCAGGTATAATGATGAATGATATTCATATCGTGGGAGGTGAATTTTTATGGAATCCACCTCTTGCGGTATGAAGCATGAGGAATTTTTCTTGAATCCGCTCAAAAAGATAACGAAATTATTCGTTCTGTTTTTTGTTTTTGCTTTTATTTTTGGGGTGACGGGGCTTCAAGTCTTTCAAGCAAATGCCGCAGGAGCGAGTCCAAATAACATCATTGGATATCAAGGGAGACTCTTGAACGCGAACGGTGTTCCATTGACGGACGCGACTATCAATATCTCTTTTAAACTCTATGATGCACTTACCGGAGGAAGCTGTCTTTGGTCAAATTCTTCTGCAACGTGCGCATCGGCACTTGCTCGAAGCGTTACGTTGACTGATGGATTATTCTCTGAAAATTTAGGAGATACCGGAGCTTCCTACGCCGCCATTAGCGATACGGTCTTCGGAGAGCATGCGGCGGTCTATCTTGAGGTGGTTGTTGCCGGCGAAACATTAACTCCTCGCCGACTCATGGTTGCGGCGCCATATGCGTTGAATGCGGATATGCTAGACGGGTTGGACTCGAGTGAATTTGCTCTCCTTACCGATATCGACCTCAATGATGCGTATGATAATTACGAGACGGGTGCCGCTATAGTCGCCCTTGATGATAATGGATCCGGAACACATAATGGCCTTGAGTTCGTTGTTGCGGTTGATGGAATCAATGCGGCTTATGATGCATTTGTTATTGATAATAACGATGTAAGCGGTGATGTCGATACGCTTGTTTTAGAAAATGCCGGAGATGGTCGATCGTTATTTATCGATCAACACGGAAATGGGAATTCACTGAGCATTGATTCCGAAGCAACCACGGCCGCTTCGATCCTAGTTGCGAGCGCTTCAACATCAGGAAATACGATTGATGTGACAGCGGATTCAACAAATACCGGGAATCTCCTCGCTTTAAGTGTCGATGCCCTGACATGGGGAAACGGAATTGATATGCAATCAACCTCCCCGGTTCTTACAGGCGGCGATCTCATCCAGGTGGATCATACAGCGACCTATGTCTCTACAAAAGGATTGAGTGGTAATCTTCTTGATTTGTCACGCGACTTAACCATGAATAGTGGGGGAAATATTCTTGGCCTCAGTGGAGCGCTTGCGACACTCTCAAGTTCAACAACGGCTTTGGCGGGCTCAATTGTCGATACGGCGAATATCTTATTTCTGGATCAAAATTCCGCAGGCTCTACTGGCGCGGCTCTTGCCATTGATTCGGAAGCAATCGGTGGTCCTTCGATACAAGTTGACAGTGCGGCAACAACAGCGGATTCTGTGGTCGTTAATGCGGATGGAACAACGATTGGTAACCTTTTTGCCTTGAGTGCGGATGGGCTTACCTCAGGACATGCTATTGACCTACAATCAACATCATCAGTTCTGACAAACGGTGATCTTATCCAGGTTGATCATTCGGCAACATACACCACAACAAAAGCATTGAGCGCCAATCTTCTTGATTTGTCGCGTAATCTCATTACAGATACAGGCGGTGAT
>JBAZUI010000001.1:0-118031 GCA_041661425.1 Patescibacteria group bacterium | reverse complement strand
ATGCAATACTACAACCATGAACGGCAGCAATGGGACTTAAAAAAGATGACTCCTGTGGGATACAGAAATCATCTCTTAACAACTGCGTAGTTTTTCTCCTCGTGTCTACTTTACGGGGTACGGATCACTCGCTCGGTCGTTTTTAATTTGCTATAATCAATCCGTATGTATCTGGTACTTGTCCTTGCGATTGTTGTTTTTGTACTCGGGATTTTTATATTTATTAAAGTCGATCTTTAGGAGGTATGGGAAAAGTTCTTGTGACTGGTGCGGCTGGAAATATCGGATCAACGTTAGTCCGACGTCTTGTCGAGCGTGGAGAACAGGTGCGGGTTTTTCTTTTGCCAAAAACATGGCACCCTTTTTTGGATGGGTTGGATATTGAAAAATGCTATGGGGACACCACCAAAGAAGAAGACGTTCTGCGAGCCATGGACGGTTGCGATCAGGTTTATCATCTTGCTGGGATTGTTTCATATTATCGAAAAGACAAGAAAAAAATTTATGCGGTGAACGTGGGGGGAACTCGAAATATTCTTTTGGCCGCCAAGAAACTCAAGGTTCTGCGCGTAGTCGTGACCGCTTCCACCTCCGGGATTGGCGTGCCGACAAAAAAAGAATGGCCGTTACACGAAGAAAGCCACTTTCATGAACGCTATCATCGATTTCCGTATCTTGATTCGAAGTATCAAACGATTCGACTGTGCGAACAATTTGCAAAAGAAGGCGTGCCGGTTGTCATGGTTTCACCCACAACTGTTTACGGAGCGGGTGACATTGCCGAACATATCGGTGGGCTGATCCGTCGTATTGAAAATGGAATTTTATTTGTGCCGCCCGGTGGGAACGCGGTGGTCTCGGTGGAAGATATCGTGGTGGGTCACATTCTCGCAATGGAGCGGGGAGTGGTAGGAGAGAATTATATTTTTGCGAATGAGTTTTATACGTGTTTTGAAATGCAATCGATTATTGCGCGGATCCTCAAAGTCGATCCACCGCGATTTATTTTTTCAATGGCATTGAAACGGTTCTATATTGGCTGGTTTTGGCTCGTGGAAATGCTCTTTGGAAAAAAGGCCACTCAGGCGTGGCAAGCAGTGGCGTTGCAATGTGAACATCGCTATTTTGATTCAACCAAGGCGCGTCGTGATCTTGGTTGGGTTCCGCAGGTATCGTTTTCACAGGCCATTCGCGAGGCTTTTGATTTTTACCGAAAGATGAAGAAATAGTGTGATATAATTTTTGTTAATATGCCAGAGGGGAGGAAGCTCCGCAGTTTACGAGATAAAATTGTTCGACCTGTTTTTTTAATGACGATTCTTGCGGGGATTGCCATTTCTTTGGTAGCGTTTTATTTCACCTGGAGTAATAGTATTGCCAGTGAACAACATCACATTGAATCTTTAGCAGAAGAGAAGGTTTCTTCTATTGAACGGGTGTTTCAGAGTGAAACATTAGTTATTGAAACATTGGCAGACCAGCCGATTCTCATTGATTTTTTTTCTCAAACATCTGAACTTCGGAATACAGAGGAAATGCTCGAACGTCTCGAAGCGTTTAATCTCGGTGGCCAATATCATGTCACCTATCTCCTTGATCCCGAGGGGAATGTTCTTGTTTCAACCGATCCAACATTCTACGGAAAAAATTTTGGTTTTCGATCATACTTCCAAGAAGCGATCAATGGAGGAACGGGTGTTGAAATGGCCATTGGAGTTGTCTCGGGTGTTCCGGGATATTATTTTTCTCATGGAGTATTGAAAAATGATGGGACCCTTGGCGGAGTTGTTGTGATAAAAGTGAAAGATGAGACCATGACAGCCATGATGCATTCGGTGGATAATCATCTTATGTTTGTGGATGATTTTGGGATTATCTTGTACTCAAGTCGGGACGATGAGCGTTGGAAGAGTCTTGGACCATTATCGGAAGAAGAACAGAAACAGATCACGGATTCAAAAAGATTTAATTTTGAGATCACCTCCTCCATTAGCCGGCCACTTCTTCAGGAAACGGTTTCGCGTCATTCCCTCGATGCATTTTTTTCATATTCAACTCCCGAAGGAAATGTCTATGCGGTCATGAATCATTTTGAAAAAGAACATTTTTATTTGATTATCGAGACAGATGTCGATGCGATCTCTTATCAAATCGGCATACAAGCAGGAATCATTTTTTTGGTCATTCTTATTTTTGCCTTCGTGATCGGCCTCCTCGTTTATATTTTGACAAGTCATCAATTAAAAGCCTTCCGAACGCTCGTCAGTTCAATTGAAGAAATTCGTGCCGGGCGTCTGTTAAAAATCGAGGAAACAACGAAAACAAAAGAAATACGGCAAATCGTTACGGTTCTTAATATGATGCTTGCACGGCAACGAAAAACACAGGAAAGCATTGAACTGCAAATCCAAGAGCGCACTGAGGAATTAGAGCGATCGAATCGCATGCTGATTGGTCGGGAATTACGAATGATTGAATTGAAACGCGCGCTTGCCGATATCCAGTCAGGAAAAGCTTCCCCACGACTTCCGCAAATGATTGATTGGAAAAAACGTTTTGCCGATGCAGCCAGTTTTGAAGAAGAGGTCATTATCGCTCTTGGAACGAGCTATCAGCAGAACGTAATGAATGCTCAATTGTCTCCAAACGATGAACAGCGCATTCAGCGTTTGCTTGACATTTTGATCCGCGAGAGTAAGGAACATCGCCAAGCATTGGAAGAATTATCGAAAACATATGAAGGTTGAGAAAGAAAAAATCGCTCCTGAAGAAATGCGTGAGAAACTCAGGACATTTTTTTCGGACGTGGCCGAACTTGAAAAGAAGGCGCGTGATCTTTACGATTCATTTTTGCTTGATTTGGCTGGAACCGAAGCTGAAGAAATTATCACTCATATTCGCGATCAGGAGATCGGCCATATGCGCATTGCCGATGAATTACAATCGATAATGAAATCTTACCCATCACGACATGCGCCTTCAGAATAAAATGGTTTTTTGGTTTGTCGGTTTAGCGATCCTTACAACGATCTGCGGCGCGCTCGTGTTTTATTTTGTCGCGGTGAACTCGTATCGTGACCTTGCGGTGGATCACCTGGAAACAACCGTGACGTCACGCGGTCTGCATGTGGAGACGCTTTTGCGTTCGCATGCGCAGGCAGTCGAGTATATTGCGACGTCGATTGCAATAGGGAGGGGACTTGAATCCATGCGAACGGGTGAGAATGATTTGGAATTAATCACAACTGCGCAAGAACGTCTTGAGGATTTTGTGTTAAAAAATAAGGATTTGGTGAACATCGTTGTCCTCAATGAGCAGAATGAAATTCTCATGAAGGCGAATGACTCCTGTCTTCCAAAGACCTTTTTGATTGAGACAGACCTATTCATTGATCAGGTAGAGATTGGGTCGATTTCACCTTGCGCTGATACGGGTATTTTTTCAATGCCGTTTATTGCTGAAATGCATTCAGGCGCGGTCAATCCAGGATTGTTCATCTTCGCCATTGTAAATAAAGAGCGTCTTTTTGGTGTCGTGGGAGATCGAACCGGACTCTCGAGCTCAACAAATATCTATCTTGTCAATCAATCATCGAAGTACATGACGCCTATTGTGGGGTATGAAAGTGATTTTTTTGAAATGACCGCCACCAGTTCTCTTGTTGCGGATTGTTTTGAGGAGATCCGTCTCTCAGGCGAGAATAGTCTCGAAGGGGGGTCGAGTATTTCTGCGGTGGCGACCGACGGAACAGGTGATTTCTCCGGGGAGGGGACTACCTTGATTGGCGCTTACAATGTCGTCAAGCCCATTGGGTGGTGTCTTGTTGTTGAGATTGAGAAATCCAGTTTCTTCGCGATTTTTCGATTCTATTTTCTTGTTGCAATTTTTGCGGGGCTTGCGATCGCTCTTATCCATTACGTGGTTGTTTCACGCGTGTCAAAATCAGTGACCGATCCTCTCCAATCACTTCAGAATGACCTTCGCATTATTGAATCCGGTGATTTTTCACATCGTTCACGTTTGAGTCAACGAAATGAAATCGGCAACCTTGTGAAGTCATTCAACCACATGATTGGGGTGATGGAGCAATCGCGTAGTCAGGTTGATTCACAAGTAAAAATTCAAACCGAGAAAATAATTGAGAAAGAACAATCGCTTCAGCAAGCGCAAAAAGCCATCATGAATGTCCTTGATGATGTCCAGGAGGAGAAGCAGAAAATTTCTCTCGAGCGTGATAAAATCGGAACGATTCTTTTTGGGATCAGGGATGCGGTTCTTGTGATTGATGAACACTATCATGTGACCTTGTTTAACTCGGTTGCAGAAAAAATTTCTGGATACACAGCAGAAGAAGTCCTGGGGCGTTCATTGTTCACGGTTCTGAAGTTTATCACTGAAAAAGACGGGACGCCGGTTGAACAATTCGTGCGTGATGCGATTGAGCGTGGCACGCCATCGAAGATGGCGAATCATACGGCATTAATTCGAAAAGATGGGGCGCGTGTTCCGGTCGCGGATAGCGCGGCGCCGCTCAAAAATAAGGACGGAAAGATTATTGGGTGTGTGATTATTTTTCGCGATGTGACACATGAACGAGAAATTGAACGAATGAAAACGGAATTCGTCTATGTGGCATCTCATCAGCTCCGAACACCCCTCACCAGTATTAAATGGTTTACAGAACTCCTCAATGCTGATACGAATAATTTACGAGCAGATCAAAAGGAAGCTCTTCAACAAGTCTTCCAAAGTAACGAACGGATGATTCATCTCGTCAATGAATTATTGAATGTCTCGCGGATCGAAACAGGAAAAAAGTATACGATTGTGAAAGCTCCAACGGATTTGATTGGGGTGATAAATACGGTTCTTACAGAAAACATTGCTTTGATCGAAAAGAAAAAAGTTCGTGTTGAGCGCTGCGCCGGAACGTCAGAAAATTTTACGGTGAATGTTGATCAAGAAAAAATTGAGCAGGTCTTTCAAAATCTCATTAATAATGCCATTAAGTATTCCTGTGAGCAGGGAGTGATAGAGATTGGGTGTGAGCGAAAAGCAGACGAATTAGTTTTCCGTGTTCAAGATCATGGTATTGGGATCCCGAAAAAATCACAAGCACGTATTTTTGAAAAAATGTTCCGAGCGGAAAATGCGCTCATTGCCGATCCAGACGGGAGCGGATTGGGACTCTATATTGCCCGCGCAATTGTTGAAGGCCATGGGGGAACCATGTGGTTTGAATCCGAAGAAGGAAAAGGAACAACATTCTTCTTTACCCTACCAATTGGATCGGCCTAATATTTGCACTTTCTTTGAAAATATGGTGAGCTGAAGGCCACTATGGATCGGTATTCTCTTCGAAATTTTTGCGTGCAGTACGGGTATCGATGGGTGTGTAAACCGATCTTTTTCCGTTTTGATCCCGAGCAAATCCATGATTTTTTTACGCGCATCGGCGCTTGGCTCGGATCGCGAGCCTGGACGCGTGTTCTTGTTGCCTTCTTGTTTTCATTCGAGGATCGCCGCTTAACTCAAACGATTCAGGGAATCCAATTTAAAAATCCAGTCGGACTCGCGGCCGGGTTCGATAAGAATGCCCATCTTCTCCGAATTCTTCCGGCCGTTGGGTTTGGTTTTACAGAAGTTGGGACAGTGACGGGGAGTCCATGTGAAGGGAATCCAAAACCACGATTATGGCGCCATGAAGCCGAGCGGGCGCTTCGGGTCTACTATGGATTGAAAAATGACGGGTGCGAAGTGATTGCTCGTCGCATGATGGGAAAAATCATTGGCATTCCTATTGGTGTGAGTATTGGTAAGACAAATAATGCGAGCACCGTGACCATCGAAGAGGGGATTGCGGATTACCTCAAGGCCTATCGCGCTTTTGAATTCATTGGCGATTACGTGACCATCAATATCAGCTGTCCGAATGCATTTGGCGGAGAACCATTTACCGATGCCGGACGTTTAGATGCACTTCTCACGGCCATTGATCTGATTCGATTTCATAAACCACATTTTTTGAAATTGTCTCCGGATCTTTCGGAACAGGATTTGGACCGCATTGTTGAGGTGGCGGGTCGTCACCATATCACAGGATTTATTTCCTCAAATCTTACAAAGGCTCACGTCTTTGGTCAGGGTGGACTCTCTGGAGCGCCGCTCAAAGATCTCGCGACAAAGCAGATTCGGTATCTTTACGAGAAAACAGGAAAAAAATTTGTTCTCATTGGTTGCGGTGGAATTTTTTCAGCCGAAGATGCGTATGAAAAAATCAAAAATGGCGCTTCACTTGTTCAACTCATCACGGGGATGATTTATGAAGGGCCATCGTTAATTCCGGATATCAATTTAGGTCTTTGCCGGCTGATGGAGGCCGATGGATACACAAATATCTCGCAAGCCATCGGCGTTGCCGTCAAGCCTCAAGCCTGAAATCGCGCGTGCAAAGCAATTGCGAGCGCTTGGGAAACATTGAGGGATTCCAATCGTTCATCGTGTTGAATGGTGAGCGATGGAGCCTTAAGAGGAAGCTGAATACCCGACCCTTCGGAGCCGGCGATGAGAATGAGCGGACGATGATGCATGATCGCTGGAAGATCAAGCGCATTTTTTTGTTTTTCAAGTCGAATAATCTCGCGTGAAAATCCAAGGATTGCCTCATGCGCATTGTCGCGACTGCAAACGGTCCAGGGAACCGAAAACATCGCTCCCGTCGAAGCACGTACAACCTTTGGGCTTGTTGGATCAGCACTTTCGATAAGAATAAGTCCAGCGTCAAACCCTAAACAGAGTCGAAGGATGGCTCCAACGTTTCCGGGGTCTTGCACGCCATCCAAGACAACGATCGTCTGCTTTCTTGCAAGATCATCGGATGTCCATTTTGGGATCGTGGCAATTCCCGCGACATCTTGTGGGGTCTCCGTGGTCACGAGTTCGTCAAAAAGTTCGGTATCGTTGCGGGTGAACGTAAGAATCATGGCTGATCCCGCTGTCTCGATGACTTTCGAACCCTCAACCAAACATTGCCCGCTCTCTTCACGGGCTTTTCTCTTCTGCAAAGACTTGATAAGTTTCTCTTGGGCATGGCTCAGCATATGAAAAGATAATAATGAAAAACTATGGTTTTGGCAAAAAAATTATTAACGTGGTATCGCAAAGAAGGCCGTCGTCTGCCATGGCGCGGAACAAGAAATCCGTATCGTATTCTTGTTTCCGAGATCATGCTCGCGCAAACTCAGGTGCCGCGCGTTCTTCTTTTTTACTCGGGATGGATGAAGAAGTTCCCGAATTGGAAATCACTCGCGAGCGCCTCGAATGCGCAGGTACTCAGGGCATGGGCAGGGCTAGGATATAATCGTCGCGCGCTCATGCTTCGGGATATTGCACGCGATATCGTGAAGCGTGGGGTTCCGCAAACAGAAGAGGACTGGGGTTCGTTAAAAGGCATTGGGAGGTATACGGCCGCGGCTCTCACCGTGTTTTCATTGCGACAGATTGCGGCACCCATCGACACGAACATTCGTCGCGTGATTGGTCGCGCGATCTTGGGGCTTTCGTTTCCGTCGACCGCCGATGATGAAAAAATTCGTAAAGCACTCATGCGTGAAATGAAAGCGAGCGAGGGATTTGCGGATATCCCACAGGCGCTTTTTGATCTCGCGACGATTTATTGTCAGAAAGAGCCTGCGTGCGCGCTTTGCTCATTACGAAATGAATGTAAATCAGCAAAAAGATTTCTAAGTGGGCGAGTCCGTATTCCATCTCGCATGACGAAAAAAACGCACGAGCGCATTGCGAAGAATAAACACTATCCCGATCGCATCTATCGTGGCAGGATTCTCGCGTATGTGCGTGATCATGGTCGCGTGAGCTTTGAAAAACTGGGACCGCTCATCGACGAAGGCTATCGCCCAAGTGATGCGTCTTGGCTTCGAGCAATGGTTTCTCGTCTTGAAGCGGATGGCATGGTGGATTGCACGAAGACCACCGTGCAACTCACAAAAAAATAACCGCGGTGTAAACCGGGTTATTTTGCTTCCGCTTTTTTGAAGCGTTTTGCTTTGGCGCGGCGACGGTGTCGTTGGGCTGCTAATCGTTTGACCGCAACGCGCGCGCGAATTTTCTTCCGTTTCGGAAGATGTCGTGTTGGCATAGATAGGATGATCATACGTGATGCCTATTGTTTTGTCAATCGGAAATCTGGACAAAATTGATGTTTCCCGCTAAAACAGGAGAAAACAATCTATGACTATTACGATCGTCAAAGGAGACCTTTGGATGGAGCACGCTGATCTTTTAGTCTGCGCGATTTTTGAGGGGGAACTGGTGACGCCTGACATGCAATTCTTGGAAGCAGAGACGCACGGACGCATCCAAAAAATTCTCAAGGCCAAGAAATTTACCGGGGCACTCAACCAATCCGTCGTGATTCGCGCGCCGGAGCAGATTCCCGCGGATGCCATCCTGGTGGTTGGCTTGGGCAAACGAAAGCAATTTTCAAGCGAGACAGCTCGTGAGGTTGCTGGTTTTGCGATTCTTCAAGCAGAAGAGCTGGGACTTCGTTCAGTGGCAATACGATTGCTTGAGTCTCCGGACGACTCCATTGATGTTAAAGAAATTGCCCAGGGGATGATTGAAGCCTCGCTTCTTGCCGAATACGATTTTTCGATTTACAAAGACGAGAAAAAAAAGAAAACACCCATTGATCGCTTGAGCCTGATTGTGAGCGACGGAAGAGTGGCTCGAAAAATTCGTTTGTGTGAGGCACGTGCGCGGCTTTTTGTCGAAGGAACCATTGTGGCGCGCGATCTTGTAAATACGCCAGCCAAGGATATGACCCCAATACGTTTGGCTGAGGTTGCTCGACAGATTGCAAAAATGGCCGGTGCCAATGTGCATGTTCGCGTTCTCAATCAAGAGCAATGTGAGAAAAAAGGGATGCAGGCGTATCTGGCGGTTGCAAAAGGATCACCAGAACCGCCTCAATTTATTCATCTTACCTATCTTCCAAAGAAACCAACCAAGAAACGATTGGTGATTGTTGGAAAGGGAGTCACGTTTGACGCCGGTGGTTTATCGCTCAAACCATCAGAGGCAATGGAGACCATGAAGTGTGACATGGCCGGCGCCGCGGCAGTGCTTGGATTATTCGCAATGCTTGGGAAGTGGAAACCGGCCATCGAAGTGCACGGAGTGATTGCGGCAACCGAGAATATGCCATCGGGTCACGCGATCCATCCCGGGGATATTGTGCGTGCATCAAATAAAAAAACTATCGAGATCCTCAATACCGATGCCGAAGGTCGATTGACCCTTGCGGATGCGCTTGTGTATGCCGAGAAACTTGAGCCAACGTATCTCATTGATCTCGCAACGCTCACTGGCGCGGTTGTTGTGGCTCTTGGTGAGGAGATTGCCGGGCTCATGGGCAATGAGAAGATTTTTTCGCAAAAAGTGTTGATCGCATCAAATCGTGCCGGAGAAAAAGTATGGGAACTTCCACTCGAACCGCGTTATGCACAACTCCTTGAATCTCCGGTTGCCGATCTTCGGAATATCACAAAATCACGATATGGCGGATCACTCACTGCCGGGATTTTTCTCCAGCAATTTGTCAATCCGGAAACACCTTGGGCGCACCTCGATATTGCCGGTCCGGCATATGCCGAGCGACCGCTTGCCAGCTGGATGCAACCAGGGGCAACCGGATTTGGCGTGCGTACGCTCGCTGAGTTGATTTCAATGTTATAATGAAATTCTATGAGTCTCACGCTTTATTCAACACCAACCTGTCCGTGGTGCATCAAAACAAAAGAGCTTCTCCAGGAACTCGGGATTTCATACGAAGAGATCGATGTTTCTCTCGATGAGGAGAAATCAAAAGAAATGCTCGAGAAAACAGGTCAAATCGGCGTCCCTGTCATCATCTCGGAAAAGGGGACAATTCTTGGTTTTGATGAAGTGAAGATCCGTGCATTGAAAAAATAGGAGGTTTTTGATAAGATTTTCGAAGATTTTAACCATCTATGAAGAAATCAAGTATTCAAGTTCTCACGTTCGTTGGTGTTTTTGTTTTGACGCTTGGCGTCCTCTATGGAGTGAAATTTTGGCAAGATAAAAAAATCGATGGTGTCGACGCGAATCTCGGTGATGGGATTTACACAACGGCCGTAAGTTATCGCGGGGAAGCGTATCTCATTCCTCCGGAAGATATTTATGATTATGGACAGAGCGCGGAAGATCTTCCGGCTCTGACTGATCCCTTATTTGTGAGCGTTGACGAAGCAGATGCGTATCTTGCGGAAGAAGTGTCTGGCATTGATGTGGAGGTGGGAGGAGTCCATCGGTTCTATTCTTATCAGATACTCAACTGGCACGAAGTCGTGAATGATACGTTCGGGGATGAAAAATTTCTGGTGACCCTTTGCCCGCTTTGTCGAAGCGCGGTCGTCTACGATCGAAGCGTTGATGGAATTGATTTGACCTTCAATTCCGATGGGCGTGTGTATAATAATAATGTGCTCTTACGTGATGCGGAAACAGATAGTCTCTGGTTGCAATTGCGTGGCCTTGCCGTCTCGGGTGAAAAGATCGGAACACAACTTTCCATCTATCCGTCGGTTACGATGACATGGGCCGAGTGGAAAGAAGCCTATCCAAACGGAGAAGTGCTTTCAAACGAAACCGGATACGTGCGTGATTATGCGCGTCATCCTTATGCGAATTACGATACGGCGGAGACAATTTATTTTCCGTTGAATCATGAAGATAATATCGTGGCAAAAAAATGGCTCCTCACGGGTTATGTGAATGAGAGAGAGACTATCGCCTTCGTGAATACCATCATGAAGGGATTTGTCGTTTCGAATGAAACCGTTGGTGGAAAACCAATTGTGGCATTTTCCAACGCGGACGGAAATCAAATTCATGTTTTTGATGCGAGTGTTAATGGGGAGACTCTAACATTTGCTTACGATTTTGAGACGAAAAAGATTACGGATACGAAAACAAATTCTGTGTGGTCTCTCGAAGGGCTTGCAACGTCCGGCTCACTCCGTGGGACGCAACTTGTTCTTCTTCCAACCCAAGAGGCTTTCTGGATGTGTTGGGTGTCTCAATATCCAAAAACACTGGTGAGCCACATGGAGCGCGTTGATGAAACGCTCTCAGCTGAGGACTCAATTGAAGGGGAAACTCTCACGGTTCCTCTTGATGGAAGTGCGGAATAACATGGCTGGGAATCTTTACATTGTTGCAACACCCATTGGAAATTTGGGGGATCTGAGTCAACGCGCCATCGAGACTCTGCGTTCGGTTGACGTGGTGCTTTGTGAAGATACGCGTGTGACTCAAAAATTGTTGAATCATTTCGGACTTCAAAAAGCGGTTCGTTCAATCCATCAACACACGCAACAAGATGATCTCCGCACGGTTCTTGTTGAAATTGAAAAAGGGAACTCCGTGGCATATGTGAGCGATGCCGGCACACCGGGGATTTCTGATCCCGGCGGATTGCTCGTATCCGCGGCAGTAAAAAAGGGAATCACCATTATTCCAATTCCAGGTCCTTGCGCCGCGATTGCGGCTTTATCGATTTCCGGATTTCCAACGGATCGTTTTCGTTTTTTTGGTTTTCCTCCACAGAAAAACGGTCGAAAGAAATTTTTTGAAGCCGTGGCGGAAACAGAGGAAACCGTTGTTTTTTACGAATCAAAATATCGCATTCAAAAAACGCTGAGTGCGCTTCCTCCCGAGCGACGGATGATGCTTGGCCGAGAGCTTACCAAAATGCACGAGACCGTGTATCGTGGATCATGCAAAGAGATATTACCGCTTCTCACTGAGCAAAGCGGAAAAGGAGAATTTGTTCTTGTGCTTGCCCCAAAAACATATGGCCAATAAGTATTACATCACCACCACGCTTCCGTACGTGAATGCAAAACCACATATTGGGTTTGCGCTCGAAATTATTCAGGCCGATGTTCTGGCGCGTTTTCACCGCGAGCACGGTGATGATGTGATTTTTAATACCGGCACCGATGAACACGGACAAAAAATTTATACCAAAGCCATTGAAGAAGGGCGTGAACCGCAAGCCTACGTCGATGAATACGCCGCGACGTTTGATGCGCTCAAGGTTGCGCTTCATTTGAGTTACGATCATTTTATCCGCACCACCGACCCTCATCACATGAAGGCGGCACAGGAATTTTGGCGTCGTTGTCTTGCAAAGGGTGATATTTACAAAAATCGTTATCACGTGAAATATTGCGTTGGCTGTGAGCTTGAAAAGACGGATTCTGAACTGGTGGACGGTCGTTGCCCGGTGCATCCAAATCTCGATCTCCAGCTCATCAACGAAGAGAATTATTTTTTTCGTTTTTCCAAGTATCAACAGCCGCTTCTTGATTTGTATGAAGCGCATTCTGAACTCGTTGTCCCAAGCCATCGGTTGCTCGAGATCAAAAATTTTGTTGCAGCCGGTTTGAACGATTTCAGCATTTCACGCCTTAAGGAAAAAATGCCCTGGGGAGTTCCGGTTCCCGATGATGAAACGCAGGTGATGTATGTGTGGTTTGATGCGTTGGTAAATTATTTGTCAACACTCGGTTGGCCCGATGAAAAAGGGGAATTCACGTCTTGGCCCGGCGTGCAAGTTGCGGGAAAAGATAATTTGCGTCAGCAAGCGAGCATGTGGCAAGCCATGCTTCTTTCTGCCGGGATCGCGCCGTCGAAACAGATTTTCATTCACGGATTTGTGACCGCTGATGGTCAGAAAATGAGCAAGAGTCTTTGCAATGTTGTTGATCCGTTTGAGGAAATCGCGCGATACGGAACCGATGCGATTCGATATTATCTTTTGCGTGAAATTCCATCGTGTGATGACGGAGATTTTTCGCGCAAGCGTTTGGAGGAGCGCTATGCGGAACTGGCGAATCAACTTGGAAATCTTGTGAGTCGTGTGGCGGCCATGTCGGAAAAATTTTTTGGTGGCACGCTTGATGCATTTCCGGTTGATTGGAGTGCAAAGGATGCAGAACTCGAAATGGCCATCAATCGGTATGATTTTAAGAATTATCTCGATCGAGTTTTTGAGGTTGTGGCCGAAGCGAATGATATGGTGGATAAGAAAGCGCCATTCAAACTCGTCAAAGAAGATGAGGCGGCGGCAAAAGCCGTGCTTTCTCAACTCGCCGAGATGATTCGCTGGGTGGGGAAGGCCTTAGCACCTGCTTTACCACAAACCTCTGAAGAAATTTTACGTCGGTATGGAGCGGACAAAATCCTCGTCAGCGATCCCATGTTTCCACGTTTAGATTCCTAATATGTCTCTGGAGGTGATTGATATCATTCTCGTTGTTCTCTTCGCCCTTTTTGCCCTTGCCGGGTTTCATTATGGTTTTATTCGTACGGCCGGTTCGCTTGCGGGATTGATTCTTGGAGTTCTCGGTGGGAGCTATCTTGTTTCCTGGCTTGCGGATCGTTTTGGTGCACTTCAAACCGGATGGGGAAGTATCCTCCTTTTTATTGTCACGATCTTGTGTATTTCAAGTATTGTTTCGTGGCTTGTTGAGCTTCTCGATGAATTGGTTGATATTCTTTCAATCATTCCATTTCTTAAAACGATCAATAAGATTCTTGGTGGAATCGTTGGATTCCTCGAAGGCGTTATTGCGTTGTTGGCGATCGCCTATCTCGCGGAGTCGTATCTTCCGGAAGGATTTTTACGCGCATCGATTATGGGTTCACAAATCATTTCACATCTTTCGTGGGCCATCGATTTTGTACAGTGGATTTTGCCAATCGTTTCGTAATATGGAATATCAACTTTTCGATACACACAGTCATCTTCAATTCGCCGCCTATCGAGCGGATCGCGATGAAGTGATTGAGCGCACGCAGGCTGCTGGAGTCGGTGTGATTGTGGTTGGAAGTCAATCCACCACATCGCAGGCCGCGGTTGATCTCGCAAAAACCCACGAAGGAATTTGGGCCGCCGTGGGATTACACCCAAATCATCTTCATGCGCAAGAATTCGTGGATGAAAATGAATTATCAAATCCAGAAACCGAGCACGTGAAAACACGATCGGAAGTATTTGATCATGACTTTTATGTAGCGCTCGCAAAGGAAGAGAAGGTTGTTGCGATCGGTGAATTCGGATTGGATTATTATCGTCTGCCCGAAGGGATTGATCCGGAACAGGTGAGAGATGACCAAAAGAAAAATGTTCTGGCCCATTTTGCTCTCGCAAATGAGGTTGAGAAGCCTGTCATTATTCATTGTCGTGACGCGCATAAGGATCAGTACGAAATGCTTCGTCAAGAAATTGAGGCCGGGGGTCTCAAACGTCGGGGCGTCATTCATTGTTTTACCGGGACTCTCGAGGAAGCAAAGCAATATCTGGGTCTTGGTTTTCTCATTTCGTTTACGGGGATTCTTACATTTTCAAAAACACTCCAGGAAGTCGCCAAAAATCTTCCAATCGAATCGTTGATGATCGAAACCGACGCGCCATATCTTGCTCCCGGGCCTTATCGTGGGCAACGAAACGAACCGCTTTACGTTAAGGAAATCCTGAAAACGCTCGCGCAGATTCAATCACTCACATATGAAGAGGCGCAGAAGATAACAACAGAAAATGCCAAGAGATTTTTCGAGATTTAACCTCTTTGTTGAGCGAAAATTTGAATGTATTCATTCATAAAGTGTCCGATCGGACCTTTCTTGTCATCATGAGGCCAACTATTCACAATTATTCTTGACCGAAATTCGGCTTAGGGCTATACTTTCGGCGTTTTAATGCCTTTGTGACAAACGATCAATCACAAGAAAAACCTTTAAAAAAGTCCACAGATTGGTGGTATTACACCCTGGGGCTTCGAATTTTGGCTGATTTTGGAGTGACCATTGCACTTCCTGCGGTCAGCGCCGGGTTACTTGGGGACTATCTCGATGAGCGATGGGGCACAAAACCGGTCATGATCCTTCTTCTTTGCACGATCGCTTTCGTTTTTACTGCTATTCTAATTGTTCGCAAGGCCTATCGGTATGCCGATCTCTATAAAAACGGACCAAAACAATAAGTGGGGATTTCTCTCGGCAGCGCTTGCGGCAGAACCGATTTTTCATGTTGCAGGATTTCCTATCACCAATGCGATGCTCAACGCCTCAATCGCTTTGGTTTTTTTTATTGGAGTGGCGGTGATGGTGACGTGGAAGAAATCTTTGATCCCACGGGGCATCTATAATGCGATCGAAGCGCTTTTCGAATTCGCGTACAATGAAATTCAAAAGGTCACGGAAGATACAAAAAAAACGAGACTTTTTTTACCGCTCGTTGCCACGATTTTCTTTTTCGTTCTTTTCAATAATTGGTTGGGATTGATTCCCGGAACAGGCTCCATTGGTTTTTGGGAAAATGTTGGTGGAGAGATGGAATTGATTCCGCTTTTGCGTCCGGCAACAAGCGACTTGAATCTCACCTTGGCCATTGCGGTTCTTGCCATCCTTTCAACACATGTGGCCGGAGTGGCAAGTCAGGGCCCGATCAATTATTTCAGCAAATTCTTGAATTTCAAGGGAATTATTCTCTCCATTAAAAAAGGTCCCATGGCGATCATGGTCGCGATCGTTGAATTCTTCATTGGCCTTATTGAAATTGTTGGTGAGTTTGCAAAAACGCTTTCTCTTTCGCTTCGACTTTTCGGAAACGTCTTCGCCGGGGAGGTGCTCATGACCGTCATGCTTTCCTTGGCTCGGTTCGTGGTTCCAATTCCTTTCATCTTTTTAGAGATCCTCGTTGGAGTGATTCAGGCCACGGTTTTTGCCATGTTGACGTTAGCATTTCTTTTGGTGGCAACGATGGGTCATGGGGAAGAGGAACATGAACAAAAAGAGGCGCATGCGTGAGGCGACAGGGTTGACAGGTCCCCTATGGACATGTCAATTTGTGGCATCATAAGCCCTTAATAATATCCTATGGATGCAGAAACAATGACTCAGTTGGCCAAAGCCCTTGCGATCGGCGTCGGGGGTTGCGGACCAGCGCTCGGCATTGGATTCATTGGCGCAAAAGCCATGGAATCGATTGGTCGAAATCCAGAAGCGACCGGAAAGATTTTCGTTCCGATGCTTCTTGGGATGGCCTTCTCAGAAGCCATCGCGATTTACGCCTTGATTATTGCCTTTACCCTCTAAGGCATTCCCCTTGCCGGTCATTTGTGGCCGGCAGTGATGAATGAATTAGCTATGCCAACAGAAACAAAAACCGATGAATTACTCCTTCTCGATGAGGATGGGGTGCTCCAGACAGAAGTTGCCGCGGAGCCGGAAAATGCGATTGAAAAAGTCGCGGGTCAATTTGGATTGAATGGGGGCATTTTTGTTGCTCAGCTCGTCAATTTTTTGATCGTGATGGTCGTGCTATGGCTTTTTGTGTATAAGCCGATCATGCGATTGCTCGATGAACGTCAGGGACGCATTGAAAAGAGCATGAAGCAAGCCGAGGAAATCGAAAAGCGTGTGGTTGCGATTGAAAGTGAACATACGGAAATTGTGGTGGCTGCCAAAAAAGAAGCGCAAACGATCATCCTTCAGTCGCAATCGCAAGGCGAAGCGCGACGTGAGGAAATTATCGAAGCGGCCAAACGCGAAGTCGAGCGAGTTATTGTAAAAGGAAAAGAACAATTGCAAACCGAACGTGAAGAAATGCTTCGCGATCTTCGAAAGGATTTAGTGGACGTGAGCATGAAAGCGGCCGCGCGCATTTTGCAACACAGTCTCGATGAGCATAAATCACAATCCATGGCCGAGGAGGTTGTGCGAAAGATGACTTAATATGAACATCAGTCATAAACAATTAGCCGGACTGTTCGTGAACGCGTGCGACGGAGCGACTGACAAAAAAATTGAAGAAGCCGCGCACGCGTTCGTCGCTCTCTTGGTGGAAAAAGGTCTGGTGCAAGATTGGCGGAAAATCGAAAACGAAATTCACGGCATCTGGAAAGAAAAATACGGCGCTTCGAAAATCTCCATTGTCAGTGCGCACCCACTTTCCAAGGAACTGCACGAAGCGATTGAGAAAAAAGCCAATGGCGCGCAAATCATTGAACGCGTTGACGCACGACTTCTGGGAGGAGCGATCATGCGCATCGACGACACGCGCATTGATGGAACGATTTCCGGAAAACTCCGCAGATTAAAAACAGCTCTCATGCAATCAATCTAAACCGTATGACACAAAAAACAGCAATTATTGAAGCCTTGCGAAAGCAGATTGACGCCTACGAAGCCGACGTGTGTGTCGAAAACGTGGGAACCGTCATTTCGGTTGCCGATGGCGTTGTGCGTATGAGTGGACTTGCGAATGCAAAATCACAAGAAATGCTTGAATTCCCAAGTGGAGCGATTGGCTTGGCCCTCAACGTTGAGGAACAAACTATTGGTGCCGTGGTCTTGGGGGATGCAAAAACCATCAACGAAGGTGACACCGTGAAATCAACCGGCCGAGTGCTCTCGATTCCCGTTGGTGAAAAAATGGTCGGACGCACGGTCAATCCACTGGGACAACCCGTTGACGGCAAAGGGGAGATTGCGTTCGAGCGTTTCGAGCCGATTGAAAAAATCGCGCCAGGCGTTATGACACGTAAATCCGTGACCGTTGCTTTGCAAACCGGTATCAAAGCCATTGACTCACTTATCCCGATTGGTCGCGGTCAACGTGAGCTCATTATTGGCGATCGTCAAACAGGAAAAACAGCGATTGCCATTGACGCCATCATCAACCAAAAAGGAAAAGGCGTGAAATGCATTTACGTTGCCATTGGACAAAAAGAATCCAAGGTCGCCGGCATTGTTGCGCGCTTGGAAAAGACCGGTGCCATGGAATACACCACGATTGTGTTGGCAGGGGCGTCTGACCCCGCATCATTTTCGTTTATTGCGCCATACGCGGGTTGCGCGATTGCCGAATACTTCATGGCAAAAGGCGAGGATGTACTCGTGGTCTACGATGACTTGTCAAAACACGCTTGGGCCTATCGAGAAATTTCCCTTTTGCTCCGACGACCACCAGGCCGCGAAGCCTATCCGGGTGATGTTTTCTATCTTCACTCACGACTCTTGGAGCGATCCGCGCGCTTGAATGAAAAATACGGCGGCGGTTCCATTACAGCACTTCCAATCATTGAAACGCAAGGCGGAGATGTTTCGGCCTATATTCCAACAAACGTGATTTCCATCACTGACGGTCAGATTTTCTTGGAAAGCGATTTGTTCTACAAAGGTCAACGTCCAGCCTTAAACATTGGTCTTTCTGTTTCACGCGTCGGATCATCAGCACAGACGAAAGCCATGAAATCGGTTTCGAAGACATTGAAAGTTGACTTGGCACAGTTCCGTGAACTCGAAGCATTTGCGCAATTCGGGTCTGATCTTGATGAAGCCACCAAAAAGCAGATCGAACGCGGACGTCGAGCCATGGAAGTCATGAAGCAAAAGCAATACGCCCCGCTTTCCATGGCAGAAATGTCGACAATCATTTACGCGCTCAATAATGGACACCTCGATTCCATCGAAATCACGCAGGTGCAGGAATTTGAAAAACAATTCTTGGTCTATCTTGGATCGTCTGGATCGGACATGATGTCAGAGATCATGCAGAAAAATGAAATCACCGATGAAATCAAGGCCAAGCTCGAAAAACACATCGCGGATTTCAAAGCAATTTTTAGTAAATAATTGTGGCGCAAAGCGGAAAGACAATTAAACGACGCATTCGCTCAATTGGGGGAACCCGAAAGATTACGAAGGCCATGGAACTCGTCTCAGCATCAAAAATGCGACGAGCGGTTTCGAGTGTGCTCTCAACGCGTCCCTATGCGCGACTGGCGCTTGAAACGATTCAAGGCGTCACGAGTCGTGTTGATCGCGCAACTCACCCACTTCTTATTGAAAATGCAGAGGCAAAGAAAACGCTCCTCATTGTGATCGGTTCTGACAAAGGCTTTGCCGGAGCGTTTAATACGAACCTCATGAAGGCCGTCAAGAAAACGCTTGAGGAAATTCCAGAAGAAGTGGATGCGGTTGGCATTGGACGACGCGCCACCCAAGCTCTCAAGAAATCGCGGGCGAATTTGATTGCGAGTTTTGAAAATCTCACGAACAAGCCAACATATAAAGACATTGATCCCATTGGGACGCTGGTGATTTCCGAGTTTTCAAAAGGAGCCTATAAGCGCGTGCTCGTGGCTTACGTGGACTTTGCCTCGGCAATTTCGCAACGTCCGATTGTGCTCACGCTGTTGCCGTTTGGCCTTGCGAAAAATGATCTGGGTGAGGTGAATGGCGAAGCGCCAGTCAAAAATGAAGCGGCAACATCAAAAGAAAGTACCTTTGAACCAAGTCCGGAACGGGTCCTTGATCGCGTGCTTCCAAACCTGGTGCGCATGACCCTCTATCAATCACTCCTTGAAACCGCGGCCTCAGAACATTCCTCACGCATGATGGCCATGCGAAACGCCTCGGACGCGGCGCAAGAAATGCTCGGAGATCTCACCTTTACTTATAACCAAATTCGCCAAGCATCGATTACGCAAGAGATTGCGGAAATCAGCAACGGAGCAGCAGCACTCAAATAAATTGCATATGCCTACACCATCAAAAATACTGAAAGGAAAAGTCGCTCAAATCATTGGCGCCGTGGTCGATGTAAAATTCGACGAAACCGTGCCGGAGATTTTAACAGCCCTTGAGCTCAAGAACGGCGATAAAACGCTCACGCTCGAAGTTGCTCAGCAAGTTGGGCACCAAATGGTGCGCGCCATTGCCATGGGTTCAACCGATGGCTTGCAACGTGGGGTGGAAGTTGTCTCGCTTGGTAAACCGATTTGCGTGCCAGTGGGCCCCGATACCTTGGGTCGCATGTTTGACGTCGTTGGTAATCCAATCGATGAACTCGGGGAAGCGAAAGCGGTTCGACGCGATCCCATTCACCGTGCCGCTCCAGAATTCACAGAACAATCCACAGAAGCACAGGTGTTTGAAACCGGTATTAAAGTCGTTGACCTTATTTGCCCGATTCTCAAAGGTGGAAAAACAGGTCTCTTTGGTGGAGCCGGGGTTGGCAAAACCGTTTTGATTCAAGAGTTTATCCACAATATCGCAAAAGAGCATGGAGGATTTTCCGTGTTTGCCGGCGTTGGAGAACGAACACGTGAAGGAAATGATTTGTACATGGACATGAAGCAATCAGGCGTGCTTGCAAAAACATGTCTTGTTTTCGGTCAGATGAATGAACCGCCGGGTGCGCGCGCACGCGTAGCGCTTGCCGGTCTTACCATGGCCGAATATTTCCGCGATACAGAAGGTAAAGACGTGCTGATGTTCATTGATAACATTTTCCGATTCACACAAGCCGGCTCTGAGGTGTCCTCGCTTTTAGGACGTATTCCATCGGCCGTGGGTTACCAGCCAAACTTGGCAACAGAAATGGGAACATTGCAGGAACGCATTACATCCACGAAAAAAGGATCAGTCACATCCATCCAAGCCGTCTATGTTCCAGCTGACGACTTGACCGACCCGGCTCCAGCTACCACATTCGGACACCTTGATTCGACCGTGGTTTTATCGCGATCGCTTGCTGAACTTGCTATTTATCCAGCGGTTGATCCTCTTGACTCATCATCAACCATTTTGGATCCAAATATCATTGGCGAAGAGCACTATCGTGTTGCTCGTGGTGTTCAGCAAGTACTTCAGCGCTACAAAGATTTGCAAGATATTATTGCCATCTTGGGGATGGATGAATTATCCGACGAAGATAAGCTCACAGTTTCACGCGCTCGCAAAATCCAAAAATTCCTTTCGCAACCGTTTAGCGTTGCCGAACAGTTCACTGGAACGCCGGGTGCATACGTGCCGGTTGCGGAAACCGTACGTGGCTTCGGTGAGATTTTAGACGGAAAACACGATGATAAACCAGAACAAGCGTTTTACATGAAGGGTGGTATCGACGAGGTGAAAGCCTAGTATGGCAGACTTAACATTGAAAATTGTCACGCCAGAACGTCTCGTTTTTGAAGGGATGGCGGATTCGATTTCGGCCATGACGGAAATGGGGGAAGTCACGATTCTTCCGGGTCATGCTCCACTTGTGGCCTTGCTTCGAGCCGGAGAAATGAGATTGAAGACAAAAAATGCGAGTTCACTTCTTTCGGTTTCAACCGGACTTTTGGAAGTGCGAACGGACAATATCGTGATTATCCTTGCCGATACAGCAGAACGCGCGGAAGAGCTTGATGTGCAAAAAATCGAAGAAGCAAAAGCTCTTGCTCAAAAGCGTTTGCTCGAAGCTCGCAGTCAAGGTGAGGTTGCTTATGCGGATGCCGCCTCGCATCTTGAACGCGAACTTGCACGCGAGCGTGTGGCTCGAAAAGGGAAATATCGCGATGTTGGAAAAGCGCGGCCTTAATTCATTTAATGCCGTCATTGCGAGTCTAGCCATGCTGGACGAAGCAATGACGAATGAGAATATGTCACATCATTGCACTCACGCTCTTGTCCGTTGCATGGACTTTCGTCTTGAAAAAGCGATCGAGAAGTATCTCATCGAACAGAATCTCGTCGGCACAATCGACGTCATTTCCGTCGCTGGTGCGGCAAAGGATCTCGTGGCCCATCCCGAGGGATTTGTCGCGACCCAGATTGATCTCTCAAAAAAGTTACACGAGAGTCATACGATTATCCTCATGAATCACACGGATTGTGGCGGTTACGGTGGCCGGGATGCCCTTGAAAGCGATGAGGCGGAACATGATTTTCACCTCAAAGAACTTGAGAAAGGAAAGCAAATCATTCTCGCGAAGTATCCGGATCTCACGGTGAAAAAAGTTTTAGCGAAAATCAAAGGAGAAACGGTCGAGTTTGAGGAATTGAATTAGAATTGTTTATATGAAAATCCAACTCTTTGAAACACATGTATATGGCGAACATTGCATGTTGGAGCTGATGACGTTTTCAAAATCGGATGGTAAAAAGTGGAAGAAGGTATTTGATTCATGGAGAGAACTGAAAATGTCGATGCGTGATTATCAATCTCGCGAACCAAATTTGCCGGAAGGACTTTCTGAAGTAGCGTTCTGTCTTTGGTCGGGATCTGGTCGTTATCTTTCCGTAGACCATCTCTCAAACAAATCATTCGATACCTTTAATTTGAAAACGCGACGCGCAGAACAGATAAAAGCCAGCAGTATCGAATATGATTTGACTTCATTTGGCCCAAAATCAAAGTGGGATGATTTGTACTTCCTTGATTTCTATAATGAAGGTAAGGTTGATGGGAGATTTGATATTTACAAAATTTCAAGCGATTTGATCTACAAGCATAAAGTAAACAAAACTCAAACGCTCAAGGATCAACAAGGAGAGAAGCGGCGACCGCGTTTTTCAATCAAAAAGGACATCGTTATACCAAATAAAATCAAACCAATCGCAACGCACGTTAAGGTCTGGTAATTATTTCATCGCTTTCATCATTTGCTTGGCAACGGCTTCAATAACCGGCACGCTAACAGAATTTCCGAACTGTTTATATAGCGCGGAATCAACAATATTCGGTAGTTTATAGTCATCAGGGAAGCCCTGAATTCTTGCGCATTCCAAGGGCGTCAATTTCCGAATTCCCTTTTTATCTTTAATGATTGGTACGTTGTGACCGCCCGTTCCCATATTGGCAGTTAATGTTGGGCACACACCACTCTTATTCTCTCGAACATACTGTCTACGCCATTGGTACACTTTTCCAATTTCTTTAACGAAGTTTTTTAGTTTATCGTACAACGGCTTTCCGTTATAGTAATATTTTTCAGGTACGTCGTTTTCTAATAAGTCGGTGATTTTTTTTGTGAGCTTCACTGGGCCGGGAAATTGAAAATTTTCGAAATAATTTTTATTCCTGAAACCAACAATATAGATTCGTTCTCGATTTTGAGGAATATTTCCATATTCCATGCTGTTTAATACTTTAGCTTTTACATGATAACCGAGATTTTTGAGTGTTTCCTCGATGATTCTAAATGTTCTTCCCTCGTCGTGGCTTTTTAGATTTTTTACATTTTCAAGTAGAAATCCTTCAGGTTCTCGTGCGTCGATGATTCGCGCAATGTCGAAAAATAAGTTTCCTCTTCCTTTTTTATCATCGAATCCTTGTCGATACCCAGCGATAGAAAAGGCCTGACACGGGAACCCCCCTAAGAGAAAATCAAATTGAGGTAAATCGTCTATTCCAATATTTCGGATATCCTCAACGATTAGTTTCGAATCCCTAAAATTTAGGTCATATGTCTCTTTACAGCGAGGCTCAAAATCATTTGCGAATACGGTTTTAAAACCAGCACGCTCAAAGCCCATGCGAATTCCACCAACTCCTGCAAATAAATCTATTGTTTTAAAGCCGTGTTTTGATTTTTGTCGTTGCGTTTGGTTAATGTCGTCGAAAATATTGCGAATGATCTGGATGACAACTCCTCGGATCTCAACATCTTTTCGATAGAAGGGAAGCATGGTTTGATTTCTTGGTTCAAGGCGGAAACGAGATTTTTCTCGGTATATCTTTTTAAGCGTTGCTTCATTATCATCAATTACCGCGACGACCGTTTGTCCATTTTCCGCTACGGATTGTTTTTTAATGACAACGATGTCGCCATCGAATATCCCTTCATCGATCATGCTATCTCCGCTAACTCGAAGCGCATAATAACCTTTTTGATTTTTAATATTCGGATTAATCAAAGAAATTGTGTCTTCAAGATTTTCAATTACCTCGATTGGTTCTCCGGCAGTTATTTTCCCAAGAATCGGTATCTCAACAATTGATTTGATCTCTTTTTTTAATGATAATCCGCGAATCGAATTAGTTGATTTTGAAATGTAACCCTTTTGTCTTAAGGAGTTGATATGTTCGTGAACTGTAGAAACTGCCTTTAGTTTAAATTTTTTTCTTATTTCTTCAATTGTCGGGGAGATCCCGTTCTCTGTGATGTAGGTATTCACGTAATCGAATACCTCTTTTTGTTTTTTTGTGAGGTTTGTCATGTGTGTTATTAAATCGCTACGTTCCTATTATAACCGAAAAGAAACCGAAACAAGAAGCAAGTTGTCCACAATCATCGTTAATGCTAAAATAATCACCTGTGTCAAATGAACTACTTAAAAGAATTCAATGTGATTTGAGGAACTTTCCAGAAGAGATTATTATTGATTGGCTTCTACCTTTTGCAATTGATATTGGTTGGTCGCAAGAAGCTTTTCAAAAGAAATCTCGCTGGAAGAATATTCTAACCCATTCAGTAGAATTATGGAGCACGGCTAGATGGACACTTGAGAAGTTAAATATCGATGAGTTATCTTGGACTCAAAGGGCACAAAATTGTTTTTTGGGCATGAATGATGCGTATTTATGTAACAAAATCAACTCATATACAAGTCTTAAAGATAGTGATGGTAAAGAGCGTTTTAGGAAATCATTATTCTATCTTTTGCAACACGGCATCTTTCCGAAACCAATTATTCTTTTGAGGTATGATGATGGTTATGAAGTGATGGATGGAAACCATAGATTATTAGCGTTGTTTGTTGCACAAAAGCTAACGAGAGAAATTTCTACAAATCCGGATAAAAAAGTGCAACTTTTCAAGTTATTCGAAGAGAATGATCTATCAATTTGTGAAATCGTAATAATTTCAGACATCCAGAAAGTATGGGTCGCTAGGTTCCCAAATAGAATATCAAGCCAAGATAACTCAATTAGTAAAATAGCAAGCGATTATTTTCAGAATCTCTTGTAATGAAGAAAAAAGCAGTGCTAAAATACCCCCATGCCAAATGAACTTCTCGAGGGCCTTAACCCAGAACAACTTGCGGCCGTCACCCATGGCACGGGCCCGCTTATGATCATTGCCGGCGCGGGAACCGGTAAAACCACGGTGATTACCCAGCGCATTGCTTGGCTCATTGAACAGGGAAAAGCGAAGCCCGATCAAATTTTAGCACTCACATTTACCGAAAAAGCCGCAACCGAAATGGAAGAGCGTGTGGATATGCTTTTGCCGCTTGGCTATGTGGACCTTTGGATTTCGACGTTTCACGCCTTTTGCGAGCGAATCTTGCGCGAACATGCGCTCGACATCGGATTGCCTCCGGAATTTACGCTCGTGGATGAAATTGATGCGCTTCTTTTGGCACGCAAGAATTTTTCACGATTTTCATTGGATTATTATCGACCGCGCGGAAATCCAACGCGCTATTTAAAGGCGATTCTTTCTCACATCTCTCGAGCAAAAGATGAAATGATCACTCCCGATCGATATCTTCGGTTTGCCGAAGAGGAGAAACTCAATCTCGATTCAGCAGAGGGCCTCTCTTCCACGGATCGCGAAGCAGGGGCAATCGAAGTCGCCCGTCATCTCGAGCTTGCGAATGCGTATCACCTGTATCAACAAATCCTTCTTGAAAATCATGCGCTTGATTTTGCTGATCTTGTTTCGTATACCATCGAGCTTTTAAAGAAGCGTCCACAGATCCTAAAAAAATATCAGGAGCAATTCAAAGTAATTTTGGTAGATGAATTTCAAGATACAAATACCGCGCAGTACGAACTTGTAAAAATGCTTGCCGCAACATCAGGGAACCTCACGGTGGTGGGTGATGATGATCAATCGATTTATCGATTCCGTGGCGCATCGCTTGCGAATATCATGCAATTTCGAACGGATTATCCTGCGGCCGCACGCATTGTGCTCATGAGAAATTATCGAAGCGGGAAGCCGATTCTTTCCGCAGCGTATACGTTAATTCAAAAAAATAATCCTGATCGTCTCGAGATCCAAGAAAAAATCGGTAAGGAGCTTCTCGCTCATGTGGAGGGTGGGGAAGTGGAGCGCTTTCATTGTGGCGATGAAAAAGATGAAATCGAAGCCGTGATCAAAAAAATTCTTACACTCCATGAAGGCGGAGCACATTGGGGTGATGTGGCCATTCTTGTGCGAGCAAATCATCAGGCGGAGCCGTTTGTGGCGGCTTGCGAGGCGTTTCAAATTCCATATCGATTTCTCGCCATGAGCGGATTGTATGCGAAACCGCTCATTATTGATTGTTTGGCTTGGATGCATGTGCTCGATCAGCGTCACGACAGTCCATCGTTTTATCGTCTGCTTCATCACGAACAACTTGGAGTCCCGGCTGCGGATCTTTCAACGATCACGCTTTATTGTCAGCGAAAAGCGCTTTCGATTTTTGATGCGTTGAAATTTGCGAGCGCGATCCCCGGTTTGAGTCCCGAGGGATTGGAGCGCGTTCAAGAGATTCTCACAACGCTCTCATCACTCGAGCAGAAAGCACGGAATTTGCCCGTTTCGGAGCTCTTCCTTCATCTTGTCAAAGATGCCGGGCTTGAAGGCGAGATTCTCAAGCTCAAGGATGAGGCTGAAAAAATTGAGATGTATGGATTTCTCAATCAATTCTATAAACGATTACAAAAATTCATTTTGAGTTCTGATGATCCGAGTCTTCATCAATTTCTTGTTGATTTTTCGCATGAGCGAGAAGCCGGTGAAGAAGGCGGACTCGCAACCGATGTCGAGGCTGGCCCAGATGTGGTGCAGATCATGACCATCCATGCTTCGAAAGGTTTGGAATTTCCCTATGTGTTTTTAGTGAACATGGTCGAACAACGTTTTCCATCACAAAATCGTGGGGAAGCGATTCCCATGCCAGAAGCGCTTATGGGAAATCTTCATGGATCACTCGATGCGCACATCGCTGAGGAACGGCGGCTGTGCTATGTGGCCATGACGCGTGCAAAAAAAGGACTCTTTCTTTTTTCGGCTGATGATTATGGCGGGAGTCGAAAACGCAAACCATCTCGATTTCTCGATGAAGCCGGCCTTGCTCCAAATCGTTTTGAGCGTGTGAAAACGTTTGGAGCAGAGGAAGCCTCACCTTCAAGTGAGAATTTTACATATCGACTTCCAAAAACCGTGAGTTTCACTCAAATCGCGGCATTCACAACCTGTCCGTTGCAATATAAGTTTGCCCATATTCTTAAAATTCCGGTTTTCGGACGGCATCAACTGAGCTTTGGAAAATCCATGCACAATACCTTGCATCAATTTTTTCAAACCTATCTCGCCTCGCAAGAAACAGCGCAACCGAGTCTTTTTGGCGAGCCGAAAATAAAAATTGAGCTTCCTGAAAAAAAAGAGCTTCTTTCGATGCTGGAGAGTTGCTGGATTGATGAATGGTATCCGGATTCGAAAACGCGCGATGAGTATTTTGAAAAAGCAAAAAGTTCACTCGTCGAGTACCACGGACAACTGCTTGCAGGTATTCCAAAAATTTTCGCTTTGGAAAAGGGATTTACGCTTCACATCGGCGATGTGATTCTTAAGGGCCGTATTGATCGCATCGATTCGATTGATGGCGGAGTCGAGATTATTGATTATAAAACCGGGAAGCCAAAAGAGAAACTTGAAAAGGATGATAAACGACAGCTGATTCTTTATGCGATTGCCGCAGAGCAAAGCTTTGATCCGCCGCTTCATGTCGTGAAGGCAACGTTTCATTATCTTGAAAATAATCAACGCACGAGTTTTGTGCCAACGGAAAAAGAAAAACAGGAATTCAAAGACATGATTCTTGAGACCGTGGGGAAGATTCGAGTAAGTTTATTTGTCGCGAATCCGGGGGAAGCGTGTAAATATTGTGATTTTAAAGATATTTGTGAGTTTCGGCAGAGTTGAATATCATAAGCCCAAACGGAAAAAACCCTCCCTTCATGCACGATTTGCCGGGATGGGGGATTTGATGTCCGGCGCCATGCGTCGGCATGGCATTGAGCGGCAAATTACGGCCGCCATGATCGTGGAGAAGGCGAAGGAGTATCTCCCGCAAGTTTTTGAGCCAGCGGCCTGTTTGGATTTGGTTGTCATTTCCTATCAAAACGAACGGTTATCAATCGGCTGCCGACATTCGGAGGCCATGTATCTCGTGACCGCAAAACGTGATGCACTCAAGGAATTACTTGAACAAGATTTTCCCGCAACCATGATTCGTGACATCACGCCCGTCTATCGTCCGGAGCTCTTTTGCGATGAACATGGTATAATTTTTACATGAACATCAAAGGCTACCTTGCTATTTTTGGTGTCGGAACGATTCTTTGCTGGATCGCGTGGGTGATGGTGTTGATAAACGTCAATCCGATCACCTCCGCACTTCCCATGATTTTTGTTTTTTATCTCACCCTCTTTGGGGCTCTTTTGGGAACCATGGCAACCGTGGGAACGCTCATTCGTGTTCGACGTCCGGGCGAGCGTGAGCTTGAGGAAATCGTGTCGACATCGCTTCGCCAAGCGTTTATGCTCTCGGCAATTATCTTAGGTTGTCTTTTTTTGGCGAGTCATGGATGGTTTTTTTGGTGGTCGGCGCTTCTCCTGATGGTGGTCGTGAGCGTCATTGAATATCTGATGGTGAATGCAAAAGAACATCGGAAGTAACTGTCAAGAGCAAAAAGAAAACAAGTGGATAACGCGGCCTGGACAGGCCGCTCTTTTGCACGCTAAAATAAGGGTCCGAAATCTATGTTCAATCGATTCCTCGGGCGTTTCTCGGAAGATATCGGCATTGACCTCGGAACGTCCAATACGCGCATATTCGTGAAAGGAAAAGGGCTGGTCATGAACGAGCCTTCTATTGTGGCGTTCAATACGCGTACGAATCAAATTATTGCGGTTGGCTCGCAAGCGCGCGATATGGTGGGGAAGACGCCCCCGCATATTCAAACATCGCGCCCGCTTACAAAAGGGGTCATTTCTGATTTTGAAATCGCGGAAAAGATGCTCAAATATTTTATCGATAAGATCCATGAAGAGTCGTTCACCATTGTTCCTCGACCGCGGATTGTGATCGGCGTGCCGCTTGAGATGACCGAGGTGGAACGCAAGGCCGTGGAAGACGCATCAAAAAGTGCGGGCGCACGTCAGGTTTGTTTGGTGGAGAATGTGACGGCTGCAGCCATTGGCGCGCGTCTCCCCATGACAGAATCGATTGGGAATATGGTCGTTGACATCGGTGGGGGAAATACGGAAATCGCCGTGATTTCGCTTTCCGGTGTGGTCACATGGAAATCACTTTCGATTGCGGGCGATGAAATGACAAAAGCAATCATTCAATATGCCCGTGATGTGTATAATCTTTTTATCGGCGATCGTGTTGCCGATGGCGTGAAATGCCGCATTGGAAGCGCGCTTGATGTAACCGAGGTCATGGAACTTGAAATGCGTGGGCGTGATGTGGTAACCGGTTTACCAAAACAAGTACTTGTGAGTGACGCGCAAATTCGCGAAGCGCTTCACCGGTCTGTCCGATCAATTGTTGAGAATATCAAACTGACCCTCGAGGCAACGCCACCGGAATTGGTCGCGGATATTTATGAGCGTGGCATTACGCTTACGGGTGGGGGATCGCTTTTGCGAGGATTTGATAAATTGATTTCGCGCGAGACCGATATTCCGGTTCGTATTGCCGAGGACCCCATGACGTGTACGGTTCGCGGAACAGGAGCACTGCTCGATGATGAAGCTCTGCTTCGCGACATTACGCTTCCGGGAACGGCAGAGGAACCGTTTATGCCTTAGAACATCCTTATGCCGATTCTCCCAAAAAAACGATCGGTCGAATGGCGACGTCTTTTACAAACATCAGGTGGTATTGTTTTGGGCCTGATTTTTTTATTCGGATTTTGGCAATTTTCTTTTTTTCAAAAATTTGTTTTTTCGATTGGTTCTCGTTTGACGTCAATTGGTACGGGTATTCATGCCGTCTGGAATGGCACGTATCAATCAACAGATGAACTCACGGCTGAGCGTGACTATTATCGCGACCTTGCGGCAAAAAACGCGTCAGATGCCGCGTATCTGGAACGTTTGGAGCGCGATGTGGTCGAGCTTGAACAATTTTTGTTTTATGCCAAAGGGAATACGGAGAACACTGTGATCATCGCAAAGGTAATTGCGCGATCTCCGGAAGGAAATTTTGAAATTTGGGTCGATCAGGGATCAAATCAAGGTGTGGGTGTTTCCATGGCCGTGGCGGTTGAAGATGGACATTTGATGGGCACGGTCACTGAGGTTTTGGAGAATCGATCCAGAATCACTTTACTTGGAGATTTTGAAAGTCATATTCCGGCGACGATTCTAGAAAAAGATCAGACTCTCGGAATGGTTGAGGGGCAAGGGGGCTATGTCCTTTCCATGGACTACATTCCACAAAACGAAACGCTTACGGTTGGTGACATGATCGTCACGTCCGGGCTCGATGGCATTCTTCCGTATGGTCTTGTGATTGGTTCGATTTCGGAAGTCAATAAAGACGCTTCCGAACCATTTCAACAAGCGCAAGTACAGCCCTATTATGATGCGAATGAATTTCTGAACGTCATGATTATCGAGAACACACTCGATCGCTATGCTGATTGAGATGCTTCTCATGATCTTTTGTGCCTTCATTTCTTTTTTTGAGGGCACGTGGCTCTCCTCTGCTGGGAATCCGTGGTTTTGCTTTCCGGTTGTGATGACCATTGGAATCCTCGTGATGCATCGACGTGGCCCAATCTCCGGCATTGTTTGGTTTTTTCTTGCCGCGATCTTGGTCCCATTTCTCGGTTTTTCCGTTTTTCCCTCGTGGCCGTATCCATTCATCGGTGTGTTTGGAGTGCTTCTGGTTCTCCGATTATTTTCAACCCGATCGATTTATGCCTTACTTGGCTTCGGCGCGATTCTTTATTTGAGCTATCTTGTTCTTCTGTTGCTCGGCTGGATGTTCACAGGTCATTTTGGTTCAATGCTTCTTCTCCATCCATTTTCTGTTTTTATTTTTGGATTCTTTTTTTTGATGATTGGATTAACGATCGGATTCACCATCTCACGAGGAAGCACTCGTCTTTTCAAAAACCTTTTCCTTATTCGAAATTCCCATGAGTCTTCATAAGCAAAATCGACTCTTTCCTCTTCAACCTGAAGAGAGCTTGGGGTATCTTTCGAATGCAAAAGATGATGAGACATTCGTTGAAGAATCGTATGGAAAAGAGAAGCCGACAAGCGAGGAACCGGCACGCCATTTTCTGGGTTCGCTCATAACGCAAAGGCGGTTTCAATTCATTTTTGCATTCACATTTTTCTTCCTTCTCGTCCTTGCTGGAAAGGCTGGATATCTCCAAATTCTTCACGGAGCAAATTATCGTGTTCTTGCCGAAGAAAATCGTTTTCGCGAATATGTAATTCCATCGGAACGGGGAGTTATAACGGATCGAAATGGAGTGATTCTTGCGGAGAATCAACCGACCTTCAGATTGGTCAGCTCAAAAGAGCTTCTTCCATCTTCGTCGGAAGAACGTGCAACTCTTTTTGCGAATCTATCCGCTTTGAGCACAACCGCCACGGAAGCCATTCAGACGGCCTATGATGCCGCCACGTCGTATCAGGAGCAAATTGAGCTTGTTCCGGAGCTCTCCTATGAATCTGCCATGACGGTCCTGGCACGTACGAGCGATTTTCCAAATGTCATGCTTGAGGTTGATGCAGAGCGAACCTATGTCACGACCGAAATTCCAACGCTTTCTCATGCCCTGGGCTATATTGGACCGATATCGGCAGAGCAGTATGATGAGTTTGGAGTTGAACAATCCTATCGCCGGTTTGATAAAATCGGAAAAATGGGCGTAGAGCTCTATTATGAGGATCGTTTGCGTGGCACGGCCGGAAGTGAACTTATTGAAGTGGATGCACTGGGGCACACAAAGCGATTGATCTCTCGCACTGAAGCGATTGATGGAGAGGACGTGACCCTGACCATTGATAGTCGTCTTCAATCGGCAATTGAAACGATTCTTGAAAAACAACTCAGCGCAAATGGTTTAAAAAAGGCATCGGTCATTGTCATGAATCCTCAAAATGGCGAGATCCTCTCTTTGGTTTCGTATCCATCGTTTGATGCAAACCTGTTTATTCAAGGCATGGATTCCGCGACCTATCAATCACTACTTGATGATCCGGCACAACCCTTATTTTCACGAGCAACCGCCGGTGAGTTTCCGTCTGGGTCAACCATTAAGCCGACCTATGCGGCCGCGGCGCTGATTGAGGGGATTATTACGCCAACGACCACGGTGTTTTCAAGCGGAGGGCTTTCGATTGGTCCGTGGTTTTTTCCGGATTGGCGTGCAGGTGGCCATGGAGTGACGAATGTCTATCACGCCATTGCCGATTCTGTAAACACCTTCTTCTACATGATCGGTGGGGGATATGAAGATTTTAAAGGTCTTGGGATTGAGAAAATGATGGCCTGGGCAAAGACGTTTGGATTTGGCTCGCCAACCGGACTTGATGTTGCGGGAGAAGCAGACGGATTTCTGCCAAGCCCGGAATGGAAAGAAGAGATGAAGGATGAGATTTGGTACATTGGAGACACCTATCACGTTGCGATCGGGCAGGGAGATTTACTTGTGACGCCACTGCAAATTGCGCGTTCAACCGCGGTTTTTGCTAATGGCGGTTTTCTTGTGAGTCCGCATTTGGATTTAAATATGGCCGTCAATACGGTTTCTATTATCAGCAATGAGATCGCTCAAATCGTGAAGGATGCGATGCGCCAAACCGTGACGGTGGGAAGCGCCCGATCTCTTGGCGCGCTTTCGGTTGAGATCGCGGGAAAAACTGGAACCGCACAATGGTCAACCGTGAAAGCTCCGCATTCGTGGTTTACGGGTTTTGCCCCGTACGACGATCCCTCGGTGGTTGTGACGGTACTCATCGAAGAGGGAGGTGACTTGAACTTAGCGACTCCAGTGGCTCGAGATATTTTTAACGCGTGTATTGATTTGGGGTATTTTGAATAAATGGGGTCAGGTCGTTACTTGTAGCGTTTTGTGTTAAAATAATTTCGATTATGAGACCACTCCGCATCGAATATCCCGGTGCCTTGTACCACATAACGTCACGAGGCAATCGATATGCTTCCATTTTTCGAACAGATAAGGATCGTCGAAGTTTTCTTGAAATACTCAACGACGTGTGTACAACTCACCATTGGTTTTGTGATGCCTACTGTCTCATGGATAATCACTACCATCTCCTTGTTGAAACACCTGAGGGAAATTTATCAGCTGGCATGCGTGATCTGAATGGGCTTTATACACAATTTTTTAACAAACAAAACAAGACGGTTGGACATGTTTTTCAAGGACGTTATCATACATTTCTTATAGAAAAGGATGGCTATTATCTTAATGTGGCGCGGTATATTGTCCTCAATCCTGTCAGAGCTCAGCTTGTTGATCATCCTCGAGACTGGCCCTGGAGTAGCTATCAGGACATGCTCGCGATAAAACAGAGATATCGCTTTTTTCAGCCAAAGCGCTTGTTGGATTTTTTTCATCAAAATCAAAAAATCGCTCGGAAAGCATTTAAGTCTTTTGTGGATGAAACGATCCTTGACACATCACCTTTTGGAGAGATTCACGAGGGAACTATTCTCGGATCACCTCAATTTGTGTCAGAAGTATATGGATATCGCGAGTTTGCGCATGATTCACGTGAGATCCCAGTGCCTCAACGTTTAATTGGAAGACCAATATTATCTCAACTATTTGATAAGCAAGATGATATTTTTAAAAGAAATGAACTCATACGTTTCGCTCGATCTCGATGTGGTTATTCTGTAACAGCCATCGCTAAACAACTCGGTATTCACAGAACAACAGTGAGTCGAATCCTTAATGAATCATCAAAACGCTACAAGTAACGACCTGACCCCAAATCTCTCTTGACGTATTTATTCCACTTGATACCATTTCTCTGTACCGCCCTCTGGGCGGATTTGTTCGTAAAAGGTTATGGCAGAGGTGTATTACGTTTCTAAAGAAGGGCTTGAAAAGCTTCAAGAGGAGCTTAGTTATCGATCCGGAGTTTATCGTAAGAAGATTTCTGAAAAAATCGGCACAGCGAAGGATCAAGGAGATCTTGGAGAAAATTTTGAATATCAAGAAGCAAAAGAAGAACAGGCACAAAACGAAACACGTGTGATTCAGATCCGCGATATGATGGCACGCGCCGTGATTGTTGAGGAACGGGAAGGGGAGGGGATCATTCATCTTGGAACCCGTTTTACGGTTGAACTTCCAAGCGGCACAAAAAAGGATTTTCAAATCGTCGGGGCGACTGAAGGCGATCCTATGCAAGGAAAAATCAGCAATGATTCTCCACTGGGCAATGCGTTTCTTGGAAAAAAACCAGGAGAAGCCGTCGAGCTCAAGCTCCCGAATGGGTCAGCTATTTATAAAATCGTCAGTGTCATTTAGCGTTGACCTTAAGGGGGAAAAATCATACAATACGTCCATCTATGATTCCCGAAGAAATCGCGCGACGAGAAAGATTGAATCTCATTCGCGCTCATGAACTAAATCCGTATCCCGCGGAAAGTCACCGCACAAAGCTTGCAATTGAGGTGATTGATGGATTTGCTGATCTTGAAAAAACAGGTGAATCGTTTTTTTTGTGTGGGCGGATTCGTGCCATTCGAAAGCATGGAGGCCTCACGTTTTTAGAGCTCGAGGATGGTTCGGGAAAGATTCAAATCGTTGTTCGACGTGATGATATTGGCATTGAGCCATATGATTTTTTTCACACGAGTGCCGATGTGGGCGATTTTTTTGAGGTGATGGGAACGGCGTATCGCACGAATCGTGGGGAAGAGTCTGTGCTCATCTCCAATATTCACATGCTTGGCAAATCCTTGCTCCCATTGCCGGAAAAATTCCACGGACTTCAGGATACGGAAAAACGCTATCGTTATCGCTATCTTGATCTTCTCGCAAATCCTGAGGTCAAAGATCTTGCGATCCTCCGTTCAAAGATTGTCGCGGCCATCCGATCTTTTCTTGAAACAGAAGGTTTTCTCGAGGTTGAAACCCCCATCCTTCAACCCATGGCGGGTGGCGCCAATGCTCGTCCGTTCAAAACGCGTCACCATACCCTGCATCACGATTTTTACTTACGCATTGCGCCGGAACTCTATCTCAAGCGTTTGCTGGTGGGTGGGTTTGAAAAAATCTACGAATACGCGCGCTGTTTTCGAAACGAGGGGATCAGCCAACAACATAATCCGGAATTCACTCAAATCGAATTGTATTGGGCCTATGCCACGATTGAGGATTTGATGGCGCATCTTGAACGTCTCCTTGCTTTTGTTCAGGAACGCATCTCTGGGCAGAAAGTGATGTTTACGTTTCCACTTCCACGTCATTCCTATCATGATTTGATTTTGGAACATGCAAAAATTGATATCGATGAATATCAAACAGAGGAATCGCTCAAGAAAGCCATTGAAGATATTGGTCTCAAGACCGAAGGAATTATTGGCATCGGAGACTTACTCGATCATCTTTATAAAGAACGGGTTCGCCCACATCTTTTGGAACCGCAATTTGTGACAGATTATCCAACCGCATTAAAACCACTTGCCAAGGCGCGAGAAAATCCACGTTATAGTTCTTGCGCGCAATTATTGATCGGCGGCGTGGAAGTTTGGAATGCCTTTAATGAGTTGAATGATCCGGTGGAACAAGAGGAGCGATTCCGAGAACAGGAGGTCCTACGAGAGCGAGGAAGCGAGGATGCGCAGCAAATCGACCATGTTTTTTTGAAGGCCCTCAAGCACGGCATGCCACCGGCGGCCGGTTATGGTCTGGGGATCGATCGCCTGGTGATGATCCTTTCCGGAGCGGAGAATCTCAAAGAAGTCATTCTTTTTCCAACCTTAAAACCAAACCATGAATCAGAAGAACATGAAGAAGGAGACGTGTAAAAATTGCGTTCTTGTTTTTGGGACTTTTGACATCTTTCATGCCGGGCATGTCGCATTTCTCCGAGAGGCACGATCACTTGGCGATGCGGTCGTCGTCAATCTTGCGCAAGATATCGTGGTGCAGGAGCTCAAAGGTGAACCGCCGCTTCATTCCTGGGAAGAGCGGGCGCAGGTGCTTCGTCAATCAGGACTCGTGAGTGAGATTTTCCCTGGGGATAAAACACGTGGCATGTTCTCGCAAATTATTGCCGTGAAGCCAAGCCTCATTGCCTTCGGATATGACCAGATACGTCTCAAGGAAGCGGTTGACGCCTGGATAAAACGATACGCATTCACAATTCCGACCATGACCATTGGCGCTTATAAACCCGATAAATACAAATCATCAATTTTAAGAGCTTCGTATGATCGATCTCAAACAACTCCGTGAACAAAGCAAATCCATCGTGGAGGCCTCGGCCGCAAAAGGGGTCGAAATCGATATTGATAAAATCCTCGAGCTCGATCGTTCGGTACGATCACTTGAGAAGGATATCGAGCATATTGCGTCGCAAAAAAACGAAGCCTCGAAGCGTATTACAAATGCGACCGAGACAGAGCGAAAAACACTCATCGACGAAATGCGTGAAATTGATCGCAAAGAAGAAACGCTTCGTTCAGAACTCGGGCCGCTTTCGAGCGAACTCACGGAACTTCTTTATCGTATTCCAAATCCTCCGTGCGCGGATGTGACGGTTGATTTGGATGCCTCAAAAAATGAGGTGATCCGAACCGTGGGAAAAAAGCAAACATACGATTTTCCAGTACGCGATCATCTCGAGATTGGTGAGGCGCTCGGAATCATTGATATGGATCGTGCCGCAAAAGTCAGTGGGGCTCGCTTTGTGTATCTCAAAGGCGATGGCGCTCTGCTTGAGTTTGCGCTTTTGCACTATGCGCTTTCCGTTGTCACCAAGCATGGGTTTACTCCAGTGCTCGTGCCGCACCTTATTTCCGCCAATGCCATGCGCGCCATGGGATATCTTGAGCATGGCGGGCATGATGAAATTTACTATCTGCAAAAAGATAATCTCTACCTTATTGGCACGGCCGAACAGTCCATTGGCCCTATGCACATGGATGAAATATTTGACGCTGATGCTTTGCCAAAACGCTATGTGGGTTTCTCTCCATGTTATCGACGGGAATCCGGTTCCTACGGCAAAGATACCAAGGGCATGATTCGTGTCCATCAATTTGAAAAACTTGAAATGTTTAGCTATGTAAAACCAGAGGATTCCGATGCCGAACATGAGCTCATTCTTGGTATCGAAGAAGAATTGATGCAAGGGCTTGAAATCCCATATCATGTTATCAAAATGGTGAGCGGCGATTTGGGGTTACCGGCCGCGCGAAAATATGATATCGAGGCATGGATTCCGAGCCAGGAGACGTATCGCGAAACGCACTCATGCTCCACAACCACGGATTTTCAAACGCGCCGACTCAATATTCGTTATCGTACCGATGCAGGAAAACCGGCTTTTGCCCATGCGCTCAATGGAACCGCCTTTGCCATGGGTCGCACCATCGTTGCGATCCTAGAAAATTATCAACAGAAAGACGGGAGCGTCCGCATTCCAAAAGTGCTTCAATCGATGATGGGCAAGGACGTGATTCGAGCCATTGAATAACCGTCCTGTGATGAGCCCCCATCCAAAAACATGGGTGGAAATTTCTGGCGCGGCCGTGAGCGCCAATATTTCCGCTTTGAAAAATTTGCTCTCACCCGAAACCGCTATTTGCGCTGTGGTCAAAGCAAATGCTTACGGCCATGATTTAGAAACCATGGTGCGATTGGCAAGCACTTCGGGTATCCGATTTTTTGCCGTGGATAATCTTGAGGAGGCTTTGCACGTGCGGTCGCGTTTCGCCGATGCGGAAGTGATCATCCTTGGGTATGCACCACTTGAATGGGCGGAAACCATTGTGGCGAATCATTTCATTCAAACGGTATACAACCAACCCTTACTCGACGCCTTATCGGACGCGGCATTAAAATTGCGCGATCGGGCTCGGATTAATTTGAAAATTGAAACCGGAACCCATCGGCAGGGGATTGAGGTAAAAAAACTCTGGGGATTTTTGCGCGGGATTCGACAACTCGAACGCACCGTGGAGTTTAGTGCCATCTCCTCACATTTTGCCGATGCGGAAACCCCCGGGAGCAGTTATAGTGCGTATCAAATGGGACAATATCAAGAGGCACTCTTACTCATCAAAGAAGCAGGATTGCCAATGCCTCTACGCCATTTTGCTTGTTCCGCCGCCGTGATTCTTGATCCGACAACACATTTTGACTTGGTCCGTTTAGGAATCGCTCTTTATGGAATCTGGCCATCTGAGGAGACGCGTCGGGCGAATCGTGTTCGTCAAAATGCCATTGATCTTCATCCGGTCTTGACTTGGAAAACGTGTATCGCGCAAATCAAAGATCTTCAGCCCGGTGATCTCGTCTCCTATGGGATGAGATATCGAGCTGATCGACCCATGCGCATGGCCGTGCTTCCGGTTGGATACGCAGACGGTTATCGACGATCAAACACCGGAAAGGCAGAGGTCCTCGTGCATGGACACCTCTGTCCGGTGATTGGAACCATTTGCATGAATATGATGATGATCGACGTCTCACAACTTCCGACAGTGAAAGAAGGGGATACCGTCACTCTTCTTGGGCGTGATGGCATGCATCAGATTTCAGCCGAAGACATCGCCGCATGGACCGGAACGATTCCCTATGAAGTGGTTACGCAAATTAATCCGTTGCTTCAACGTCTTGTGGTATGAGGCGTCGAAATTTTCTTCGACAATTCGGTGCGGAACGCTATCGGAAACAAACGATGAAAAATCCGCTTTTCCATCAAGAGGTAAGGATGGCTCTTTGGAAAAAAATCCTTTTCTCGATTCTTGGAGTCGGCGGAAGCACTGGTCTGCTCTGGTTAATTTTTTTCGGTCCGTTTTCCGGAATAACACAGGTGAGCGTGACCGGCCTTACCACCATTCCAAACACGTTTATTGAGAATGCCACTCACGCGCAGATGGAGTATAAATCGTTTGGCTTTTTTCCTGAACGCTCGCGGTATCTCTTTCGAGTGAAAGCATTCGAGGCTCAGCTTCAGGCCCTTTATGATTTTGAATATTTGAGTGTCGTTATACACGGAGGAACACTCGAGATTGAGGCAAAGGAGAGACTCTCACAATTCGTTTATCAAAGCGGAGATGTCTTCAGCTTCATTGGACTTGACGGGAAGTTGACGCGACTCCTTTATGATTTTGAAATCGCTCAAATTTCAGAACGCCTCAATATCCCATGTCTCTACCTCTACGATGGGAGTCAAGCACTTCCACTGCAACCAGCCATGCCCATCATTGTTGATGCCTCCGCTCCTGAGTTGATCATGGGAACGGAAATTCTTTTCCCGATGAATGCAGAAACCATCATTGCCTTTAATGAATCACTTTCATCTCTTTTGATCCATCCAGTCTACTATCTTCGTGCCACAAGAACAGACAGTTGGCTCAGCGTAATGACTGAGGAAGGATTTGAAATTTATATCGATGGAACGCGGGGAGTGGGGGAGCAGGAGGAGATTCTCAAGACCGTCATTGCCGAGTATCGGGATCGCTTGGAAACGATCGATTACATTGATGTCCGTTTTGGCAATCACGTCTACATTAAATAAGGAGGGAGACCTGGATATTTGTCATTTTACGACACTAGAGGATTCGAATCCACCTGATGCAGGGGAGAGGAGAGGAATCGGTTTCATTTTAAGCGAAACAAAAAAGAATCCGGCATTCTAAATATGACTCATAAGAAAATATTCTCTACGTAGAATTTTTTTATAAAAATATTTCGAATATTATTTATAATAAATAAAACCTTATAATAATTTATATAAGGTATATAAGGGGCCGACTCCAACCTTCACGAAAGCCCGAAAAAATGGCTAAGTGTCGTATAAGGTATATTGTGCGACACTACATTCAGGGCTTTTTCCTGGGCCTCATAACGACCCAGTACCCGCATTCTCCACTACCCCCTTCCCTGTCTGTTCACAGGATCTTTGACGTTGTAAAAAATTTCGTGTTAAATACATTGCGATCTCGCAAGAGACATTGCAACAATCCGTTGCAAGGAGGTGTCCGATGACACGACAGTTCAGTATCGCGGTTCCTGCAGGGCTCTCTTCTCCGTTCATCCGTCTCCGAAAGCCTCACGAGTACCGATACGGAGGAAAGCCTCGAAACTATCTCGGACTTACTCCGGGTGCCCAGCTTGGAAAATCGAGTCCCATTTCCCTCTCGGTTGGCTCGCGCTGGGAGGAGCCGATCTATGGCGTCACATTCGAGATCACGGCCGTCGAGCCGGGACGGGTGACGCTCGAGGTCGATGCGATACATGCGACGATTACGGAAGTGTCCTACGCCAACGGAGTGATCGAACTCGTCATCAACTAGATTCGTCCTCTTCCTCTCTCGCGCCCATCTCTCGGGCGCGTTTCGCGTTTATAAACAAGTGGGCGGGTCACAGACCCGCCCGTACAGAAATCGATCATCCGATTCCCTATCGTGCATGCAATTTCTTTTTGATTGATTGAAATAATTTTACGATTCCAAAGATGATCGCACTCCAAAAGAGCGGAGTTACAATAAAGATACCACGAATAAAAGATGTGACATCAGACAAACCTCCAAAAGGAGTATGTTGGACGATCCACAAAATTGGATAATAGGGCAAAAAGACAAAAATAAAAATTGGAAATTGATCTCCAATGTCCGCTTCTAGTAGAGATATAAGAAACCATGGGATATTTACAACGATCGCAATTAAAAATATCGTCAAAAAAAGTCGATGCTTTTGAATGAATTTTTTGAGTGATTTCATATTTTATTTATTTCGTCTACCACCCAATCACGTATTGTGCTGGGTCAACCGGAATGCCGTTTAAACGCACCTCAAAGTGCAAATGCGGGCCTGTGGAGAAGCCGGTACTCCCTTCATAGCCAATCACATCTCCACGCTCCACATACTGGTCGGCTGTCACATTAAACCCTGACATGTGCGCATAGAGCGTTGCCATTCCACCCTCGTGGATAATCATCACGTAATTTCCAAATGACTTCCCCACTCGCGCATACGCGATAATCCCTGGCGCCGCCGCTTTCACGGGCGTGCCATAGGTTGTGGCAATATCCATGCCGGAATGTTCACCAAACAACCGTCGAAAAGGATAGGTCGGATCATGGAAGGTTGCGGTAATCACTCCTTGCATTGGTGGAGTCAAATCCGGCGCAATATCAAGCCCGTCGCCATCCTGATCCGCAAGTTTTTTTTCAACCTCTGACTGCAAAAATGAAAGTTCATTGGTGATGGACTGTTCATCTTGGCGCAATTCGCTCATGAGTACACGATATTCGGATTCAGACGACCGTGTTTCCTGCACCAAAAGATCCTTCGCATTTTTCTGTTGTTCGAGCACTGTTTGCTCATTCTGAAGTTCAATCTGAGAGGCCATAAGGGCATCGAGTTGCACTTCTTGCTTTGCTCGATTCTCCTCAAGCGTTGTACGCATGAGCTTTGTTCCCTCAACCGCTTCGGACAGATCTGAATTGAGACTCTCGAGCGCCTCAATACCGGCAAAAAGTTCATCAAAATCACCAGCATTGAAAATAACCTCAACGAGTTCGACTCCTTGGTTCTTCTCCAGCTCAAAAAGCATCTCGGAAAGCAATTCCTTCTGATGTTCCAGTCGAACATTTTCCGACTGTATTTGATCTCCAAGATACTGGAGCTCAAGTTCTTGTGAAGCGATATTCGCTTGCGTTCCTTGAATTTCAAGTTCAAGGAGTGCATTCTGATTTTCGATGAGCGCAATATCATTAAGAAGACTTGCCGCTTGTGTGGAGAGACTTTGCACCTTACTCCGATAGGAATCGATTTGTTTTTGAATCTGCTCAGCCTCAGCTTTTTTATCGGCAATCTCTTGTTGCATTTCATCAACACCCGCTTCTGCAAAAACAATGCCTTCTGTTCCAAGAATAGTACAGACAATGAGGCCGAAAATAATCGCTGATTTTCGCTTCATGATTTGATTATATCAGCTTTTCAATCCCTTGTTGAATACGTCTCATGGATTCTTCTTTTTCAAGGATCCAGAGCAGTTCAAAAGGGCTTGCTGATTTCTCTTTTCCGGAGAGAGTCACACGGAGTGGCCAGAGTACATTTCCGGCCTCAAGATGATTTTCCGTAAGATACCCGCGAATGGCATCTTCAATGGTTGCCACAGAAGAAAAGTCAAGGATTTCAATTTTTTGCTGCAAATCCCCCAACTGCTTTTTTGCATCCTCGGCATTTGATTTTTTCCAAACGATCAGTGAGGATTCATACGCAAGTTTTTCAAGATACACATCAACCTTTGCCTGGATTTCCTCAAGTCGATTGACGCGATTTTTTTCAATGAATCCCGCTCGCCATTGCATTTCGTTTCCCACCAGAAAATCTTTTGCAACAATGCGGAAATCTTCAAGACTTAACTTCAGGAGATATTGATTGTTCATCCAATCCAATTTTTCACGATTAAGAATCGCTCCGGCCTTATTGACGCGTTTCAAATCAAATAGTTTGATAAGTTCATCGAGTTCATAGATCTCCTGATCTGACTTTGGATTATACCCAAGCGTTGCCACGAAATTAAGAAGGGCTTCACGTAGATACCCATGGCGGAGGTATTCTTCCACGGAAACATCTCCCTGGCGTTTGGAGAGCTTGGAACGGTCTGGATTCAAGAGAAGCGGAAGATGCGCAAATACCGGCGCCTCAAACCCGAGCATGCCATAGAGCAACGCATGCTTTGGAGCCGAAGGGAGCCATTCCTCTCCGCGAATGACGTGCGTAATGCCCATAAGGTGGTCATCAACAACAACCGCAAGGTGATAGGTTGGAAACCCATCGGATTTGAGAATGACTTGATCGTCAATCTCCTTATTTGCGAAAACGATTTTTCCGCGGATTTCATCCTCAATAATGGTTTCTCCTTCCGGAATTTTCATGCGCACAACAGATGGCTCGCCCGCGGTCATCTTCTGCTCGACTTCTTCCGGCGTTAAATGCAAACAGTGGCGATCATATTTTGGCGTCTGTTTGGTCGTGGTTTGTTCCGCGCGCATTTGCTCCAAACGTTCTTTTGAACAAAAGCATCGATACGCATGACCATCGTGAATCAACTGTTCGATATACGGCTTGTAAATATTGAGTCGTTTTGATTGAATATACGGTCCGAGTTCCCCTTTCTCGATCATGGATCCATTTTCAAGAAATGGCCCTTCATCGTGTTCAATTCCAAGACGATCAAAAATCGAAAGTAGATGTTCGGTCGCGCCTTCAACAAAACGCTCGCGATCCGTGTCTTCGATGCGAATAAGAAAGGTTCCGCCATGTTGACGGGCATAAAAATAATTGAACAGCGCGGTATGTAAGGTGCCGATGTGTACATAGCCGGTGGGCGATGGCGCAATGCGCGTGCGAACGTTTTTCATAGATTAATCTCCAAATTTTCGAAAAAGGGATGGGATAATTCTCTGAACCGCGGCAAGAAAAGTTCCTGTGCGCATGGTTTCTCCTGCAATGACAATGGGAAAGACGATCGTGGCTCGAAAAATGCGCTTCCACCGCTTTGGCTCAAGAAGAAGACGCCACATCCACTCAAGTCCTAATTGCTGCATCCACTCGGGCGCACGCGGAAGCGCTCCGGAAAACATATCAGCCGCTCCGCCGATTCCAATCGCGATTCTGACACTCGGAAAATTCGAAAGATGCTCAAAAAATGCGACTTGTTTTTCGTGTGGAAGCGCCAAGGCAATGACGTCCGGCGAAGATGCTTTTATAAACGCTCGGTCGACATCCGTCAATTCAAGATGACCGTCATGCAAAGCAAGAATCCCGGGATTATATCCATGAATGACGAGGTTTGAATGGATGGACTGAAAATGTTTGGCTGCTCTTTCTGCACCATCCCCTTCCCCGCCGAAAATAAGAATCTTCTTCTGATTTTTCTCCGCAAGTTTGACGAGTAATTTGAGCGTATCGACTCCGGTGTGACGAGTGGGGTTCGCATGCAAATTGAACGCAAGAAGCGCATAACAAATCCCAACCGCATCGGGAAGATGAAGGTCGGCTTGAATAAGACCTTCTCGAAAGGCTGAGTTATTCTGGGCGGCAAGAATCATTTCCGGATTCGGCGTCACAATGGTGTGACTTTTTCCATCGCAAAACCACGACTCTAGCAAGGCTTCAAGTTCTTGCGTTTTGAGAATATCAACCGGAATGCCGAGCACGGAAACGCTCATACTTTTTTCAAGAGGAAGATGATTACGGAAGCGCCACCCAAAAGATCACACACGAAATCACCCATCGTATCTTGTATCGAACCTTGAGTCAGCTGAGCGGTACCGTAATATTTCAAGGTCATGATTTGATCGATGATGAATTCATGCAGTTCCCAACCAACCCCAACAATGGCGGTAAAACCGACAATGAAAAGCAAGGGCATGAGCCAGACGAATTTCTGAAAAAGTTTTCCCCGATATTGAATGGACGCAACCACATCGTTCCAAATGGCAAGCGCCCACATCCCGACCGCTGCTCCACCGGCAAAGTGCATAGGAATATCAGCGCCGGGCCAATAAAAATAGGCATTTGTGAGCGTGAGGATGATTTGAGCCACAAAAACCGCGATCGTAAATTTGATAGCCAATTGATAAGTCATATTGCTCCGATTATATCAAATTTACCCAATTTTCCAAGGGCTTGACGCTCCATTTTTAGCAGTCTATACTATTGTTTGCTAAATGGAGAGTCAGAAAATTAATTGAGGACCGAGGTTTCTAACAAAGTTATGCGCCAAAAGCGAAGATCCTAAAGATATGCTACCCAATAATTTTACTTCAAAAGCCCAGGAAGCCATCCAAGCTGCGCAATTAATTGCGAATGAGAATGGCCAGCAAGGCATTGAGCCGATCCATCTTCTCGCTTCCGTGATCGCACAGGATGATGGCATTGTTGTTGCCGTGCTTCGGAAGATGCAAGCGCCGCTTGAGGGCTTGCGCGCAACCGTTGATGCGATTCTTGCCTCGCTTCCAAAAACCATGATTTCCGATGCTGGCGGATTTGGTCAGGTACTCCTTACCCCTGCCCTTGCGAAGGTGCTTCAAACATCTGCAAAAAAGGCAAAGCAATTCGGCGATGATTTCATTTCAACTGAACATCTGCTTTTGGGTTTGCTCGCTGATCGTAATGTCGGGCGACTGCTTTCTCAACATCAAATCAAAGAAGAGGCCATCATGCTGGCGCTCAAAGACGTGCGCGGAAACCAAAAAGTTGATTCCGCCGATCCTGAGGCAAAATTTCAGGTACTTGAAAAATATAGCATCTCACTTACCGGACGCGCGCGCGAAGGAAAACTCGACCCCGTGATTGGACGCGATGAGGAAATTCGACGTGTCATGCAAGTCCTTGTCCGCCGCACGAAAAATAATCCGGTTCTCATTGGAGAAGCCGGGGTTGGAAAGACAGCGGTCATCGAGGGATTGGCCCAGCGCATTACTTCGGGCGATGTTCCCGAGATTCTTAAGAATCGTGAGATCGTTTCGCTTGATTTAGGCTCCCTTATTGCGGGAACAAAATTCCGCGGTGAATTTGAAGAGCGATTAAAGGCTGTCATCCACGAGGTTGAGGCGGCAAATGGTCAAATCATTCTTTTTATCGATGAGCTTCATACACTCGTTGGCGCAGGAAAAGGCGATGAGTCCCCTATGGATGCGTCAAATCTTCTCAAGCCTGCGCTCGCTCGCGGTGAAATGCGTGTGATTGGTGCGACCACGATTAAGGAATATCAAAAACACATCGAAAAAGATGCCGCGTTTGAGCGTCGTTTTCAACCCGTCATGATTGTGGAGCCAACCGTTCCTGATACGATCGCGATTTTGCGTGGCATTAAAGAGAAATACGAAATTCACCATGGCGTGCGCATTAGCGATCAAGCAATTATCGCCGCAGCAGAGCTCTCGGCTCGCTATATCACTGATCGCCATCTCCCTGATAAGGCGATTGATTTGATCGATGAAGCAGCGGCCGCGCTTCGCATGCAAATCGATTCCATGCCCGAAGATTTGGATCGCATGAAGCGTGAACAAATGCGATTTGAAATCGAGCGACAATCCCTTCTCAAAGAAGAAGGAAAAGAATCACTCGCGCGCATGAAAGAAATTGAAAAAGCCATTGCTGATATCAAAGAAAAATCTTCTGAATTGGAACTCCGTTGGAAAAATGAAAAGGATCTTATTAAAAAGATTCGTGATTATAAAAATGAAATCGAACGCCTCACCACCGAAGCCGAACAGAATGAACGCTTGGGAAATCTTCAACGAGTGGCGGAAATCCGTTACGATGCCATCCCGAAACAGCGAGCGGATATGGAGGCCGCCGAGGTCGAACTGAAGAAATTCCAGGAAAAACGCGGACTGCTCAAAGAAGTGATTACGGCCGAGGAAATTGCCATGGTTGTTGCCCGTTGGACGCATATTCCGGTTACGAAAATGCTCGAAAGCGAGATGCAGAAACTCGTGGATATGGAGGCAAAATTGCGTCAGCGTGTGATTGGTCAGGAGGAAGCCATTAAAGCGGTGAGCAATGCGCTTCGCCGTTCGCGCGCGGGTATTTCCGAGGAAAAGCATCCAATCGGTTCTTTCATCTTTTTGGGTCCGACCGGGGTTGGAAAAACCGAACTTGCGCGCGCGCTTGCGGAATTTATGTTCAACGATGAAGAAGCTCTTATTCGTGTGGACATGTCCGAATACATGGAAAAACACACCGTGTCCAAGATGATCGGTTCCCCACCGGGATATATTGGCTACGATGAAGCGGGCCAGCTCACGGAAAAAGTCCGTCGCAATCCCTACTCGGTTGTGTTGTTTGATGAAATTGAAAAAGCTCATCCGGATATCTTTAATATCCTTCTTCAGATTCTTGATGATGGACATCTGACGGATTCCAAAGGCCGTAAAGTCAACTTCAAAAATACGGTGATTATTCTGACCTCAAATACCGGATCGGATTTGATTTTGCATTCCGATACGGCCGGAAGCATTGGATTTACAAGCGATGCGGCTTCAAACGAAGAACAGACAAAAACAAAAGTCCTTGATCTCTTGAAGGAACAATTCAAGCCGGAATTCTTGAATCGTATTGACGACGTGATTTTTTTCCATGCCTTGAGCGAAGAGAATATTGCCGATATTGTGGAGCTCCAGATTCTTGAGGTCTCAAAGCGTTTGCGCGATCAACGATCCATTACGCTCAAGGTGACCGATCGGGCAAAGAAACTATTAGCAAAGAAAGGTTATCATCCGCAATACGGCGCTCGCCCGCTCAAGCGTGTGATTCAAACGGAAATTCTTGATCCGCTTGCCATGAAAATCGTTGCTGGTGATGTTCCGGAAGATGCACAAGTCACGATCGATGCCGCGGATGGCAACATTCAGATTCGTCTAAAATAAGAACAGGCCTTCTTGCCTCATTTTCGGTCCTACGGCACAATAGATTCATATGAATTTACGTTTAGAAAATGAGCGGATATCGCCTGCCGAGAGTGAGCGTCAAACGTCAAGGATTCAAGAAACGCACTCAGCGGAAAACGCGGAAGATCGTTCAAAACGCATTCAAGAACAACTAGAAGCGCGTTACGGGTTTAAGAAATCAATGGACGAGGAGCATGCGCAAGCCATGAGAATGGAAGGGTCAGCGAGGAGTGAGGCTGAAGTTCAGGCCGATAAAGAATCGCTTAAAAAAAAGTTAGAAAATTATTTACTAACAATGCGGGAACACGACCCTATCCCGGAAGACGTCGATGCGTTTTTGGAAGCCATTGCACGGAATCAGCCTGTTGATGCCACCTACGAAATAACAGCAGAAATGCTTCGACGGTTACTCAAATCTGATAAAAAAGAACAAAAACGATTAAAAATAAATAAACTTGCCAATGATCCATCGGATGAACGCTATCAGGATCCAGATGCGCTTCGAGCAGATCGCGCCCTCGACTATGATGCGGAGCCGGTAATCGAAGATGAAAAAGAAGAACCTACGACAGAAGAAATCAAAATTCCTTCGTTTGTTCAACGAGCACGAAGCGGAATTCGAAATTTTTTAGGCCTAGAATAGTTGATCAATATGAGATTCATCTATAAGTTACCCAATGGTGAAGAACGCATGAGTCAGCCGGATCCCGGGCATCGAGGTATGGAATATTCCCCGCCAATTCTTGAAAGAGATAAACAAAAAGACAAAAAAGAGGCGCGTGAATTTACCGCACAAGAAACAGCAAGAACGCGGGCGCAAGAAGAAGAAATGCATCGCGTTATGAATCAGAATGCTGCATCGGGCGATGCAGAGCGAAAAAAAATTCTTGATGAGGTTCAAGTAGCAGACGATCCTTTCTATACCCCACCAGGGGCGACAACGGAGCGCACGCCAATAACCGTTCAAAAATTTTATACCCCACCGGGGGCTGCCGTGGAAAAGATCTACCCAAATGCAACAGAACCAAATGCCTTCGATATTCGGACGAACGATCGTACGCCAGTAATTGTTTCAACATTCAATCGAATAAAAACGAGAGCCCACGAAATTATTGACTCTATTCTTCAACGATAAAATCGGCCCACGGGCCGATTTTAACTTTGACTTATCGATTATCCCCACTTCCGTAGATTTGATTGCGGTCCATGCGTGATTTCAGCTTTTCAATATTCGTTAAGGCAACATCATCAAAATCCATCCCGAATTCCGTGGCAAGTTGCGCCAAGTACCAGAGTACATCACCAAATTCTTTTTTAAGTTCTACGCGCTTCTCTTCCGTAATCACTCCACCTTCATCGCGGATAATTTTCTTGACCTTCTCCGCAATCTCACCGCTTTCTCCGCAAAGTCCAAGCGTTGGATAAATAAAATTCTTTCCAAGATCGGGGTAAAGAGCGGTTTTTCGTGACTTTTCTTGATATTCGGAGAAATTCATAGGTCTCTATTTTATCTCAAGATGCCCTTCTTTACAAAAAGAACGTTTTTTACTATTATTCTTTCGCGGTAAGGGCCTTTAGCTCAGTTGGCTAGAGCGCTTCCATGGCATGGAAGAGGTCAAGGGTTCGAATCCCTTAAGGTCCACCAACCCACAGCGTTTCAAAAATTTGGAGTCTTGTGGGTTGGTATTTCGAGCAAGCCAATAATTTGGCTTGCGGGGGGATTCGAACGCCGGAGCCCTATTCCGCCAGCAGGCGGAATGGCGAGGCGGTGGCTAGGCCGAGTGGAGCGACGGCGACACGAGAGCCGAAGCCAAATCCCTTAAGGTCCACCAAAAATACCAGAGCATTCCTCGGGTATTTTTTTTCGCAAACGATTTTTGAACAAATCGCTCCAAACTGCTAAAATTCCCAGGTATGAAAAAGCTATTAAAGAAAATCATCCCTGAGCGATTAATTCTTGGTTATCATTATTGCGTCTCCATGACGGCCGCGATTTTTTATGGATTTCCGTCCAAGAAAATGATCGTGATTGGCGTCACCGGAACAAAAGGAAAAACATCTACCGCGAATTTTATCTGGTCCGTCCTTATGGCTGGTGGGCTGGAAACCGGAATTGTGAGCACGGCAAATATTCGGATTGGAAAAACAGAGATGATGAACGAGTATCACATGACTATGCCGGGGCGATGGGTTATTCAAAAGTTTCTGGCGCAGATGGTAAAAGCGGGTTGTACCTATTGCGTTGTCGAAACAACTTCGGAAGGATTAAAGCAATATCGTCAGACAGGCGTTTATTATGACATTGGCGTTTTTACAAATTTGACTCCGGAACATCTGCCTTCGCACGGTGGAAGTTTTGAGAAATACAAAGCCATGAAAGGAAAAATGTTCGCCACTCTCACCACTCACGAAAAGAACATCAACGGGAAGCGTATTGAAAAAGTGATTATTGCAAACGCCGATAGTGAGCATGCTGAATACTTTTTGAATTTTTCAGCGGACAAAAAAATCACCTATGCGCTCGAGGCAAAAGCGGATTATCGGGCGGATGAAATCGAGGAAACACCTTCGGGCGTTTCATTCAATCTTGGCGAAAAAAAAATCACGCTTGGCATTCTTGGAAAATTCAATGTTTCAAATGCCCTGCCGGCCGTGGTTATTGGCCGCCTCGCCGGAATCGATGATGAAAAAATCGCTCACGGTCTTTTGGGATTGCGCCTCATTCCCGGGCGCATGGAAACCATCCATGAAGGGCAAGATTTTACCGTGATTGTTGATTATGCACACGAAAAACAAAGTATCACTCATGTTTTGCAAACCGCGAATGCCATGAAGAAACCAGGCGCAAGGACGATCATTCTCCTCGGGGCCGAAGGTGGCGGACGCGATAAAGCAAAACGCCCAATCATGGGTGAGCTCTCAGCCACGATGGCGGATTTTGTGGTGGTAAGCAATGTTGATCCGTACGAAGATGATCCCACGGAAATCGCCGAGGACATTGCGGTCGTCGCAGAAAAATTCGGGAAAATTCGAAATGAAAATTTGTTCGTGATCGAGGATCGGCGCATGGGAATCCGCAAGGCGCTCTCGCTCGCAAAAAAGGACGATATTATTCTTATCACTGGAAAAGGCGCGGAGCAATCCATTGTAATTGGTGGAAAAAAATCAAATTGGGATGATCGCATTGTGGTGCGAGAGGAATTGAAATCGATTTGATATAATTCAGCTATATGACAATCAATGTAAAAGCGTTCGCATTAAGCGGCGACATTTTATGGTCGTTCGCTTCTTTTGTTCTTGCCCTCTTGGCTATGTACCTCCATTATGGCGAGGCCTTGGTCGAGCTCATGTCCTCGGTCTATATCGGCTATGTGCCCGGGCCGGTTGGCGCCATTGTCGGCGCGGTCTGGGGATTTGTGGATGCCGCAGCAGGTTGTGCGGTGTTTGCTTGGCTCTATAATTTTCTTTCAGCTTATAAACGCTAAACCCGCAGAACCAAGTGGCCTGCGGGTCGAGGAGATCTGCATGGACTAGTAAGGGGTGCCCATGCAGAGAAGGATGAGGACCGCCAGCGTGAGGCCGGCGGCGGAAAAAAGGAGGTGCCCCGCGATATCATTCGCAAGGCCAAAAGGGGCATTGTTGGGGCGGGTGGACATGGGAAGTCCTCCGGCGGGGATTCAGGCGGGATTGCCTGATACAAGTATTAGTATACCATAAAATCGGCCTTTTGTCAAGGTTATTTTGCTTATTTAAGCGATTTTCAATCTAGCTCCTCTTATATATAGGAATAGGAAATGCTATAATCTGCTCGTATGAATATCCACAAGATTTCACTTATTTTGGCGCTGGGAATTGTTGCGGCAATCCCCTGCTCGGCATTTGCCTTCGAGTTTGATCCAAACTATATTCTTTCCGATGATGAGCTCGAGAATCCTTTTGCTCTTGATCGTAATCAGATTCAAGCATTTCTCGATCGCGGATATCTTGGGAGTTATGTGACAACAGATGCGGACGGAGTGATGCGGACGGCAACCGATATTATTGATCGCGCGGCCCAGGCGTATGGAATCAGTCAAAAATTTCTTCTTGTGCTTTTGCAAAAAGAACAAAGTCTTGTTGAGGATGATGACCCAACGCAAAATCAGCTTGATTGGGCAACGGGTTATGCCGTGTGCGATGATTGTTCAAAAAATGATCCGTATGTGATGCGCTGGCAGGGATTTGGAAAACAAGTCAATTCCGCAGCCGCGCAAGTGCGCGATGGCTATCTTGAGGATATCGAGAGCATGGGGGTGACGTATGGAAAATACGGACCGGGAATTTCGATTGTCATTGACGATACGGTCGTGACTCCGGCCAATGCCGCAACCGCTTCCCTTTATGCTTATACCCCGCATCTTCATGGCAATGAAAACTTTGCCGAAATTTGGAATCGTTGGTTTAGTTTGCAGTACCCGACGGGTTCGCTCTTACAAGTGGCTGGAGAATCCGGAATTTATCTTATTGAATATGGCTACAAACGCCCGATCCACAGTTGGAGCGCATTTACGTCACGTTTCGACGAAGATCGTTTGATTGAAGTATCACGAACGGTTCTTGCGAGTTACCCCGATGGAAAACCAATTGATTTCCCGAATTATTCTTTGTTAAAAGATGAAGGTGACAACATTTATCTTTTAGTGGATGACACGCTCCGCCAGATTGATTCCCAAGAGACGTTCCAATCAATCGGCTATTCCGAAGACGAAATTATCCAAATCACAAACGATGAACTTGGCAATTTCGAAATCGGTGAGGATATCACCGCCACAACCGCCTATCCACAAGGAGCACTCATGCAACTCACGACAAACGGAGCCTACTTCTATGTTGAGAACGGAATCCGCCATGCGATTGTCGATGAAGCGATCATTCATTCTCGCTGGCAGTCCCCCACGATCGTGCGTGTTGAACCAGCGGTAGTTGAGCAGTACAAAGAGGGTGAACCGCTTCTCTTCGCTGATGGGTATCTTGTGAAAGCAACGGATAGCCCGGTTGTCTATATTGTCTCGGAAGAAAAATTGCGACCCATTACCACGGAGCAAGTCTTCAATTCATATGGATGGTCGTTTGGCGATGTCATCGATGTTGCCCCAGAAACTCTTGCGCTTCTTCCAATTGGACTCGACCTCAAGGACGTGATGGAATAATATGTTGGTTTTTGCGGGGCTCACCCCCCATTCCCCATTGCTTCTCCCTTCCGTGAACACCGAAAAAATCGGCGCGGTTTCGCAAACGCGCATTGCCATGGCCGAACTCGCGGAAGAACTCTATGCCGCAAAACCCGAGACGATTCTTCTTTTTTCCAAACACCCAACCATGTACGCAGATGCATTCTCCATCAATCTCTGCGACCCATTCAAGCTTGATCTTCGCGAATTTGGAGATCTCTCTCATCATCAAACGTTTCATCCTGATTTTCTTTTAATCGATCGCGTTCAACGAGCGCTTCGCTATCAAAAAATCCCTCTCACGCTCACGAGCGATGAAGCGCTTCATTATGCGGCCGCGGTCCCGCTTCTTCTCCTCACCGAACATCTTTCCGATGTTCACCTCTTTCCCATGTCCTATGCAAAAGATTTGAGCCTCAAGGATCACTATGCACTCGGCGCAACGCTTAAGGATTTGATTCTCGACTCCGATCATCGAATCGCGGTTATTGCCTCGGGAGATCTTTCGCATGCCCTCACGTCGACCTCACCTTCCGGATTCGCGCCTGAGGGTGACATGTTTGATAAAAAAATTCAGGAGCTCATTGTCACCAAAAATTCCGCCGGCCTTTTGCAAATGGAATCATCGCTTTTTGAAAAAGCCGAGGAAGAAATTTCAAAACCGCTCGCCTTACTTCTTGGCATCATCGAACGCATGAGTGGGCATCCAAGAATTCTTTCCTACGAAGCTCCATTCGGAGTCGGGTATCTTGTCGTGAATTTCCAAATCAATTGATATGGTCGCCGAGGTTTACCTCATTCGCCGGCTTCCAAGGAGGTTCGATTTTTTTGATTATGCAATTCCCGAAGGCCTGCAGATCGGCATCGGTGATTTGGTGCGGGTGAGCTTTCGCGGGCATCGTTCTTTGGGAATTGTCCGAAGTTTGGTCTCGACATCAACACACCGTTTGATTCCACTCGAGGAGCTTATTGAATCAAATTTTCTCTCGAACGCTGATTTGATACGTTACGAAAAGTTAGCACAACTCATTTTCCAATCTCCTTCAACCATTCTCTATACCGCCTGTATGGGATATGCGGCTCGCGCAAAGAAGGCAAGCCCGTTTATCCAGAAAAAAAGAATCTCTTCACTTTTTTCGCGTGAAAGCGTTCGCCTTGCTCAATCGGCCGCCGCCACCACAGGCTCTTTTTTTGAGACATCGCAGGAGGGTGAAATGATTTTTTCCGGGCTTCTCCGAAAAAAAACAAAAGGACAACTTCTCGTTCTTGTTCCCCGAGAGCGAACCGCTGAAATGCTGGCGGAACGAATTCCACTCGGTCCTGGAGTTGCGGTGCTCACCGGACACACAAAAGGAACACACCGCGAATCCATCATTGCCGGATGGCGTCATGGAGATATTCGAACCCTTATTGGAAATCGACAAGCCTCGCTTTTGCCGGCCCACGATCTTTCCATCGTTCACATCCACGATCTCTCAAGCCGAGAATATGATCTCATTGATCGCAATCCACGATTCGATGTGCGTTTGGCAGGAGAGATGCTCGCAAAGGCTTGGAAAGCGGAATGTCACGCTTCCGGCGCTTTTCCACGAATCGGAAGAGAGTTTCATTCGTTTCTTGAAGATCCCCCTCAAAAACCAACGATTATTGACCTCAAACATCAGGATGAGCATGGAAATACCCCCGGGCTCTCTGAAACGCTCTACAACGCCATTAAAGAGGCTTTACAAGGGCAAAAAACCGTGTTACTTTCGTTCAATCGCAAAGGAAATGCCAAATATCTGCAATGTGAGCATTGTAAGGCGATTCCCAGTTGCCCGATCTGCGAAGCCACTCCGGAATGCACGGATTCTGGAATGCGATGTCCGCAATGTCTCAAGAGCTTTTCGCTCCCAACGAGCTGTCCGTTTTGTGGCAAATCTCTCTTTTTCGAGAAAGGAATTGGGAACAAAGTCATGAAGCGACGTCTTGAAAAAGCGTTTCCCGAAATAAAAATCGGGATCATCGATAAAGATATTCAAGAGCCCGGGGCAAGCATTCTTCTCGTGACTGATTATCACTTTGATTCCTTCGCCCTTCCATTTGATCGTTCTTGGGGACTCATCGCTGATCTCACATTTGATTATCACCTCAATCAGCCTGATTATCGAAGTCGTGAGCTCGCGGCCGCAAGACTCCATCGGCTCATGCACTTTGCGGGTTATCAAAAAACGCCACTCTTCATTCAAACCTGGATGAGTGACGCGGTTAAATCGCTCGTGAAGACTCAAACGGTTATCGAAGAAATCAAAAACACCCGTGCTCAGTACGGGCTTCCACCAAGCACCATCGAGGTTCGCCTGGCGCCAACGCTTCTGCCGGCACTTGGTCAAAACTCACGCTACTTCCGAGAAGAACAACATCTCGCAAAGGGTTTTTTCACTCAAGAGCAATTCACTCATCTTTCAGAAACCCTCGACCAACTTCCAGAACGAGGTACAATAGAGATATTATATCCAACCTATGATTCGCCCGGTTCTCCATCATCCCAATCCCCTGCTTCGTGAAGTCGCGCGTGACGTGATACCCGAAGATTTTTCACGCACGAATTTTTCTGAACTGGTGCGCGATATGGGAGAAACCATGCTCAAGGAAGATGGGGTTGGTTTGGCCGCTCCGCAAATCGGGGAATCTATTCGCGTGATCGTCATTGCGTCAAAAGAGGGATTCAATGCTTTTCTCAATCCAAAAATCATTCATCATGGTTTGCGTAAGGTCGCAGGCGAAGAAGGTTGTCTTTCCGTCCCGGGAAAAGTCGGAATCGTCAAACGCTACACGCGCGTCACCGTGAGCGCCCTCAACGATCAGGGCCAGCCCATAACCGTGAAAGCCACCGGACTGTCGGCGATTGTTTTTCAACATGAGATTGATCATCTGGATGGGATTCTGTTTATCGATAAAGCTCTTTCTATTCACGATAAAACATAAGGCATGCGCATTGTATTTTTTGGTACTCCTTCCTTCTCCGTCCCTTTTCTTGAGGCGCTTATTGACGATAAGGCTATTGAAATCGTGGGAGTTGTCACTCAACCGTCCAAGCCCGTGGGCCGAAAAAAGGAGCTTGTCCCCTCAGCCGTAAAAGTCATTGCAAAAGAACACGGTCTTCCGGTTTTTGAGTTTGAGCGCATCAAATCGAAAGAGGCGCTCGAAACAATCACAAATCTTCATGCAGATCTTTTCGTGGTGGTTGCCTATGGAAAAATCATTCCGATTTCCCTTCTTGATCTTCCAAAATTCGGCGCCGTGAACGTCCATCCATCACTTTTACCAAAATATCGTGGTCCTTCCCCTCGGCAGAGTGCCATTCTTCACGGCGATATGGAAAGCGGAGTAACCATCATCAAACTCGATCGCGAAATGGATCATGGTCCGATTCTTGCGCAGTTCGCTTTTCCACTCGATTCACGAGAGACCATGCAAACCCTGGAAGGAAAAATATTTCATGCCGGTCCAAAACTCCTCGTAGCCACCATTCATGCACTCGAGAATGGAACACTCACCCCGCGCGAACAGAATCACGCCGAGGCGATTATTTGTTCCATGCTCACCCGAGAAGATGGAATCATTGATTGGAAAAAAAGTAGCGAAGAAATCGATCGGATGTATCGCGCATTCTACCCTTGGCCGGGAGTCTCATGTCTGTGGAATCGATTTGGAAAACCTCTTTCTCTTAAAATTCACGAGCTTCGACCAAGTGAGCTCAGCATTCCGGCCGGATCCGTGAGATCAATCGAAGGAAAACTTTATATTGGCTCATCAACAACCGCACTCGAGATTCTCTCCGTTCAACCCGAGAGTAAATCAAAAATGTCAGCCAAGGATTTTCTCAATGGGTATCCGGATTTTCTAGAAACAACACTTTAGCTTTCGTGACGGCTCGCTATTGGCTGTGCCATGGCGACGGTTTTGATATTTTTACGTTCACGGTAATCTTCTCGTGACGCAAGAAGACCTTGATAATCAAGAAACGGAAGAATCACCATGAGGGTCGTGATGCCAATTGGATGATTGAGATACGGAGAAAAAATATGAATGACAAATAGCGCCGCAATACCCGAAAGCCATCCAAGAAGAATCCATTTATACCCATGGGTGTGCAAGGTAAATAGTACCCCCAGCGCAATTGAGGCCGTATAAATCACAAGTGCCACAAGCCCCAGCAAGCCCATTTTGAGCCACAAGTCCTGGTAGCCCCACTCAAACCGATACGTGGTATACGCCCCTGTGGGATCAATTTCTCGAATGCGAGGATCATCGGAAATATACGTGACTTCTTTTCCGAATCCTGATCCAAGAATCGGGGATGCAAAAATACTTTCCATGAGCGGACCAAGAAGTTGCCAACGACTCGAAACAGCCATGCTTCGACTTGTATCCGCACTCGTTTCGTAAAAGGTCGCCTCTGTCAGATCCGGTTGCGCGGGAATGGGAACAGCAATACTCATCCAGGCCAAGCCAAAACCAAACGCGCCGCAAATACCAATCCAACTCAACCGCTTGAGAAGATGCACAAGATTGGGACGCTCAAAATACCAAATAAGGCCAATTAAGAAAATTCCAGCGCAAAAAAGTCCCAGAAAAAAACTTCGAGAATAGCTCAAAAAGAGAGCAGCGCTTCCGCCAATCAATCCGATGGTGATCCATTCGGAAAGTCGTTCTTTTTTATAAAGGGCAAGAGCGGCGGCAACGAAAAGGAGAAGAAGAACAATCACAAAAAATTGCGAGGGCATAAAAATCCGATACCAATATCCATCGGCCCCAAAAAGCGCGGCCATCCACGGTTCGACCACTTCCCCACGACTATTTGACACGGTTTGCAAGGTGATTTCCGCCAGGCGACTATCGCGCACAAACGTATAAATTTCATGACTCGCCTTTCCCGGAAGATGAGTGAAGAGGAAGGAAAGAAGAAGCGTTGAACCCACGATCCACATGCCGGCGGCCATGAGCGTTTGAAGAATGGCTCGACGATCTTCTTGATTCCACGAAAGCGAAAGAAGCGGCAAGAGAAAGGCGATGCTCGCATAACTATTAAGATCATCAAATGCATTTGAAAAATCATTTTGCGAAAATCCGATCAAAGCCCCAATCGCAATCGCAAGCATGAAAATAATCCACGGAAGATCCCGAAGTGGCACCCAATGCAACGACACCTTCTTTTGAAAAAAAAGAATCGCCCAAGCCGTCAAAACGCCGACGAAGATCACCATACGGAGTGAGAGCGCGAAACCGAAAAAATCCGCATCGAGAAGATGGCCGTGCCCGCCGATGAAAATCTCGAAGAACGCGAGAAGTAATCCGCCACGAAGATTTTGATAGGAAAAAACCCCCATGGTCACGCCAACTGCGAGAAGACACGGAAGGCTAAAAATCGTGTCTCGAAAAAACCATGCGCCAAGATGCACGGCCACCGCGAGAAGGAGGAGAACAAGCGTTCGTTGTGAAAACCATTGTTTCAACATCATATTATTGACGTTTGATGAGCGCGGTGATCAAGGCAAGAACAAGAAAAATTGGCGTGAGAATCCAGAACACAAGCCAAACACCACGACCATGATGCTTCAAAAGATACTTGCGCAAGCTCTCACGAATCCATCGTTGCTTTTTCAAAGTTTCAATTTTCCCAAAGGCATGCCCTTTATGATGAGTCACCTCAATATCTCCGAAATGACGAATTTTCCAACCGTGATGCACGGCCATCTTACAATAATCAACCTCCTCGAACCAAATAAAATATTGTTCATCAAACAAACCGACGTCTTCCAAACAGGCGCGACGCAAAAACATGAAGGCGCCCATAATCGAATCAACATCCTGCGTCTGCATTGGATTCGCTTCACGCATCATATAGCGATCAACCGTCGCTGTTGTGCACAGATGCGGAACCTTCAGGAGAATTAGCAATTGATCGAGGACGGTTGGAAATCGACGAATACTCTCCTGAAGAGAACCGTCGGGATAACGAATCAAACCACTGGCAATCCCGACCTCATTGTTCTCATCGAGCCGCTTCACCATGGTCGCGAGCGTCTCATTTGAAAATCGGGTATCCGGATTTAAAAGAAGTAGATAGCGTCCATTGGACAGTTTTAAGCCTTGATTGACGGCCGCGGCAAATCCACGGTTCGTGGGATTGGGAATGTAACGCGTCTGTGGAATGGATTCGGCGAGGTTTTTTGTTGCAGGCCGTGAAGCATTATCAACAACTAAGAGCTCCCAGCTGAGTCCCGCGGACGCCGTAACCGAAGTAAAACAATCCCGCAGAATCTCGATGTCTTCATTAAATGTGACGACAATAATCGAGAGATCTTTCATAGATGATGCTTTGCGGCAATGACCTTGCGCGCTTCCTCGTATCGAGTAACAAGGCGTGGCGTCCACCCAATTCGCTTCCAAGGAATAGAGAAAAAGAAGGAAGGAACCCAAGAAGATCCAATACGAGAGGCACCAAATATTCGCGCGGTGAATAACGTAGCGGGAACGAGGACCCCCTTTTTCCCTTTCTCGACCATGGTGAGCCAGACATCCCAATCTTGGAGACGACGGATGGCCGGATCAAACCCGGGAAAATCCGCCGCACGAACGAGCGATGTCGTATGAATATAATTTCTTTTTCGCAACCGCAAGGCATCAAAGGCGACTCCTCGAAACTTCTTCCAACCAAACCGAAAGGCACAATAGGCAAATGAACAATCCGCATGGGTCTCGAGAGCTTGAAGCAATTGTTCAATGAGATTTGGCTTCATGACGATATCGGCATCGACAAAAATGAGATACTCCCCTTCGGCTTCGCGCCATCCGCGATTTCTTGCTGGATTTGACCCTTGATTTTCCTGACGAATCACGGTCGCATGATTGCGATAATCAACGAGCACTTCTTGTGTTCGATCCGTTGATCCATCGTCAACAATAATGATCTCAATGCAAGAATATGTTTGATTGAAAATCGAATTCAAACAGGCCGGGATTGCGTCGGCATGCTGATAGGTTGGGATAATAATGGAAACTAATCCGTGAACCATAGATTTATCAGGGGAGCAAAAGTTTTCTCTTTTGAAAATTCGCATCTGGCACGTTCTTTTCCCGCTTGACCAAGCTTCTCTCGAAGGCTTGAATCGCCTGCCAACTCCGACAAAACACGTGAAAGCTCATCATCTGACTTTACAAGACAGCCAGTCACCTGGTCAAGCACTGCCTCATCAACTCCGGGGAGATCGCTGGCGATCACGGGAAGTTCAAAAAGCCCGGCTTCAAGATAAACAATTCCGAATCCCTCACGATCAACAGGCGAAGAAATTGTTGGCATCACAAAAATGTCGGCGTTTTGATAATAGCGCGGAAGTTCTTCATGAGAAATAGAAGAAAAAAACTGAACCCGTGACTTCAATCCAGAGTCTTCCACCATTGCCTCGAGTGATTCTCGAAACGGCCCATCACCGACAATATGATACTCAAGCGATGGAATATTTCGCATCGCGGCAAGCACCCGCGCATGGCCTTTTCGCTCAACAAGTCGCCCAACGGTTAAAAGGATGATCGGACCAGACGTTTTTTTGACCCGGTGAAATGATGCACAGGCACGGATCATCTCATCAGAGACACAAGGGGATGCAACAATCGGGAGCGGAATCGATGCAAAATCGGCAATCTCACGAGCAAGAGCCAAGGAATTTGCGACAACATTTTTTGCGCCACGAATGATGAATCGCGAGAGCAGACCGCGCCACCAATTTCTGCGAGCCAAATCAAAATCCATGCCGTGAAAAATTAACGAGTACGGAACGTGAGCGAAAAAAGCGAGCGTTCCAAAAGGATAAATATGGCTCACGAGAACCTCACCTCCTTTTTTTGCGACCCGGCGCATCGCTTTGATGATTTGTAAACGTCCAGGCGTCTCCTCCTCATAAAAAATAACATCCATCTTGTCACTCATGACCGACTTGAGTGAACCAAGATAGCACGCAACTCCCCCGACGTGTGGTGGATAATCATTCGTGAAGAGGGTGATCTTCGACATAGGATTTGCGAGTAAGTATCGAACGGATTCGTTGATAGTGGTCTGCGGTAATGGTACGCGTCAACAGAAGACCAAAACCATAGACCAGGGCTCCTAATGGCATTATAAAAAAGAGCGAGCACGATGATTTCACCACCAAAACAACCATTACCATCACGGTGGCGCTGAGAATAATTCCCCACGTGCGTCGAAGAAATTCGAAGACGCTAAATCGAAGGACATTTTGCGAAACGATCCAACCAGAGAAGAACATGAATGCAAATGAAATCAATGCGGAAAAACAAGCGCCAAAAATCCCGTAAAGAGGAATAAAAATAAGATTGGTAACGATGTTGAGAACCATGGTGACGCCCATGATGGCGGTTTTTGTATTTTGACGTCCGCTCGCATTCAAAAGCGAACCAATGGGATAATCAAGGAAAATGAAGAGCAGTGCAAAAATAAGAACCTGCAACGGAAGCCCTGCGCTCCAAAATTCTTCCTTAAAAAATAGGCGAATGATCTCGGGTGCAAGAGCGAAAATTCCCCCAACGATCGGGAACACCATCAAAGCGATATACCACATCGAATCAAGAAACGTTTTTTTCAGGGCTACCCTATCATGTGCTTCCGCACTCATGGCCGGATAGAGTGCGGCAATAAAGGCCAGAGGCAAAAATTGAAACGCATAGGTGAACTTATAGGCAACCGCATAAATACCAACGCTTGCCTCTCCAAGAATCTCATTGAGAATAAAACTATCCGCATACGAATAGACCTTCACAAAAACCGCGGAAAGGAAAAAAGCAAAGGACAGACGAATCGGGGTCCATCCAAGTTCAAAACTCGGTCGAAGAATGCCCCATCCAAGACGATGGACCAAATGATAGAGCGAGAACAGTACATTCCACACGCTTCCCGCAATCACCGCAACAAAAAGCAATGGAAGCGAGACAACATGAAAATAGACAAAGGCGAGACCCGTGAGCGCAGTCATGCTCTGTCCGAGAAAAATTCCCAAAGACTCGTATCGGAGCGTATGTAATCCTCGAAGAATCCCATAAAGCGAAAGAGAAAACGTATCCGCAATCATCACAAAAATCGCCAGGTGGACGAGGGTCGTGAGCTCGGGCGTATACCCAAAAAGCACGGGAATCAAAAAGGCAAGACCAATCGAAAGAGGAATTGAAAAGCATTTCCATCCAAGGACGGTCCGCGTCCAAAGCCCGGCATCTTCCGGGTGTTTGGCAACCTCGCGAACAGCGACCGAGGTGAGCCCAATATCCTCAAAAACCGCCAAAATCGTAGCAATGCCCAAAGCCAAAAAATACATGCCATTCTGACTGGTCCCAATCACGTTGGAAATCACGGTAAAATACCCCAAAGCAATCACCTTTTGCGCAATCGATGCAAGGGTAAAATACAGGGTATTTTTTGCGAGCGGACGTTCTCCCATACGAGGTCTATCATAGTGGAGAATGGGCTTCTTCGCAAACGAAAAACCGCCAAATTGGCGGTTTCTTTTCTCCTCTTGTGCCAAAGCCCGTTTAACGCTTACGCCACTGAGTTGAACGACGAGCGCCACGCTTTCCGAACTTCTTGCGCTCCTTCTTGCGAGCATCACGCGTGAGTAATCCTTTATCTTTGAGGGATTTCTTGATGGTTTCATCGTACGCAATGATGGCGCGAGCAATGCCAAGCGAAATAGCATCAGCCTGACCACGCAACCCACCACCAATCACTTTCGCTTCCACATCCGCAATTGAGGCTTTTCCAACCTCGGTAAGTGGTCGTGAAATGGTATTGTGAAGGGTCGTATGGGCCCCAAAATACTCGTTCATCTTTTTTCCATTCACGGTCACGACGCCGGATCCGCCCAAAAACAAGCGAACATGTGCAATCGCCGTCTTTCGACGTCCAATCCCCTGATAATATTTCTTTTCTGCCATACTATGAAATCTTGAGTCGCGCCAAACGTGGTGCGCGATGTTTATTCTTTGGAAGCATGCGGGAAACGGCCAAGCGCAACACTTCAGCAGGATCTTCCTTGATCAAGACCTTGAGCGTGCGGCGGCGAATTCCACCTGGATATTGCGTGTGACGAATATATTCTTTTTGTTCGATCTTCTTTCCAGTCACTTTAATTCCAGAAACATTTACGACAACGATTTCATCGCCGTCATCGATGTTTGGCACGTACGTTGTTTTATGCTTGCCCATCAAATGCAAAGCAATATCCGTGGCCAAACGGCCGAGGATTTTTCCTGAGGCATCAACATGATAAATTTCTCGTGACATACTAGAGGATTTCAATTTGAACGGTTGGCGCGCAATCCCCCGCACGTCGCCCAAGTTTTGTAAGACGGGTATAACCGCCCTGACGATCTTTCAATCGTGGCGCAATCACATCAATTAATTTATTGACGGGCTGCTCAGTCGAAAAATACGAAAGCAAGGTTCGTCGAGCCGTTAAACCACCTTTTTTTGCAATGGTAATTAAGTGTTCGACCTCTGGACGAACTGCTTTTCCTTTGGCTTCCGTCATGGTGACTTTTTCATACACAATGACGCTCGTTGCGAGATCGCGCATAAGCGCTTTTCGACTCGAGGAAACACGGTTTAAGGTTTTAACAACATTTCGATGGCGCATACTTATGATTCATCCTCCGATTGAGATTCCTCCGGAACGTGAGCTTCTGCGATTGCTTCTTCTTCATCCTTGGCCGCTGAAATTTTCTCCGTCAATGAAGCATGAGAAAGTTGGCCATCAATCCAGTTAAAGTGATTCAAGATGATTTTTACTGAATCCATGACAGCCGCTTGAGGCGTGGTGGTGCCATCGGTCAAAATCGTCATGATGAGCTTATCGTAGTTGGTGATTTCGCCAACGCGCGTATTTTCAATGCGGATTCCCACATTGAGGACTGGGCTGAACAGCGAATCCACGGCAATCACTCCAATGTCATTTCCCGTGGTATCACGTTCCTCGGTTGGAAGATAGCCTCGGCCACGGCCGACCGTAATATCCATGATCAAACGACCGGTTTTTGCGGTCATGGTCGCAAGAGCTAAATCGCTGTTGATGATTTCTACATCCGCATTTCCTTCAATATCCGCGGCCGTAACCGCTCCTTCACGATTGCTCACATCAAGATGCAAAACAATCGGATCGGCGCTATGGACCTTCATGCGAAGTTGCTTGAGGTTCAAAATAATCTCGAGGATATCCTCTTTCACGCCTTCGAGGGTTGAGAATTCATGCTGAACCCCTTTGATTTTTACTTGCAAAACCGCGGCTCCTTCCAATGAGGAAAGGAGAACGCGTCGAAGCATATTGCCAACGGTCATTCCATAGCCATGGTGCAATGGCTCTATCGTCAACACCGACTCGTTTGGCGTCGAGCCCTGGGCAAAGGTCATCTTCGAAGGAAGAAGAATGTTCTCCATATAAAATATTAGCGTGAATAGAATTCAACAACGAGCTTTGGATCATACACTTCCTTCAAGTCCTCCCCTTCCGGATGGCTGACAATCTTTCCCTTTCGGGTTGCAAGATCGAGTGAGAGCCATCCCGGAACCGTATGATGTTTTAAGCGTTCCTCAAGATCATTGAAAACCGCTTTTGCTTTTTTATTTTCACGAATTTCCACCACATCGTTCACACGAACCTGATACGACGGGATGTTCACGGTTTTGCCATTGACCATAAATAAACAGTGCGAAACCATTTGACGAGCTTGAGGACGCGTTTTCGCAAACCCAAGTCGGAAAACCGTATTGTCCAAACGCATTTCAAGAAAACGTGGAAGAATTTCCGCGGTATTTCCTTTGATGCTAATTGCTTTTTCGTAATAATTACGAAATTGTTTTTCCATGATGCCGTAAATGCGCTTTGCCTTTTGCTTTTCGCGCAATTGCTTTCCGTAAGCGGTCATGCGACTACCACCACCCATGCCACCACGCGCGGCCGCCGGACCATGAACGCCCGGACCATAAGGACGGCGTTGCATCACCTTGAGGGTTTTTTCGCTTGTCGAAAGCGCGGCGCCTTCGCGTCGGCTCATGCGACCCATTTTTTGTAATGTCTTTCCCATATCAATATCCGTTAGACACGGCGTGCGCGACGGGGTCGGCATCCATTATGTGGAGTTGGCGTCATTTCCTTAATTGAAAGCACGCTCAATCCTTTTGTATTAAAAGTTCGAATCGCAGAATCACGTCCCGAGCCGATCCCGGTTGAATAGACGTGCACTTCTTTCATCCCTAATGGTTCAATTTTATCGCAAACTTTGGTTGCAACGATACTCGCGGCATACGGAGTCGCCTTTTTTGGACCGGTAAACCCGCAATTTCCAGCGCTCGCCCAAGCAAGACCGTTTCCATTCTGATCGGTAATCGTAATAATCGTATTGTTCAAAGAGGCATGAATATACGCACGACCACGTGGCACGGATTTCACCGCGCGACGCTTTCCCTTGGCTGTACGCACATATTGCGTTTTCTTCGCCTCTTTCTTTTCAGTTTTTGGAGCGGTCGCTTCGCCTGAAACGGTTGCCTCCACTGGCGTTTCAACGACGACGTCCTGTTTTTCTTCTTGAGTCATAGCTTATGTTTTCGTGACCATACGACGTCCGGAACCGGCCGTCTTGCGGACATTGCCACGGACGGAACGAGAATTCGTTTTTGTTCGCTGTCCACGCACAGGCAATCCCTTGGCATGTCGTGTTCCGCGATAGCATCCAATTTCTTTCATGCGTTTGATGTTTGAAAGAACCGTGCGTCGAAGTTCACCCTCGACACGATGTTGCTTTTCAACAATCGTACGAATGGCATTTTCTTGCTCCGAAGTTAAATCTTTCACCCGGACTTCTGCGCTGACCTTGGCCTCCTTGATAATATTCTGTGCCGTGGTATTCCCAATACCATAAATGTACGTGAGCGCAATCACGGTACGTTTATTTGAAGGGAGTGTGACGCCTGCAATACGTGCCATAGTTAGCCTTGTCGCTGTTTATGTTTTGGATTTTTGCAAATACAGTGAAGACGGCCCTCGCGGCGAACCACGTGGCAATCTCGACAGATTTTTTTGACTGATGCGCGAACTTTCATAGAGTGCTCATACGACAATATCATCCCTTAATTGGATGACATTGATTTTGAGAATCGAGATACCGTCCTAATTTCGGAACGTGATTCGACCCTTTGTGAGATCATACGGGCTGATCTCCACTTTGACCTCATCTCCCGGGAGGATGCGAATATGAAATTTTCGCAAGCGACCGGAAAGGTGAGCAATGATTTCCTGCTCGTTTTCGAGCTTCACACGAAATTGTCCGCCCGGAAGAGCTTCCTCGACCGTGCCACGCATTTCGATGAACTGTTTTTCTGCCATAAGCGCTGGCATCATAGCAAACGCTTGTAAAATTGGCAAGAACAAGAGGAAAAATGTTGCGACGGAATGTTACTAAATCGGGCTATTTCTGTCAAGGAATCTTGTCCGCCCTTACTGCTGATTCGGATTATCACGGATATAGGCGCGAATTCGGTCGAGATCCTGTGGAGAACGGATGATGTGATCATAATAATTACGGTGCCATAATGGAGCGCCGGGAGAATCAAATAGAATATTGATTTTTCTGGATGCATATGATTTGAATCCCCGAATAATCTCGGATAATGCATATTTTCCCGTACGGGCAGGTCTGTGACCTGCCCGATCATTATCGGCGCATTCGATGAGCCCCGAGCGGGCGGGTCGCAGACCCGCCCGTACAGAATCGATTTTGATCTTGGATTCAATAATTTGAAGGATGCCATGGATATGATTTGGCATCATAATAGATTCATCCAACTCAAATATCTTATTGGTTTTGTCAATACTATGATTGACTTTTCCTCAAAAAAGTGCTATTATTTTTGGTCCATATTCCCTGGAGGAACCATGCTTTCGAGCGATTTTCTTGCATCGCAGAAAGAAATCCTCCGAGAAAAACTTCGGAGGTATCTGGAGGAATGGCCCCACAGCGCCCGTCCTCCGGTTCACCTCGCCCTCAAACAGAGGGTCGCAGTGCCCTATATTCTCGCGGCTCTCGCGAGAATCAAGGAAGGCTCATATGGAATCTGCGCCGATTGTGGCGAAGAGATTCCCATCAAGCGTCTCGTGATCGTGCCCGGCGCCATTAGATGCGTCGAGTGCGAATCACAGGTCCCAAGGCGTACGTGCTGAGGGATCTTTTGTTATGCAGCCATTTCCTTCTCTTCTTTTCCTGGGAAAAAATACCCTCGACAAATATACTGTGGATTTGGTTTTGCCGATATTGAACGTTCGTAACGATCCAGACGTTCAAGCTCCAGATCGGTCATTTCCTTTTCTGAATACTGTTGAATCGGGATTCGAAGAACAATAAATCGCACAGATTCGGGTGTCACTGTCGCTGAGACGCTTCTCACGAGCGAACGATCAACATTCAGAACCCCACCCGTCGCATCCGGAACATAATCAATCGTCGCATCTTCTTGAGGTTCAAATCCAAAAACAGTAACAACTCCATCTTTATGCGAAATTCCCTCCAAAAAAGCATCCTCTAATCCTCGAGGACCATCGGAAGGACTCCACAGAACAGCATTTGCGTACTTTGCAAGTTTATTATCTGGCCTCAACTCAAAAGATTTTTCATTCTGAATAACCGACAGTATTTGTTCTGGTTTTTCCCGACGCACAATAAGATCGCTCGGGCATCGACGATACATCTCCTGAAGCGATAGATACTCTTCAGCTCCAGCATCAAGAAACGCCTTACGCGCTAATTCAAAAAACGGGCTTTTTTGTTTCTCTCTGTCCTCCTGAAATTTTTCAATATTTACGTTCATAGTTCATGGTTAGTTCCCGATTCCCGACCTGACCCCGTTTTTTATTTAACCGTCATCGTCAATTTTACATCGAGCGCATCGGCGATTTTATAAAGAAATGAAATGGTGGGATTGTAAGAACCGGATTCAAAGCGAGAAATGGCAGACTGTTTTGTGCCGAGAATTTTTGCTAATTGCTTTTGTGACATCCCCTGTTTTAATCGTTTCTCGATTAACTTCTCAATAATCGAATATTCCGGTCCCAATGCCTCGTAAGCCTTTCGAATTTCGGTATCGGACAATAATTCTTTTTTCAAAATTTGATAATCTTTCATACACATCAAATATAACGTATATGTTATATCGCGTCAAGCTCTTTTTTCCGTTGCTTTGCCAACCGCATTTCCCGAACCGGCATCGAATTTGTCTTTTTTAAAAAACCGCTCAAAATCACAATCATTTCTGTCTTTTTAAAAAAGTATAAGAATCTCACTTCCTGAACTCCGCGAATTCTCAATTCGAACAGCCCATCACTCAATGCCTTACTATGAGGCATGCCGATTTGATTACCAAATTTTTCGAGTAGATCAAAGCTCCGTAAGACCTTTGCGATCGTTGGCTTTTCCAGTCTTATAATAAACTCCTCGATCTCTCGACTAAAGAATTTAATTTTCATAAAAAGCTAGTTCAGCCGAAAAAAATTCCCGATTCCCGACCTGACCCCATTATTCTAAAATAGCCTTAATCCGTCGAATCCCGGCGGACGACGCCTCTTCCTTCAAAATCTTAAAGTGTCCAAGCTCCTTCGTATTCGAGGCATGAGGACCGCCGCAGATTTCCCGACTGAAAGGAGGCTCTGAGCTTGTCGAAGAATTTCCGACGTTGTAGACCTTTACCTGGTCGCCAACGGTTTTATATTTTTCTTTGAAGAGTCCAATGGCCCCGGATTTTTCCGCCTCCTCGACCGACATCGTCTCGCAAATAACCGGCATGGCTTTTTCGATTTGTTCGTTCACGATACGTTCGACCTCGGTAATCTGTTCCGGTGTCATCTTTTCGCCATGAGAAAAATCAAAACGCAAACGTTCAGTCGTAATATTCGATCCTTTTTGCGCCACCCCATCCCCGAGCACCATCCGGAGAGCCTGATGAAGCAAATGCGTGGCTGTATGCAATCGTGTTGTTTCCTCGCTCGCATCTGCCAGACCGCCTTTAAATTTCTTTTCCGACCCTTGCGAGGAGAGCTCCTGGTGATGCGCAAACTCGTGTTCGAACGCCTCGCGATCGATGGTTGCTCCGCGTTCTTTCACGAGGTCCTCAGTAAGCTCCAGTGGAAATCCATAGGTTGCATACAAATCAAATGCTTCTTTTCCACCAATGGCGCCTTGTTTGAAAAATTTTTCAAATTGTCCCAGCCCCTTGTGAAGGGTCTTTGAAAACTTTTCTTGTTCATCTTTTATGGCCTTGATGACATTCCCGGCCGTGGGAATTGGATAGACACCTTCAAACATCGCAATCACGGGATGAGCGATTTTTGTAAGATCAATCCCCTCTTTTACGAGCTTTGTTGATTCACAAATCGCCCGACGAATCAGACGTCGAAGGATGTACCCCTGATCCTTATTCGAAGGCGCAACGCCGTCCGCGATCATCATGACCGCTGAACGAACATGATCGGCAATGATCCTCATTGATCGAGTCACAGCCGCATCGCTCCCGTATTTCGCTCCGGTTGCCGATTCAATGGCGGAAATAATCGAAATAAAAAGATCAGTTTCAAATACCGTTGCGACGTCATTCAAAACCGCGAGTGTGCGCTCAAGGCCCATCCCGGTATCCACATTCTTTTGATCGAGCGATTTAGGGGAACCATCTTTTCCTTTTAAAAACTGCATGAAGACGTTGTTCCAAATTTCGACCCAAAATTTATTTTTCGGGTCAAACGATTCCGGCGCCACCTCTGTTCCGGTCCAATAAAAAATCTCCGTATCCGGCCCTTGAGGCCCTGGATGTTTGCCGCCTGCCGGCCACCAATTATCATCTTTCCCAAGCTTTGCAATGCGAGATTCGAGGATACCGAGCTCCATCCATTTTTTCATGGACTCTTCATCGAATGGCGCATCGTCATCGCCAGCAAAAACACTGACCGCGAGTTTATTGACAGGGATCGCAAGCCAATCTGCGGATGTTAAAAACTCAAAACTCCAGGCAATCGAATCATCCTTGAAATAATCCCCAAGCGACCAATTCCCGAGCATTTCAAAAAAGGTCAAGTGCGTCGCATCACCCACTTCATCAATATCACCGGTGCGCACACACTTCTGCACATTTACCAAACGCTTGCCAGCGGGATGAGGCTCACCTAAAAGATACGGAACCAACGGATGCATCCCAGCGGTCGTGAACAACACCGAAGGATCATTCTCGGGAATCAAGGAAGCGGAAGGAATTTGGATATGTCCCTTTGAAACAAAAAAATCAAGGTACTTTTTTCTCAATTCATCAGCGCTGATCATAGGATATCATCTTAAAGAATTCACGTTTTTTCATCAAGTGTCGATTTCCGTGACAATCACTTCGGTTGTCTTCACTTTTCGTAAGAACTTCCTTCGAATGCTCATGAAAAATTCAATCATCTCCTCACTCCGAAGGAGCAACGTGATTCCAGTATAGACCACGAGTCCCACCATTCCGGCAATAAATCCCTGTCCCAAAACACCCCAGAATGTGTCGAGTGAAATGACCGTCACGATTGCATACTTCATTCCTTGCACGGCAAAGGCGGTGAAAAATCCAGCAATAGAAAACTTAAGGAGCGAGTAGAGAATACGTGATTCGTGAAGCGTCCCAAGGCGAAGACGAAGCAAAACCCAAAGAAGCGCCAATTGAACCATCGAAGATGCGGAAAAAGCGATCGCGAGTCCCGCGACCCCCATGCTCGGAGCGAGAAGCAAGGCAATCACCACGTTCAAGATCGCACAAAAAAGACCGATCACAAACGGCGTCCACGTATCATGTTTTGCAAAATAAGCGCGCACAAGAACAAAAACAATCGATTGCGCAAAAAGACTCAAAACAAACCACCCAAGCGCATTGGCTGTGGCAATGGTCGCGTCCCAATCAAAAACGCCGGCCCCAAGCACCACACGAACAATCTGCGCACGAAGAAGAAGAAAAAGGATCGTGGCAGGAACAAGAAAAAGAAGCATCTGACGAATCGTTGAAGAGAGGGTTTCGATAAATCCTTCTTTTTGCCCGGCCGAAGAGAGCTCACAAAGTGTGGGAAAAGCGGCAATGGCATAGGAGATCCCAATGACGCCAACCGTAAAATAATCAAGATTAAACGCAAATTGAAAAATCGCCACCGATCCCACGGCAAGACCCGAGGCAAGAATCGTCATTGCTGTCACATTGATTTGGCCAACAGCAAGTCCAAGCACGCGCGGAAGAAGGTGAACCGCAAGATAGCGACGATCCTCACGTTTCATGCGCATGGTTGGTTGATACCGGTAGCCAATGGCAAAAGCACCGACGACTTGCAAAAGAAAATGAAAACCAGCACCAATGATAACCCCCCAGACAAGACCCATGGGTCCGCACATGGGTACTAAATACAAAATGCCAATGATGATTCCAACATTGTAGAGTACCGGAGCGAGTGAGTAGAGAAAAAAACGTTTTGCGCCTTGAAGCACAGACCCAAAAACCATCGAAAGCGCAAGCAAGAATTGCGCGAAGAAAAGATATTGAGAAAATTGTGCGACCAATGCTTGTTTCTCTGGTCCAAATCCTGGAGCAATGACAGCGGCCAGCGGGCCGGCAAATACAATCGCGGCCACGACCGCACACCCAAATAGAATGGCCATGATATTGAGAACCGCATTTGTAAATCGCCACGCTTCCTCCGGATGCTCCTTTTTATAGTATTTTGTAAACACCGGAATGAAGCTTGCGGAAAGCGCCCCAACAATGACCAGCTGGAAAATAAGATCTGGAATTCGAAATGCCGCAAAGTACGCATCAAGCGTATCACCTGCTCCAAATGTTCCGGCAAGAATACGATCACGGATGAAACCAAAAAATCGCGAAAGAACCGAAAAACTCCCAACCACAATGGCGGCACTGGCAATCGAGTTTGTTTTAAATTTCAAAAATGAAAACATGCGCTTCTCTTACGATCGATCAATCGACATTTCTTTCTTTTTTCGAAAATCTCTCACCCACCCCCGAATGATCATGAGGATCACCAATAAAATAATGAAAAAAATCACCCCGATGGTTCCGTACACCAATGGGTTTGAAAGATGAAAAATAGAAATATCAATCGTTTCACTCTCGCTTCGAACCTCATTGGCGCCTGTGGTGAGCGTCAGGGTCACAAGATACGAACCGGGTTTTTCAAATGTATGCTCCACAGGATTGTCCAAGGAGCTATTCCCATCCCCAAAATCCCAGCTCCAGCTCATCCCAACGGCATTCTCGGGAATATCAGCCAAAAAATCATACGTATTCCAGTCAATCTGTTCCAATGTAAAAGAGGCATCGGTTGCCACATCGAGAAGACTTTCTGATGGACGATCTGCCAAAAGGACGGGTTCGGAAGCTGAAGAATCGTCAATCGCGAGAAGTGTATTGGTGGTTAGTGGTTTTTCACTGGACGTTGTTGCGGAATCGGGAACGCGATAAACCGGTTCACTGTCTTCATCGACCGCGGCAAGAACTTGAGGAGTCACGACTGGAATCGGAGGCAATTCAACCGGCTTTTCCAAAACCGTTTTTGAGGAATCCGTTGGATACGCATCGCTCGCATCTTGGACCCCGTCGCCATCGGTATCCACAACCAGCGGATCGCTCCCCTGATCTTCTTCGCTCTCATCATTCACGCTGTCGTTATCATCATCGCTATCGCAGGCATCGCCCAATCCGTCGCCATCGGTATCAAGTTGGTTTGCATTTGCGTGATCAGTACAATTATCCTCGGCATCGTCAATTCCATCCTCATCATCATCCACGAGTGGATCAAAAAGCATGGTGAGCGCAGAATCATTTGAAGGATTTACATCCTCTGGATTCTGTCCGCGAATAGTCGCGCTAATATTGAAGGCTTCATAAGGCACGGTGAAATCAACCCACACGTCATCCTTTGCCCCGCCAATCGGAATGGTGATCGCTTGACTCTCCCCAATCGGCTTCGTTCCGGAATAGAAAAAAACGTATCCTGTGGTATCGACCTCGCCATAATTTCGAACCGAGGCATAGACGCGGATATCGTCCCCGGCCCGAAGCGTTTCGGTGGAAAAGTGAATGTCGCTTGCTGTAAGCCCCAAATCAGGACTCATCGCACAGGCAATTCCCGGAAGGAATATCAGGACACAACTCACGACAATGGTTCGAAACATATATCTCTATTTTAACCTATGCAGGAAAAAAACGAACACGAGCATGTGCAGAACGCGCCAACCACAAATTCGAAGCAAGATCCGCGCGAATTTCCGCGCGAAGCGTGAAGGATGGATGGACACGCACCAGCACATCCTTAATCGTTTCGCCCGAATCATCGATAACATCAAGGTCCACATGGTCTCCATTTTTCACTCGAAGGTCATTCGCGTCATCTGGGGAGCAGAAAAGGTGCGGGAGAGGGATAATGACTCCACAATCAAGACGCACTTCGCCGGCCGGTCCACGGAGAAGACAGGGTGAAGCCATGCGAAGATCCCCGCTTTTTGCCATCGGGGGTTTCAACCCAAGGTAACCGGCTTCGATGGGAGTGAGCTCAACATGACTTTGTTCCCAATTTGGTCCCATGATACGAAATTTGAGTGATCGCTTATTATTTCCCATCACTTCCACACATTCTTCATAAACAACTTGACCGGGTTGCGTATGCGACGTTCGTACCGTGAGCGGTGATCCAATACCAAATAAGGTTGATTGATCTTCTGCACTGAGATACAGATGAGAAGGAATAATGTCGAGTGGAATCGGGCGTGACATATCAAGGTTTCTTTTTGTAGCCAAACTCGTATTTAAATTTATTATGTTTGATGGGCCCAAGAAAAATAAGATGCAGTTCACCGAAAAAATATTTCATCGCAATAGTCAATCGACCGTCCTTATCGAATCGACGGACTGATACGGGAACGAAGATATTTTTCATGATGCCGAATTTCCCAATTTTCGCCGCACGCATGGCATAATCGTGATCTTCAGCTAATGTAATTTGCTCATCAAATCCGTGGATGTGTTCATGGACTGAACGCTTTACCAAGATGAAAAAACCAGGCGCATGTGGCCAATGCTTCCCCAAAAAAAGCACATACCGATTGTAAATTTTGTGAAAAAAAATATCGATCGTTTTTTGACTTAATGGAAGGATCAACGGCGTTCCGATATCAAGACCCTGACGCTCAAATTCTTTGAGGGTTTTTTCGAGCATCTCATTGTCCCGAAGGACAACGTCAGCGTCCAGAAAAAGAAGAAGGTCGCCGGTAGCGATTTTTGCTCCGCGATTGCGCCCAGGCCCTGGCATGCCACCTTCCACGACTCGTGCTCCTGCTTTTTTTGCAATCTCAGATGTATGATCCGTAGAATGAGCGTCAGCCACAATCACCTCTTTTGGTTGAAATGTCTGCTTTTTAATCGATGCAAGAAGAAGGGGAAGATAGTCTTCTTCATTTTTCGTCGGGATCACCACAGAGAGGGTTGACATAGATAAACAAAGTATATCACGATCGTTCCTGCAAAATGAACATGGCGACCCCACTCGCCACCGAGACGTTGAGGGAGCGCTTTTTCTCCATGGGAATTTCCAAAAGTCCATCGAGTTTTTCTTGAATTTCTTTTGGGATTCCGGTCACCTCATTTCCAAGGACAAGAGCGATTGGCACTCGCGGCGCCTGTTCTATTGGGATGGTTTTTTCACCGGTTTCGAGCCCGAAAATTTGATAGCCACGTCCGCGTAGTTCATCAATCACCACCTCAATGACCCCAGCCTCCCAATCAACCAATTGTTCTCCCCCGAGCGCCACCTTTGCAATTTCTTTTCGTGGAGGCACTGCTGTATAACCCGTGAGATACACTTTCTCAACTCCAAACGCGGCCGCATTTCGAAAAATCGATCCAACATTATAGAGACTGCGAATGTCATGCGCAATAATAATCATAAATTCGGTGGACGATACTTTGTTTCCAATAAACGAAGCACCGGGCTAAAAAGGGGCTGTGGGAGATGATCCCAATCACACCATTGCCAAGCAGAACACTTTTCCGGTTCGCAAATGCAGGGGTCGCCATTCTTCCACGTCGCCCGATAAAAAATCGTCACATAATGAAGATCTTCGCCTTGCATGATGTCATTTGTTATCGTTTCAAACGAAAAATCATCAAGAATCAATCCCGTCTCTTCGAGAACTTCGCGGCGTACCGCATCCTCAAGCTCCTCATGCCATTCAAGGTGCCCACCGGGAAAACACCAGGTTCCCGCACCATGCGCACCAAGACGTTTCCCTAAAAGAACTTTTCCGTCTTTGATTAGGATGCACGCCACACCAACTTTTGGAAATCGACGTTCAGAATTGTTCATAATGCGCTAATAATTCTTTCCGGCCCTAGGGTTTTGCCTCGTCTTCGCTAAAACCGAGTTTTCGAACCCACACAAATATCTCCTCTTCACTTGACCCTTCAATTTCCAAAAACGTCGGAATTCCCGGAAGCGTATCAAATTCAAAATGGATATTCATGAGCTGATAGGATGCCCGATGTTTTTGATAGTGTTTTATCTCACGTAGCTTGAGCGCTTGGAGAATCGTTTTCATTTGATCGATATCAGAAATCGCGACCTCGGTTTCTTCCGCGATCTTGATGCGTTTATTTTCAATGATTTTTTTAAGCGTCAATTCCCCACCCGCGCCACGACTCCGCAACCGAAATGAGCATCCATCCTTTTCAAGCCGACGATCGGGAAAATCATAGGTTGCGACATCCATGACTCCATCAAAAACGCACTGTGCCCCAAGGCGTTCAAGCTCTTTTTTGACTGCGGCAACATTCACCTCAAGAATTTTCACTTCACGTTCTTGCATATTGCAGAAAGGTTGATTTTAGCCTATGCTACCATCTTAGTGTAATAATCACCATATGAAATCAGGTTTTGCCGCCATTGTTGGGCGGTCAAATGTCGGAAAATCAACGCTTCTCAACACAATCGTGGGCACAAAAGTGGCCATTACCACACCAAAGCCACAAACCACGCGCCGACCCATCCAAGGGATTGTCACCAAACCCGAGGGTCAGATTGTTTTTGTGGATACTCCCGGCTTCATGCAAAAAGCGAAGGATCCGCTCACGAAAAAGCTCACGCAATATATCGAAAATGCTCTTGCGGAGCTTGACGTGGTTGTCTACGTGGTGGACCCAACGCGCGACATTGGCGATGAGGAAAAAAAGATGCTCCAGATTGTCCGCGGAGCAAAAAAACCAACACTGCTCGTCATCAATAAAATCGACGATAAGGAGGCAGAGCGTTTTCTTGATTTCTACCGCGATCTCTCAAAAAATTTTGATCAGACGATTGAAGTATCGGCCATGACCGGTTTTAATACAAATTTGATTGTCACTTGGATCCTTGCCCACCTCCCGGAAGGAGAACTTCTCTATCCAGGAGGCGAATGCACCAATCTCACCATGGAAGAACGAATTGCGGAGCTCATTCGCGAAAAACTCTATTTGCGTTTACGTGATGAAGTCCCCTACTCGGTTTCGGTCCAGGTTGAAGAAATCGATGAACGTCCGGACGGCACGGTCTACATCAAAGCCGTTATTTTCACCAGCGAAAAACGGTATGAACGAATGATCGTCGGCCAAGGCGGGCGTGGAATTAAGGAAATTGGACAATCAACCCGACACGAACTTGAAGCCGTGAGTGATCGAAAAGTTTATTTGGATCTTCGCGTTGAGACGGATTCACATTGGATTGAGCGCATGGAATAATATGGCGAACCACGAATACGAGTATCGCGCGCTGATTCTTCTACTTGCATCAATCGGGAGCATTTTGCTGGTTGGGAATCGTTTGAACGCCACATTTGCCGGAGGCGAAGGATTACTGACCCATGCCTGCGCGCAAGCCGATGAAAAAATGTATTGTCGTGGGGATGATATTTCAACTTTTACCGAATCATCACCTCTCCATCTTGTTCTTGGAACCGCGGACATCTGGCTCGATGAAAATACGGAACTCGAAATCATCGACGGCCGCGAAGGACAAGAAACCGTCAACCTTCTTCAAGGACGAATGGTCGTGGACGGCGAATTAATGATCGCGACTCGCGAAATTCTCACGACCGTATCGGGTACAACGTCCATGGTGCATTATAGCTGGCTCAATGAACTCGAGATTGCGGCGATTGATGGAGAGACCATGGTCACTTTTGATGATCAGCAAATCGCTTTGTCAAATCAGGCCATCAAAATCAATACGCTCTCTTACGTACAAAAGGAAATAATTTTCAATCCGGAGGATTCCTCGCGATCCTCTTTTTATAAAACCGTCTTAAAATAACAAAAGCCCCAGAGCACCGTGTGCGCTGGGGAGGCCTCCGGGAGTCGATGGCGAGCAGATCGTCTTCACTTCGGGACGACGTCGTCCACGTAGTACCTGACCACAGAAGACGACGACATGTACTCGCTGTGCAGATGAACGGTTTTTTGACCTTCAGGCAAAGAGACCTGAATGATCATCTTTCTATAGATTCCAGGCTTCTTCTCATTCATGTAGAGAAGATGGCCGAGAATCATGTTCTCGTGTTCGAGCTTCGCACACCGCGTACGGGTGCGGTGCCAGGCGAAGGCCATCACCGCGAGCGCGATAATGGCCGCACAGGAGAAAAGACCCGAGACCAGCTGGCACGTGATCGCCATGAAGTCCGGCACGGAGAGAGCGGACATATTGGGGTGCTCCTTGCTCTTGAGGCATCAATCACGCTAAAACAAAAATCTCGATTTGTCAATGGTCGAGTTGCGAAAATTCTTACATGTTTTTCGAATCAATTGATCGAATCCAAAAGACGCAAGCCGCAACAAGAATGATGGCAACTTGCGACGTAATACACACAACGCACCACGTATGCAAAATAAATGCTTCAACACTCGATAAGTACAAACTAAATCCAAGACCCACAATCGCGAGCGAGCCCGCGAATGTCGAAAGAATCAATGATGGCTTTTTCAACGAGATTAATCCGTAAATAAAAAAAGCCGTATACGAAAGCAATCCAAATAAAGCAACCGGCACTCCCATGATTTCCGCATATTTGCTCGTATTCACGACATTGCAATTAAAATATTCCCCAAGCTCGCAGAATCCATAAAGCCCTGTATTCCAATGCGCAGCCGTAGAAAAACCAGCCGCGACAATGCCAACGCTACTCGCCGCAAGCAAAATAATGAGCAACCACTTTCTATTCAACATAACCTTCTGGCAAGGAACAGCTAAACATTTCCGACAATGTGGTCAATGACTGTCGACCAATCGCGCGATAGCCTTCCGCGGTTTCCCAAACCGGCACGGCCGTAATATTTTTATCCGTGCACAGATCAAAATCCTTGCCGCCAGGCGACGAACATTCCACAAAATTGATATACTTAAACGCAGATCCGAAATCATCTTTCTGATTTTGACAATTGGAACACCACCAGGTGCCATACATTACTCCCCCGGAATCCGAAATACATTGAGCAAAATCATCGAGTTTGATTTTTGGACCGCTTGCCATTGTTGCGGCAAAAACAACGCCGCCAAGAACCAATGCGGCAAACCCGATCATGAAGACATTTGACGTTAATCGCATAGAAGCCTATCGTATCGTTTTTTCACGGTTTTCGCAATATGAATTTTTCTTGGGATCAAATGAGGCACCCGATTGTGGCGCTTTCGCCCATGGCGGATATGACGGATTCGCCCTTTTGTCGCATCGTGAAAACCATGGCACATCCGATTATTTTCCGTGAAATGATCTCATCGGAAGCGATCATGCGTGGGAATAAAAAGACTGTTGAGATGACGGATATTCACGAAAGCGAGCACCCGATCATTCAACAAATTTTCGGATCTGATCCGAAGATTATGGCCGAAGCCGCTCATTGGATTGTTGAAGAAAAACAACCCGATGGCATTGATATCAATATGGGATGCCCGGCCAGAAAAATCATTTCGAATTTTAATGGATCCGCACTCATGAAAGACCCCGAGACCGCGGCGGCGATTGTGCAAGCAGTGGTTAAGGCGGTATCCGTTCCCGTATCTGTTAAAATGCGTACTGGCTGGAGCGATCCAAACGAGTGTCTCACCTTTGCAAAAATTATCGAGGAGGCGGGTGCTCATCTCATTTCGATTCACGGCCGTACTCAGGCGCAAGGATACGCTGGCCTTGCGCGACGTGACGTGATTGCACAAGTGAAGGCAAACGCAAAAATTCCCATCCTCTATAACGGCGACATCCAAAGCGCTGAAGATTTTTTTAAGGCGATTGAAGAAACCGGATGCGACGGCGCGTTGATTGGTCGTGGAGCGCTTGGTAATCCGTGGATCTTTCAAGAAATCGAATCACGGTTGAGAGGAGAATCAATCACCGCAGCGGACACGCAGGAACGATTTCGTGTTATCCGAGCGCATCTCGATCTTCATCTCACCCAATACGGCGAACGAGCCATCCCGAGTTTTCGAAAACATCTCCTCCAATATCTCAAAGGGCTTCCCGAGGCAAAATCCTGGCGCATGAAATTGGTTGAGGCAAAGACAAAAGAAGAAATTCATGGCATGCTAGGAGCGTATCAAGCCTCCCTTGACCTCGAAGCAAAAGCCCAATAGAATACCAACGTTTTAATTGTATGCATATTGGAATTCTCACATTCGTCAGCGCCAAGAAGCAAATTGCCATTGGAACGAGCCGAATCATCGCAGAAGCACGTGCCCGTGGCCATGAAGTCACGGTTCTTTATCGACCCTACATTGGTCTTGTTTTCGGAAATGGAAAAACCCTGACTTACAAAGGGAAAGTGCTTGAACCAAAGGATCTTGACGTTATTTTGGTGCGACCGGGATTTACCGAGGATCCGAGTGTTAACTCTTCCATTATTAAACAATTTCAACTTGCGGGTTTTTTTGTTCTCAATGGCTACATTGGCGTCTTTCGAGCAAAAAATAAAATTCGTACGCTTCAGATGCTTGATCATTTCAAGGTCCCGGTTCCAAAAACCGTTGTTGTTGAGGATTTGGCCCTATTGCAAACAGCGGCAGAGGAATTTAAATTTCCGGTGATTATCAAAGCGGTTCACGGGACCCATGGCCGCGGGGTCTTTTTAGCGGAGTCGGCGCGTTCCCTTCAGCCGATTGTTGAATATCTCACCACAAAAGAACATGGACCGGTCACGGTGCAAGAATACATCCACGAAGCCAAAGGAAAAGATTTGCGAATTTTCGTTTTACGAAAGCGCGTGATCGCCGCCATGGAACGCACGGCAAAATCAGGCGAGTTTCGTGCAAATTTTCACAAAGGCGGAACCGTGAGCGTTGCCGATCTTACCAAAGAGGAACGCTTGATGGCCATCAAAGCCACTCGCATTCTTGGACTCGATTTGGCAGGTGTTGATATTTTACGCACGAAGCACGGTCCAAAAGTGATTGAAGTGAATTCCAACCCCGGACTCGAAGGCATTAGTCTCGCAACCGGAATTGATGTTTCAAAAAAAATTGTTGATTTCCTGGAACGTTGTGTTCGACAGAAAGTCAGTGCAAAAGCCGTGCTCCATCAAAAAGACATGAAAGAATAACGAAAATTAAAAGAGACCCAGATATTCCGGGTCTCTTTTTTATCTTTCTATTCGGCAAGAGCGGCATCAATCACTTGTTTGAAGCTGTCGAACGGAAGCGCGCCACTCATGCGAGTCCCGTTCACGAATGTGGCGGGTGTCCCATCCACTCCGGCATCGAGTCCGCTTTGCAGATCCGCATCCACGGCCGCGCCATAAGTCTGCGCTTCATAACACGCGGTAAACGACGAAACATCCAATCCAATATCTGATGCAAGCGATGTGTAGAGTTCATCACCAAGAGTTGCCTGATTTGTATAGAGTTGGTTCATGTATTCAAAGAATTTGCCCTGCGCTCCGGCACATTCCGAAGCAAGAGCCGCGGGAACCGCCTGATCATGAATCGAGGTCAATGGGAAGTGGCGATAGACAAGCGCGATATCGTCGCCATACGTATCGAGGATCGTCTGAATCGTCTCCTGATGACGTTGGCAATACGGACACTCAAAATCCGAATATTCCACGAGCACAACTTTTGCCTTGGTGATATCCCCGTAAATATGATCCTCGGCCGTGACCGCGGAAAGAATCGCTTGCGTATCTTGTGTCCCCGTATCATCGGTAACGACTTGATCATCGGGCGTCGTGTCCGCTCCCTTTGCCGGAAGCGCGACTGAATTCATGAGGAGAGTCACTGCCACACCGCTTACAAGACCGAAAACAAAAAGCATTTTTGGATTGGCATCGAAAAATCCGGGTGCTTTTTGCGTCTGCATTTCTTCACTCATATTTTTTAATAAATTTATCTTTGAAAATAATGAGAATCCCCAGGATCGCGAGAGCCATTGCCAAATACTGCCCCGGCGTCAGGCCCCAGTATCTTACATCAAGGACTCTATCAAAGTCGAGGAGGAATCGTACACAGCCTTCCCACAGGGCCCAAAAGGCGAACATGGAGCCAGGTCGAAACATTTTTTTACGAAAAATGAAAAAAATAACAGCGAGTACTGCACTGGAAAGCACCAATAAAAGTCCGTGATCGAATCGGACGACTCCATCGGGATAAAGCACCCCAAGAAAGAATGACGTTTCCCCCCCGGGATGATCATGAATCAAAAAACAACCGATCCGACCAATCATCTCGCCGACTGGAAGTCCAAACGCAAAAACATCAATCGTCTCCCAGGTGAGGGTATGTCTTTTCCAAAGAAAAAGAAGAAGTGCGCCAGAGGCACCAATCAAACCGCCAAAAAAGGACATCCCGCCCGTCCAAATTTGCACAAGCTCAAAAGGATGCATGAGTAGTGAAGGCTCATACAATATCTGGCCAAGCCTTCCCCCAATAATTCCTGCGAGAATAATCCAAAAACCACTTTCAAGAATGAGTGTGGCATTAATGCCCTTTTTCTTTGCATAGAAGTAACTCGCAAAAATGCCGGCGAGAAATCCCAAAGAGACCAAAATTCCCCACACGTAAATGGTGAGTCCAAAAATGGAAAATTCTGACCAAGAAAAATATGGGATCATATTTGTAATGCTTCGTAACTTGCGGCCACATCGAGCAAACGCCCATCTTCCATGGACGGCGCCCAAAATTGCAAACCAACCGGAAGTCCTTCTGATTCCCCGCACGGAACGGAAATACCGGGGATTCCACAGATATTTGCGGCCACCGTATAAATATCTGCCAAGTACATGGCAATCGGGTCATCGAATTTCTCGCCAAGCGTCCACGCAACATTTGGAGAAGTCGGCAAAACGATCACATCAACACTCTTGAATGCCTCGGTGAGCGATGCGTCAATTGCGGTTCGTACGGCAAGCGCTTTTTTATAATACGCATCGTAATATCCTGCCGAAAGAATATAACTCCCAAGCATGATGCGACGCTTCACTTCACGACCGAAACCATTGCCACGCGTTTTGCGATAGCTGTCCCAAAGAGCCGGGACATCGGCTCGGGTACCATAACGCATCCCGTCAAATCGCCCAAGGTTCGAGCTTGCCTCGGCCGGCTGTAAAATATAATAAACCGGCAATGCATACTCGAGGAGCGGCAAATCAAGATGGACCATCGTGGCTCCGGCGTTTTTCATTTTCTCAATCGCTTCCTCGACCCGTGCCTTGACCCCCTCATCCATCCCAATCACAAACGCTTGCTTTGGCACACCAATTTTCACACCCAAGAAATTTCGATTGAGAAGCTCGGGCGGATGTTTTTCCGCAACCTCACGTGAGGTGGCGTCAAATTCATCTTTTCCTTCAATCACCTCAAGCGCCAAGGCAACGTCCTCAACCGTGAGAGCGAACGGGCCGATTTGATCGAGACTCGATCCAAGCGCGATCAATCCATAGCGAGAAACCCGACCATACGTCGGTTTCAAACCAACCACGCCGCACAGTGAAGCCGGCTGGCGAATGGACCCGCCTGTATCGGATCCAAACGCGAGTGGAACAAAGCCAGCTGACACGGCCGCGGCAGACCCACCCGAGGAACCGCCGGGAACTTTTGTGGTGTCAACGGGATTTCGTGTTTTTTGAAAATAGGAAGTCTCGGTGCTCGAGCCCATGGCAAACTCATCCATATTTGTTCGCCCAACAATAATCGCACCCGCCGCTTCCAGCCGATGCACCAATGTGGAATCATACGTTGCCACATAATCAATAAGGATATGCGATCCGGCGCTTGTCTTGTGTCCTTTTTGACACATATTATCTTTAATGGCCACCGGGATGCCGGCTAAACGCCCGCATTCTTCACCGGCGCGAAGTCGCGCATCGATCGCTCGAGCGCGCTCGAGTGCCTCTTCATCGTATGTTTCAAGAAACGCGCCGATCTTTGCATCTTCCGCGTGAATTTTTTCCAAACTCGCCTTCACCAATTCTTCCGCCGTGATTTCGCCGTTTGCGATTGCCTTTCGCATTTCAATTGCCGTTTTCATAGTTATTCAAAAATTCCTGGAACTTCAAGCGCGTTTCCTTTTTGTTTTGGAAAAGCCGCCACACAATCACGGCCATCATCTGTCTCATCATGACGTCGCACATCCGCACGAAACACATCGGAAAGATCCGTGAGATACGCCTTCGCATCAATCTCGCTTGTATCCACTTCATGCAATTTGCTCACATACGAGACGATCGAAGGTAGATCACGCTGGAGTGCCGCAGCTTCATCATCGGTCAAATCGAGAAGAGCGAGTTTCGCAACTTTTGACACGTCAAAATCAATTTCTGTCATAGAGATTTTATCTTACGCAAAAAATCATTCTCCTGCAAGATCGGGACCTCGAGCGCCTTCGCCTTTTCATATTTTGAGCCTGGATTTTCTCCAGCGACTAAGAAGCTTGTTGATTTCCCGACCGATTCCGAAATTGATCCACCAAGCGCACGAATACGATCCTTCGCCTCTTCGCGACTGAGATTTGAAAGCGTTCCAGTAATCACGAACGTTACGCCCACAAGTGGCCCACTCTGTTTTTTCATGGGAAGCACAACAACGCCAACCTCTCGATATGCCGTGAGTAGCGCGTGTGTTTCCTCCTGCGAAAAATAGGAGATAAGAGAATCTGCCACCACTTCCCCAACGTCACGGACAGCGAGAAATTCATCTTTCGTGGCCGTCCTCAGCGCTTCGAGTGTTCCAAAGGCCAGTGCCAAATCCCGTGCGGTTTCCTCACCCACATTTGGGATACTCAAACCTTGAATAAATAAGGCGAGCGAAATATTCTTTTTTGAATTGATTTCTTCAACGAGATTCTTTGCGGAAAGATTGCCGTAGCCTTCGAGTTGCCGAATATCATCCTCGCGCAATCGAAAAAGATCCGGCGCATGGGTGAGCAATCCTTTCTCAATAAACGTTTCGATCGTTCGCTCACCAAGACCATCGATCTCAAAGGCACGCGCGGCATGAAGAATCCGCTCACGTTCCATGGAAAAACAATTTCGATTTGTGCAATAGATATCCACCACTCCTTCTTTTTTCTCAAGCGCTGATTCACAAACCGGGCACTTTTTTGGGACCACCACTTCTTTTTCTTTGCCGGTTCGCAAATCCTTCACAACGCCAATAATTTTTGGAATGACATCCCCGGCCTTGGTAAGAATGACGGTATCGCCGATTTTCACATCAAGCCGTTCGATTTCATCGGGATTGTGAAGGGTTGCATGCTGGACGGTTGTGCCGGCAATAAAAACAGGCTCAACATTGGCAACCGGCGTGAGTTTTCCCGTGCGCCCAACAAACCACTCAACCTCTTTCACAATTGTGGTTGCTTGTTCTGGGGGAAATTTCCAGGCAATGAGTCCGCGTGGCGTTTTCCCAACCACGCCAAGATTCATAAACTCTGAAAAATCATTGACACGAACAACCGTGCCATCAATCCAAAACAAAATCTCGCGGCGTGTTGTTTGTAATTTTGTAAAAAACTTCTTCACCTCTTCCTCTGATTTCGCCAGCGTCCCCGGAGCGGTTTGAAATCCCAAAACATGAAGAATCTCCATGCTCTTTTCCTGCGTTTTTTGACCAATGTCTTCGAGCGACCATCCAAGAAAACGTAAGGGACGACTCGCGGCGATTTTTGGATCGAGCTGACGAATGGAGCCGGCCGCAATGTTTCGAGGATTTGCGAAAATCTCATCGCCTTGCGCCTTGCGCTTTGCATTCATGGTCTCAAAATCCTTTTTCGTCACATAGATTTCACCACGCACTTCAATCAATCCTTTTTGTGAGATCAATTTTTCTTCAAGCTCTCGAGAAAGATGGAGGGACTTGAGCTCATCGACCTCTGGCACACGAAGATGCAAAGGAATGGTCTCGATCGTCTTGATATTCTTCGTCACTTCTTCCCCAATCGCCCCATCGCCACGCGTGGCCGCGGTTTCCAAAACGCCATTTCGATAAATAAGTGAAACCGCAAGCCCATCCACCTTGGTCATGCAATAAAAATCAGTGATGGAATGACCTTCCACTTTTTTTATACGCTCGGTCCATGACAAAAATTCATCCCAAGAAAAAACATCTTCAATGGAAAGCATCTTTGCGCGGTGCTTCACTTTTGAGAATTCCGGTAATGGATCACCTCCAATGCGCTGGGTGGGTGAATCAGAAGTCACAAATTCGGGATATTCCTGCTCAAGCTTGTAAAGCTCGTGTTTTAAACTATCATTCGCCTCATCGGAGATTTCGGAAATATCCTTCACATGATAAAGATAGCGATAGTGATCAATCGCCTTTTTGAGCGCCTCAATGCGCTCTTTTGCCTCGATTTTACTCATCTTTTTCACGGGAGTAGTATAACGCAAAATCGGGAAAGAAAAAACACCCAAAACAGACAATTTCAAAATGTGAGCATGCGGTACCAATTCCAAATCACTTCGCCGTAGAGGGCGCAAAAAATCGCGGAAGTCGTTAAAAACGCCCCAAAAGGCACGGCGCTATGAAGCGTTCGTTTTTTGAGAAAAAGAAGAACCCCTCCAACGATTGCACCAACAAGATAGGACAAAAAGACCGCGACAAGACCGACCTCGAGTCCGAGATAGGCGCCAAGCACAAGTCCCAAACGGATATCACCACCGCCCATCCAAGCCCCTTTTGAAATGACGTATTGAATGCCGAAGAATCCGCCAAGCACCGCCATGCCGGCCATCATCGAAAGTGCCGGCATGCCAAGAGCGATATTCCATAGAATTGCGATGACCACGGCGATCAAAGAATACCTGTCGAGAATACGGAAATAACGAAAATCATACACCGCGATAATGAGGAGAAACGGGAAGAGCGAGGCATCGCGCAAAAAAAGCAAAAACCATTCACCTGAGCCGACGAAACTCGGCATCCAAAATCCGAAATACGCACGGCTAAAAAGGACCATGAATAGAATTCCCGTGAGGAGCTCAAGAATTGGGTATTGCCAAGAAATCGGGAGCGAACATGATCGACATTTTCCTCGAAGTCGAAAAAAACCAAGGAGCGGAATCATATCGAGGAGCGCGAGTGGCTCCTGGCACACCCGACACCGCGAACGTCCAAAAAGCTCTCGACCGTCGTTGCGTCGAAAGATAACAATATTCACGAGACTCCCAACGCCAAGGCCGGCAAGACCGGCAAGGAACAGATACAAAACATCCATCATACTAGAAATCGCATCCACCACTCTCGAAACCGCTTGGGGTGGCGCAATTCAATCCACGCACTAAATTCATGCGGGTCTGCGAACGCTCCAATTCGAATTGAATTTGATAGTTTTCCGAATCGGAACGATAACAATACGCATTTGATTCCGTGCCGCACGTTGATTTTTCACGAAGCCCGGCGTTTGGCGTATTCCCAATCGCTTCCAAATACACCGTCTCTGACCCCGCAATACACGTTCCGCCAAACCCAGAATCACCTAGGCAAAAAGTCGCGGATGTGCCAAGAGCGGTTGTTTCCGTCGCTTCCGGATAGGCACTGTGATCGTTCGCATACAATTCAAGGCCAACCTGAACCTGTCGCACATCGGAGAGTCGGACGGCATCGCGCATACGAGCTCGCGCACTAGTGACGGAATACACCGAGATAAATCCTAAAAGTCCAATCGCGAGCACGGCAAGCAAAACATAAAGTCTATTCATATCTCATTGAATAATATCACGAACCCAAAAGATGTTTCATTTTTTCCACTGCTTCCTGCGGCACAAAATGTCCGACCAAAAGATATTCCGCTGCCCCGGCTTCTCGGGCCGCACGAATCTCCTCCTCATCGCCAGCCTCCGCAAGGATGACAATTTTTGTCGAATAGATTGTTGGAAAAGATCGCCAGCGTTTAATCACCTCAATTGTATCTGTGACGCAATCTGTTTGAAGAAGAATAATATCCGGACGCATCACCATGGCGTGCTTCTCTCCGGCCTCAATGGTTTCCTCAACCGCCACGGCCCAACCATTTTCTTCAAACTTTCGTCCATAAATCCCCGCAAGATACGGATCGCAACTCACAATCAAAATCGCATCCTTGTTTTCCATATTATTTCTTGTCCGGTTGAAGCTTCATGGCAAGCCCCACCGCGACCGAAAATCTCGGCCCGATCTCATCGAGAATGGAGCGCATACCGGCTGGCACGGACATGCGCGCCCAAGGATCACCGATGTAGACATTCAAATTTAGCGCCTCCGTTAAAAATGGATCAATATGCGGCAAATGCGCCGACCCGCCGGTAAGAATGATTTTTTCAACCCCTTGATGGTCATGAAAATCCTGCGCGCTATATAATTCAATGGAATAACGAATCTCGTGCAAAATCGGCATCATGGCATCGCGAAGCACCCCTGGAATCTCTCCTCCCGGAGAAAAAGCTAAATCCGTTTTCATCTGTTCCGCATCCTGGATCGACACGCCCGCCTGTTTGGCGAGCATTTGCGTAATAATTCCTCCTCCGGCTTTCACACTGCGATGAAGATACGGGATCCCTTCATTGATGATGGTGATATTTGTTCGTTCGAATCCAATATCCACGATCATCACCCGCCCCTTTTCTTTTCCAACAAGAGAACGTATGAGTGCAAACGCTTCTGTTTCTAATGCCACAAGTTCAATTTTCGCGATCTTGAAAATTTCAAGATATTTTTGAACCAAATCTTTTGGCGCCCCGGAAACTAAAACACGAATCTGTTTTTGAGGCTCTCTTCCCCCAATGCCCATGTCAGGTTTTTTCTCTGCGGGTTCTTGCTCCGCGGTTGGGAGAAGATGCTTATCGATGACCGTTGAATCAAGAATCATTTTTTCAAGCGGAATCGGCAATAACTTTTTCACCTGTGTTTCAATGAGCGGCTTCAAGTCTTGCTTCACATCCTTTGGTTGCGGAATCGTGATCATGGCATGAAAGACATGCTGGCTTGGAAGCGAGGCATTGGCGCGGTGCGCCTTCATGCCGGATTCTTTGATAATCCGCGTCAAAACTTCAGCGCCCTTTTTTGGATCATCCAAAAGCGAACCCTGTTGATTCTCGGGATGTTTCATTTGTGAATAGCCGTATGTCGCCAATCGGAGATGTCCATCGTACATCTGGCATTCAATCGCTTTCATGCCTCCTGCGCCGATATCGACGCCAATAAGGCCCGGCGCGTTTTCTTGTTTTTTGCCGAACAATCCCATAGTTCTCTCTATTATATCACGATTTAGCCGCCAAGCGCTTCATCGATGGTTTTATTCACGAGGGCATCGGCCTGACGATTCTCTTCACGACGGACATGTCGAAAAGTCACGCGACGGAAGGATTGGATCAATCGATGAACCTCGAGAAATTTCTTTGCCAATTCCTCATTGCGGACACGATAATTTCCATTCATCTGTTCCACGATCAATTCCGAATCCATAAGGACCTCCATCATATCGAACCCGCACTCGCGCGCTTTTTGAAGTCCAATAATCACCGCTTCGTATTCGGCTTGGTTGTTCGTGGCAATCCCCACATAGCGGGTGGTCTTTGCCGTTTCATTTTTTATTTGACCTTCTGCATCGACTTCAAAAAGCACCGCTGCCGAAGCCGCTGGCCCGGGATTTCCACGTGCCCCGCCATCCGTGCATAGTCTCCCGTATTTCATATAGGTCTATTTTATCAATCGTTTGGTTCAAAGTCCAAAAGTCTGAGCTGAATCGTTCTTCGGCCTTGCCATTCATGATGATGAATTTCGTAAACGAGGTCAACTTTTTTTCCAATCGACAGGAGGCGAATCTCATTTCCGAATCCGAATCCAATCACTTCAAAACGCGAACGGGAACCTTGGGAAACCGTGACTCGCAGGTGAGCCTGCGTCTTCCCGACCGTCCGAGCGTCTAGAATCGTCACAGAACGGCTGAGAAAAGTTGGCTCTGGATTTTTCTGCCCAAAGGGCGCCATGGCTTCAATCATCTTCGTGAGATCCTCTGTGATCATCGAGAGAGGAATCACCGCATCAATCCGCAGTTCTGGTTTTTCTTTCGCCGACGGGATGAATTTTTTTACAAATGATTTTGCGTGCTCGGAAAAATCACGAATCGTTTCTTCACGCGCAATCGTGAGACCACAGGCCTCGGGATGTCCACCGAATTTTACAAAAAAATGAGGCGCGGATTGCATGAGTTCAACCAAATTGATGCCAAGCGTACTGCGACCGGATCCAACGAAATGTCCACCCGAGCGGGCAAAAGCAAATGCGGGTCGTCCTGTTTTTGCCACAAGTTTTCCGGCAAGAAGTCCCACAATGCCGGGGTGCCAATCCGCATGCCAAAGCACGTGAACTGGTGCATCCTCCACCTCCTGAATCATTGTTTCGGCTTGCACAAACATTCCGTCCGTAAGACGTTGACGTTTTTGATTGAGTTGTTCGAGTTGTTCGCTCAATGGGTCAGCTTCTTCTAGAGTTTTCGCCGTGAGAGTCTCAAATGCAATCTGAGCGGAAGCCAATCGACCGGCCGCATTAAGACGTGGGCCAATTTGAAAACCGATCGTGTGCGCATCAATGGATTCTCTCTCGATACGCGCCCGTTCAAAAATCTTACTCAGCCCTGGCCGTCTTGTTTTTTTTAATACGCGAAGTCCAAAATGCTCAAGTAAACGATTCTCACCGAGAAGCGGAACCATATCCGTGACCGTTGCGATCGCCACAAAATCCAAAAGCCATTTTTCTTTTCCGGGAATAATGGCAAGTCCACGCTTTCGGGCTTCATCGAATAAAGCGCAGGCGAATTTAAAAACCACACCCGTGCCGCACAGCCATCGATTCGCAACGCCCTCGCCGGGAACCAGTGGATGAAGAAGAATCGCCTTCGGTAATTCCAAAGCGAGTTGATGATGATCGCACACAATGGTGTCGATGCCGAGCTCTTTCGCGCGAGCGATTTCGGTTGGGACGGCAATGCCACAATCAACGGTGATGAGTAATTTAATTTTCTCCGCGGCAAATCGCTCCACCGTGTGCATGGCAACTCCATACCCATCTGCTTCGCGATCAGGAAGATAGACCGCAAGATGGAGCGGACGATGCAAGGCAATGGCGATATCCCGAATGCTCTCAAAAAGAAGCGCGGAACCGGAAACCCCGTCCGCATCGTAATCCCCGTGAATCACTATTTTCTCCTCATGCTCCAGGGCGAAAAAAAGTCGTTCCACCGCACCCGCCATCTCGCGAAAATTCCAACAGCTTTCCAAATGCTCATCCCAATTCAAATGAAAAAATCGCTCCGTTTCTTCCGGAAGAATTCCACGATTCGCCAGTAAGAGATCCCGAATCGGTTTTTCCTCCTCGGATTGAATCTTCCAAGCGAATTTCATGTTATGAGAACATGGCCACCACCATGGTAAAAATACAAATGAGTGCGACAACTGCCCAAAGGCTACGTGATTGATTCGTCGGTTTGTTCATAGGTTTAAATAATCATCTAGCGCACGAGCCGGCTCTTGATTGATCGACGTCGTTCCTCAGCCATCTCACGTCGAGTTTCTTCGGTAAATTCAGCGCGAAACTCCTGGGTCCGCAAGGAATAGTAATCTTCAAGATAGTTAAACACATCGGGGTGATTCACAATCACGTAAAAATATTCCTCGCGAGTCACTCCAAAAGGTTCCAAAAAATTCACGAATGAATCGTCGGGACGATAAAAATCGCTTGCCCAATCCTCCGCATGCCCTCGGACATCAACAGGATTCAACTGATAATCGGGTTCTTGCATCGTGGACTCGATATAATGGATGGCTTCTTTTGGCGTCAGAGTCCCTTGTTCCACTTCATCACGAAGGGAAATAAATTTTTGATCAATTCTCCACTTGAACTCACTGACTTTTCGATCAATGGCATCGTAGAATCCCATCACAAGAAAAGGAAAATCTTTTTCTTGCATGGTAATTTCCGCTAACGCATCATCCATCTCCGGCTCGGGATGGTTATCGAGCCACGTTAACATCGTTTTGGAATGAGAGGCTTTTCGCGTTAATCCATGAGCGGATTCATGCATCAAAACCGCCGAGGACCATAAATTTTGATAACGCTCATTAAGTGCAATAAAATCTTTTGAAAAAGGTTGATGGCGTTCAAATGCGGTCCAATCTCCGGTTTCTCGCTTTGCATCTTCTTCGGTATAGGCGAAGATCCGATGATCTTCATGGAAAAATTTCAAATCTTCTCCGGCTGTCTCAACATCATCGATGACTTGATTAGTCGAAGAAGATCCCTTTGCATCAAATAATAAAAAATCGGCGGCGCGAAAAAAATCTTTTACAATCGGCCGTTCAAACTTTTCACGAATCACGAAATCATCCACCAAATCCTGCTGTTCGGCATCGAGCGGATGAATCCAATTTGGAATTCCATCACAGCCAGCCAAAAACAGAGAAAGGCCAATAACTTTTCGGGACGGTCTATTCTTTGAAGGTTTTGGCAACATAATCGGCTGGTAAAATTTCTTGCTTTCTCTATTTTCTTCTTTTTTTGATTCTGATGCAAGATAAATGGTGTGGCGTAGGGGATTTGAACCTCTGATCTCCGGCTTCGGAGGCCGACGCTTTATCCAGCTAAGCTAACGCCACATAAGACTCCCTTAAGAACGTTTCAGAACCTTGAGATACGCCTCGCTTGGAATGCGGACTTTTCCCTTCCCCATCTCGAGCATCTTCTTTTTCCCTTTCTTCTGCTTCTCGAGAAGCTTATTCTTTCGAGTCACATCTCCACCGTAAAGTTTTGCCGTCACATCTTTTCGCAAGGCAGAAAGACGATCAGCGGCCACCACTTTTCCCCCAATCGCCGCCTGAAGCTTAATTACAAATTGCTGTTTCGGAATGGAGGTTTTGAGACTTTCAACGATTTTTCGTCCAACGCGTTCCGCTTCATCACGGTAAGCAAATGTCGCCAATGCCTCCACCGGATCATCGGCAACGAGAATTTCTAGGCGCACGATATCTGCCAATCGATATTCAAAAACCTCGTAATCCATGGACCCAAATCCGCTTGTCAAACTCTTCAAACGATCGTAAAAATCAACAATGAGAGCGGAAAGCGGAATCTCGTATCGCAAAATCGCTCGCCCTTCTGATAAAAATTCCGTCGTCTTATAAATCCCACGACGTTCCTGTACAAAAGCCATGATATTGCCAATGTAATCCGTTGGCGAAATGATATCCACACGTGCCCACGGCTCCTCGATGCGTTCAAGATGCGAAGGATCCGGAAGTTCGATGGGACTTTTGATGGTTTCAATTTCTGTTTTTCCTTTTCGGAGAATGTGATAAGCCACCGAAGGAGTGGTGACAATTAACTGCAAATCAAATTCACGTTCCAGTCGTTCCTTGAGAATTTCAAGATGGAGAAGTCCAAGGAGACCACAACGGAATCCATAGCCAAGCGCAGGTGAATGCTCCGGCTCATACGAAAGTGAAGCATCATTCAATTTCAATTTCTCCATGGCATCACGAAGGGCCGAATACGTGCCACCATCTTCGGGAAAAATTCCGGCAAAAACCATTGGGACAACTTCCCGGTAACCGGCGAGCGGTTCGATAGTTGCGCCGGAAAGCGTGAGCGTATCGCCAACGCGACAAGCTGAAATATCTTTAAACCCCGTGACCACATAACCGATTTGACCGGTTGTGAGCGTATCCTCAGGCACATATTTTGGCCTGAGAGCTCCTACTTCAAGAATATCTGTCTCGGCTTTTGTCGCAAGCATGCGACTATGCGCCAGTCGTGAAAGCGCCCCATCAAAAATTCTCACAAAGGCCACGACCCCGCGATAATCATCGTAGTGCGAATCAAAAATCAAAGCGCGAAGCGGAGCGCCCTCTTTTCCCTTTGGCGAGGGAATGCGATCAATCACGGCATCAAGCACATCCTCCACATGCTCTCCTGTTTTTGCGGACACTTGGAGGATTTCCTCTTCGCGGCATCCGATCAAATTTTTCAATTCTTTCATGCGCGCGGAAATATCCGCGGCCGGCAAATCAATTTTATTGAGAACCGGAACGATTTCCAAACCCTGCTCAAGCGCTAAATAAAGATTTCCAATGGTTTGAGCCTGTACTCCCTGTGTGGCATCCACAAGAAGCACCGCTCCTTCAACCGCCGCGAGTGAACGAGACACTTCGTAATTAAAATCAACATGCCCGGGCGTATCAATGAGATTCAGCACATACTCTTTTCCATCCTTCGTATACTTCATGCGCACAGGCGTGAGCTTGATCGTAATGCCACGTTCCCGTTCCAGATCCATGGAATCAAGTATTTGATTTTGCATCTCACGTTTTTGCACCGTGCCGGTTTTTTCAATCAAACGATCGGCCAAGGTAGATTTCCCATGGTCGATATGCGCAATGATGCAAAAATTTCGGATACGATTTTGATCCATAGCGATATCCTACTCAAAATGAAGGGCTTTGTCGATGATGGCGGATCCGAGCAATTCCTCACCCGACTGATCATAAAATGCGATGAATTGACCCGGAGCCACGGCACGTTGTGCTTCCGTAAATCGAACCGTCATCTTTTGATTCTCAAACGATTCGATGGTGCACGCAAGGAGTGGCTGACGATATCGCAAGCGAGCAAGATACGAAATTTTTGATTTTAGAATTCCGGGAATCGACTCGGAAACACCAATCGCCTCAACTCCACTTGAAAAAAGCGCGGGATCTCCTTCCTTTGCAACGACAACTTCATTCGTCGTCGGACGAATCTCCGTGACAAAATAAGGCTCGCCACCGCCAATCCCCAACCCTTCACGCTGACCAATGGTGTAGTACGCGTAGCCCTGATGATTACCGAGGATTGTTCCATCAGGTGTCACAATCTTTCCAGGAACCGGTGGAATACGTGTTTTCAAAAAATCTGAAAGTGAAACTTGACCGATAAAACAAATTCCCTGACTATCTTTTTTTTCAGCTACTGGAAGTTCATGCGCACGCGCAATTTCTCGCACACGTGATTTCAGAAGATCGCCGATCGGAAAAAGACAATGCTTGAGTTGATCCTGTGTGAGCTGGCACAAAAAATAGCTTTGATCCTTTTCTGGATCCACACCCGCCAAAAGATGCGCCACACCGCGAGCATCGCGATGAAGACGTGCATAATGACCGGTTGCGATAAAATCACAACCAAGTTTTTTCGATTCATTGAGAAGGTAACCAAACTTCATGTATTTATTGCACAAGACATCGGGATTCGGAGTCCGACCGGATCGATACTCAGCAATCATGTATTCAAAAACTTCGGCGCGATACTCCTTCTCAAAATCGAACGTGTGAAGCTCGATTCCCAATTGAGCGGCCACACGCATGGCATCGCGACGTTCCTCGCGCCAGTCACATTCTGAATTCTGTGTGCCATTGCTCCAATTCTTCATGAAGGTGCCAACCACCACATAGCCAGCCTCCAATAATAAAACAGCCGCAACCGATGAATCGACTCCGCCGCTCATCCCAAGCAAAACGCGCTGTTTTTTCGTTTCCATGAGGCTCAAGATAGCGGATTTGTGAAGGAAAATCAAGCAGATTGATTGGATTGACAAAAGAATTATTTTCTCGTATTCTTTTGCCACATTGATCCCGGATCGTCTAAGGGCAGGACACCAGGTTTTGGTCCTGGGAATCGGGGTTCGAATCCCTGTCCGGGAACCATGAAATATCGACAGCTTCGGCTGGCGATATTTTATTTACGACAGGGATTCGAAGGGTACGGACAAAACGTAAACTACTTTACGTTTTGGACGACCCCGGCTCTGAAGGAGGAGTGAGCCTGTTCCGAGGGAACACGCGAACGACGGATGAGGAGGAATCCCTGTCCGGGAACCACAAAAAAACCATGAATATCAATTCATAGTTTTTTGTATAAAATACAGCGGCCGTCCCCGCAGGTGCAGGAACGGCCACGAAGGGCAGAGTCACGACGGCTCGTGAGAGCGGATGAGATCGAGGACTTCGGGCGGCGGGTGTTTGGCTTCGAGTTTTTTGAGCTCGAGCCATTGCTCCTCTTTCGTCATGCCCGCATTCTCCATCCACATGATGTATGTGGTGAGATCTCCTTGGCGCCAGGAACACCAGGATTCTCGGTTGCATGACGGCGTTCGACCCGTCAATTGAGCAAGCCCGGCTTCGGCTTGCATGCGAGCGATCCTGCGAGCCATTGGCATTTCGCCGACCTCGGAATAATAGAAGTACGCTTCCGCGTAATTCCGTTCGTCCCGGTCACCGATACAGCCAATGTGGTAGGTGTCAGCCGCACGTCGCATCCACATCTTCTCATCAGCGGCGAGCTTCTCGTCCAAGAGGTGATGCTCGCCCGGGTGACCGCGAAGCACGCTCACGACGTAGCTGAGAGTCGTAACCGTCCATCCCCAGCTCGTGTCGCCCTCGCATTTCGTGACAACCGCAGGGTAGGAGCGAAGGAGCGCGGGATTGTTATAACGGACCCCTCCCTTAAGGCCCGCTTGAACAAGTTTCTCCTGCCATTGCGTGTAGAGCCACTCGAGAACACCGACGTATCGCACATTAGTGTTCTCAGCAAAACCCGCATTCTCGCGTGCGATTGTCGTCCAATACACCTCGTACCCGATGTACTCGAAGTTCACATCGATGAGGTTGACGATGTCTTGCGAGACATCGAACTCACCCTCGAGATCGCTCAAGTGAGCGTACGCGATGTAGTGACAGAACGTTGACGACGGATCATCCGGATACGTCACCTTCCGAAAGGCTTCGTTGTCACAGTTCTGCGCAAGGAGTCGCGCTTCCGCGAGCGCCGCATCCTCAGGTCGAATCGTCGCGAGGACCGGTGAAACTTTTTCCGCAACAACCTCCTCCTCAGGCAGAACCTCGTCATGAGTCATGAAGTCCTGCTCAACCTGCGACGCGCAAGCCACAAGGAGAATGAACAGCATGGGAACCTCCAGGATGAGAATACGAAAGAGCGTGATCGTTTCACAAAAGGTCCGACCGGACCATTTATGAAACGATCGATAACGTTAGAAAAGGACCGAAAATAATACGCCAAAAAGGCGCACCTGTCAACGCGCGGTTACCGCCCTGATGACAGAAGTGGTCCGATCGGACCACTTCTGTCATCACTATTTTATTAAAACAATTACATCACTTCCCCGCCGAATTGTTGAGCTAAATCGTTCACTTCTCCTTCGGGTTTCTTTGTAAAAATCGGCATCACTACCACCGGCGATTGCATCACCTCCGCAATGGCCTCAGTAAGAATCTTCAGATTCCCAGGCTTATTAAGCGTTTCAAAATGAAACTCCCGATCGAATCGAATACACAATCGCCCATCTACATCAAACGATTCCGGACGTGCTTCATTGAGCGCCATGGGAAGCGCGATATTTCGCGCGCCAACCGCCTCGCAACAACGTCCCCATTTGTTCTGAACCTCTTCAAGTGTAAAACTCGCTTTCTTTTCCGGCGTCACAACCGGTTCTGCTTTCTTCTCTGGCATTCCCTTTTGAATGGGAATTGTTTTAAGGAGATCCGCCCCCTCAACACATGGAGGCGCTGTGACGACCACCGGCACCGGAATCGATCGAGGTTTTTGCGTACAAAAAAGAACCATGGCGAGCTCAAGCGGGAGTGAAGGAAATGGATCAGTTGCTGGTCGAGCTTTTGCATCAAGAAGCAGATTCAAAAGAGAAAGACATTGTTCTTCATTAAATGTTTTTGCTAAAGCGCGAATTTCTTGCATGATGACATCGGGATAACGATCGTCATGCGGCGCACCAATGCGCTCAAATAGAATCATGCGAACGTATTCAATCATCTCATCGAGCAAAAGTGTTGGCATTCCACCCTGATTCTGAAACGAGATCAGTGTTTCCATTGCCGCTTTTTCATCACCCATCACAAGAGCCGCAATGATGTGTGAAGTTGTTTCAATCGATCCAACCGGAATCACAAGCGAAGCGAGTTCCTTGGTGATTTTCTTTTCCCCAAGAGCGAGCACTTGTCCTAAAAGACTTTCTGCATCACGCAAAGCTCCTTCGGAAGCACGGATAATTGCTCGCAACACTTCTTCTTCAATTTCGACATCTTCGGCTGTAAGGATCGTGTGTAAACGATCAAGCATCTCCTGCGGACTCATGCGACGAAAATCAAATCGTTGGCACCGTGAAAGAATTGTCTCAGGAATCTTCTGCATTTCCGTGGTCGCGAGAATAAAAATGGCATAGGCCGGTGGTTCCTCGAGCGTTTTTAATAACGCATTAAATGATGATGTTGAAAGCATGTGGACTTCATCGATGATGAAGACCTTGAATTTTCCTGCGGCCGGAGCAAAACGGACAGCATCGATAATCGTATCGCGGACATTCTCAACGCCCGTATGAGTTGCCGCATCGATTTCCACGATATCGAGTGATCGCCCGGCCAAAAAGTTTTGACACGCTTCACATGCATTGCACGGTTCCGAGCTTCCTTCTTTGCGTTGCTCGCAATTCACGGCTTTCGCAAGTAATCGCGCACAGGTTGTTTTTCCGATTCCTCGCGGACCAGAAAAGAGATAGGCATGAGCCACGCGATTTGTTTTGAGTTGATTTTCAAGCGTGGTTCGAATGTGAGACTGCCCCACAATATCCGCAAAAACTTGCGGGCGATATTTCCGATAAATTGCTTCATGTACCATAGAGGTAGCCGCATTTTAGCACGACCACCTGTGAATGGAAATGGTTGACAGAAAGGACAAAAAGGAGCATACTAATAGCCGTCTACTAAAAGCCATGGAGGCTCCGATGGCGGATAATCCGCGTACGATTGGGGTCATGATCTTCATGGCCTTGGCGCTCTTGATTCTCGTGGCCACGTTGCAGTCGCGTGGCCTCATTAACTCCCCGAGCCCGGGGAATCTGCATACCTGGTACTTCCAGGCCAGGTAGTCTACTTCGTCTTCTCGCCCTCAGCCGTCGTCTCGGCCGAGGGCTTTCGTGTTTCTAAGGGCTTAATCGGCAAGGTCTGTACAAAGCTATTGACATATTTGTTTTTCTTGTCTAACATCATACGTACATCTCTGGTAGCTAACCCAGGTCAGGAGTCGTCATCAATGGAAAAGAGAAAACACAGTGTTCTGCTGATCGTGATCATCCTCCTCCTCTGTCTCGCAACCGGAGGAATCTGTGTGGGAGGCGTTTCGTCATACCTCCTCTTCCAAACCATGAGCACGGCCGTCGAGGGATCGCGAACTCCAACGGAGGAGGAAGACGAAGCGAGGATTGAATGGCTCCTCGCCCATCCCGACAAGATCGAGTCCGAGGAGCTCGACAAGATCGAGGCTCGAACGCACGAGCGCTCGAGGCAGGACGTCGTCGAGGCGTGCGCGCCCGGGGGCGATCCCATGATGTGTGAAAACGCCAAGAGGATCAACCAGATCATCGTGGACGGCGGGATCCCATCAGTCCCCATGCCTCCGAGCGATCCACGTGGAGGGTTCGAGCAGATCGACCTCTCGACGGAGCCACCAGCTCCCACAGCTGTCATCGACTCGATGCCGGCTGCGCCCTGATTTTCTTTGCTTCGCAAGACTGCTCGCCCTCAGCCGTCGTCTCGGCCGAGGGCTTTTGATCGCCAGTTTTTCACACAACCACCCCTTACCCCTCCTTAAAAAGGAGGGGTTCGATAATAACAAAAGGGCAAGTCTGTAACCTGCCCCTACCGCTTACATCGTTGGTGGAATGGGCGGTGGTGTGCGTTCTGTGCCAGCCGCCACAGCGCCAATGCCCGCGCGCATGGCGATTTCTTGCTCGACCATTGCCTTTGGTCGACCATATTTTAGACGTGACATCTCCTTGAGCGCTTCGGCAAGTTTGAGATTTGGCTTATCCGGTGTTGCCACTTTCATGGTAAACGGCTTGAGCTGAGCCATGTCAACCACAATTTTTGCATTCCATGTAAAATTGTCTGTATTCATCAAGTCGTAACCGGAAAATGTCGGCTCATAAATTTTCGAGAGAATCTCCGCATCTTCCGGACCAATACGCGCCACAAACATATTTCCAACGTTTCCAAGAATGGAATCACGAATCTGCGTATCGTTGTTTTTCACGAGCTGTCCCATGTATTGGTGTGCAAGAATCAAATTAAGGCGATATTTTCGAGCTTCAGACAAAATCGTTGCAATAGAAGGCGTGATAAAATTTTGAAACTCGTCGATATAGAGAAAGAAATCGCGGCGCTGATCTTCGGGAAGCTCCGCGCGCGAGAATGCGGCCATCTGCAATTTTGCAACAATGATGAGACCCAAAAGATTCGCGTTGACCTCACCTGTTTTTCCTTTTGAAAGATTCACGAGCAAAATCTTCCCGGAATCCATAATCTCGCGGAAATTAAAAGCGGATTTTGATTGCCCGATGATATTTCGCATCATTTCGTTTTCCACGAATCGTCCGACTTTCGAAACAAGGTAGCCCATCATTTCCGATTTATGATAATCGGACGTCTTCGCCATCTCATCTTTCCAGAAACTCATGACAACCGGATCTTTGACTTTATCAACCCAAGATTTTTGAAACGCATCATCGGCAATCATGCGTGGAATTTCCGCAATGGTTCCCAGATCATGCTGGTCGGCCATGAGCGTCAACATATAATTGCGCATGTTGTGCTCAAACATTGGCCCAATCATTTCCGGCGGAAATAACATGTAAAAAATCGAAATCATTTCCTGAACCGCAAAATCTTTCATGCTCTCATTGGGCGCCTCGAGCATATTGAGTCCCATGGGACGTTCGGTGTCGGCCGGGCAGAAATAGACCACATCATCAATTCGTTCTTTTGGAATCGTGCCCAAAATATCATCTACCAAATCGCCATGCGGATCGATCACACAAACACCTTTTCCTGCGCGAATATCCTGCACGGCCATATACCGCAAAAACCACGATTTTCCCGATCCGGTTTTTCCAATGAGATACATGTGGCGCTGACGATCTTTTTCCTTAATAAAAATATCCGTGCGCTTGCCGCGATAATCGTTATACCCCATGTGCAAACCCTCCGTCGGCATGCCAGCCGGCGCCGGGGCAATGCGCGCAAGCATCCAACGGATGGACGGCGTTTCCGTGGTGGGAAGCGGCAAATGCCAAAGACTGGCCATCTCCTCGGTATTAAAAAGACATTGATGCTTTGTGGAAAATCGACGATAAATAAAATCACGGACGAGTTTCGATTTATTCGAAGGAATGGCCTTAACAAATGCATTTCCGTATTCGTAGATATTGTACTGCGCAAAAGCCTGAAGGATTTGATTCAGGTTTGCCTGCGCGGCATCGGCACTTTGCGAAGAAGCCATCAATCGGATGTTCACTTCCATGCCGGCTTTGCTGATTTTATTTTCAATACGCTTGAGCATTTCCTGCTCCGCTTGTGACATTTGTCGCGGTTGGTTCTCTTGCTGAACTTTTTGCGGATCGGTTTCTTTCTTCTTCCAAATCATCTCCGCCCATCCACTTCCCGAACCCTTTTTTCCTTTTACGGCTTCACGATAGCTCATGCCTTTGTGCATGTTTGTGGAAATCCTCTGACCCATGGAACGCCAGCTTGACTTCGCCGGTCGGATCATATATTGCACAGCCATTCCCTCTCCCTCGGGGACTTTGGAAAGCGCATTAGTGATGGCATTCAATGGATCGGATTCTGATTCTTTATACGTCTTGATTGGAAGAATCATCTCACGTTTTAACTCCACATACCCACCAAGAATCGTCCCGGTTGGGCAAAACATATTATAATCCTCAACCGGTTGAACGCTGGCGTCGGGATACTGTGCATGAAGTTGTTGCTCCACGAATTCCAAAAGATACTGCGGAACCGTGAGGTAGAACGTGATTAATTTTTCATGGGCGACCATCTCCAGCGCAAGATGATCCTGTCGACCAAAAAACCAGGCTGTGATTCCCTTTTGTGAGGACAATCCTCCCACGGCCGCATAGAATGTTTCGGCAATCCCAATGCGTTCTTGCAATTTCTGCATCCCGCCATCATTTCGTGTCTCTTCCTCGTTTGCGAATTTTGGCACCGTGATCATGAGCGTCACGTGCTTCCACTTCCCGGTTTGCAGAGGAGGTCGATTCTGCACAAAGGACCGGATTCCATAGATCAAAACCAAAAGGAATCCCGAACCAATTAGCAGGGCGAGAGCAAGATAGATAAGACGATCGATTTCGGTCATAACAAATAATTAAACAAGACCATTGTCAACACGCATTGATTCTTCTTCCCATCGGTGAACAATCGTGTCGGTTTTTATTTTTGCTTCCTGCTCCAAGAAAAATTTATTGATCCCAGGAATGAGTCGTAACCACTCTAAAATCAACTCCAAGACTTTTTGCACTTTTAATTTTCCGGTTTTCATCATGTCGTGAATCGCGACAGCCACTTCTTCTCCTTTTTCTCGAAAGGCCACTTTGCGATCTTCGGAAAGCGTGAGATAGATATCCGTCAAATCATTGGAAAGAATTTCCTCGATTTCTTTGGTGAGACGATCTTTTTCAACCGCCATGGGAGGCACAGGGACCGGTGAAACGTGAGGAGCCTCGGCAGGTTGTTCGGCCATCGGTTCCTGCACTTCTGCTGTCGCATCTCTTGTTGCCTCTTTCGATGTAAGTGTTTCCGCTGTTTCCACCCGAACCTCAAAAAGTTCTTCACCCCCTTCCGGAAGAAGAGATTGATCTTTTAGATCTTTTGTTTCTGTCATACCTCCCCCATTGTATCATGCTTATTTTTGTCCGACGATTGGCCCTGTTGTTGAATCCTTGATGGTGTATCCTTTTTCTTCGATTTCATTTCGCAAACGATCCGATGCTTCAAAATCCCGCTTCTCACGCACGCGTTCACGCGCTCGCACCAAATCCTCAATCTCTCTTGGAATAGCAAGTGGCTGTGCACCCGGGTGATCCAAATTGAGTCCTAAAAATTTATCGATTTCTAAAAGGGTCGCCGCTTTCTCACCTGAGGGAATTGAAGCCTCACGCAAAAAATCCCAAACAAAGGCCAATGCTCCGGGAGTATTGAGATCGTCATTCATGAATGTTGTGAATTTTTCGAATGATGGTTCGTGAATCTTGCTTGGCACATCGAGGTTTTGTGCTAGTTCACGCAAATGATCAAGGGCGTGCTGTGCCGCTTCAATCGCTTCCCAAGTGAAATTCTCTTGGACGCGATAATGAGCCCCTAAAAAGAAATAACGAAGCGCCAGCGGCTCAATTCCACGCTCTTTCAAATCATCGAGTGAATAGGTATTCCCAAGCGACTTGGACATCTTCCCGCCATCGATGAGCAAAAACGCATTGTGCATCCAATATGTTGCCGGGTTCACTCCGCGTGCGGCCAGACTTTGTGCGATTTCATTCGTGTGATGAACCGCAATATGATCGATTCCACCCGTGTGAATATCAAACGGAAGATCAAGATATTTTTCACTCATGGCCGAGCATTCAATATGCCAACCAGGGAACCCAACTCCCCACGGCGATGGCCACTCCATTTGACGATGCTCTCCTTGGCGTGAAAATTTCCACAAAGCAAAATCCGTTGGATTTCTTTTTTCCTCATTCACTGCAACCCGCGCGCCTTCTTCCTTCTCCTCTGACTTCTGTGGTGAAAGTTCGCCGTAATTTTCAAGCTTGCCCGTATCAAAATACAGACCATCTGAAATTTGATACGCGTATCCGGCTTTTTCGATATCCTCAATAAATTTTATTTGTTCACCAATGTGATCCGTTGCTTTTGGCATCTTGGTTGGCGGAAGAATATTGAGATGCGCGGCATCCGCTTCAAAAAGAGCCGTATACTCCGCGGCAATATCCCATGCGGATTTTTCTGCATTCGTGGCGGCTTTTTCCATCTTGTCCTCCCCGGCAGAAGCATCATCCGTCAGGTGCCCCACATCGGTGATATTCACAATGTGTTTCACCTCATATCCATTGGCAATTAATGTTCTGCGAAGAAGATCCGCAAAAACATAGGAGCGGAAATTTCCAATGGAAGCACGCTGATAAACAGTTGGCCCGCAACAATAAATTCCAACCTTCCCCTCATGGATAGGGTGAAAAATCTCTTTTGTTCGATGAAGCGTATTGTAGAGTTTGATATCCATAGATTTCGTGAAATAGTATACCGTCAACGCATAAAAAACGCGATAGAAACCAAAAACCCGGACTATTTGATGTCGATCCGGGTGACGACGAGATGCGAACGTTTCCGAAGGCTGTCCCGAAGGACTCGCCACTGTTCGTAGATGTACCACGACAAAACGAACGGGGCGAAGACCCCCTGAGTAATGTTCTTGGCAAGGAGAAGAAAAAAGTACTTGAATCGCTGGATTCCGGTCATGACCTTCCAGTCAAACTCCATAACGTACTTCATGTCAAGGTCGTGTTCAGCGCCTGCCCCGCACAAACCGACCAGGACGTGAACTCCAATTGCGAAAGCGAATCCTCCCGCTCCTGCAATGGCGCCGAGTGCGTAGACGACGACGGAGCTAAGCAGCGACCATCGGTAGAACCGACGGGGACTCATGACAAAAACCGTGGAAATGTCACTGAGTGCCATGGCTTCCTCCTTTGAGACACTAAAACTGTAAGCTGGAAGGCCTAGAATGTCAATTTGATGACAAGAAAGGTCCGATCGGACACTTTTTGGCATCGCATGCTCTCATCGCATGGGCTTGGTATGCCAAGCCCATACGCAGACCAAGCCCTACGAACTAAGTCCTTCCGCGCAAAAAAAGCATGGTAAGAATCGGCAAAGTAAACCACACATTCGCCGCCGGTTCATCGAGAAAAAGCATTCGCATAAGTGGAGAGATGTCCAAAAGCAGAAGTTCTGGGATCATGGTTCCCGCGGCATAGAGAATCATGCCGGAAATGACCAAAACAAAAACAATCACCTCTCCGCCGGTGGGAACCGTATAGGGCTCAAAAAACTCATTGCGAACTTGAAGCCAAAAAAAGACCGCGATCAAAACTCCAAAAATGACCAACTTCACCCAATAATCCTCAAAGCTGATATCAATATCAAGATCGCGCAAAAATGGAATCATGGTCATGCTGACCAGTGAAAAATAAACGGAAAGCATGAGGGTCACGGAAAAATCCCGTCCAATCGTAAATAAAAAAATAAAAACGAGCCCAAGAACGCCAGCCGCCATCCACAAGTCGAACGAATCGAACGGGAAAGCACTCAGAAGATTCTCAAACGAAAAAGACATGAGTCTATTATACCAAAGCCTATTTCCCATGCCTATCTACTCTTCCCGCAAATTCAGTTCTTCTAATATTTTTCGTTCACTTCGACTTAATTTCTTTGGCGTCATCACATGCACAATCACCAAATGATCTCCGCGACCCCGACCCGTTGGCACTCCTTTTTGACGCAAGCGGAGTTTATCGCCATGCTGCGTACCAGCCGGAATCTTCACCTTCACACTCCCATCCACGGTTTCAACCACCACTTCATCACCAAGCGCGGCTTGCGAAAATCCAATACGTTTTATAGAAAACAGGTGCTCTCCTTGGCGCTCAAATCGCGGATCAGTTTCAACATGCAATGAAACATAAAGATCGCCAGGCGCTCCGGAGGCCCCAAGACTTTCGCCTTGCCCGCGCACACGCATCCGATTGCCATCTTCAACGCCCGGTGGAATCTCAACGCGCAAGGTCGTTCGTTTATACTCAAGACCTGTGCCCTTACAGGTGGAACATTTTTCTTTTGGAATCTCACCGCTCCCCCCACAGGTTCGACAGGTTGTGCGCGATTGAATCGTCCCAAACATCGTGCGTTGCGCCGTGATTTGCATTCCGCTCCCTTTGCAGGTATCACAGGTATTCATTTTTGTTCCCGGCTCTCCTCCGGTGCCACCACAACGATCACAGGATTGATTTTTGGTGAGCGTTAATTCTTTTTCAACGCCAAAAATCGATTCCTTGAAAGTGAGTCGGACGTCAACCGCAATATCATCGCCACGCGCACGTGCACTTCGCCCTCCGCCAAACATGCTCCCGAAAATATCCCCAAGATCCTCAAAATTCATGTTCGAATAGAAATCATTGAAATTCCCGAAACCGCCACCGCCCGGCTGATCGTATGTGGTGCCAAATTGATCGTATTGCTTGCGCTTCTCCTCATCACCCAGCACTTGATAGGCCTCGTTGATTTCCTTGAATTTTGCTTCGTCCCCTCCTTTATCGGGGTGATGCGTATGGGCGAGAGCTCGAAAAGCGCGCTTCACTTCTTCTTTGGAAGCGCCTTTTTCGATTCCGAGAATTTTATAATAATCTTTGCCCATATTTTTTAGCCTCCCCCTTTCAAAGGGGGAGTTTGAGGGGGTTCTAGCGAAACGTTATTTTTTTTCTTATTTCTTCGATCACACCTTCAATGGTTTCTTGAATATCAACATTCGTAAATCTGACTACCCGAATACCAAACTGTTGCAGAAATACTGTTCGTTGTTTATCGTAGGCGATGCCCTGATCATCAAAATGCGAATCGCCATCAATCTCGACGACGAGTTTGATCTTTGGACAATAGAAATCCACAATGTACGGTCCAATTCCTTGTTGTCGACGGAATTTTAACTTATCGATTTGAGAATGACGGAGAAAACTCCACAACTTCTGTTCGGCGTCCGTTGAATCATTTCTAAGCTTAGAACGAAATTTCTTCTGATCTCTCAGATTGAACAATCGATAATTCATATTCATGAATTCAAGACCACCCCTCACCCCTCCTTATTTAAGGAGGGGGCGAAGAGCTCCCCATCCATTATTCTTTCACCACCTTTGCCTTGGCATCGACGATTTTTTCTTTGCTCTTATTGAGCACTTTATTCCAGAGGAAATCGCGAACCTGCGGAATTGAAAGAATGGTGAGGATGGTTGAGACAAAACCCAATCCACCTCGCAAAAAGAGCTTGAGAACGTTTCGGAGTTTCATATTATTTTTTCTCGTCATCTTTTTTGACTTCCTCAAAGTCCGCATCTTTTGTCCCCGGTTCAGCCGGCTTCTCACCCGCTGGAGCTCCAGCTGGGGCTTGCTGTTGATACATGGCTGTCCCGATCTTTTGTGCGACTTTGGAAAGTTCCTCGGAAGCTGTTTTGATGACGGCTAAATCTTCCCCATCTTTCACCTTTTTGAGCGCCTCCACTTTTTCCGTAATTTCTTTAACATCCGCTTCATTCATTTTACTCTTATAATCCACAAGCATCTTCTCTGTGGTGTAGATAAGCGTATCCGCCATATTGCGCGCCTCAATCATTTCCTGTTTCTTTTTGTCCTCATCGGCATGTGATTCTGCATCATGTTTCATGCGCTCAATATCATCTTTTGATAAGCCAGAGCTTGCGGTAATGGTAATCTGTTGCTCTTTATTTGTTCCTTTATCCTTTGCTTTTACATTAAGAATTCCATTCGCGTCGATGTCGAAGGAAACCTCAATTTGAGGGATACCACGTGGCGCTGGTGGGATTCCCATAAGCGAGAAAGCGCCAAGCAATTTATTGTCATTCACCAGAGGACGTTCACCTTGATAGACCTTGATTTCAACCGATGGCTGGCTATCTGATGCTGTCGAAAAGACCTGACTCTTGGATGTTGGCACTGTGGTATTTCGTTCAATGAGCTTGGTCATCACTCCACCGAGTGTTTCGATTCCAAGCGAAAGAGGCGTGACATCAAGAAGCAAAACATCTTTGACATCGCCCTTGAGGACTCCACCTTGGATGGCCGCGCCAACCGCAACCACTTCATCGGGATTCACCGAAACATTCGGTTTCTTGCCAAAAAAATCTTCAACTTTCTTTTGGACCAGTGGCATGCGAGTCATTCCGCCGACCATCACAATTTCTTCGATGTCGCCCTTGCTCATTTTGGCATCCTCGAGTGCTTTCGCAACCGGACCCATCGTCTTCTCAATAAGGGGCATCACCAATTCCTCAAGCTTTGATCGAGTGATTTTCATCACCAAGTGCTTTGGCCCTTCTGCGCCCGAGGTAATGAACGGTTGATTAATTTCAGTTTCCTGCGCGGTGGAGAGTTCGATTTTCGCGCGCTCAGCCGCATCTTTAATGCGTTGCATGGCGAGCGCATCGCCGTGCAAATCAACGCCTTCCAATTTTTTGAATTCGCCAAGAATCCAATCAATGATCACTTTATCAAAATCATCACCACCAAGATGCGTATCCCCGTTTGTTGAGAGAACCTCCACGGTATTATCCGACACATCAAGAACGGAGACGTCAAAAGTTCCGCCACCCAAATCGTACACAAGAATTTGTTGACCGGTTTTCTTATCAAACCCGTAAGCCAAAGCCGCCGCGGTTGGCTCATTGATGATGCGACTCACTTTAAGACCGGCAATTTCTCCGGCATCCTTTGTGGCCTGGCGTTGCGCATCATCAAAATAGGCAGGAACCGTAATCACCGCTTCGGTCACGGGTTCGCCCAAGCGCTCTTCGGCATCGGCTTTCATTTTTCCAAGAACCATGGCGCCGATTTCTTGTGGCGTATATCCCTTTCCGCCCATCAAGATCCCGATTCCTTCACCGCGCTGGACGATCTTGAATGGCATTTGTTCACGATCGCGCGTGACTTCCGGATCACTAAAACGACGACCAATTAAACGCTTGATGGAATAGAGCGTATCAACCGGATTGGTGATGGACTGGCGTTTTGCCGGCATGCCCACCAATCGCTCGCCGTTTTTGGCGATCGCGATAATGGATGGGGTGGTGCGCATGCCCTCTTTATTTTCGATAATGCGTGGTTGACCGCCTTCAATCACGGCCATGGCGGAATTGGTTGTTCCTAAATCGATTCCAAGTATTTTTGACATATTTATTCGTTAATAATGACTTTTGCCGGACGGATGACCTGATCTCCCAGCATCCATCCGCTGTACACTTCCTCCAAAATTTCTTGTGGTTTTTTTGATGGATCGGTTTTTGTTCCTGCGGCGTCGTGATGAGTCGGGTCAAAAATCTCACCCATTGTTTTCATCCGTTCAATCCCGAGCGAGGCAAGACTATCGACAAATTGTTTTTGGATGTAGACGACCCCTTGAAGCCAATTCTCAATCATCTTTTTTTTCTCTTCCGGGAGATCATCCAGCTTGGGAATGTGTCGAACCGCGACATCGAAATTATCGATAATAGGAAAAAAACTTTGAATAAGGTCAATGACGAAATAGCGATGACGCTCGACTTCACGTGCCGAGAGATCTTTTTTGAGATTCTCGTAATCCGCGAGCGCGCGCTTCCACCCGGCCAAATATTCATCGCATTGTGCCTGAAGGTCGGGCAATGGTGGCTTTTTATTCTTTTTTTGTTTTTCCATAATCGTCTTCAATTATTTTTCTTGCTTCTTCAAGCAAATTCATATTCCGTTCATAATCCATACGAAGCGGCCCAACTAATCCCATCATTCCAAGCATCCCATTGGGCAAACGATAGCGAACCATGATCGTGGCCATCTGATTTCCAAAGGGATTCTCACGGCCGATCCAGACGTTCATCTCTTCCGAAACATCGGAGAACACATCGGCCATCACTTCATCCATGCGATCCACGACTTCCGAGAGTGAACGCATGTTTTCCACGTCCGCGAAATCCGGTTTGTCGAAGAGCTTTTGCAAGCCGGCTGTGTGGTGCCAATCACTCTCGAGCGCGGTGACAGCGGTTTCACCGGAAAGTTCCACGAGGACTTTTGCAATTTCACGCATCAAATCTTTTTCATTTTTCGCATGATGTTCAAATGTTTGTTCAAACGACGCCTCTTTTCCAATAACCTTTCCCTGCTTACGATGCTGAAGATAGAATCGATACCCTTCTTCGGTTGGCACGCGTCCGGCCGAGGTATGCGGTTGGCGTACGTATCCGGCATCTTCGAGGGCCATCATTTCATTTCGCACCGTGGCGGAAGAAACCGGAAGATCATAATGATCGATCAAAAAATTCGAAGAGACAGGCTCTGCGGTTTTCACGTAAGCATCGATGATGGCGCAAAGAATAGTGGCTTGGCGATCATTCATAAAACTAGCAGTCACAAGTATAGACTGCTAGTTTTTCTTCGTCAAGGGCTTATTTTTCCTCTATTTTACACGGCTTTTGATTGAGCAATTCTTTTCTCATTTTCATCAATCCCAATCAAACGATCATAGAGAAGACCATACATTTCCTCATTAGACTCGAGAGTGATCAAAGATTGAATCTCCGACTCAATCGACTGCATGATTGGAAGATCAAAATCTTCCTCTAAATTATCAAGCGCTGCATTGATTCGTTTAACATTATTCCAGATTTCAAGAGCTGATCTTTCATCATCCTCAAGCGTGCTTTGATCATGTTCTAAAATATCAGCAACCGCGTTCTGATTGCCCTGGTCATTGAGATAATCACGGATTTCTCCTGCCGCTGAAATACCCGCTTTAATACGTTCTCGAGCTTCTCGTTCCGATTCTGCTCGTTTTTGCTGTTCTAATTGCTCTTGTCGAATTTTTTCATGCGCAGCTTGTCGTGTTGTCTCAACTGCCGCCCATCGCCCCTTTGATTCTGGACGTGGTGGAACCTCCTTGGGAGGAATAAAGACTCTTCGTTCTGGATTATTCATACATTGATAATAATTTTTTCTGCTTCCGGGCTGCGATCTGCCAAGAAGCTTTGCGATCTTTTCGTAATTTGAGCATTTCCCCAGCATGGACTCCACCAAGCTCACCAGGAATCATCACATACGCAGCCCCGAGTTTATACAAATCTTTTGCCTCTGCCATATTTTTTGCAGAGACAATGGCAGTCACACGGGAACGCTTTGCTCTTAAATATGCTAGCACATCGCTATTCAAAACACGATCCGGAATAGTAGAAATAATAATGGAGGCATGCGAGGCGTGAATATCATCAAGAAAATCTTCATTCCCAATATCACCATATCGAAAAGGAATGTGACGGTCTTTTAATCCCTTGATAATTGCGGGATTAAAATCCACAACAAGATATTCCTTCTTGAGTGAACGGACAGACGGTAAAAGTGCCTCTCCCATCGTGTCGCAACCAAATAATAAAATCTCCGGAGCCCGTTCTTCAATTTCTTTTGGATTTCCTCGAGGCTCCATCCATCGAAACCCAAAACGAAAACGATCATAAAGAGGCTCGCCGTACTTAATAAAGTACGTGGAAATTCCAATACTCCCAATCCCGGCCATGATAAAAATCGGCAAAAGCTTTTCATCCATGAGCCCAACCTCAACGCTGACCGTGCCGAGGATAAAAGAAAATTCACTCATTTGCGCCAAAGCCGAGGCGGTTAAAAATCCTGTTCGCGGATGAATGCCAAGAAGACGAAGAACGCCTATGAGAATTGCGGGCTTAATTTTGAGAACAATAATCAAGAGAACGACAAGAAGCCACCAATTTCCACCAATGGTTTCGCCGGAAAGACTCGCGCCGAGAATAATAAAGAACAGGATCAAAAAGAAATCTCGAAGCGGTTTTACTTTTGAAATAATTTCATGATGGTATTCACTGCCGGCTAAACTGATCCCGGCAAGAAGCGCTCCCATTTCGATACTGAATCCAAGCCATTGCAAAGCAACGGCCACGGCAAAACACCAGCTGAGCGAGGCGAGAAATAGAAGCTCTTGCGATTTCGCCGCATAACGAAAAACCGGGGGAAGAATATAACGCGCGATCACGAGAAGGACCACGATACTTGCCACGGCTTTGAGCCCGGAGATGAGAAGCACTGGACCAATCGCCTGATCGGTTGAGCCAAAGGTGCCGATCACCAAAAGAACGAGCATGGCAACAATATCCTGCACAATCAAAATACCAACAGCCAAACGACCATGAAGACGATCGATATCTTTTTGATCGGAAAGAAGCTTCACAATCACGATCGTACTCGAGAATGAGAGCGCCAATCCACCAAGAATTGACGTTGAGAGATCAAAATCAAATAATCGAAGAATGAAAAATCCAACGGTTGAGGTGAGAAGAATTTGCCCCAATCCAGCAACCATGGCCAAGGGCCCAATGTCACGCAGATTTCGCCAATTGAGATTCAAGCCAACAAGGAAAAGCAAAAACGCAACACCAATATCGGCAAACGCTTCAAAGATCGTTGCATTCCCCGAGATCACCAAAATACTCGGACCAATAATAAGCCCGGTAAGCACATACGCAATAATGAGCGGCTGGCGAAGAAGATACACCAAAAGTGAAATCAGCCCAGCGCTCATCACAACGATCGCTAATTCAATAAATAGAGTATCGCTCATATCCTCCAAGGATTAGTCTGATTATAACACGGATGCGTTCTCGCAAAAAAGTATGGAATTTGTTATCATAAACAAGAAAATTTTTATGAGATTCACAAGAAGCGAACAGAGCCCAGAAAATCCAGAAGAAACTGTGCGCCGACGGATCACACACTGGTTTGAGATGAATTTAGATTTTGATGCAGGCATAATCCCCAACTGGATCACCACGCTCGATACCGCCATGAAAGAAAATCGAATTTCTCAAAATCGCGATTTGCATTTTGGTCATGAGGCGATGTACGTAATTTCAAAAAAGAAAACCGGTGAAAGCATTTTTCGATTCAAGCCGTTTTACTTGGAAGCTCAGCGTGGAAAGTCACCGTATAAGTGGGAGGTGACGGAACTCGTATCCGCTGAAGATTGTGATCTTGATACGCCGCAGGCGATTGTTGATCGATTCGAATGAAAATGGGGTCAGGTCGTTACTTGTAGCGTTTCAAATAATAAATTCTAATTTTCTCACGATATGAAAAAACGTACACTCGGTCTTGTCCTTATCATCTTCCCATGGATTGCGCTTCCTTGCAGTCTTGCCCTCTATGCCATGATAAGTTTTATTATCAGCCAACTACTTGGAGCCACCAATGAACCGAGCGATTTGATTCTTGCTATCTTGTATATTTGTCGAATCCTCTGCGGTCTTCTCGGGATAGTTAGCATTCTTGATCTTATCATCGGAACTCCTGTGGGGATTTATTTCGTTGCTAAAAAGGAAACGAGAAAAGTATCGTAAGACGAGAGCTGGGGTCAGGTCGTTACTTGTAGCGTTTCAAATAATAAATTCTCGATTCCAGACCTGACCCCATTCTTCAAAATTTTCAAACAATAAAACCACAATCGTTCATGACTGTGGTTTTTTGGCCTGCCAGCCCGTAGCTCCGACAATAGTCGGAGCGAAGGATGGTGACCCAATCCTCCTTCACTCTGTAGAAACAGAGCTTCGGAGGACGGGCCGGGAATCTGGCCTTTGGCCAGATATCCTGCTCTCGCTCGGAAAATTAAAAGTAAACTTTCGTTTTCCTCGCTCGTTTGGCTATCGAACCCGTGCACCTGAAAATTCGGGTTCATTCCAAGGAAATCAAAAAACTGCCTGGAAAAATCCAGTCAGTTTTTTGGTGACCCCACCGGGAATCGCCCGTGCCTCTCGGCTTGCCGTCGCAAGCCTCGGGCTGGGCACCGCCTCGCCATTCCGCCTGCTGGCGGAATTTGGCTCCGGCGTTCGATTCCCGACGGACATGCCACAGGGCATGTCCTATGATTCAAACAATAAAACCACAATCGTTCGTGACTGTGGTTTTATTGGTGTATTTATTGTACCAAGCTCGAACCTATTTCCAAAATCGCTAATGTGCCACGCGCGGAGCGCATGGTGACTTGAAACTAAATCGTACGCTCGTATCGTTCCGCCACTGCCTCGCAAAGCCTCGGCAACCCCAAAGAAAAATGTCTCTTGTTTTTTTGATTTGGCGGGGATGAAATTTCTTTTGAAAATGGAAAGGACATTTTTCTTTGGGGTTCTGCCTTCCAAGTATTCAGGCAGGTGGCGGAACAATGCGGACGAAGTTTTGGCAAAACTATTTTTTGGGGAGGAAAGGATTTGCCAAAACTTCGGCTTATCTGTTTTTGAATTCGGATGTCGCAAGCGGAGGAGGAGGGGTTTGGGGAGGAATCCTCCGCTTGCTCCGCTGTTTTCTTTTGGCGAAATTCGGGCGGGGGTTTCGGCGGGCAAATTCAAAAATACGGACACAAAAGGCTTTACGATTTTCAAATAATTTGGTAACATTATATTGTTGATGATTAGCATGCTCATATAGATAAGTGTACCACAATATAATGTTACTAACAAATTATGGCAGAGTCAAGTAAAACTAATTTAGCCAAGAAAGTTAAACAGCTTCGCGAAAGGCTGGGTTTGTCGCAGGAAAAGTTAGCTCGTTTGGCTGATGTTTCCAATAATACGATTATTAACATTGAAGCGGAAAAGCAGGATAATCCGACCATTGATACACTTAAAAAAGTTGCTAAAGCACTAAATGTATCCGTTGAGGAGTTGATATAAAATATATGCCAGAAAATTTTGAACATCCAAAATTACCACCACAAGAATCAACACCGGAGACTGAACATAATCCGGAGTTGATCGAGCTTAAACCAGAGGAAAAAGTTTTTTTAGATACTCTTGCAAATTCAATAACAAAAATTAAATCTTCCCAAGAGGCCTATGCGGGCTATGTCAATCCAGATATTGTTAGGTCAATTGCCCACATTAACCTTAAAACAGCTTTAAGAATTATCCGTCAAGAAGAAAGACCGCGTATTGAAATGCTTGCAGAGATAGCAACTATATCCAAATCAAATCCTGAAAGCGGGGTTGATTTTGGTTCTCTTGTTGAAGAAATTAAAAATTTGTCAGAAACAACCAGAACTGATTCTCTTGGGAATTTCGGCCCCACATATTCTCCTCTCGCCTTAACAAGGGCATCAATAACATTGCGCGAATCAGAGCCTGCCCTATCCTCGTTCCTTGTTGATTTGGCCGTGAAAAATGAAAAACCAGAAGATCGTTTATATTCGTTTTCATCATCTTCCGAATTTCCTAAAGTTGTAGAGGAGCTTGCTATAGTAGATCCCCAAAAAGCTGAGGAGGTTCTTAGAAAAATGAGAAGCATTAGAGATAATGTGGAGGAGAAAGCCGTAAGACGAATTGTTGAGAAATATATAGAGACCCAAGATTTAGAATCTGCGTTGCGAATTGCACTAGAAAGAGGATATGCCCAGCATGTTATTAAGGTGGGAGTAGAGATTGCCAAATCTGATCCTCAAGGGCTGGTAGAAGCGATAAATAACAAATGGGTTTTGCAAAAAGAAAAATACTCCTCAACTTATCCAGAAAAGGCGGTTGAAGTATATGCCCAAGTCGCCACTATTATTTTGCGCTTAAGAGAGAACGAAAGTGGTGCTCAATTTTTAATTGAAGAATCTAAGCGCGTTTTAGAGTTAATGCCCCAGATAGGTTCTGGAAAGCATGACTCTATGTTTGATAGAAGGCTACAAAGCACAAATAAATTAATACCTGCTATTGCACATACAAATTCTGACGAAGCGTTATCCTTGCTAGATAACATATGGAATGATCAAAACGATCAATATCAATTCTCAAGAGGAAAAGGATTAAATAATATTGCTACGGAAGTGGCTTTCCATGATCTGAATAGGGCCTTAGAAATTTATTCAACAACAAAAGAGGACTCTTACGATAAAGCAGATGCCTTGGTGCAAATAATAAGACAGAGTATTAAGCAACGAGGGATTGATAGTACTAGACCACTGCTAGATAAATTAAATGAATTTGGAATCAGCCCGATGAGAGGCCAGTATGGGAAATCCCTAATCCTGCTTAAAGATTTAGCTGAAATAGCGGAATCTTACCCACAAGAAGCTTTGCAACAGTTGGAAAGAGTTGGCGGGATGTCAGCTTCTCATGATGAAAGAGGGGCATTAAAGGATGCAACTAAAGATGCGATTAAAATTTTGCAATTAAATCAACTGTCATTAGATGAACAGAAACAATGGATAAGCTTTCTAAGAGATAAGTGTAGTTTTGAAAGTGAAAGACAATTTATTGATGCAGCTTTTCTTGAAAGCATCAACGAAAAAAATAAAGAAGTTTTAAGTGAAGATGGAATATTAAAATATTTTGTGTCCCTTAACCCTGAAAATGAGGAAGATGTCGCATCATTAAAAAACCTGATTTTGTCTGGGTTAGTACCCCAACATAAAGTAGAAGAGTTAATCAATCAAGAGGATGAAAAATCTTTATGCCTTGCCACACTTTTATTGACTGCAGAGGTTCACAAGAAAACAGATTTTGATCTCACGTCCTTTGATCGTCTTATGGTTCTTGCCAAATCAGAGAATGAATCCATTAAAGGAACTGCTCTGCATGGTATTAAATTACTTAAACCAAAGATTGCCGAACTTTTTTATAGTAGTAATCAACAATATCAAGACACGCTCAAAAAGTTATATGGGTTATCTCCAGAGGCGCAACAATGGTTTTCTGATCTTGATGAACACATCGCAGAAAATTTTGACACACAAAACCTAATCCGTTTAGTTACAAAACTTGGTCAAGAAGAAGCTTTGCAAATGTTTCCTCAAGCCATGGCAAAAGCGCGCGAAGAAATTCTCTCTCACCTACCATCAAACGAGGATTTGGCTGACTATTTTCTTGAAAATATCCACTTATATCAGACACAGCCATGGGCGGTACAAGGCATTGAGGGTGCAATCAAACACTTCCCCGTAGCACAAAAGTTTATTAAAGCCGTCGATAGTGGTACTGCGCCATGGAAAGACACCTCTTGGGTTACAAATGTTTATGCAAAAGCAAAACTGACAAAACCACATGCCGAAGAAGAATGGGACGAAGAACGAGGTGCGGAGTCACAAGGATTTTCAGAAACTGACCCTTATGAAAACCACCATTGGAAATTTACTGGAGAACAAATCAGGATGGCAAGCGCACTCTCAGATATTATTGCAGGCAAAGCGGATGAGGAAAGCATTAAACAACTTGGCATTTCTCCGGAATCTCTAAAAACTTTAAGGGCGATAGAACAACAATTGAATACAGCTTACGAAAACTTTCTTTCTGAAATTGAATCGAGCGGTACTTTTCCTGAAGAAGATAGAAACGCGCTTCTTCATCCAGAAAATAGTTCGGTAAGAATGACTGATTTGCGCGGCAATATTCTATCATTTGTTGCGCGTTATTTAACACAAGTCGCGGAAGGTGACACAAAAAAGCTCAATAAGGAGCTTGCGGATATAACTGAAAATCTTGAAGGAATTTTGCAAGAAGGTTTGCGCCGTTTTATCAAAATATATGAAGTTGATGTCCCTTTGTATGACAAGCTGTACGAGGAGTTTGACAATCTCCGAGAGACTGGTCAATATCCACTAGAAGTATATTTAGGACGAGATGGCATTTACGCTTGGCTTGGAAGACGCGCACAAGATGTAGCACGTCGCCGTAAACTTGGACTCGAAGGAAGAAAACAAGCAAAAGAAGCCGGAGAGGTTATTGAGATTCAACCGAAATACTTAATCTATCCGCGCTATTTCCGAGATAGCATCAACTACGAAACCAAGCGTGAATTTTTGGAACAAGAAGGTATCAGTCCCGAAGCTGATCCAATGTTTTACGATACTGGTTACACCGGCACAATTCCAGAACAAATTATGCGGGTTATGGATTTTGAAAACGAGGAAATCGAAAGGCGTATTCGATTGTTGTCTGCGCCTGTTGTGCATAGACGCGTTAAAGGAATTCCAGAAAATGCGCGCGCTGAAATTATTGAGTATATTGAACATAACGCTAAAACAGAAAACACGGCAGTTGGCTTAATCAAAGACCCTGAAACTGGAAAGATCAGACCGATTGCAGAACCGACGGCTCCAGATGAACAATTTTACTTTATGATGGTAAAGCAGGCTGTAGGTAGACATTATTGGCTGAAAGAACAACTGCATCACGAGCCGTCGGGAAATATAAATCTTGATTCTGAACATTATCTTATTCGTGTTAGACAAGAATATTCTTCTCTTTTGCCACCCGAATTTGTCAATGATCCAAAAAAATATCTTGCGCAACAAGGTGAACTTCTGAAAGGTAGTAAAGGAGAAGGTGAATATCCAGACGAAGAAGTCGTTTTATTCAAACTGTCAGATGACACTGAAATAGTGGCCAAACGGGTTGAATTAAGAAAGGCAAAAGAGGCACGAAAAGAATTTTCTATTCTTATTGCCGCCCGAAAAGCCAATCTACCGACTGCTGAACCTGTTGGGTTTCTTTCTGGCAAAACAGAAGCAGATAGTAGCTACCTCTTGATGAAAAAAATTGAGGGATTTTCGGGTCGAAAATTTGAAAAGCACTTACGAGATTCTGGAAAATATAGTGACGAACAAGTGAAATCAATTATGCAGATAGTCGCAGAGAAAAATAAAGAAATGGCGGAATTATTTAGAGAAACACTGAACATCGATAAGCGTTGGCGAATTAAAGATACAATTATTGAATTTGACGAAGAAACGGGAGAGGTTGCGGGAGTAACACCGATTGACTGGGAGAGAGTACAGAGCTATGATCCAAGCACCCCAAAGGAGATAGACGAGATTACTTAAGCCCGCCGAAACCCCCGCCCGAATTTCGCCAAAAGAAAACAGCGGAGCAAGCGGAGGATTCCTCCCCAAACCCCTCCTCCTCCGCTTGCGACATCCGAATTC